>NZ_JASHIC010000032.1 GCF_030056705.1 Flectobacillus longus
GTTAATGTGTTAATTTTGTTCATGGCTCGTCTTTTTTAGTTTGTTTGGTTTTGCAACTACAAATCTAAAAAATTCAAGCCTTTTTTTATGATACTTCTGAAACCGTGATAATGTCTAATCAATAAAATATGTTTTTTGAAAAGTTTAAACAGCTTCTTTATTTATGAACACTAGTCGATGCTATATTAAGTAAAACTGAAATATCTTCATTTTGTAACTATCTCTGCCAAAGCCTTCCTATTTCAAGTTTTCACACACTAAGAAGTTGTAAATCGGTACCACTTGATAGCTGGTCTATTTCTACTAACATAACTCTCAAAAAAGATATCGCCTGTATACTTTGTAGAGGATTGTGCATTTCAATGATTGATATGTACAAAGATACCTATCAACTTTATCTATTGAAATACTACATTTGTAGTATAATTTGTATGTAAAGATGATTTTTACACTATGACTTTGGTCTAAACTCTTTCATAATAGTCTGATTACATACCAAAAAAGGTCCTTCTATCAAATCTATACAATATGGAACCGCAGGAAATACTGCATCCAAGCATTGACGGATTGCCTTGGGCTTCCCTGGAAGATTTATAATCAAAGATTTACCTCTAATCCCAGCGGTTTGTCTAGAAAGAATTGCAGTAGGAACATACTTCAAACTCTCCGTACGCATCAATTCGCCAAAGCCAGGCATCATTTTTTCACAAACAGCCTCAGTAGCTTCTGGAGTTACATCTCTTTTGGCTGGACCAGTACCGCCAGTAGTTACGATTAGGCAACATTCTTCGGTATCCGACATATATTTTAGTGTTTCAGCAATAAGCTCTTGTTCGTCAGGAATCACTCGATAAACAGTTTCAAATTCAGAAACAAGATATTCTTTTAATGTTTCAACTACAGCTTTTCCTGGGATGTCTTCATAAATACCGGCACTTGCACGGTCTGAAACATTGATTACGCCAATTTTGATTGGTTTCATAAGTACAAAATAATGTTTTAAAAGATAATGTATGGTTATTGGGGGGAGCTTGTGTATTTTTGCTCCGAACAATTTCCTATACTTTCAACAACTAGTAATATGTTATATCTGCAATCAAAGTTACCAGATGGTTTGGAAAAAATCATGACATTGGTCTTTTTCGGTCTGATTCTTTTAGGTTTGTATGTTGCGATGAAAAAGTTTAATAAAAATCATTAAGCAAAGTAAACGTGACGAGTAATGAGCTTTAAATTTGCAATTTTGTTTATCTAAACAGTAAATAAAGTTAATTTTGCCAATACCAAAAGCCAATACCTAATAGGCAAATAATAAAAAGTCCTCCGTTGATGATATATGACGGAGGACTTTTTATTATTGTTTTTTGATACCATCCCAACAAGTAAAAAAGGCTAGTTCGAGGTCAGAGCTTGTCAGTTGAAACTCTCCTGATAGTTGTAATTTAATCAGAGAGCCAACACTACCCATCACAAAAGATATCATGATTTTGGGCGGAATATCACGAACTGCTTGTGTAAACACTGCTTTTCGTAAAAAATCGTAAATAGGCTGTTCAAGCTTAGTTAAATCTGTTTTAGGAATTTGTAGTAAAAACGGAGAGTTTGAAAACTGCTCCAAGAAATAAAATTCTTTGGGGTTTTTAGTGAAGTAATGGAAGTTTTGAAGATAAAACGCACGAATCCTATCCTTATAATTTTTAGATGTATCATCGTTTTTGAGTAGTTGATTCGTCGTTTTCTCTTTCAGACTTACGTATAATGCGCAGATTAATTCATCTTTGCTTTTAAAATAGTGGTAAATGGTCCCTGCTGCTACATTGGCTTGCTTGGCCACTTCTGACATAGGAGAGCTATGAAAACCATGCTTTGATATAAGCTCAAGGGTTGCGTTCAAAATAGCTTCTTTTTTGTCAAATTCTTTTGTAATGTTTGCCATCGTTACTTAGTACACGCTTGTTTTATCAAATTTGCCCATAAATGTTTTTATCTTTCTTGTGGTGTAGTCTTTGTAAGAAAAATGCAATCCTTTGTACTACAATTAATTAATAGAAATTTGTTGTATGAGAATCATCTAAAATGACTTTAAATCATCCAACAATGTCAGTTTTATATGTTATGGATTCGGATAATTCTATCTAAATTGGCTACTTTCGCCATTATGACTGTTAATTTTACATTAAGTTTCAAATTATTTAGCACCATGAAAAACCTACTATTGTTATTTTCATTCCTTTTTTTAACCAATTCTAGCTTCGCGCAAAAAATCTTAACAGGGCGTATTTTGGACGGCGATAGTCAACAACCAATCCAAGGCGTAAATATTACTGTTAAAGGCGGAACCGAACGTGCAACCCTCTCAGATATTAAAGGTAAGTTTAGTCTTCGTACTGAAAGTACCACTACAATTTTATTAGTAGAAATGGAAGACTATGAACCTTTAAAAATTAAATTAAATACAAATTCTCAAAATTTAACAATTTTATTGACATCATCGAACGAAGGTTCAAACGGTTTACGCTCTGTAGGCTTCCTTAATTCAAAAATGTTGCCAAAACGTAAAGATTTGCCCACTTTTTATGCTAAAGTGTTAGACTAATTTTGAAACAAATGAAAGTTTTTACAGGAATGAACAAATTCTATCGTGGATGGTGGGTATTGCTGGGTTTGTCTTTAATGTATATTGGGTCTAATGGATTTGGTATTTATACTATCCCTCTTTTTTACCCAAGTATTTCAGAAGAATTAGCCTTGACCAAAGGTGTTATTACCCAAGCACCTAGTAATATGTATTTGATATTGGCGCTGTGCTCTCCCTTTTGTGGGTGGTTGTTGGATAGATTTGCGCCAAGAGTTATCCTCGGTATAGCGGCATTCATTATGTCGATACTGTTTCTTTCGTTGTCCAAGATAAGTACCTTCGAACAGTTTAAATGGTACTATTTATTTTTTGGAGTAGCATTAAGCTTAGGAGGAGTCATACCGAGTGTATATTTGATTAGTCGCTGGTTCGACAAGCACCGAGGCATTGCGTTAGGGTTATTTCTGAATGCTTCTAGTCTTGGAGCTACAATTTTAAGTAAGCCTTCAGGGCATTTTTTAGAAACTGGTGGATGGCGAACAGCAGCCACTTACGTAGGGATTCCTGTGGTTGGAATTATTCTTTTGGCACAATTTCTATTAAAAAATCGCCCTACAGAAGAGGAATTTCAATATGAATGGACATCTAAAAATCACCATCAACAGGATTTGACCCTATCTGAAGCACTTCGTCAACCAACATTTTTTACGCTATTGATAGCCACAGCAGCTTTGTGGTTCTGTATCAATGGTATTTTGTTCAATAAGGATCTATTTTTAACTGACCTTCATTTAATACCTTCGCAAACAGCGAACTTTGCCTCTTTATTTTTCTTTTTTAGTATTATTGGAAAAATTGTATTTGGGTATATCAGCGATAAAATTCGTAAAAAAGATGCGATGCTTGCGTCTATAGCAGTATTGGGAATTGGTGTTTTGCTTTTAAAGACGTGCCTAATAAATACTGACCTGTTAGCTATCTCAGCTATTGTGCTGGGAATGGGATACTCAGGTGCTTTTACTATGATTCAGTTATTGATAGCAGAACATTACGCAGGCAAATCTTATGGTTTGATTTTGGGAGTATTTACCATGATTGACACCCTAGCGGGAAGCATTGGTATTCGAACTATCGGGCAGCTTCGTGCTTCTACAGGTTCGTATGCGACCTCTTTCGAGGTTATGCTAACATTGTGTATTGTCGCAACAGTATTAGTATTTTTTTCGAGAAAAAAGAAAGTTTAAATTCTAGGTTTTCCCAATAGGAAAAATCTAAATAGTTAATTTTGTCAGAATAGAGAGGCAAAGCAATCATGTAGTTTTGTCCAAAAGCTTAATTTTTAGCATAAAATTTTATGGAAATAAGAAATCCCAGAACTGGCAAATTTGATTTTTCGATACAACCAGTAGATGCAAACGGTGTGCGTTCTAGAACGATTTCATTGAGGGCTTCGCAACCTGGTTGGTTGGCCAAAGGAATCGAACAGCGAGTAAGGGTTCTTCAACAGTGGCACACATTAATTGAAGACTACTCTACGGATTTATTAGAATCCTTAATAGACGATACAGGAAGAAAGACCGAATCAGAGAAAGAGCTAAATTATGTACTTCGTGCTATCGATAGCTGGTGTGAAATAGCCAAAAAGATTTTGCGAGAACCAGAGAGTTTATCTACTTCTATTCCTGTGCTAAAACTCCAAAATCACTATGAGCCTTTTCCTCTGGTAGGAGTTATTAGTGGTTGGTGTTTCCCTTTTGCTCACTTAATGAAAGAGATTATTCCTGCGCTACTGGCTGGTAGTGCTGTAATCGCTAAGCCAAGTTGTGTTACTCCAAGATTTGTCAGAACGCTCAATCATACCATTCATCGCACAAGAGGGTTAAGAGAGGTTCTTTCTATCGTGGAAGGTACAGATGATATTTTAGAGCCCCTTTGTTCTAACTCCGATTTTGTATGTTATAATGGTACTGCCACCGAAGCAAGGCAAGTTTCCGACATTGCTCATAAACTGTTCAAGCCTTCTTCTATTCAGCATGGCTTAAAAAATACCGTTATTATTACCGAAACAGCAGATTTAGAAAATGCTTCTTCGGCAATCTTATTAGGAGGTTTTTGGAACGCAGGACAATCTTCTTCTTCTATAGAAAGAGTATATGTTCACCGCAACGTGTATCATCTGTTTCTGTCAAGATTGGTTGGTAAGGCTAATCTCATACGTTTGGCATATCCCACTACTGAATCTGGGCAGATTGGGCCTATTATTGCCGAACCTCAGATCAATATCATCAACGGACAATTATGGGAAGCCTTAGAAAATGGCGCTAAATTATTGACAGGAATCGGACAATGTGAAAAATGGGAAGGTGGTTATTATTGTCGCCCCACTATTATTACTAATGTAAAGCCAAGCATGAAAATTCTGAATGAAGAAACGCTTGCACCGATTTTGCCTGTAATGTCTTATCAAGATACAGAAGAAATTTGCGAATGGGTAAATGGTATCACACAGGCACATTCAGGAGCTATTTTTTCAAAAACAGCCAATGAAGCAATTGCCTTGGGCGATAAGCTTTCAATACCTTATCTGTCGATTAATGATATTGCTTTAGAAGAAGTTTTGCAAGTGGGGCAGCATCCTCAGATGACCCCTGAAACATTAGAATTTGAGGGTACATTTTCTAATTATAAGAAATTCTTCAGAAAAAAAACATTTATTATCAATACCCATAAACCTTTTGGTACGGGTTGGATTAAATCATAGGAAATGGCGTAAGTGGAATAGCTTACGCCATTTTTGTTTAAAATTGTTTATTTTCAATGATTTAATGAAATTCTAAGGAATTATTCATTAGTTGTTGAAGCTTGTTGAGTTGTTTTGTAAAATATAATTTTACAAAACAATACATTTGTATGCAACTCAAGCTCATCACCAAACTGGAAAAAGCTGCTCCACAAAGAACACCTTTTAGTGTAATTGTGCTGAGTGCTTTTTTACTTCTATCTGTCATTATCAATATCCTTTTAGGTATTTCTAGCAATTCATGTTCACAACAATTAGCGCACTATAAAGTATTGAATGACTCTATTATTACCCAGAAAAACCAACTTCAAGAGCAGCTCAATGAATTTGTTCAAAATTCACAAGGCTCAACCTCACATCAGTAACCTACAATTTTTTATTCAATAAAACTAGCGTATAATGACCACATTGATGATTCTTATATTTGTGATTGGCTATTTAGCAATCACACTCGAACACAATATCCATATCAACAAAACAGCTACTGCCCTACTTACAGGTGTTTTGTGTTGGGCTGTTTATGCCCTTAGTGCTTCCGATATACATATCGTAAGCGAACAATTGTCGCACCACCTTGGAGATATTGCCGAAATCGTCTTTTTCTTATTAGGAGCCATGACCATCGTTGAACTGGTGGATGCCCATGATGGTTTTGCGATTATTACTCAAAAAATCAAGACACAAGATATCAAGACTTTGATGTGGCTTGTGGCAATTCTGACTTTTTTTATGTCGGCAGTTCTAGACAATCTAACTACTGCTATAGTAATGGTTTCGTTGCTAAGAAAAATCTTGGTATCGGGCGAAACCCGAAAAATAATGGTTGGTTTAGTAGTCATTGCAGCCAATGCAGGTGGTGCATGGTCGCCACTTGGTGATGTTACCACAACTATGCTTTGGATTGGCAAACAGGTGTCGGCTATGGGTGTAATTTCTCAATTATTGATTCCAAGTATGGTATCACTCATTGTACCGCTGATATATCTTCATTTTACATTAAAGTCAAAAGGAAATGTGTTTTCTACTAAACTCGAAAACACAATGAGTTTGCCTAATACCGAAAGAAACTTGATGTTTGCAGTTGGCTTAGGGGCTTTATTATTTGTTCCAATATTCAAAACTGTAACGCACTTGCCTCCTTATATGGGTATGTTGATGGGATTAGGGGCTGTATGGTTGGTGTCAGAACTAATTCATAAAGACAAAGATGAAGAAACCAAGTCAAAATACTCGGCAGTGCATGCTTTACGCAAAATAGATACGCCAAGTATCTTGTTTTTTCTAGGTATTTTGGTGGCAATTGCAGCCTTAGAAAGTACTGAACAATTGCATCATTTTGCTGAGTGGATGAATCATACCCTAGGTAATCAAGATTTGATTGTATTCATTATTGGTATTGCATCGGCTGTTATAGATAATGTGCCTTTGGTAGCGGCCTCAATGGGTATGTACGACCTTCAAACATTTCCGACTGATTCCAAATTATGGGAGTTTATGGCCTATTGCGCAGGAACAGGCGGTAGTATGCTTATCATTGGTTCGGCGGCTGGTGTGGCAGTGATGGGTATGGAAAAAATCGACTTTATGTGGTATTTCAAGAAAATATCCTTTGTGGCATTGTTGGGGTACGTAGCAGGTGCAGCAGTGTATTTAGCGCTCTATTCATTTACACATTAAGAAGAAAAAAGGGTATTTAAGCGAAAAAAGCGATAACTGAATATTAATTCTTTCAAAGAGTAGCACTTTTAACACGAATATTTTTTAAATTTTGATGTTTTTTCGGATTCAGTACCAAAAAATTGGCAAATCAAGGTAATCACAATACATTATTGTAAATTTGTGAAACCTTACTTTATTTATTTGGTTTGCTAAGGTTAGGGATTCGAATTGAACGTATTCCCTATATTCAACTTTAATCCAGTATTAAACGCATAACTCTAAGTGATTATGAATAATTCTATAAAATATCTTTCAATCGGTGCTATTGCTTTGACACTAACATCTTGTACCGAATCGAAACAATTAGTTGCTTTGCAACAACAAGCCGCTCAATTAGAAAACACTTTGAAGAAGGAAAGAGAAGAAAATGTAGAACTTAGTAGTTTTCGCTTTAGTCTCGAAAGTCAGTTCAAAAAGAAAACAGAAGATTACGTAAAATGCCAAGAAGATGGTAAAGAAACCATGGAAAGCTTGTCAGAACGCTATAATCGTTTGTTGACTGACTATAACCAACTTTCAGCAAGTTATGAGGTTTTGGACAAGTCAAACAAAGAACAAGTAGAAGCTACCAAAGCACGTATCTCCGAATTAGAGTCTCAATACAAATCGGCTGCCAGCAAAAAAATTGTATCTAAATCAAAAAGAAAAAGAAGAAGATAGATTTTTTTTACGCTTATAGATATTTTAACGCCCTCCTGTATCAGTTACAGGAGGGCGTTTTTTTCTTAAAATCTTCTAATTTTTTTTTAATTGAACTTTAATTATTCCAGATTGTATTTTTTGTAACTTCATTTCGTTAGTATTTTGTAATTAGTATTTGAATTAAAATCCCTTATGTGCTATGGAACGTATGAGAATCGAAAAAATCTTAGTACCTATTGATTTCAGCCTAACCTCAGAAAATGCCTTAAAAGCTGCTATAAATATTGCAGAACAACATCAGGCGAAACTTTACCTTCTACACATTATTGAGCCCGGAATTTTGATGTTTGCTCAAGATGGTAGCCTAATTTTTGATATTACGTCAGATAGTATTGATAAAGAACATGAAAATCGGTTAGAAAAACTATATGACCGTTTCAAAGGCAAAGGATATTGGGAGGTAGAAAGCATAGTGAAACATGGTGAAGTAACCCCTTTAATTGTACAAACAGTAGAGGAGATTGAGGCAGATTTGTTGGTGATGGGAAGTCATGGTACTGAAACAAGCTTGGATGACCTATTGGGTACCAATGCTTACAGTGTTGTAAAACGTGCTAAATGTCCAGTTTTAACGATTCCTACACATTATCATTGGGAAGGAATCAACAAAGTCTTATTCCCGATTCGCTCGGTATTAGGTGCTTTGGACAAATATCCTATAACTGAGGCGCTATTGTCTCCTTCTGACAACCCAGAATGGTTACTTGTTGGATTGAATGACCACGAAAAACCAGATGATAAAGCAAAAGTAGAGGAATTTGTAGGGCAATTTACCAAGTTTTTGGAAAGCCAAAACAAGCAGTTCAAATTGGCAAATTATACTGGTGAAAATTTAGCAGGGAAAGTGTTAGAAATGTCAAATAGTGAAGGAGTAAGTTTGATTGTGATGACCACTTCCACAACAACTTCATTTGCTAAATACTTGGCAGGAAGTTATTCTCAACAAGTGGTGAATCACTCAAGAATACCAGTGTTGTCAGTAAGTCCTGATATTTCGATTAAAATCAAAGAAAGTGACGCAACGCCAGAAGAAATTTTGGAAAACCTTGGATACGGATATCCATTTTCAGGTACAGTGCTCTAATAGTTGAGCCAGACAAAATAGGAACGATTTGAAGACTATGCAGTCAAATTTTGTCAATATCAAAACCTCAATCAGGTAATATGATAGATGCTTTTATCTCTCACTTACCTGATTGAGGTTTTTTATGTTATTTCTTCACCAATCTTGAAATCATAATACCTGTCTGACTAGAGTGTTTTGCCAAGTATTCAGCTAGTGGTTCTGGTGAAATAATGACTTCTTTCAAATCTTGTGAGGCGTGTAATAAATGTACTCGCCCATTGACTACAATCGCAAATCCTTGATGCGAAATATCCAAGCCACTTTTTGAGGTTGTGATGGCAATAATATCTCCGTTTTGAATACAAGACTCTTTTTTCGCCACTTCAGCTTTGGGGATATAGAAGAAACTTTTACGCATCAATTCTATTTCTGCCATTTTCACTGCTTCAAGCGCACGATAATCTTCTAGTTGAGGATAAAGCGGAAGATGAGAGGTCATAAATGACACACTTTTCTTGTAGGGCTTTCCAGCACAAGCCTGTGTTTGGTCTTTGATGAGCCCTTTTCTTTCGTTTTCCTTTAGCCAATCTGTAAAGTAATGTAGGCGTGAGCCATAGCCATTTACATGACCAAAACGATAGCGAAGCGTTTCGAGGTTATGCTTGAACTCCTCAAATGAATTGTTTTTGCATAGCGAAATAGCTAATACGGATTCAACCAAAGTAGAACAGTCAAATTCTCGAAGATTGACGACTAAATTTTCTTTTTTGCTTTCTAATGTGTTTGCTACATAAGGTTTCCCCAAAAATGTTTGAGCAATTTCAATCACCCTTTGACCTTGTTCTGAATTATACTTTTTTTGAATAGTAACTTCAAAAATACTTTTGTCTGATTCTTGAGCAATTCCTGCCCAACTAATCCCACAAAATAAAAGGTTTAAGGCAATCGCCTTAAACCTTTTACCCAGATATGCTTTTTTAAATAATGACACGGTAGTAGTAATAAAATGGTTGCGCTTTTTTTCTTTAACGCAATATTAAAACTTCTTATTTGAAACTTATCCTGATTAATTGTGCTATTACCGAATTAAAAATGGAGAGACATAGCGCTAAAATCTAGTTACTAACAGCGTAAGCCAAGATTTATAAAGCCTACAAACTATTTCCAATTTTATGATTGTTTTTCTTTCACAAACATAACAGATACCGCTCCCAAAATCATAAAGACACCTGCCATCACCAAAGCATATATTTCATTCGAATTGTAAACATTTTTAACAATCCAACCTCCAAAAATACTATTTACAATTTGAGGGAAAGTGATAAAGAAGTTGAAAATACCCATATAAACTCCCATTTTATGAATTGGAATACTATCTGCGATAATTGCATAAGGCATTGCTAAGATACTTGCCCAAGCAAACCCGATACCCACCATACTTAAAATCAAATAATCTGGATTTGTGATAAAGAAAATAGAGATTAGTCCTAAGCCCCCGCATACTAAAGAAAAAGCATGTGTGGTCTTTTTGCCCAATAATGAGGCGATTTTAGGTAAAGACAAAGCAAATACAGCAGCAACTCCATTGTAAATCCCGAATAATGAACTTACCCAGTCTCCGGCATCATTAAAGGCTTTTGAATTATGATCTGCTAATGGTAAACCGTAAACATGGTGTGCAATCGCAGGAGTAGCATATACCCACATGGGAAAGAGCGCAATCCATGAGAAGAATTGTACAAGTCCTAGCTGTTTCATGGATGTTGGCATTTGAACAAAGTCCTTAAATATATCTTTCAAGCTACTTTGTTCATGCAAATCATCATTAAAACCAAATGATTTTCTTTCAGCAGGGGAATATTCCTTTGTAGTAAGAATTGTCCAAAGAATGGCCGCTAGAATAACGATAGAACCAATATAAAAGGAATATATCACGTTATCTTGTACATTTCCATTGATAGATTCATTCGATACGTTGAAAAATTTATTAAGAATCGTAGGAAGAAAACCTCCTGCCACTGCTCCAATTCCAATTAAGGTAGTCTGCACCGAAAACCCTGTTGTATTTTGTTCTTCAGGCAAGTTGTCGGCCACCAAAGCTCTGAATGGCTCCATGGCAATATTGAAAGAGGCATCCATAAACATCAAAAAGCCTGCTCCCAAAACTACCGCAGGAAGTACACCTGCCAAAAATGAAGCATTCGGCATAAATGCTAAAGCAACGGCTGCTAAAATAGCTCCTGTCAAGAAATAAGGTTTTCGTCGACCAAATCGTCCCCAAGTGGTATCCGAATAGTGTCCAATAATTGGCTGGACAATCATTCCTGTTAGTGGTGCTGCCAACCAAAACCAAGAAAGGTGTTCTACATCGGCGCCATAAGTTTGAAGAATACGAGAGGCATTTCCGTTTTGAAGCGAAAAGCCAAATTGGATACCCAAGAAACCAACGCTCATATTGATAATCTGCGCCAGACTCAAGAAGGGTTTATTAATTTTTTTCATGTTTATGGTTAATGGATTATTGGGTGAAAGTGTAAAGTTTTGAATATCAATTCAATGGTTTTAATTTTCCAATAAGTTGTATTTAAAACTCTACACTCTCAAATGTACTATTTTTTAGAAGAAATTTCATAAATCACCGCAGTGTTTGGCGCTACTTTGATAGAGATATTTTCTTTAGCATTAATTTTTTGTGAGCCTTTAGCTTCATAAACACCTTTCATTGTACAATTTCCTTGTGGATCCAATCCCATGGCTGTCCAAGCACCTTCAGGAATATGAAGGTTGATGTTTTTTTCTTGATAATGATCAAAATTACATACAACCAAAAGCTTTTGATTTTCGCTATATCGTAAATAAGAATATACCTTACGACGGTCGTAATCATGATTTTGTATGTATTGAAGATCAAAGAATGCTCCTTTTTGCACAGCTTCAGAACCATTGACAAATTTCAATAAGCCTTTATAGAATGCTTGTAAATTCTTTTGTTCCTCGGTTAAGCCTGCGCCATCAAATTTACCTCCATTCATCCATGCCTGATGGGAAGGAACTCCCCAGAAATCAAACATTGTGGTACGGTCATCGGCTTGGTTGAAACCTTCTTTTCCATCTGCTTTTTCTCCTAGTTCTTGACCAAAGTAAATCATCACTGGTCCTGTGTGAAGCGTGGCTGTAACGACCATGGCAGGTACTGCTGCGAATGGATTTCCTTTGGCAAATGCTGGTGTATTGACACGTTGCTCATCGTGATTTTCTAAGAAACGTAACATGTGCTCAGAAATATCCCCTGATTCATGTTGCCAAACGCGAGTAATATCTTCTACGGTTGCTTCATGTTTTTGCTCAACCAATCTTCTTAGTCCATCATACAAACCAACTTTGTCATACAAATAGTCAAATCCTCCAACCTTGATATAATTGTGGTATTCACGAGGGTTGTAGATTTCTGCAATGAATACCATTTCTGGATACTCTTTTTTAATGGCTGAAGTTGCATACTGCCAAAACTCTACAGGTACCATTTCGGCCATATCACATCTAAAACCATCAACACCTTTGGCAGACCAATATTTTAAGATTTCAACCATCTTAATCCAAGTAGATGGAACTGGATCAAAATGACGACTACGTCCGTTGAGAATATCTACACCATAATTCAATTTTACCGTTTCAAACCAGTCATCAATTGTTGGTTTTGACGAAAATACATCGTTACCCGAGGCTTTTGCAGGCGACTCAATATACGGACCTTCTGGTTTGACAGGAGAGTTTACTCCATCAGGGATTTGGAACTGAGTATGAGGGAGATAGTAAAAGTTATTATGTGGGTCAAAGCCTTTATTTACGTCATCATCTTGACCAAAGTCACGTACACCCGCAGGCTTCATGTCTGAGCGATACACACGTGCCACGTGGTTGGGTACAAAGTCCATTACTACCTTTAGTCCATTTTTGTGAACACGAGCTACCATCGCCTCAAATTCTTCCATTCTTTTGCTAGGATCTGTTGCAAAAAATGGGTTTACGTCATAATAATCCTTGATAGCAAATGGTGAACCACAACGGCCTTTTACTACATCTGGATGGTCTTTTGGAATACCCAACGCCGTTAAATCTTCCATCGTAGCATGCTCAATAAGACCAGTCATGTACAGATGTGAGTAGCCAAATTTTTTCAATTCTTTCAACGCTTTATCGTTGATGTCTTTGAATTTAGTCACACCATTTTCGGCAGCCGAACCATTCATTTTGTTGGTTGAATTGGTATTGCCCCACAAGTGGAACATCATCTGTAGAATTACTAACTTGTCGTTTTTCTGGGTCATAATTTTCGTTTTCTCGCTTGATTTAGTTTTTGTCAGGGATTTATCTTTATTCTTTAATTTACTAGAATTATTCTTGTTGACCAAAACTTGAGTTTTCGGACGTTTTTTAGTTTGCGAGAAGGATGCCCAATTCAGAAATATGCATCCCAATATTGTTAGGAAAATGAAGTGTTTTTTAAGCATTTTTAGAATAATATTTGGCTATTAGCACAGTTTAGCACAGATTCAATTCATTTAAGTAGCTAATAGCTTTGTGATAATTTTGCTCGAATTTAAGATTTTATTATTAGGATTTTCTTCATTTTATTTGAAAAATTGCAAACTTTTAAAGTTGTCATCAGGCATCTTGAGTAATTTTTTTTGTATTTTAGAAATGTTTAATTGTATTTACATTTTCTGCCTTGCTGCTCATTGCCAATAGCTTAATGACTCATTTTTCCATTAACCATCTCTTTATAAACATGAAAAAAACAATTCTATCCTTGGTGCTTTTGGGAAGTACTTTTTTGGGTATCGCTCAAACACCAAGTATCCAACGTGTAAACCCTACAAACTGGTGGGTGGGCATGAAAAACCCATCTTTGCAATTATTGGTATATGGTAAAAACTTGAAAGGCGCCGATGTCAAAATCAATTATCCTGGCGTTACGCTTCAAAAAGTAAATACTGTAGAGAATCCAAATTATTTATTTCTTGATTTGACAATTGCTCCTGAAACAAAAGCGGGTACATTAAACGTAGAAATGACTAAGACCATTCAGGTACAGAAAGGAAAGAAGAAGGCTATAGACCAAGTGGTAAAAATTACACAGCCTTTTGAATTGCGTGTTCGTGATAAAAAGCCTCAAACTGTCAATTCTAAAGACTTTATTTATTTGATATTACCCGACCGTTTTGCCAATGGCGACCCAAGTAATGATAAGTTTGAGGATATGGCCGATAAGGTTTCGGATCGTAAAAATCCTTTTGCCCGCCATGGTGGCGACTTAAAGGGAGTTACCCAACATCTTGATTATTTCAAAGAGTTAGGCGCTACGACTCTTTGGTTGAATCCCGTAATTGAAAATGACCAGCCTCAAACCAACGAGGGTGGTGCAATGCGTTCTGCTTATCACGGCTATGGTTTTACCGACCAATATAATGTTGACCGTCGTTTGGGAGGCAATGCAGCTTATTTGGAAATGGTCACTGAAGCACACAAAAAAGGCTTGAAAGTGATTCAAGATGCAGTGTACAACCACGTGGGTATCAACCACTGGATTTTGAAGGATATGCCATCAAAAGATTGGTTGAATCAATGGGACACTTATACCAATACTTCATATCGTGATGAGCCCGTTGTTGATGTTTTGCACGGGAATAAATCTGACTTTAAGGTTCAGCAAAGTGGTTGGTTTGTACCATTCTTGCCAGACTTAAATCAAAATAACGCTTTTGTAGCAAACTATCTAATTCAGCATGCTCTTTGGACTGTGGAGTATTTTGGTATCGATGGCTGGCGTGTCGACACTTACCAGTACAATGATTTACCATTTATGAACCGTTGTAATGCCGCTCTTTTTGAGGAGTATCCAGATATGTTTATCACAGGTGAAAATGCTGTACAAAATATCTACAGTCAGGTATATCATGTGAGAAACAATATCAATTTGCCTTTCAAGAGCAATTTGCCTTCAGCAAATGATTTTGTATTGCAAACGGCTATCAACGATGCTTTAAATCAAAATTTTGATTGGGGAAAAGGCTTCAATCGCCTCTATCAAGTTTTGTCGATGGATGCTTTGTATCAAAATCCTGATTTGAATATGACCTTCGTTGATAATCATGACCAAGACCGCTATTTCTCAGTTATTGGGGAAGATTTGAACAAATACAAATTAGGTTTAGGTTTCCTATTGACCACACGTGGAACTCCACATTTGTATTACGGAACGGAAGTATTAATGAAGAATTTCAAAAATCCTTCTGATGCAGAAGTTCGTCAAGACTTTCCTGGCGGTTGGGCTGAAGACGCAGTGAGTAAATTCACAGCTAATGGACGAAATGAGAAAGAGAATGAAGCGTTTAATTTTGTAAAAACTTTAGCCAATTTCCGTAAGAACTCTTCAGCACTAACTACAGGGAAATTGATGCAGTTTTTACCACAAAACGGCATGTATGTATATTTCAGATACGATGCACAACAAACCGTAATGGTAATCATGAGTCAAAATAAGGACGAGAAAGAGCTATCAACCGACCGTTTTGCTGAAATTATGGGAGGCTTTACTTCTGGTAAAGAGGTTATCTCAGGTAATACCGTTTCTTCTTTGCCAAAAATCAAGGTTCCAGCTATGTCAATTCAAGTAATTGAGTTGAAAAAGTAGTTTTTTATAGGAATGAAGAAGTGAAGGAAAGGAATTGGGTCTAATAAAATTTCATTGTTACAATTAAGACTTAAGTTTTGATTTTTAATGAGATTTTTTTATAAATCCGAAATCAAATATCCGACCTCTGAAATATTCTCTATTCCTCAGTGTCTTTCTAATCGATACTCCTTGTAACTTTGTAATGATAAATATTTAGAAAAGGTTGGGAATGTTATTATTCCCAACCTCTCTTTTTTCCATTAACCAAACTTTTAAACAATGACAACAGTAAAAGCGTGCCTTTTTGACTTAGATGGCGTAATTGTCGATACAGCAGTATATCATTTTCAGGCTTGGAGAAGATTAGCCAACGAGTTGGGTTTTGATTTTACAGAACACCAAAACGAGCAGTTGAAAGGAATCAGTCGCATGGAATCACTCGAATTGATTCTAAATTGGGGAGGTGTATCGCTAACCGAAGAGGAAAAAATAGCATGGGCTACCAAAAAAAATCAATGGTATTTAGACTTGGTTATGCAAATGACTCCCAACGAAGTCTTACCAGGCGTACCAGATTTTTTGAAATCATTGCGTGAAAATGGTATCAAAATCGCACTAGGTTCTGCCAGTAAAAATTCTAAATTAATTTTGGAAAAAATCCAAATGCTAGACTATTTCGACGCCATTATCGATGGTAATAATATCACTAATGGAAAACCAGACCCTCAGGTGTTTTTGATGGGAGCTGAAGCTACAGGCGTACAACCTACAGAATGTGTTGTATTTGAAGATGCTGTGGCAGGTGTACAAGCTGCCAAAGCAGGTGGTATGAAAGCCGTAGGCGTTGGTTCAGCAGATATTTTAACAGAGGCAGATATTGTCATTTCTACTTTTGAAGGTTTTTCGGTTGAGCAATTACTTCAGGTGTAATTTCATTCTAATACAATCAATTCTGTATATTTTGAATACAATCTAGCCCTTGTGAGGGTAACCCTTGTTGGTTACCCTCTTTCATTTTCAGTACCTTACGATAATATTAGTAAAAAACAGTAAAATCTCATCGTACCAAAATTCAAAAAAACACCCTAGCACAGCAAGGACAATTTTCTACAATTGAAGTAATTTAGCAGACTAATAAAATAATCAACTTAAGGAATTGTACATTTCCAAGAACTTGCGTGAAAAAGATATACTAAAGTATTGAAGAATTGGAAATAGTTAGATACATTGCCATTAACCATCCATTATAATACAATGAAAAACTACTTAAAACATGACGAATGGTGCATAATTGAAGAAGGATTTCACCGTGAATACAACGAAATCACAGAGTCAGTTTGCTCCCTAGGAAATGGACGTATGGGCCAGCGCGGTAACTTTGAAGAAACCTTCACAGGAAAAACTCTTCAAGGAAATTATGTAGCTGGTGTGTACTACCCTGACAAAACCCGTGTGGGTTGGTGGAAGAATGGTTATCCTGAATATTTCGCAAAAGTATTGAATGCTGCCAACTGGATTGGTATCAAGGTCGAAATTGATGGAGAAGAGTTAGATTTGAATCGTTGCGAAGTAGCTGATTTCCGTCGTGTACTCAACATGAGAGAGGGATACTTGGAGCGCTCTTTTATCGCAACTTTGGCTAGTGGAAAACAAATCAAAGTATATACAAAAAGATTTAACTCAATCGTTGACGACGAATCAGGCGCTTTTAGCTACTCGATTACGCCTTTGAATTTTGATGGTAAACTTACTCTTACTCCATTTATCGACGGTGATATCAAGAATAAGGATGCCAATTATGACGAAAAGTTCTGGGATGAAATTCATCGCGAAACTGCTTTTGCTGAAGGTTACATCGAGCTTCGTACTAAAAAAACTGGTTTCCATGTAGTAACTGGTCAGAAATTTGAAATTCTTCAAGATGGTAAATCGGTTGATTTTCAAAGTTTTCCAATCAAAGCGGAAAAATACGTTGCAAGCCAAGTAAGCTTAGATGTTATTTCGGGTCAAGAAACTACTTTGATTAAATATGCTTGTAATCTTTCTTCAGAAAACTATGCAATAGAAGAACTTCTGCCAGCGGCAAAAGCATATTTAGCAAAAGTTTCTGCAAAGGGTTATGATAAAATGTTGGCTGAACAAGCAGAAAAATGGATATCTAAATGGCATATAAACGACATCGTTATTGAAGGCGATGTGGCTGCACAACAAGGTATTCGTTTCAATATTTTCCAATTGAACCAAACTTATTCAGGCGAAGATGCTCGATTAAATATTGGTCCAAAAGGATTTACTGGTGAAAAATACGGAGGCTCAACGTATTGGGACACTGAAGCTTATTGTATTCCATTCTATATGGCAACTTCCGACGCACAAGTCGCTCGTAATTTGTTGGTATATCGCTGGAAACAATTGGGGCGTGCTATCGAGAATGCTGGTAAATTAGGGTTTAAAGATGGCGCTGCTTTGTACCCAATGGTAACCATGAACGGTGAAGAGTGTCACAACGAATGGGAAATTACTTTTGAAGAAATCCACCGTAACGGAGCAATCGCTTATGCCATTTACGACTATATCAACTATACTGATGACAAATCATACCTAACAGAGTACGGTTTTGAAGTATTGTTGGGAATTGCTCGTTTTTGGGCTCAGCGTGTCAACTGGTCTATTGCTAAAAAGCAATATGTAATGCTTGGCGTAACAGGTCCAAACGAATATGAAAACAATGTAAATAACAACTGGTACACAAGTTACATTGCAGTTTGGTGTTTGAAATATGCTAAAGAAGTAGCAGAATATATCAAGTCAACCGATAGTGCTCGTTATGCTGAGTTAGTAGATGTATTGAATTTGAATGAGGAGGCGGAATTTGGTAAGTTCCAGCATATCATCGACAATATGTATTTGGCAGAGGACAAAGAATTGGGTATTTATTTACAACAAGATGGATTCTTAGACAAAGAATTAATTCAGGTAAAAGACCTTGCAGCTTCAGAGCGCCCAATCAACCAAAAATGGTCTTGGGATAGAATCCTTCGTTCTTGTTTTATCAAACAAGCAGACGTTTTACAGGGAATCTATTTCTTCGAGGACGATTTTGATATTGACACGATTCGTCGCAACTACGAATTCTATGAGCCAATGACAGTTCATGAGTCTTCATTGAGTCCATGTGTTCACTCAATCATTGCAGCTAAATTAGGTGATAAACCACGCAGTTATGAATTCTATCAGCGTTCGGCTCGTCTTGATTTAGATGACTACAATAATGATACTGAAGATGGTTTGCACATTACTTCAATGGCTGGTACATGGATGTCTGTGATTAAAGGATTTGGAGGAATGCGCGTGAGAGGTGGACAAGTACATTTGAATCCGTTTGTGCCAGAAAACTGGAAATCGTTTGCCTTCAAAATCAGATTTAGAAATAACATTCTTAATATTATTACTACTTCAGATAACGTAACTATCGAAAATCTTGAAGGTGGAGATATTACTATTAACGTCGGAACTGAGGCATATCAGGTAAAAACTGCATCATCAGTAGTAGTAGCCTTAGGCGAGACAGAATTAGTATAATCATATTTGTAAATTATGGCTGTAGGTTGTGTAAAATCCTTCCTACAGCCGTAATTTAATTTTTTGCTCTAGTATGACAAATAGGTATTTCTTTTGATTCAGGATTTTTATCAAAATATGGACTAAGATACGGAATACCCAAATTTAAGCCTCTAAGCACAAAAAACACCGCCAATACAAAGGTGTAAACTGGAACTATTTTTTGAAATTTTAAACGAAATGTTCCTTTTAATAAATGTGGCAAATAACTTACTAAAAGTAGTGCAGGCACTGTTCCTAGACCATACATCAACATGTAAATACTACCTTGTATTGGCGTTGATGTAGCAGCAGCACCAGCCAAAGCGATGTACAAAATCCCACAAGGTAAATATCCATTTAGCAAACCTAGCGTTCCAAAACCTATCAATGACTTTTGCTGAATTACTTTTGATGCAGTTTTTTTCAATTTTCCCCACAATCCCTGTATAGCTGATATTCCCAAATTGTGCTGAAAAAACACTAATGTCAACATCATTAAACCTATCGCTATAGATAGCCACTGTTGCATTCCTGCCCAGCGAACTCCCCAACCAAAATACCCAAAAACATATCCCAAACTCATGTAGGCAGATAGACGTCCGATATGATAACTCATCCGTGCGATTAATGCTTTTAAAGGACTCATTCCTCCAATCGGTAAAGCCACGGCTATTGGTCCACACATACCCACACAATGCAAACTTCCTACAAAGCCTGTAATTAAAGCGACCGAAAATAAGGTTGAAGACAACATACGTTTTAATGCTGAATGATAAGTTGTGAATCGTGACTGGTGAATTTGTCCTTGCCTAAAATAGATTGCCCTATCAAGTATCTAAAAGTAACCACTATGTGCTTACTTTATAACTACTTCATCTTCTAAATAATACTCCTCACGCCCATCCGTCCAAGTCGTTTGGATTTTCCAAAGTCCTTTTTTGAGATTAGTCGTAGGAATTGTCACAAGCGAATTACTTTGTGCCAATACAGGCACCGAAAAATCAAGATTTTTGTCAGATGGTCTGAAAAAAGTCACCTCACCTTTTTTCACTGAAGTAGGCAAGGCTATTCGAATGATTTGATCTGGAACTGAATAAGTCATTGACGATTTTTGCTTTAAAAGTGAAGTATGTTGTATTCTCTCAATTTGTTTTTGGTATACTTCTTCTTGTTGATAATAATTGTCAGCTACAAGGTCAACTCTTTGTGATATCATTCGGTAAACCATTGTGCCTATAAATCCAGCAAAAACTACAAAGGACAGTACAATTGCGCCACCCCAATTAAATGTATTAGAACGTGTCATAACTCGTGAGTTTATATCAGAAAATCAAAAAGGGTAATGATGAACCTTTTGGCTCAAAATTACCCTTCGAAGTACCTATAAATAATGACAAATGTTAGTTTTTGAAATGAGTTTTCTGCTAAAGCTATTTCTTTAATACTTTCAACTTCAATTCTCCCAAATATTTCTTATCAACTACCAATAACAAAAATGGTCGCATGGTAAAACTAAGTTTTTTGCCCCATTTTTCTTCATATGTTAATTGTAATTTTTTAGGTGCTATTTGAGATAAACTCACTGCTCTATAGCTCAATTCAAAATCAGAAGCCTTTTGAAAAATAGCAATCACAAACTCTTTTTTGAAATCTATAGAGGTGGGTGTACCTTTAGGCCCCATGACAGTTGCCATTCCAAAAATTTCCGAAAACTTCAACGCATCGGTAATAATAGGATTAACAAGTTTGTCTTCTGTAACAGTATTTTTAATAAAGTAGTTATCCCCTGTGTGATAAGGAATCTTTGTGGTTTGAGCAATAGCTCCAAGCGCAGACATAAGTACAGCTAAAAGAGATACAAGTATTTGAATTTTGTTTTTCATACGTATTTTTGAAAAGAGTGAAAATATAGGCTAACTTTTGAAAGCCTCGTTTGCAATTTATAGGTATTTTTAAAGAAAAGTAATTTTGAGAAAAATTTAATGTTCGTACAAAACATCTATAAAAATTAGTTTTTGTTTAAATATATGAGGGAAACTTAATTTATAGCTATTTCAAAATAATCCCTGCTCTAAACTCTACAAGACTATATCCCACAAGCACAAATCCTACTTGTCATTCTGCTAATCTTTTGTATTTTTGTTATAAACCCATTTTTTCACATTCAACAAACCTTATGAAAAAAACACTTTACCTCCTGAGTTTTTGCTTAGGGACATCGCTTTTTGTCCAAGCTCAACAAAAACCTACTCCTAAAGAAAATGCTCCTCTCTTTACTACAGTAGAAGATAAGCCCAATAATGGTAGTCGCACACTCAATCCTGATTCGTATGTAGTTACAACCAACGAAGTAACGATAAAAGGTCAAAAAGTACCATACAAGGCTTTAGCAGGTACAATCCCTGTATGGAACGATGATGCCAAAATTCAGGCATCCTTGTTTTATACTTATTATGAAAGAACTGATGTAAAAGATAAAGCCACTCGCCCTTTGGTTATTTCTTTCAATGGTGGCCCTGGCTCTGCCTCAGTTTGGATGCACATTGCATACACAGGTCCCCGTATTTTGAAGATTGATGATGAAGGTTATCCTATTCAACCTTATGGTATCAAAGACAACCCCTACTCTATTTTGGATGTTGCTGATATTGTATTCGTAGACCCTGTTAATACTGGTTTTTCAAGAATCATTGACAAAGACGCTCCAAAATCAAATTTCTTTGGAATCAACGCAGATATTAAATACCTAGCAGAATGGATTGGCACTTTTGTCAATCGCAACAATCGTTGGGCTTCACCAAAGTTCTTGATTGGCGAAAGTTATGGCACAACACGCGTTTCGGGCTTAGCCAATGCACTACAAGAGTCTCAATGGATGTATTTGAATGGTGTTATTTTGGTTTCTCCAACAGACTTGGGTATCACACGTGAAGGTCCAGTAGAAACTAGCTTAAAACTCCCTTATTTTGCGGCAACGGCTTGGCATCACAAAGTTTTGGAATCAAGTTTACAAAACAAAAAGCTGGAAGATATGCTTCCAGAAGTAGAAAAATTCACAGTTGAGGAATTACTACCCGCTATTACACAAGGCGGCTTTATCGCGCCAGAAAAGCGTCAAGCAATTGCGAAAAAGTTTGCAAGATACTCTGGATTGAAAGAAACTGTCATTCTTCAAAATAACCTAGATATCTCCTTAGATTTATTCTGGAAAGAACTTCTTCGTGATAAGGGCTATACTGTCGGTCGCTTGGATTCTCGCTATTTGGGTGTAGACGCCCGTGAAGGTGGTGAAAAAGTAGATTATAATGCCGAACTCAACTCTTGGTTACACTCGTTTACCCCTCCTATCAACATGTATTTGAGAGAGGAATTGAAGTACAAAACCGACTTGAAATATAATATGTTTGGTCCAGTTCACCCTTGGGACAGAAGCAATGACCATACGGGCTATGATTTGCGCAAAGCAATGGCAACCAATCCCTATTTAAAGGTATTGGTGCAATCGGGGTATTATGATGGAGCTTGTGATTATTTTAACGCTAAATACTCGATGTGGCAAATGGATCCAAGTGGTAAATTCAAAGATCGCCTATTCTGGGAAGGCTATAAATCGGGTCACATGATGTATTTGCGTAAGGAAGACTTAGAAAAATCGAATGAGGATTTAAGAATTTTCATCAAAAAATCTCTTCCAAAACCTGGCGAACCAGCCAAATATTAATGAGTGAATGGTGATTTAGTGAATGAGTGATTATTTTTATGTAGAGACGTAATACTTTACGTTTAGCGAAGATTAATCACGAGCTATAACATAAACATGAATCATCCAGAATTTTAGGATTGGGATTATTCTCCAAATTTTCATCAAAAAAGCGGTTGGAAAATATTTTCCAACCGCTTTTTTGATACTACTATGCTAGATACGACTAGGATTAAGACGCAATCATTCCGTCTCTACAGCCAGAATACTAATTTTAAAATAATCACTCAATCACCACCCACTCATTCACTCAATTATTTAATCTCAACGATCAATTCTTCTTTCGCTTTGCGATATTTTTTCAAATTTACATTCCAGTCATTAGCTGCATCACGGTAGCCTAAAGGAAGTAAAACAACACTTTTCAAGCCTTGTTCTGCCAAACCTAAGATTTTGTCAACTTCTGGAGGAGTAAATCCTTCGATTGGCGTAGCGTCCACTCCTACCTCAGCGGCAGCAGCAATAGCCAAACCAAATGAAATATAAGCTTGTTTAGCTGCGTGAGTTGCATGCCATTCTTGACCAAGAGGTTCGTACATTCCCCAAAGTGTAGATTTGTAAGCATCCATTGTATTCAATGGAAGTCCACGAACTTCCATCATTTCGTTGAAAACTGTTTCAATTTTTTCCAAAGAATAACCATCCCACGCTGCAAATACCAATAAGTGAGAACACTCAGTGATTACGCTTTGATTCCAAGCCACTGGTCTGATTTGCTCAAGGATTTCTTTGTTTGAAATCACAAATACTTTATAAGGTTGTAAGCCCGACGACGAAGGAGCCAATCTAGCTGCTTCTAAGATATAATCCAATTTATCTTGAGGAACAACCTCACCGTTCATTTTTTTGGTAGCGTAACGCCATTCCAAAGAATCTAATAATGCCATAACAAATAATATTTTCTAATTTTATGAGACAAAACTAGCAATACTTGGTGACAAAAAGTAACTTTGTGTCATAAAGTAATAGTTACATTTAGGTAACCAGATGACAAATGACGGAAATTAGCCCAATTCACAAATCCACGGCATGTGGAAAGTCGATTCAAGCCATACATGATGTAATGGATATTATTGGAGGAAAATGGAAAATCTCCATCATTGCCTGCTTGTGTTATGGCAAAATGCGATATTCGGATTTATTGAGAGAAGTAAATGGTATTTCGGGCAAAGTTTTAAGTCGAGAATTGAAGGATTTGGAAGAAAATCTTCTTATTACTAGAACCGTAATAAATACGCAGCCTATCAGTGTAGAGTATGAGTTGACTGAATATGGGCGTTCATTAAAAAGTATTACGAATGTGATTGCCGAATGGGGATTTGAACATCGAAAAAGAATTTTGGAACAGGAGTTAGTATAAAATCAATGGGCTTCCTTCTAGCGATACGCTTTGAGGAAGCCCCTGACCAAATAATAAATTGTCTATTTCAAAAGTTTTTTCAACTTACATTTCTTCAGTTGCTGTATCTGTTCGCTCACAATTTGAGCGGTTAATTTCGAACCTTCGTAATTAGGATGGGTATGATCTTTTGGAAAAAACTTCTCCACATTCTCTTTTCCTAATTCTTCGTATTTTGTTGCTACCACTTCGTTTAAATCGATGAAATAGGCTTTATTTTCTTCTGCAATTTGTTTTGCCCAAAGTCCATAAGACTGACTAGCTCTTTCAACTTTTCCATTTTTCCAAACATTCCTTGGGACTAAAGAACAAACAATTGGCGTGGCACCTTTGGCTTGTGTTTCTTGTACATACTTACGAATATACCAGCCATACGAGTGTACGATTTCGTGCTTTTTGGTCAAAAGGTTATCTATCTCCTCTACCTCGTTGCCGATTCCTTTGATAGAGCCTCTCGCACGACTTGTATCATTGATGGCACCGCCGTCGTTATGTCCAAATTGCATAATTACATAATCTCCTTTTTTCAATTTTGCTATAATTTTATCCCAACGTCCTTCAGTCAAAAACGTACGACTACTACGACCGCCAATAGCATGATTCTCTACGTGTATTTTTACGGTATCAAATTGTTTATCCATAAAGCTTCCCCAACCCCACAAACCATCAGAACCAGCTCCTGATCCATTTCTAACGGTCGAATCACCAATGATATAAATCGTAGGTTTTGTTTTTAGCATGGTAAATGAACATGCTAAAACAAAGGCACAAAGTACCAAAAACTTGTTTTTCATCTGAGTAAAATTTTGAATGACAGAATAGATTTCGAGATAAAGTTGATTTTTGAAGAAACTAGTCCCTCTATAAAAAAGGAAGTTCCTCATGCTACCATAAGGAACTTAACCTAAATCTCCCCTAATCAACTGTTTACTTACAAATTACTTGTGTTGTAATCTTCGAAGTAACAAGTGTTTCAATAACGAAGAGTTATCTTGTCCACTTATATACTCATTATTTTATTTTTTCATTCTCACGATTTCGCTACCAGCCAATAGGAAACATCCTAAACCATAGTCTTCGAAATCAGGAATTTTATCAATAGCCAATGGTTGACCATCTTTTGGTTCTTTTCCTGTGCCTTGTACCCAACCCAAAAATCCTGTTGGTTGTACACTTTCCGTTGCCAAAGCATTCCAAGCTTTTACTAAAGCAGGCTTGTATTGTTTAGCATTCAAATGTCCATGATTGATTCCCCAAGCCATACCGTATGCAAACAACGATGTTCCTGTAGCTTCTTTTCCACCATAATTGTTTGGATCATGTAAACTCACATTCCAGAATCCATCTTCTCTCTGAAGTGGCAACAATGCCTTCATCATGGTTTGGTACATTTGCAAATATTCGTCACGATGTGGTGCATTTTTAGGCATAATCTCTAACACTCTTACTAAAGCAGCCACAATCCAACCATTTCCACGAGACCAATAACAATCCTGTCCGTTTGGCTCTTTATAGGGTGGTACAAAGTCTTTATCTCTCCACCAAAGTCCATCTTCTGGATTAAATAAGCCCTTACCTCCTTCTATTGTTTTTGAGTGATTGTACATTTGGTACATTTTCTCAAAATAGGTATTGTCTTTGTACAAAACACCCAATTTAGCAAATACTGGCATACCCATCTGTAGCGCATCAATCCAAGTCCAATAAGTACAATTAGGATTTTTTACCAGACTATCCATATTGGCTTTAATATCGCGAATACGCTCTGTTTTTTTGTCCATCAAATACAAATCAATATAAGTCTGTCCGCAACATTGGTCATCGGCATTGTGTGTCAGTAAGCCCGAACGTAATCCCCATTTATGACTTTCGCCCCAAGCTACTGCATAATCGATATAGCGCTGTTGAGGGTCTACTTTATACAAATCCATTAATCCTTCATAATACACTGCACGAGTCCAGATATTACTCGGACGTGTTTTGTTGGTTACAATAGGTTTGCCAGTATCTGGCCATTTTTGCATAAAATAGTCATTTGCTTTACGCATTGAGGCTATCACTTCGGTTTTGCTCGGTAATTTTTGAGCTACTACCGACATACCGCCTAACAACAAGCATAGCATTAATGGTACTTTTTTCATATGTTCAGAATTTAATTAACAATTGAGTCCTGTTTACTAGAAATAAGACTTTATGATTACTATTAAACAATTTCGGATTTGAGATTGCTGATTTCGGAATAGACTTTTTGAATCCTTCGTACGGTTCTAATCGGACACAGTTTATTTCTTTTTAATCAACAACTGTACGGAGCTATCGTTTATTTCGAATTGGTTTGATTTTAGCAAGTTTAACATTTCTGCTCCTGCATAAATCACTGGACCATAACCATGTGCCGCAAACGGACTGATTGGACGGTGGTAATAAAACGCTGGGTCAAATCCCATCCCTGTTCCCACACATGTACCTTCTACTTGTCCTTGCTCGTTAACTTTAGTACTTACAGCATTCCAAGCCAACATTGTAGCAGGAGTATAGGCCAATTTGTCAATCCATCCTTTATTGATCGCCTTGGCAAAACAATACGCATAAATCGCAGTAGCGGAGGTTTCCAAGTACGAATCGTTTCTATCTAACAATTGATGCCAAAAGCCTGAACCTGATTGGTATTTCATCAAGCCTTTTACGTGTGCTTTCAACAAATTCAAGACCTCTTCACGACCTGGGTAATTTTCTGGTAAAGCTTCCAACACTTCGATCTTGGTCAAAATAGCCCAACCATTAGCACGTGCCCAGTGGAATTGAGGGTGCTCGGTCATTCCTTCTACCCAGCCGTGCATATAAACACCCTTTTCAGGATTGAACATTCTTTTCGAAAACTGACGAACCTGTTTGATGGCTTCGTCATAGTATTTTTTATCGCCAGTCAATTTACCCATTTGAGCAATCGCAGGAATACCCATAAACATATCATCTAACCACAAAGTACTTGCTTGTGGACGATTACGAGCCAAAGTTCCATCACTCAAACGAAACTCCTTATTCATAATATAATTGATATGGCTATCAATTAAAGGACGATAATTGTTTTGTGTTCCAGCCACAGATGATTTAATCATGGCAGCACACATAGCCCCACAATCATCCAAAGCATGAGGATTCAACAGTCCTTTCAATGGCCCTTTTGTTCCCCAATCTTCGCTGGCACCCGATGATTTTTTAAAGAACGGTACAGCATCGTTGATAAACTTCAAGCGTTTTTCTGTATATTCTTTGTAGCGTGCATCGCCTGTGTATTGCGAAGCCAGCATCATAGCCTGATAAGTTACACCCCATTCGTAACTCACCAAACGAAAATCACCTTTTTGTAAAGCCGTATTTTCATCAATTTTTGACAAATCACTTACTACTTCATTTGTCTTGGTATTGATAAAATTGGTAGGAGTCACCTTTTCTAAATACGCATGAACTCTTTGTAAAGTTTTTTCAACCTCCTCAGCTTTCACTATTCCATAAGGAACAGGGTAGTCAGGCTGAATCAAGTGCAAAGGCGTATTTGAGTCGTTAGATTTAGTAACGTTCTTTTGAGCGAAGCCTTCTGCTCCAGAAAGCAGTAAAAAACCTAACAATGCGACTTTATCAAATGAGTACTTTTTCATAATCGGCTTTGGGATTTTTGGATAATATGTTTTACTCTCAGAAGTAAAAATAGAAGAAATTCTACTTGTAAAATTGTCTTCGATTTGTACAACTTCCTCAAAGATAAATATCATTTATGGGTTAGCCGTCCTGTAGCATCCTTGTTGAAATCAAAAACTGACTTGAATTGGGGGTAGAATATGGTAAGATATATTAAAAAAATACAAAAATCGTACAATGAAATTATTACTAAATAACTCCACTAAAACTGGATTTTGCACAAAAAAAATAGGACAAAGATTGGATTTGGGCAAATTGGCAACGTTCCCGACATCGTTTGCATAAATTAATATTCTGGAAAAATTGAATATGAATTATTCAAATCTTAACCTTTGTTTAGAATTAATATATAAGTTGATAAGATAGGTTTTAGCCTGTCTAAAAAAAGTATAAGTTTTAATGTTAAGTTTTTTTCTAGAATACCTAGAAAAACCTTTTCAACCTTATTTACTCATAATATAATGATTGCGAAAAAACATAGAATCTGGGATGTAATTAGAGTCGACGATATTTCGGCAACACCGAAATATCTACAGATTGTACATTCAACACTCAAAGGCATTGAGGCAGGTCAAATTACGGTCAATGACCGCTTGCCTTCCATCAATGAAGTGAGTTTCGAATTGGATGTTTCTCGCGATACCGTTGAGAAGTCATACCGACAACTCAAAAGTATGGGTATTCTTGAATCAGTTCCTAGTAAGGGTTACTACATCAAAAACGTGGATTTTGAAAAGCCCATGAAAGTATTGTTACTTTTCAATAAACTTTCTGCACATAAAAAAATCATTTTTGATGCTTTTGTAAAAGAATTAGGGCAACAAGTGGCGATTGATTTTTATGTGTACAACAACGATTTTGCTCTTTTCAAAAAGCTCATTACTGCCAAAAAAGACGAAGATTATTCACACTTTGTCATTATCCCGTATCTCTTAGATTACAACGATAAGGTGCAAGAAGTAGTCAATATGATTCCTAAGGAGAAGTTGATTATCTTGGACAAAATGGTCGCTGGAGTCCATGGCGAATTTGGTGCAGTATATGAAAATTTTGAGAAAGATATTTATATGGCACTTTGCCAAATGCTCGAAAAATTAAGAAATTATACGAGCCTGAAACTGATTTTTCCGAAGCAAAGCTGCTATCCTCAAGAAATCCAAAAGGGGTTCTTAAACTTCTGTCAAGATTTTGCGTTTGAAGCTACTATTATCGATAATATCAAAACTGAAACGGTTACAGAAGGTTCGGTTTATATAAACTTGATGGAAGATGATTTGGTAATACTAATCAAAAAGATATTTAATGACAATCTGGTTATTGGCAAACAAGTAGGAATTATTTCGTACAACGAAACACCTCTAAAAGAGATTATCCTTGACGGCATCACTACTATTTCGACAAATTTTAGAGAAATGGGAAAAACTGCTGCCAGATTAGTCCTTGAAAAGTCAAAAGATCATGTAGCCAATTTATTCGAAGTAAACCTTCGCAACTCATTGTAAATAACGATTGGGGAAATAAAAAAAGCCTGAGGTTCCTCAGGCTTTTTTTGTGGGCTTATCAAATGATATATGATTATTTGACAAACATTACTTGAACTCTCTTATCCAAAAACTTCTCAAAAAGAAAAATTCCCAAGGAAGCCACCGAAATGCCACATAATACATCAATAACATAATGATGACTTGTGTACACTGCCGCCCCCCAGATTCCTAAACAGAATATGACAAAAAAGATGTTAAACCATCCTAATTTTGCTTTCAAACCATAATATAGTGTAATCAACGGAAACGCTGAATGTAAAGATGGCATAGCCGCAAATACATTGGAATTTCGTACATACATACCTTTAAATAGGTTTACATCAAGAATCTGGTCAAAGTATCTCAAGCCTGCTTCGCTGCCTTGCGTATGCAAATTTAGGGCAAATCCGTGATCAGCCACGTACCAAGGTGGAGCCGCAGGATAGGCGTAATAGACTATCCAGCCAAGAAAATTCACAAAGACAAAACAGTAAGCAAATGAATAAAATAAAGGTCTTTTCTTGAGGTAAAAATACAATGATAATGCAATCGGGATAGGTACCCAGTTGATATAAAAAATACCCGCTAATACATCAAAAAGTGGAATATGAACCTTGGCAAAATACTCGCTCAGTGTTAATAATTGCCCTTGATAATTTACCCCAAACAGTGCCTTGTCTAGCTCGTAAGGCTGTTGAATGTGAACGGTATTAAATTGGTAATTCGGAAATACCCTAAAAGAATCATAAATAGCCCAATACACTACATAAATGGCAAAAGATAAGATGATTTCACGACTAAACTTATTGCCAAAGTAGGTAGAAACAAACAACACATACAATATTATATGTTCTGGCAACAAGCCAATGAACTTGATATACCAAAAAAAGAATAAGGGTGTGAATATAACTAAACCTAAAATATTCTTAACTGAGAAGCGTTCAAATCCTGTATCCTCAATGTTTAGCACGCTACTACGGTTTGATTTTTTCATAAACATTTTCTCCTGAATAAAAATCTCTTCCAAATACTTCTACATACAATACTTTCGGACGTAAATTACTCCCTTCGATTTGTACATACACATGGTCGAGTTTTGCTAATTGGTTATTAATCAATAATGAAGCGTAAGGCTTTTTGTTTTTGTCAAAGCCTAATCGAAGCTTACGTTTTTTATAAGAAACTACCCATGCTTGAAGCGCATCTGCTTGCCCTTCAATGATTTCGGTATCTACACCATACGCCAGTACCCGCTGTATCCATGAAAGTTCTTTGCGGCGTCCATCTTCTTGGTAGCGTAACCAATACACATCGATGGGGTTATCTTCATCAAACCCACCTTTGGTATTGAGACGTGCATCGTAGACAATAGTATTGACGTTTGAACTTCGTTGAATATAAAACAGTCTTACTTTTGAATCAGGAACTTTGGGGTAATGAGCGGGTGAAAAACTCACTAATAGCAAGCCAACAAACAACCATAAGAGCCTATTTTGTTTCATTTTTACTTAACTCTTTTTGTGTGTATTCTATTCGTTGAATAGCGGTGAAGTTGGACAAGATAGCCACGATGGCCAACGGAACGGTAAATACTGAAATAGATTCAAACCAAGGTATTCTTTCACTTGGACCGTCTATTCTAAAATCTGCGCCAAAAACTGGTGCTAGTAAACCACACAACAATGCAGATCCTCCAATAATTACAATTCTTTCGGGTCTTTGCATCCAACCAATTTCACATTTAATATTCAATCCTTCTGCTCTAGCACGAGTGTAACTCACCATTGAAGAACCAATAAGTGCTAAAAAGGCAAAAAATGAACTAAATAAATAATGATGAGCTACCAAGTAATAGCATATTCCCAAAAACATAAACATCTCGCTGTAGCGATCCAACACTGAGTCATAAAATGCCCCAAACTTTGAGGAGGAATTACTTACACGTGCCAATCTACCATCAATCATGTCGAATACTCCAGCAAATAGAATCATGGCTCCACCCCACCCTACGATACTCAAATCGCCACGATGAGATGCCTCAGCTCCATAAATAAAGATTCCTGCTGCACCAATATTCAACACTAACCCAGTGGTAGTAATCATATTGGGCGTAATTTTTAAGGCAATCAATAAATTTATAAAAGGGTTAATCAATTTGTATATTAATTGTTGCCCTGCTGATTTAAGTGCATACATAGTTTTAAGTGATTTATTAATACTTGTTTAGCCTAAAAATCCATTTTAAATCGTCCTCTAATGCCATATTCTGAAACTTGAGGGTTGTCTAGATAACTTAATCTTTTAACAAGATCCACTCTAAAAAATTTAAGAATATTACCTATACCAATACTAGCTTCCATATATGGCCCATTATTGAGCGAATGGGTAAGTAATTGACCTTCTTCATTGGTTGGGAATTTATACAAATCTGGGTTGAGATTCGGATTATTTTTATCGCTCAAACTACCATAGAGTGCTTTGAAAGTAATAATTTCACGCAACTTCAATTTTTTTACCAATGGTATTTTGTTGAAGAAAAATCCATTGAAATAATGATCGACAAACAAACCAGCGTATTGGTCACTTACAAACTCCAAGAAATTCATCAAGTTATAAGACTCCAACTGGTATGAATATGATTGGTTGGCACGGTGAATCATCAATAAAGGATATGGAACCTTACCAAAAATTCTACCACCTTCGGCTGTCACATCAGTAAAACCAATGGGTGAAATAAAGAAACGTTTGTTTGCACGCAGCGTGATATTATGAAAATTATAACCACTATTCAAAATATTTGCGATGCCCAAAGTATATCTTGCCTGAAAAATTGGATACTTATTAATAATAGGAATTCGGTAATTTTTACCTTGATAAAACTGTTCGTTTGGCGCAAATCTTAAATTAAAAGAAAGCTCCGTTGAAGTCACTGTTTTATCGGTAATCACTATGCCGTCAAGTTTTCCTACTTTTTGGAATGTTAAACTCCCTGCTGCCTCTTGACTCAAGTTTTTCAAACCTATTTCGTAACTAATACCCGAACGAGATTCTTTTCGATAATCTACACGAAGGACTTTATTATAGGTCATTTTATCGTTTACCCCTCTTTTGAAAGACAATAAAAAGTTATCTTCCTGAATAAACTGCAACTCTTGCCCTGGAATACGAACTTCGTCTTGATAAGACACTCGTAAGTAATTATTAGGAAATTCGTAAATCGAGTTTTTCCCTAAATTATAAGTTAAAGCTCCAAAACCTTTCCAGCGTTCATCTTTGAAACCATAAGCCATATAAGTTTCAAAATACAATCTCGGATTCAGCTTTGCCATGGTTCGTCCACCAAGACGTAAACGAAATCCTTCAACAGGGTTAAAACTATAGAATGTATTGACAGGTCCTATTTCAAATGTTCCGAATTCAGAATATCCAAACAAAAACAATCCAGCAATTTTCATCGCTCTTTTAAATGCTGGGACTTTCTGAATGCTATCTGCCATTTGGTAGATATTGGTTTCGACCCTACTGAGTTGTTGATGACGTGCTTCATTCCAAAAGCTTTCATCTCTTACATAAGCATTTTCGGTCAAGACATTCTTCTGAATAGGCTTAAAGTACTCATTATCAATAGGATTATTCAATTTGTAATTTCGATAAGAAACAGCTCTTTTACCAATTACTCCACGAGAGTTTTCTGTTTTAAAGAGATTAAACTCAACTATTATTTCATCTTTTGCCAACATCGAAAACTTATTTGCAGTTGGCTGAAACTCCTGTTCAATTTCCATTCCCATCACAAAGTTGAGATTGATGTTTTTGGGCACTCCCATTTTGATACGGCGCACAGCATAAGACGAATCCATAGCTACGTACATAGTACCCACAAAGGCAAAATCAGCTTGGTTTCTTGGTGAAAAACCTAGATTAATACATTTTACACCATCGTGTTGAAGCGTATCCAAAATCACAAATCGGTAAAATGTTGGAGATAATGGCGAAATTGGACTAATAAACTGTTGTGAAAGCAAACTGATGTTATTATCGTAGATATTTACATCTTCGTACATTCTATTCAGATAAGCACCCATGCCATTGTTGTCAAGAAACTGTTCTAAGCCCACTTTCTTTTCTCCCTTGATATACGACTTTTCCTCTCTAGGACTTTTTCTAAAATAAACATCCGAAACTGTTTCTTTCAAGTATAGAGGCAGCGATACCTTTCCTGTGAGCTTTGCTGTGTCGAGGTTATCAAAGATAAATTGAAAGTTCTTAAAGATTTTCTTATTCTTGTAAGCATCGTCGATATTACTCAAATCCAACTGAAGTTTTTCATATTTCTCATACTGATAATAATCCAAACCTTCCTTTCGGTTATCATCCTTGTGATCAATCACTTTTCTGATAAGTGCTACCGCTGGATTGTCTTTGTTACGATATTTATCTTTTTTCCCTTTTACTACCACCTCAGATAAATTCTGTGTAGTCGAAGTCAAACGAATAACAATAGTTTGAGTTATATCTTTTTTGAAGGATTTAATTTCATTTCTATAACCTACAGACGAAAACTGAATTTTACCAGAACCGTATTCTTTTACAGTAATCATAAAATTACCATTCACGTCCGACTGTACACCTTGGGTTGTACCTAAAATGGTTACGTTGACAAATGGAATCGCTTCGTTCGTTTTATTTTCAGAGATTTTACCTTTGATAATAGTCTGTGACTGTGCTACAAAAGCACATGAGCACAAGAGAAAGAAGAATATGTTATTGAGAAATTTTATTTCTTGAGGGAGACTATAAAGATACCTTTTCATACGTTTTATTCTTAAATACAAACCACTGATTTAAACCGTAGCTGTACACCACAAATACAATCACTCCAACTATTACTCGAACGGTAAGATAATGCCAAGAGCCAAAGTGTGTGAGTAAGGCAACCCCTCCCACATTCATGGCGGAATTACCTACAGCAACAATAGCATATTTGATACCTTGCCATGTTAAAGATTGCGTGTCTTTTGCCTGAAAAACCCATGTTCGGCTTACCCAAAAACCAACGATAGCCCCTAGGATATTACCCACCAAGGTAGCCCATTCGTTATTAACCTGAAAACCTGACACAAGTGAAAATGAGGCACTAAAGTCAACGCTCGTTGCAATACCCGACGCTGACATAAACTTGAGAAATATCCTGAGATATTTATACATAAAAATTAATGAGAAGAAGTAATACTTGTAAGGTTAAATTGGCCCAAATTCCAGCAGCTACGTCGTCTAGCATAACACCCCACCCTTTTTCATATTTTTCAAATGAACGTATGTTAAAAGGTTTGAAAATATCATAAATCCTAAATAGTATCAATCCTAATACCAAGTTGACCCAAGAGAATGGAATTAAGCACAAACTTAACCACTGACCTACTACTTCATCTATCACAATTTTGGAAGAATCTTCACCCCAAATTTGTTCTGTAATCTCAGATGCTTTGCGACCAATAAAGAGAAAAATAATAGTAAGTCCCACTAAAACAGCTTGATAGCTTATTGTATCTATAGGAAAAAGGGCATTTAATCCAATAACTCCCAAACAGGCTAGTATGGCTCCAAACGTGCCAGAACCTTTGGGTATATAACCTACCCCAAGCGCTGACGCTATGATAATATGTAAACGTTGATGATTCATTGGAAAGAGTGCTCAAAGCCTCTAAAAAGAAGGAAAGAAAATCGTTAGCATCTAATTGAATGAGTTGGAAGTAAGTCAAAAAAGCTTACTTCCAACCTTTTAGAAATTTATAGCTCTACGTCTTCTTCTACATTTTCGTAGTAATCCATTCCTAAATTTGTAATTAACTCTTCACCCATTAAATAGCGAAGTGTGTTTTCTAATTTTTCCAATTGCTTGAACAAATCGTGGATTGGTTCTAAACCTGGCAATGTTTGTGGAGCTTTCCAGTAGAATGACAACCATTCTTGGATTCCAGATAAGTTTGCACGTTTGGCTACGTCAAGAAACAAGGCCAAATCCAATACAATCGGTGCTGCTAAAATAGAGTCACGACACAAGAAATTGATTTTGATTTGCATTTGATAGCCCATCCAACCAAAGATGTCGATATTATCCCATCCTTCTTTGTTATCACCAAGTGGTGGATAATATTCGATGCGAACTTTGTGGTGAATATCACCCCACAACTCAGGATTTTGCTCTGCGTCTAAGATACCATCCAACACATTTCCTTTCGACACTTCTTTGGTTTTGAAGTTTTCTGGAGCATCTAATACCAAGCCATCTCTATTACCTAAGATATTGGTACTGAACCACCCACGAACACCCAATGCACGAGCACGCAAACCAGGAGCCACAATAGTTTTCATCAAGGTTTGACCTGTTTTGAAATCTTTTCCAGCTATAGGCGTATGAGTCAATGTAGCTAATTCTTCAAGGGCAGGGATATCTAAACACAAGTTTGGAGCGCCCATTGCAAATGGTACACCTGATTTGATAGCAGCATAGGCATACATCATTGAAGGAGCGATATCTGGATCGTTACTTGCCAAACCAGCTTCAAAATTTGCCAATGACGAGTGCACCTCTTTTGCTTCATGGTAGATTTCTGTAGAACCACACCAAACCATTACCAAACGCTCACAATCATTAGCGATTTTGAAGTTTTCGATGTCTGCCATCAATTCTTCAATCAATTCTAATTTACTGGTTTGAGGCTTTACATTATTTCCTTCCAAGTTTTTTACGTAACGCTTGTCAAAAACCGCTTTCATAGGTACGATTTTTTCCAAATCCTCACGAATCAACTCCACCATACCACGTTCTAAAACACCCGCTTTGAGAGCAGCATCAAACATGTTGTCTCCATATACGTCCCATCCTCCGAAAACGATGCTATCTAAAGAAGCCAATGGTACAAAATCTTTAATTTTTGGATTACGCTTTTCTGTTCTTTTACCCAAGCGGATATTAGCCGTCTGAGTAAGAGAACCTGTCGGATGTGCTAATCCTTTTCTAGAAGCAATAACGCCTGCTACAAACGTTGTAGCAACCGCTCCCATTCCTGGCATCAAAATACCAAGTTTTCCTGTAGCAGCCGAAACCGTAGGGTTCATATTCATAATCTATTTGTAATATATGGTGAATTGTTCTTATAAATGCAACTTAGTAATTTCTAAGGGATTATCATTTGAGCTATGACAATCTTAACCTATATTTTACTTTAGGTATCTACTAAAATATCGACTAAAAAAACTTATTTGAAGACGAAAACACAAAACTTATCGACTAAATTCGTATTTCGGTCTAATTTTTATTCAAAAAAATCAGGCTGTTGTATAAAAAGCCTAACTGCATTTAGTGGAAGGATATATGTTGGAAATAGAAAAAAGAAGAAGAATCTTTTAATAAAACAGTATTTAGAAAAAAAAGTTTCAACAGAAATCAGATTTTCTTAAATTTTATTTTTGTTACGCTTAGGCAAACGATGATTTGATGCCAATGCCACTAATAAAGGTATCAATTAAGAAATCTATATGACGAATGTAGTCTTTCTCAATTTCAAACACTTCCATGTTCGATAGTTCAAACCCACGCAAAGAAGCCACAATTACTCGACTAAGTACTTCGATATGCTCCTCTGTTTCGGAACGAAATTCCTCGTTTTCAATACCAAAAATAAGAAAATCTTTTACCAAGGCTAGCTCTTCATTCAGATGTTTTCGCTTTAGATTAAAAATTGTAATTGCATGATCCATAATCTCCTCCTTGAGTACCTGACTAAGATTACACATCTTCTCAAGTTTTTGGAGACGTGTCAACCAATACACTTTCAATTTTTGTCTCGCTGTAACTTCTTTCGATGCAGCGATTTCGATAGACTCAAATAATTCTCGAATCTCGTTTTCGATTACTGCTTCAAAAATTTCAATTTTACTCGGAAAATAGTAATATAAGGTACTTTTTCCTTTACCTACAAATTTGGCAATATCCTCCATTGTGGTCTTTTTGAGACCATAACGTTGAAACAAAACTTTTGCGGCTTCAATCACCTCCTTGATGATGATTTCGTCTTTTTGAAGTGTGTCAGTCATACGATTCGACCAAATTTGTATTTCGGTCCAAAATTATACAAGAGAATCCGATTTGACAATACATTTTAGTTTTTTTATCAGATTAATCGACCAAATTTTACTTTTTGTCTAAGTATTGATGAAAAAATTCTTTAATTGGAGTAATAGCAGACTGAACAAATGAGGAAATATAAGGATTTGTTGTTTGTGAAAAAATCTCCATAGGTGTTCCCAACATCAATAAATCACCTTTGTGCATCACTCCTATTCGATCAGCTACCAATAATGCTTCAATCATATCATGAGTAACAAAAAGGCAAGCAATTTCTTCATGTTTAATTAAAGAAACTAGATTCTGACGCAAATGTTGTTTATTGATTGAGTCCAAATTTGAAAAAGGCTCATCGAGTAACAAGGCTTGTGGTTCTTCGGCGATGGCTCTTGCAATGGCTGTTCTTTGCTTTTCGCCTCCAGACACATCTTTGGGCTTTTTATCTTTGATATGGGAGATTCCACATAAATCCAACAACTCAGTTACTCTTTCTGTACGATACTCACGAGTATATTTTGTTAGCGATAAATCTATATTTTCCCAAATTTTGTGCTCTGGTTTAAGTTTGTAATCTTGTGGAACAAGTTTTATATCTGGCAATTCACGAATGAGTCTATTAAAGTATAAGTCTATTAACTTGTTATCTAACCACATTTCTCCAGCATCGGGGCGGATATTTCCAGAAATCATGTTTAACAAAGTAGTCTTTCCTGAACCACTTTCACCCACAATTGCTAGAATTTCTGCTGGAGCTACTTCAAGTGAAATATTGTTTACGACTACTCGTTCATCATATACCTTTGTCAAATTATTAATTTTCAAAATACTCATGCCTTTATAGAGGGAAAAACATTACGAATGTCGGATTCTTTCCCAAGAAATAAATTTATACTGTTGAAATAATATGATTGCTATTATAGAAAAGGCTGTAGAAATCACTAAAGTTCCCACCAAGGTCTTTGCAATATAATAATGAATCAGACCAATTAAAGGCATAACAAAAATAAGGTTAAAAAATCTTATCCAATTATTGCCCTTTGCATTCGAGTTAGAAGCCTCTACTGAAAACGGTAATCTAAAGCTTTCTTTAAATACGCTTATGGCGATATACAGCAATGTTACCGAAATATTGAGATATATATCTTTTAGACAATTTACTCCTTCTTTTAGCAACATAATAGTAGTAATTAGGATATAGAGTGGTACAATAAAACGAATAATAACCGAACGATATGCACCCACTAAAAGTTCGCCAGGGTTTTCAATCGGCATAATTTGATAAATCCATGAAGCCTTCCAATTGTCTGACAAAAAGATTTGTTGCACAATCATACTGAGTGTAAAAGTAGTATAATAAAGAATCATCAATCGATTTATATCTACTGTTAAAGTATCATTATAATAACGAATAGTAAAAAGTATCAACAAACCTAAAGACGGATAAGCTCGAAGCTTAAATCTCCTATCTCTTGTAACAATAGTCCAAACAAGCTCAAAAGCAGATTTTTCAAGGATTGAATGTTTAAATAATTGGTGAATTTTGTCGAAAAACTCTCTAATCAGAGATTTGGCAGATGAAGCCTTCGTATCAACAGTCGCAAAATATTGAATAGAAGTCAGTCTATTTGCAAAGAAAGGTGCCAAGTACTTATTGATAAGCACCATAGCTAATATTGGGAAAAATACACCAAGAAAAATAAAATTCAAATGATGCCAATCTTTCACATGATACACATAGCTATCCAGTATATGAGCATACCATGCAGGAGGTGCGAAATAATGCCAAAACTTTACGCTCGAAGGTTGGAATATATCCTCTACTGAGATTTTAGATTGTCCAGATATAAACTGATACCCAATAGATAGACTAAGCGTAAAGAAAATCTGTACATAAATTATAATATCCTTAAAGCGTTCAGGATTTACAAGTCTTGATAAAAAGATATAAAGTCCACTAGAAATAAAGACCGAAATTAAGCACAGAAAAGCGACTCCAATCAGGAAGAGTATACCTACGACAAAACCCATCTTTAGTGCTAGAACTATTGCTAGCCCAATGGCATTGGCGAAAGTTAAAAGACCTAGAAAAATCAACAAATGAAGCAAACGAGATATCCAGATTGTTTTGGGGTCAACTGGTCTTGAAAGTAAAGTAGAATTATCTTGACTATCAAAGAGAACCTCTGCGAAATCGGCTAACATATTGAAGCAAATCATGAACATCATATAAGTAAAACACATCAGCATCATATTAAAAACTGTTTGCTTTACTGAGAATATGACAATTGCATAAAGGAAACTAAAAACAGCCTGAATTATTGAAGTTTTTAGAAAAGTTCTATGGTTTGATTCCTCTTCTATCTCTGGTTCAATAAGTAAGCCTTCTGTTTCTTCTGGACTTTCAGCAGCCTCGGTTGAACGAGGGTTTTTTATCCAAAATCCCCTTGTTTCAATCAATAATTTTACTTCGAGAATGGCACGAAGCGAGGTGTAGTCGACACCGATATTTATAAAAAACCAACGAAATTTATCTAGAAAGTATAATATAAATTTAACCATAGTCTATTTTTTAGTAAAGGATGGCAGAACATCCTGCGCAATTTCTATGTGTCAGCAAATGTAGGGATTACCCAAATCATTTATTTTATATCATCCAACACCGAAACAAATAACTCTGCATTGTCTTTAATATGTGAAGTGTTTCCTGTTAAATTACTAAAGATAGATTCCAAAGAGCCTGTCACATTTTGTTGTAGGTCTTCAAAAGTACCATCAGCAATAATCTCGCCTTGGTTAATGACGATAATTCTATCTGAAATTTTTTCTACCACATCCATCAAATGTGATGAATAAAAAATCGTTTTGCCTTGTAGCTTTAGTTTACCTAAAATTTCTTTTACAAGCAGTACCGCATTGGGATCTAATCCAGAAAGAGGTTCATCCAAAATAATCAAGTCTGGATTATGCATCATTCCTGCAATTAATTGAACCTTTTGTTTTGAACCCTTCGAAAATACACTCATACGTCTGTCAGCCATATTTCCTAGCTCAAACACTTCAAGCATTTTGGGTGAAACTTCCGCAATTTTATAATCGGGCATTTTATGAAGGCGACCTACAAATCTCAGATACTCTAGGGGTGTCAATTGCTCATATAACTGTGCATTTTCGGGAACATAACCTACTTTCTGTTTTACCTCGAGCGAGTGAGTTTTGATATTATACCCTAGCACTCGAACCATACCCGAAAATCCTGTTACCAATCCAATCAATGTCTTAAGCGTAGTAGTCTTCCCTGCTCCGTTAGGGCCGATATATCCAACAATTTGACCACGGCTTACAGTCAAATTTAGTCCTTTCAGAACCTCCTTTTCACCATAATTCATCGTCAAGTTTTCAATCTCTATCACAGGGCAATCAATATTCATTATTATCAGGGGTTAGTAATTCTTAAGCTGTTCAAATTTATGGTTAATGAAAATTTCATTAAAGTTAACCTACTTTTTTGTAAAGTATATTTTTTCATGAAAAAATACCGCAAAATATAGAACAGATTAGAACAGTAAGAAAAAAATTTCTATCTTTGTTAAGCAAGGATAAGTTATATCATTTATCCTATATTTTATAAAAACAAAGCAATCTTTTAATATATTCCTCTATGCTTTTACTAGGAATCGACATAGGTACTTCTTCCATTAAAGCCTCAGTTGTAGATGGCGAAACAGGCCAATTGATGGCCTCTGCCCAGTATCCTGATACTGAAAATACCATCTCGTCGCCCTTACCAGATTGGGCAGAACAAGACCCCGAAATGTGGTGGGATTGTGCAGTAAATGCTATTCAACGTTGTAACAATTCGGGCAAATATAACCCAAAAGATATTCAAGCAATTGGGATAGCGTATCAAATGCATGGATTAGTTATGGTCGATAGAGAACACCGTGTGCTTCGTCCATCGATTATTTGGTGTGATAGTCGTGCGGTGGAAATTGGCAATAAAGCATTTCAAGAAATTGGAGAGGAAAAATGTTTATCTCATTTACTCAATTCTCCTGGAAATTTTACAGCTTCAAAATTAGCTTGGGTAAAAGCAAACGAGCCAAGAGTATATGGTTCTGTTTACAAGATTATGCTGCCAGGTGATTTTATAGCGATGAAACTCACCAATTCAATTACGACTTCAAATTCGGCACTTTCAGAAGGTATTTTTTGGGACTTTAAAGAAAATGCTATTTCTGAAGATATACTTAAGTATTATGGTTTTCCTAAAACTGTTTTGCCAGACTTAAAACCTGTTTTTTCGAATCATGGTGAAGTGAGTAGTTCTATGGCTGATTTAACTGGCTTAAAGGCAGGAACTCCTGTTTGTTACAAAGCTGGTGATCAACCCAATAATGCACTATCTTTGAATGTATTAGAGCCTGGCGAAGTAGCTGCAACGGCTGGTACTTCAGGAGTGGTTTATTCTGTTTCTGACCAAATTAGCTATGACCCACTTTCACGTGTCAATACATTTGCACATGTTAATCATCAATTAGATGGACTCAATCGTTTGGGTACTTTATTGTGTATCAATGGTACAGGTATTCTGAACCGTTGGATGCGTGATCAAGTAGCGCCACAATGGTCGTACAGCCAAATGAATGAAGCGGCTGCTTCAGTACAGGCGGGTGCCAATGGCTTATCGATTTTACCTTTTGGTAATGGAGCAGAAAGAGTACTATCAAACAAAACAATTCATTCGACTATCACTGGACTCAATTTCAATACACATACTACCGCACACTTGATTCGTGCAGCCCAAGAAGGAATTGCGTTCTCTTTAAAATATGGTGTCGACATTATGGCTGAAACGGGCACTGCGCCTACTGTTATTCGTGCTGGAAAAGCCAATATGTTCCTAAGTGATGTGTTTACAAAAGCGTTAGTCAACACAATAGGAGTTGCCGTTGAGTTGTACGATACTGATGGCGCAAAAGGCGCTGCATTGGGTGCAGGTATTGGTAAAGGATTCTTTTCACAGCCCAAAGAAGCATTCGAAAATATGGAATCAATCGGAAGTGTTGAGCCTGAAAAAGACTTGCAAGAACAATATCAACTCGTGTATTCAAACTGGAAAAGTATTTTAAATAAACAACTCCATTAGTAAGTATAAATCATTTACATTCAAGATTGGTTAAATGTTATCTTGCATAATGCAATAAAAATCCGAGACTTAGTCTCGAACTAGGCAACAATTCAATCTATTTTGAGTTAAACAGAGTCATCCCTAATTTTGGAATAATTTAAAATTGAGACCTCTTGTTTGTGTTTATTGGGATTCTCAAGGTGAACCATTGTATTGTTTATGAAAAAAGGGGTCGAAATGAGTTTTTCGCCCCCTTTTTTCATACTATATTTCAACATGACATTTCTTTAGACGCAATGCTTTGCGTATCTACTAGTAAAATCTAGATTAAAAATAATCACTCATGCGCTCAATCACTAAATCACTCAATTTAGTATGACTCATGTTACATAATTTATACCGAAGGATATTCCCAAGGCTTACGATATTCTCTTCTCAACAATTTATTAGCTTCAGGGTCATTGAGAACAATTTCCTTATCGCCATCCCAAATTATACTACGACCTACTTTGGCAGAAAGCATACCTAACAAACTCATATTCGTTGAGCGATGCCCTACTTCAATATCACAAAGAGGCAGCTTATGTTCTTTAATAGATATTAAGAAGTTTTGCCATAGTTCACGGATATTCTGGTCGTCGGGTTTGTTGAGAACTGGCTCTTCGTGTAAAATGGGTTTATTTTTATTAGCAGGATAAAAAGTCCATCCATCTTGCCAACCCATGTGAAATGTACCCTCGGTGCCATAGAAGTAACAACCGACATTGGTACGTTCGGCTTCGTTAGCCGCAAACAATCGATGCTCCCATGAAACATGAAAGTTTTCAAACTCATAGTTTACCAATTGCATATCTGGTGCATCAGTATTGTCTTTACGAATATGCCTTGCCATGGTTGAGTAAATCTTTCGAGGATATTTTTCTTCCATACACCAAAGTATCTGGTCCATCCAATGTATTCCCCAATCGCCAAGCTGTCCATTCGAAAAGTTCAAAAATTGCCTAAATCCTTTCGGATGAATTACCTTATTGTAGGGAATCAAAGGCGCTGGTCCACAATACATATCCCAATCTAGCCCTTGAGGTACTTCCGAATTTGGTACAGCAGTACCTGCGCCTCCACCATAATGCACAAATGCTCGAATCATACCTATTTGTCCCGCTTTTCCAGAACGGATAAAATTCATTCCAGAAATATTATGAGGTGATACTCGCCTATGTGTCCCTACCTGAACAATTCTGCCATATTTACGAGCAGCATTTACCATAGCTCGTCCTTCCATAATAGTATGTCCTATGGGCTTTTCTACATAAACATTAGCTCCTATCTCCATGGCAGCGATAGCTATTAAGGGATGCCAGTGGTCGGGAGTTGCTACAATCACAATTTCAGGTTTTTCTTTGTGAAGTAATTCTCTGAAATCTCGATAACGCTTCGGACTATCACTACATAGTGTTGTCACTTCCTTGAAAGCATTATTTAATTGGTTTTTGTCGACATCACACAGTGCTACAACCTTCGATTCACCAGCTCTGATTGCTTCTCTGAGGATATTCATTCCCCACCAGCCTGTACCAATGAGGGCGGTTCTATATGTATTAATTTTTTGAGATAACGCTGGCAATAATGGCAAGCTTGAATAGTAAAGACTTGCCGTTGAAGAATATTTAATAAAATCTCGTCTTTTCATAGTTTTTGAAGGGTTAAAACCTCAATATACTGATTATCAGCGAACATTTTATGAGTTTTTGCAGGTGAATAAAAAAGCTCTTTGACAGAAAATGTGTATTTTTGACACTCACACAAAAAAATCTCCGTTAATTGAAAGTAATTTTACTAAAAACCAAGATTTTCTTTCTAAAAAACTGTATATTTGACGTATAGGCTTCATACTTAATCACCGCCGATATTATGTTACGAAAAGCCCTTACTTTTAGTGATAATCAAGAATCTATCGACCAAATAGAGCAAAAACTGCGAGGAATGGACATAAGTACTTCGGGGACTTTTGCTCTAACTGATAATACTTTCTCAAAAGTACTCATTAAATCCAAACCTGATTTTATCTTTGTTGACGCTTCTTATTTTGAAACACCAGAGTTTAATATCTTCTCACATACCGATTATCTAAGTCGTACTTTTGCAAGCTCGTCTATCATTATTTTATGTAAGATTCTTGATGCCAGTATCCAGCGAAACTTTTTGCAAGCAGGTGCTCAAGATTGTCTTTTGTGGAATGACTTTTTGCAAAGTGATATAGAAAAAAACTTATTTTTTGCTAGAGAAAGACAGGTTTTGAGAAGTCGTTTCAAAAAAATTGCCAATGATTATAAGCAACTTTTTGATGCAAACCCACTTCCAATGTGGGTATATAATGCCGAAAATGGGCAGTTTATTAAGGTAAATGAGGCAGCATGTCAAAAATACGGGTACAGCGCCAAAGAGTTTTACCAACTCACCATTCATGATTTGAAGGTCGATACAACGGCCAAAAATATTGTTAATACAGACCATGTTATCACTCATCTCACAAAATCGGGGGAGCATATTTATGTAGAACTCACCTCGCACCAAACCATTTACAAAGGCACTGATGCAGTATTGGTATTGGCACACGATGTGACGTCAAAAGTAAAAGCTGAACAAGAAAAAAATGTTGCTTCAAAACAGCTTTTCTTGATTTTCGAACATTCATCTGATGCTATTTTGCTAACCGACAACGAAGGCAAAATCCTAGAGTCAAATAGCGCTTCGGAAGAGCTTTTTAATACTTCTAAAAAATTCCTTCAGGGCAAATCACTTATAGAAATTGTCAAGCCTGAATTTAACACGCCATTTGCTAGTGTGTGGAACAAATTTCATACTGTTGGCAAACACGAGGGAAAGATTTCGATTAAATCAACAAATAATGATACTAAAATTGCCTCTTGGCGTGCATTAGCCAATATCAGAGAGGGAATCCATTTACATATTTTTAATGATGTTACCGAGGTTGAGCTTAAAGCCAGAGAAAACGAGCTAAACAGTAGAATTCTTTCTTCTATTAAGGATTCGTTCACGCTCAAAGATACCCTCAATGCTATTAGCAATAATATCCGCTTATTTACAGGTTGGGAAAGTGTAGAGTTTTGGATTCCTGATTCTCAAAATCAAATATTATTTCTTGCCAGTTCGTCTGCAAATCCTCATAATGCACAATTCGTCAAATTTGCCGAGGCTTCTCGAAATAGAACGAGAGGATATGAGGAAAAAAGTATTTCAAATAATTCTTGGAGAAGTAAGTCAGCCTATTGGTTTAGTGATTTGTATCATCATGATAGTTTTAGTCGAAAAGAGCTCTTAGACCCCAAACTTGATTATACTGCTGTTTCAATTCCAATTTTCGAATCATCAAACAATGACCAGATTGTTGGTATTATTATACTTATTACAGACCAAAAAGTTTCGTATGATTCTTATTTAATTGGTGTTTTGTCTAAGGTTGCAGGAGGTTTAGGTAATCTTATCGAGAAGGTCAAAGCAAGAGAAGAACTATCCAACTTGTTTGATTATTCAGCGGATTTAATTTGTATTGCTGATAAAAATGGTTTCTTGATAAAAACAAACCCTGCATTTTCCAATGTATTAGGGTTTACGGTTGAAGAATTAAAGTCAAAAAAGTTCACTGATTTAATTCATCCTGAGGATTTAGAAACCTCGGCTCAAGAAATTGCCAAACTCTATCACGGAGAAATTATTCGTGCACATGCCAATCGTTATCGGACAAAGTTAGGAACATATCGCCATTTTGCATGGGTAGCGGTTCCAGACCCTAACGGCAAACAAGTTTTTGTGATTGGGCGTGATGTAACAGAGTTAAAAGCACAAACCGATTTGATTCTAAAAAATGCAGAGCAAACCAGAAACATGCTCGAAAGTATTACGGATGGCTTTATTTCTGTAGATAAATCTTGGAATGTAAATTACTGGAATGCTTCGGCTGAACGTATTTTAGGTATTGCCAAAGAAGAGGTTTTGAATCAAAATTGCTTAATTCTTTTACAAGAACTATCGCCCGAACTAGCGACTATGTTTGAAGAAGCAAACCAAAAACAGACCTCCTTATTAGTTGAAACGTATCTCCCAAAACAAAATATTTGGATAGAATCTACAGCCTATCCTTCAAATGAAGGATTATCCGTTTATATTCGTGACATAACTCTTGCAAAAGAACACAGTCTCGCAATTGCCACTATGCAAAAGAATTTAGAAGCCATTATCAATGCCACATCCGAACTGATTTGGTCGGTTGATAAAGAATATAATTTGACTATTGCCAATAAAGCCTATTTTGAATTGCTATCTGATTTGGTTGGTAAGCCTATCGATTTAGACACTTCTACCCTACGTGAATCCCTTAGCGAAGCTGTTCAAGCAAAATGGCGCGCTTATTATGAACGATGTATGCAAGGTCAACCTCATTCAGTGATTGAGGACTTAGCTACCTATCATCCCACAGGAAAGCGTTTGAAAGCAATTGTCAATTTTAATCCTATCTATGACCATCAAGGAAATATTACAGGAGTAGCCTGCTTTGCAAAAGATATATCCGAATTAACTCAGAAAATGGAGACCATCGACCAGCAGTCTAATCAGTTGAAGGAAATTGCATGGTTTCAATCTCATGCGGTAAGACAACCTTTAGCCAAAATTCTTGGCATTGTCGACTTCTTGGAAGTAACTGATACAGAATTAGATAAGGAAACAGCACAACTACTTACTGACCTCAAAGGCTCGGCGCAAGAATTAGACGATGTTGTAAAAACTATCGTCAACAAAGCGCAAAAGAAATGATTAACTAGGTGCTTTAGGACTCAAGCAAAAATATTTCTATTATTTACACATCAACCTGTTTAAACTAGTTAAAAGTTTAAACAGGTTGATGTGTATTTTTGAAGAAAGTCATCTTATTTGCCAAATCGCCAACCTTAATGAATTGCAATGGCGTCCCACATCATATCGATGCAGTCTTCTATCTCGGCGGTACTCAATGTTTGCACCTGAACCGATAGTTCTCCTACAGCACCACAAAGCATGATGATAATAAGCGTAGTAGAGCTTTTCTTCAAAAACCCTTCTGACTGACCTGTCTCTATTAATTCATAAAGTGGTTTCAGTGCTTTATCTTCCTCCGCAATGATGGCTTCGTTGTCACCTTCATTATAAGGTGAGCGGGCATATTGTTCAAAAAAAACCTGTACTTCAGGATGAGTGGCCACTCGATTGATATAACTTCTCAAAGCAGCTTTGAATCTACCTCTAAATGGCACATCTTGAGGGAGGTTTTCAAAAGAAAGCTCTGTTTCTTTTTTAACTAAATATACATACAGGTTGTTGATTAGGTCTTTTTTATCTTTAAAATAGATATAAATTGTTCCAGTAGCAACACCAACCTCCTTAGCAAGAAGGCTCATTTTTAGTCCAGAAAGTCCAATTTTAGAAATCATTGTTAAGGCTTTTTCCAAAATCATCTTTTCTTTTAAGTCATCTTTAGTTCTCATATAGCCAAAAAAATAAGGTATTTTAACAGTGGTTTATTCAAAAAACTATTCAGTATATATGTCGAATGGAAGAGGTTTTGAAGGCTAGAAGTCCAATATAATTAGATTAATTCCAAATTTTATCAAAATTCCCCAAGTTTAAAACTTTTCAGTACATTATGTTATTAATATTGTAACAACTAATTAAGCTACATAAGAATATGAAAGATTTAATGAGACAAAGAACTTCTTTGAAAGAAGAAATAGAAATCGCTCTAAACGCACAATGTAAAATGGAAGCAGAGGCTTCGCAAAAGTATTTGGCGATGGCTTCGTGGCTCGACCGCAATGGATTCGAAAAATCTGCTACATATCTTTATGGTCAAGCAGAAGAAGAACGGGAACATTTTTTAAAGCTTTTTAAATATATTAATGAAGTTGGGGGAACCGCTATTACTCCAACAATCGGTGAAGTGATTCAAGAATACCCATCGTTTAAAAGTGTTTTTGAAGCAGCATTACAAAGTGAAATTTCTGTGACAAATGCTATCAACAAGATCGTGGCAAAATGCCGTGAAGAAAATGATTATGCTACCGAGCAATTCATGATGTGGTATGTTGTAGAACAAAGAGAAGAAGAGAAAAATGCTCGTCGTGCCTTGGAATTGTTTGATTTGATTGATGTAGAAAGCGCTACTGGAAAATTTGCCTTAGATAAAGAAATCGGCAAAATTGGCGCTGAGGAGTAATAATTCAAGTATAATAGATCAAAAAGGGTGCGACTTGAGTCGCACCCTTTTTGATTATAGATAAAGTATTTATTTTAGCTTTTCGAACCTGTATCCTCGCTTTTGTAATTCAGAAATCAACCTTTCCAATTTATCATAAAATTTATCTGTTCGCTTCTCTCCTACGCCCAAATGTGTCAGTAATAAAGCGCCATTTAATCCCGTGCTTGTCTTTGCCTCAAAATCGAAAATTCTCTGATAGATTTCGTCTGAACTCAGATAGTTTTTAGCATCGGGGGTAGTGTAATCTGCCTGTGAAGATATTCCTCCTGTATTATTGACAAGCTTCAATCCCATTTCCCTTGTCCAATCGCTGATGCTTTGGTTATACCATTCATAGGCTGGCATAAAGTAATTGATTTGAGAGGATGACACACCAAGCTTTTCTAGTTCCAATAGATTATTTTGCAAATCCTCCATAAAAGTAGTCTTGTCAACCAATAACGAATCTCGTTTTTCCCAAGAAGCATACAACAAATGTTTGTCTGAATGTGGTCCGACATAATGTTTTTGTTGAATCATCTGTTTGACTGTATTTTGAAAAGATGGATTTCTCAAATAATCACCTGTCAAAAAGAAGTTGGCCTTGATACCTTTTTTCTGTAAAACACTCAAGATAGTAGAAGCTCCCTCATTAAATTCATGTGCCGTAAAGCACAGATATATCTCCTTTTTGGTAGTATCCATTCGTACAATTCCACCCAATGCTTGAAGGTTGTTCGTCGCTTGCAATTTACGTCCTTCTTTTTCGTAAAAAGAAAGTAAAAAAGACAAGCTGGCTGTTCCATCCATAGTAGGTTCATCGGTAGAATAATCGCCAAAGTCGTCATGATAAACTGCCAGTTTTGATTGAAAATCAGCATATTCATCTGGATGATACAAGGTTATCCCTATCAATTTACTCCAAATAGAGCCATAAACAGGCCCATCGACCAAGCCTCCATCAATTTTGTAATTATATAAATGCGTAAAAGCCGAGTGAGGGTCAGTTGGTGAGAGTTTAGACGTCGGAAAACCACAAATCATACTTGTTCCCCAAGGATTACAACCCATCAACCAATCACATAGCGCCATTTCCATTGCCTGATACTTGGTTGAACCCGTCAGTTGTCGAAACAAAATAGCCTGTGTCAAAATCCCAGCCACATAATTGTTAGAACACCATACAAAGGGCACACCATTGAGAAATGGGGTATTTTTCCCTCGCTGAAAAACCTTTTCTAAACCTGACTCCATATACTTGGCAAAAGCCTTATCCTTTGCTTCTTTTGCCATAAAATAATGTCCCAAATTAACAAATGGATACCACTGATAATGTCGTGCGGTGTCGGCACCCATCCAAGGCGTAGTAGGTTCTTGATGTCCAAAATTAGAAGCTTCCTGCCAGATTTCGGACTTCTGGGTTATTTTGGCTAATTGTGTCGCAGCCAATTCCATATCATCAACCCAGTTATCTTCTTCATAAAAATAAGGTGCCCCTCCTGGCGCTGTTTGCGATACCCCAGGTTTTTCTTTGCCAAATGTGTAGGCATCCAAGGCTCTTGCTTTCAGGGATTCGGCAAATTGAGGATAATATTTAGCTAGAATTTCGCTTCCTAGGGCAAATGTAGAGGCAAACTTCCCAATTGTTGAAGCAACTCCAGTTGTACGGTTTTTGTGTTTATACCCTTGGATTTTTCCTGTAATAAAATATACTGGGCGTGCTAAGCCTTGATTCGTGGCGTATTGTACTTTGTCGAGGTTGGGCAATCTCAAACCTTTGTGGTCACGATCATCGGCTAGTTGATTGTAGTACTCATGTGGCGCAGGATTCATTTTTACCAGCCAATCTAAGCCCCATTTGGCTTCATCCAAAATATCGGGTATCCCATTTTTTCCTATGTTTCCCCAGGCATCATGCAAGTCATTATATACCTCAGGATTTTGTTGATAGGCAAATAACATCTGAAAAGTAGCATTGGCAGAGGTTGTTACATATTGCAGATAATCCGAAGCATCGTGCCAGCCACCAGACACATCAAGGTGCGTTGAATCTTTTTTGGGATCAGGGTGATAAACGATAAATCCGTCTTCTCGATGGCAAGAATCTTTCAAAAAAGGATTATAGCCACTTCGTTGCTGGCGCATATATTTCAGGATAAAATCAGCTGAGCCTCTAAAAACCTCCGCATCTATCCGAAAAACAGGAGATTGAGTGCTGGGCGTTTTTACATAATAACTACCTGTTTTTTTAAACCCCGAAAAATCTAATCTAGCTGTTGACTGAAATGGACCGTAAGCGCCTGTCGACACCACCGTTTTTGATTGAAAAACCACCTTTTGTGTTTTTACATCAATCAGTTGAAAACTATTTGGCACTTGTATGTCTTTGCTGACCCAAACTGCCACTTTGGGATAGTTGGGCAAATATCCTAATTGATTAATTCGTATCCATTGGTTGGTTTGTCCAAGGATTGTCAAAGAGAGTAAATTAAATAGGAAAATGAAGTGTAATCGTCGTAACATCTTTTTTCTACTAATTTATTCAAACACACGAACTGACTACACAGGTCTGTAGGGAATAAACTAGAATAAGCGAAAAAATAAAGATTTCATTATTGTATCACTTTAATACAATAAAATATTTATATTTACCTAAATTATTATCCAATGAAACAATTTATAAATAAGAACACGAAGCTTTAGATGCTCTCATTACGCCGAAGTACCATCATACAAGCGCTTGAGAACGTCATTACATTATCAGGGAAAAATGTAGATTTAGCAATTGGTGGATATTCATTTACCACAATTCGGTTAAAAACCAACGCTAAATAATCAGAAAACGGCTAGAAATTTCTAGCCGTTTTTTTTTATAACTCATCATATTTTTTGTTGCTACCCAATGCCTTTTCGATGGGGTATTTCTCGGCATTTTTCATGAGCTTTTTAGTAACGATTTCTTTTACATCAAAACCATATTTTTCTGCTAATAAAAAAGCCGCATAAAAGACATCAGCAAGTTCCTCCTCGATCTTTTCAATTTTGGCTTCCTCAGGTTTTTTCCATAGAAATACTTCCAAAAGTTCAGAGGCTTCTACGTTGAGGCACATCGCTAAGTTGCGTGCATCATGAAACTGCTCCCAGTCACGCTCGTCTCTAAACTTGATAATTTGTTGAATAATTTCCTGTATATCAGATGGCGAGTTTGTAGTCATTGGTTTTTAAATTAAATGCCTTTTTATAACTCAGTATCTAACGATGTTAAGAAATTATCTTCGTTAAAACCAATCTTCATGAATTTCCCATCAGCCTCGGCAAACATTTCTTTGTTAGCCATGGTGACATTAAAACCTTTCAGATAAAGATATGACTCAATTGCATCTATCTGATTAGACACCTCATATTGCTCCAAAAACTCCCCTATTACTGTTACCTCTCGCTCAATGCCAATTTCCTCAAATTCTTCTTTAATTTCATCAGAAAATGTCACTGTTAACAGCATAATACCTTGTCCGTAATCTGCCAAAAAATAACCATCTTGACCAAACATTCCACAGGCAATTAAGCCCAAGTCGTAAAGTTCATTCTCATTTGAATCATACTGAGGTACCGTAAGGTGTGAAATATCAAATCTTTCTCCTAATTGTTTTAAAAGTAAAGAATTGGCTATAATCTCAGGAGTTTGAAGTAAATGTTGGTTTTCCCAAGCCCAGAGCCATGTTCCGCTTGACTTTGAAAAAGAACCATACACTTGCATAGGGAAAGTATAATCCTCAAACATAATGATTCCTTTTTCAAGGTTAAATGACCAAGGTATCCCTTCTGTCAAATCTGCAAAATCTCTTTGTCTGTCAATTGATAATGGAGCAAAATTGTCAAACAAATCCCAAAAGATTACTTGTTCTGTGTTTGAGGGAATAGAACGAATTCCTTCGGCTGTTAACGAACCCTGCCCCAACACTAAGTCATTGATAAGTTTTAAGGTATTTTTCATTATTTATACATTTAACTAGGTAAAAGTTTCAAAATCACACATTCTCTTTCCTTAATTGCCAGCTTGTCAAAAACTCTTACAATCTCATTAATGCCACGTAGGTTTCGATTCCGTTCCAGATATTTTGGATACGGATATTTTCATTCTCGGCATGTTGGTTATTATCATGATTGGCAATTGGAACGGTAATCGTTGGTGTTCCCAAATATTTTTCGAATAAAAACAAAGGCAAACTTCCACCCAAACTTGGCATTAAAACCACCTCATCTGAAACGGTAGTTTGTACGGCTTTGATCACATTTTGCGCTATTGGCAAATCCATCTTAGTACGTTGAGCATTATATCCTTTTCCAAGAATAACACGAGCAATCAGTGGATACTTCAGTCTTTCTTCATCGGTGATACTCTCATTTTGGGTAACATAATAGCCTTGTGATTTGATATGGTCTATCACTTTTTGGGCCTGTCGTTGAGCATCATTTCCCAATACTAAACGTAGATCCAAAGCAGCAGTTGCCGAAGTAGGAATCACATTTGCCACCATTTTACCTACATTGGCGCTCGAAATCCCATTGATATTGAGTGATGGCAAATTAATCAATTCAGCCAAAGTTTTGCCACCACCTTCAGGACGAACAAAGCCCAATTCCTGTTTCATTTGGTCATCAACAGCAGGAACTTTAGCCAAAGCTTTTTTCTCCAAATCGGTAAAAGGAACTACATCATCATAAAAGCCTTTGATCAAAACTTTTCCATTATCATCTTTCATAGAAGCTAATAATTTCACCAACAAATTAGCTGGATTAGGAGCCCAGTTACCGTAGTGCCCAGAGTGTAAAGGTCGTTTTGAGGCAAAAACTTTGATTTCCATACCAATATCGCCACGCACACCAAACACAATTTGCTTTTTGCCAGATTGGTGCACAGGGCCATCACAAATAATCCAGAGGTCTGAATTGAGTTTATCTTTGTGCTTTTCCAAAATTTCAGACAAATGCGTTGAGCCTGCTTCCTCCTCTCCTTCAAAAAAGAACTTCAGATTTACGGTTGGATTTACCCCTAATTCATTCAACACTTGATACGCAGAAAGAATCGAAAAAACGCTTGCTTTATCATCAGAAGCACTTCGTCCATAAATACGCCATTCGGGATTAATGGTATCTGTTGGTTGGGGGTCTGGAATAATTTTACCTCCTTTTTCTAAGGAAGCATCCAGAAATACCGATTTAAAAGGTGCTATTCCCTCAGCCCACTGATTAGGGTTGACAGGCTGACCGTCATAATGCGCATAGAAAATAACTGTTTTGGTAGCATTAGGCACTAATACTTCACCATAGATGGCTGGAGGAACGCCCTTGGTCTTTGCATCCAAAAGTGTGGTTTTAATACCTCTATCTTCCATCATTTTGACAATATATGATGCCGTTTTTTGAATCCCTACAGTATCATAAACCACATTCGGAATAGATAACAAACCTTTAAACTCATTAAGCAAGGCATACTCGTTAGCTTTTCTATAATTTCTTACTTGCTCATTGAGTTTTGACTGAGAAAAAATGGCAGTACTTTGAAGCAATAAAAAGGATAGTAATACTTTTTTCATAAGATAGTTTGTTAGTGTTAACTGTTCCTAATATAAGCCTCAAAGATGAGAATCGTAATAATATCCTATAAAATATTATGCTATAAATCTGTAACTTACTTATTGGCAAGCAAATAAGAATAAGTAAATTATTGGTTAATAGTAGTTCCATTACTAGAATACAATCAATGTGTACCACAGATATATTACTAATTAAATCTTTCTTGTTACTTAGTCTGATTAATCCTCACTTTACTTTGACTTAAAGCCCTATCATTGAATTTCTACCTCACTTGTATCTTTTCAAGAAAAAACTCCGTTATTTTTGTACTATGAAAATATTCTGGTACTTATTTCTGTTCTTTTCCACTAACTCCATTGCTCAATTTTCTCAAAATACTAAAGCTTTAAAATACAGTACTAAAGATGGTTTGTCTTTTGGGATAGTCAACTCTATTGTGCAGGACAATAATGGCTTTATGTGGATTGCCACCGACGATGGTCTCAATCGTTTCGATGGTATTTCTTTTCGTGTTTTTCGCCATGACTCCGAAGAGAAATTTAGTTTACCAGGCAATTACATCAATACCGTTTTCAAGGATTCTCATGGTCAACTTTGGATTACTTCCCGAAAAGGACTCCTAAAATTTGATGCCTCACAAGAGCATTTTTATCCTCAGTCGCTTTACAATGGCAAAAATATGGATGAGGATATTAGCTCGATTTCTGAAGCAAAAAATGGCAATCTCTGGATTTCGTCTTCTTTACATGGAGTATTTAATTTTAATCCTCAGACAGGAAAAACACTTAACTATCGCATGACCAACACAACGGGGATGCGTAGCAATACCATATTGGTCACCCTCGAAGACTCCAAAGGACTCGTTTGGCTTGGCTCGCATACCAATGGGGTAAGTGTTTTTCAACAGAAAAATAATAAACTACTTCCTTATTCCATCAAAAATATTGAACTGCTCAATAATTATCGCATTAACAGCATTTTTGAAGACTCCAACCATCAAATTTGGCTAGCGACTTTTGATGGAATTTACTTTTTTGACAGAAAATCTAATAGTATTTCAAAAGTAGGTTTTGCTAATTTTTCGAGTAGCAAAGTCTTTCTATCCTTATTGGAAGACAAACAAAAGAATCTCTATATTGGCGTTCAAGACGGCGGATTATATCAGGTCAAAATACAACCTAATTACCCTCAAATCGCTGCATTACCCATTCAGGTTGTCAAAGAACCTCATGGTGTGCTAACCCAGCGGTCGGTACAATGTTTGTATGCCGACAAAGACCAAAATATCTGGCTTGGAACTTACGGCGAAGGCATTATGATGCTCAACCATAGTCCACAACGTTTTTTACAGTTTCAGAAAAAAATCACGAACCAAAACACCGAAAGTTGGCTTCGTTACTACGGCATGACCGCCGATCATGAGGGAAATCTTTGGTTAGGTACCGATGGTGATGGTATTTATAAAACTACACCCGACGGAAAGACCCTCAAGCACTATGTAGCCAGTAAAGCCAAAGGAAGCCTGACCAATAATGCTATTTTATCAGCATTCAATGACAGTAAAAACAACCTTTGGTTTGGGTCTTATGCAGGTGGATTATACCGCTATGAACCTAATAGCGACAGTTTTATCAATTACAAACATATTGCTACCGACCCCAACAGCATCGGAGCCAACGATGTACGAGTAATATTTGAGGATGCTCAAAAAAACATTTGGATAGGCACAAATGGAGGAGGATTTTGCCGATACAATCCTCAAAATCAAACTTTTACAAACTATAGCAGCAAACTACGCAATTTTGATTCGAACGATGTGCGAGCTATTGCCCAAGACCATCAAGGTAATTTGCTTATTGGTACTTATGGCATGGGGCTTATTCAATTTAATCCTCTTACCCAAAAATCAACGCAATTGCTCAAGGATGTTCTACCATCGGGAGTTGTGTTGAGTCTGGCATATCATCCCAACAATGGATTATGGATAGGTACACAAGAAATAGGGCTGATTCATTATCAATTTGACTCCAATACTTATACAAGATTTACAGAAAAAAATGGTCTGAGTAGCAATACCATCCTGTCGATCAAAGCGCTACCTAATCAGCAAATTTGGTTTAGTACCAATGCAGGTATTTCAAAAATTGATGCCAAAACCAACAAGATTTATAATTATGATAGAAAAGATGGGCTCCAAAATGGGCAATTCAACGGTGGTTCGGTTTTGTATGAGCCCCTAAAAGGATTTTTATGTTTTGGGGGAACCGAAGGGTGGAATCTTTTTTATCCCAAAAACATCGATGTTCTTACCTACCAGCCCAATGTATTAATTACGGGTATTCAGCTTTATGGAAAAGACATTGACCAAAGTGGCGTGCCCCAGCGAGAATTTATACCCTTTGATAATCAAAATCCTGATGCACAGGTAGAATTACAACCCAATCAATCAGTTTTTTCGATTCAATATGGTGCAATCAGCTATTCATATCCAGACGAAAGTTACTTTGCTTATCAACTAGAAGGACTAGACAATGATTGGAACTATGCAGGTAAACAGAAATCTGCTACCTATCGCTATCTCGAACCTGGGCAATATGTATTTAAGGTAAAAGTGGCGAACAAAGACCGTGTATGGTCTGACAAAATCGCCTTTATCAATGTCATCATTTTACCCCCTTGGTACAAAACATGGTGGGCATATTTGATTTACTTAGGAATGCTTGCTACTGCTTTTTACTACTATCAACGCTATCGACAAAATCAAGCAGAATTGAAATACCAAATTCGGGTAGCAAAAATTGAAGCTGAAAAAGAGAAAGAGTTAAATGAGAAAAAACTTTCATTTTTTACTCAAATCTCACATGAGTTTCGAACACCCCTGACCTTAATTATTAACCCAATTAAGGAGCTGCTGAAAGATGAAACTCAAGATACTAATAGCCTGCAATTGGTGTATCGGAATGCAAGAAGACTATTGAGTTTGGTAGACCAATTATTGCTATTTCGAAAAGCAGAAGCCGAACGTGACCACCTCAAAGTATCTTTATTAAATGTCAAAGAATTGGCTGAGGAGGTATTTTTATGCTTCACATATCAGGCAAAAGAGAAAAACCTGCATTATGATTTTGTCTGCACAGACGAACAATTGGAGATTTATGGAGATAAAGAAAAGTTAGAAATTGCACTTTTTAACCTTATTTCAAATGCCATTAAATTTACGCCAATGGACGGTTCAGTTTCTGTTAGCATTGAAGACTCGCCTCGATATGTCAATTTTTATATCAAAGATAGTGGCAAAGGTATTGATGTAAGTGTTGGCGAAAAGCTTTTCGAGATGTTTTATCAAACCAAAAATACCCGTGCCGCAGGTTTTGGTATTGGTTTGTTTTTGACAAAAACTTTTATCAAATACCATAAAGGAGACATTTCGTATTCAAGTAAGCAAGGCTCAGGAACGACCTTCAAAATCAGTTTACCCAAAGGATATGACCATTTGGATATTGACAGCATCGTACTCGAATCTAAACCCGAATCTGCTTTATTGGATGAGTTAAAGGAGGAGAAAATAGAATCTAAACCACTTGTAAAACTCAACAATCAGGTCATAGTGGAGGAGCTTGTAGGGGAACAAAACACGATGGTCGTGATTGATGACAATGAACAAATTAGGGCATATCTCAAGCAAATTTTTCAACCACAATTCAAAATCTATGATGCCGAAAATGGGCAACAAGGACTAGACTTGGTCAATGAAGTTTTGCCTGACATTGTGATTTGCGATATTATGATGCAAGGGCTCAATGGTATTGAAGTGTGTACCGAAATCAAGCAAAACAAACAACTCAATCATATTCCTGTAATATTGTTGACCGCCAGTACTTCTTCCGAAGTAAAGCTCAAAGGCATTGAAGTAGGTGCTGATGATTATATCAGTAAACCTTTTGAAAAAGACATTTTGATTGCCCGAATCAATAGTATTTTGAAGAGTCGGATGGACTTGCAACAGTACTTTTTTAACGAAGTAACTTTACAAGCGCATAACCTAAAAATCTCTCCAGAATACAAACAGTTTTTGGATCAATGTATCACCATCGTTGAACGAAACCTGATGGATTCGGATTTTAATGTAAGTGTGCTTGCTACCGAAATTGGGATGAGTTCTTCGAGTCTTTACAACCGTATCAAATCCATTTGTGCACAGTCGCCCAACAACTTTATCCGCTTTATCAGACTCCGTAAAGCAGCCGAAATATTGATTTCGACAGACTATACTGTTTCCGAAACAGCATATCAAGTGGGCATCAATGACAGCAAGTATTTTAGGGAGCAATTCAACAAACAATTTGGGATGAATCCCTCCGCTTATATCAAAAAATATCGTAAGCCTTTTCATAATCAGCATACCTTCAACAAAGACGTTTTTCCGAAAAAAAGCTGAATCTAGCCTCTCTTTTTTCATAAAAAAGCCCTAAAATTTACCATTTTAGGGCTTTTTGTTTGATTACCCCCTACCATATAAGGATTTCCCCCCTCTCAAAATAACTCCATAATCCTAGTTTTGCTTCAAATATTTCAATGTCAAAAAGCACAAATTTTCCAATCAAACAATTTTCATTTAAAAGATGAGACAACCTTTATTCTCCCATTTCGGAAAGGACTCAGGAAAAACAGGCATCAAAAACCTGTTTGGTCCTAGTACCAAATTCTTATTATGCCTTATAATGATGCTTTCTACGTTTGCCACTTTTGCGCAAGATAGAAAGATAACAGGAACAATCCTTGATGAACAAGGAGCAGCACTTCCGGGTGCGAACATACAAGTAAAAGGCACTAGCAAAGGTGTATCAGCAGATGCGAATGGTAAATATTCTATCTCTGTTCCTGCCAATGCTTCTACCTTAGTATTTACTTTCATTGGTTATGCTACACAAGAAGTAGAAATCAAAAATCAATCAGTTATTGACCTTAAATTGGTTTCAGATACCAAATCTCTACAGGAAGTAGTTGTAGTGGGTTATGGTACTCAGAAAAAAGTAACCTTAACTGGTTCGGTATCGGATGTAAAAGGTAGTGAAATCGTGAAAAGCCCTCAGCCAAACTTATCAAACTCATTGGCAGGTCGTTTCTCTGGTTTTATTGCGAACAACCGTGGTGGTGAACCTGGTTATGACGGTTCGAGCTATACCATTCGTGGTTTGGCATCAACTGGTAACAACGACGTGCTTATCGTTGTGGATGGTATTCCAGGACAAATTGGCGGTTTGGAACGCCTTGACCCAAATGACATTGAAAGTATTTCGGTATTGAAAGATGCTTCGGCAGCTGTTTATGGTAGCCGTGCAGCCAACGGTGTAATCTTGGTAACAACTAAAAGAGGTACAACAGGTAAACCGACTATCTCTTACAGTTTCAACCAAGGATTTAGTACGCCAACTCGTTTACCAAAATTAGCGGATGCTCCTACGTATGCTACAATTTTGAACGAGATTGACTACTACAACAACCCAGCAGGTGGAATGAATCAGCACTACTCAGCAGCTGAAATCACGAAGTTTGCGAATGGTTCTGACCCATTGAATTATCCAAATACTAACTGGCAGAAAGAGGCTTTGCAAAGTGTTGCATTGCAAAACCAACACAGTTTGACAGTAAACGGTGGTAACGAAAATACACGTTACTTCATGTCAATTGGTATGATCAATCAGGATGGTTTGTTGAAAAACGGTGCAACAAAATACAACCAATACAATTTCCGTTCTAACATTGACGCCAACGTTACAAAAGATTTCAAAGTAAGTTTGTCTCTCTCGGGTCGTCAAGAAGACCGTCAGTATCCAATCAGTAGTGCAGGTAACACGTTCCGTTCGATTTATAGAGCTTATCCGACAGTAGTTGCAACTTATCCTAACGGATTGCCTTCGACAGGTGTTGAAAATAATAACCCTGTAGTATTAGGTACATCGTTAGGTGGTCTTAACAAAAACCCTACGACAGTATTCAACGGAATTTTGAGAGGTAGCTACAATTTACCTGTAAAAGGCTTAAGCGTAGACGGATTTTTGTCAATCGACAAATCGTATAACTTTTCGAAATCATTTAGCATCCCATACATCTTGTATTCGTACAACCGCAATACCAATGCGTATGACCAAGTGGTAACAGGTGGTTCGGCTGGTGCAGCAACTTTATCTGAAGCACAAACTAACTCGTCTTTACAAATCCAAAACATTAAGTTGAACTACAACTTAGCAACGGGTCGCCACAATGTAAACGCATTTGTCGCATTTGAACAAAGTCAAAACCGTTCGGAGACATTTGGTGCATCAAGATTGAATTACCCTACTCCATCAACGCCTGAACTTTCTCAAGGTGGTGCTGCGGCTACAGACAAAAACAACTACGGTAGTAGCTACAACTTTACAAGAAGAAGTTATATCTCAAGAGTTGCTTACAACTTTAGCGAGAAATATTTGGCAGAATTGCAAATGCGTGTTGATGGTTCATCTACCTTCCCAGATGGCAAGCAATATGGTTTCTTCCCGTCGTTCTCGGCAGGTTGGAGAATCTCAGAAGAACCTTGGTTCAAAAACAAAGTTACAAGTGTTGATGACTTAAAATTACGTGCCTCTTACGGTACTTTGGGTAATGACAACGTAGGTCAGTTCCAGTATTACAACAACTACTCGTTCAATAACTCTTATGTAATCGGTGCTGATGTTATTCACTCTGGTATTGACTTGACAAAATTGGCAAACCCAAATATCACTTGGGAAGTTGCTAAGAAATTAGACATCGGTTTGAATGCGACTATCTTCAAGAAATTATCTGCTGAGGTTACTTATTTCCAACAAAATCGTTCAGACATTCTTGCAGCTCGTAATGCTTCTATCCCTGGAGTTTCAGGTATTGTAAACCCTTATGGTTCGGGTGCTTTAGTGCCAGATCAAAACATCGGTAAAGTGAGCAACGCAGGTATTGAGACTAGCGTAACGTACAACCACTCTGGAGCGTTCAGATATATGATTTCTGGAAACTTTACGTATGCGAAAAGTAAAATCGAATTTATCGATGAAGCTTCTGGCTTACCAGATTATCAACGCCAAACAGGTCGCCCGCTTAACACATATTTGTTATACAGATCACAAGGTATTTTCAGAAGTCAAGCAGATTTGGACAAATATCCACACTTGACAGGTGCTCGTTTGGGTGATTTGATTTTGGAAGATTATAACAAAGACGGCAAAATCACAGCAGATGACCAAGTTCGCTCTGACTACGGAAACATTCCACAAATGACTTTTGGTTTGGTATTCAATGCAGGTTACAAAAACTTTGACTTCTCATTGGTATTTGCAGGACAAGCACAAGTTAGCCAATATGTATTACCTGAATCTGGTTCAATTGGTAACTTCTACAGCAGTTGGGCAGACAACCGTTGGAGTCCAACTAATCCAAATGGAACATATCCACGTGTAGACACTCGTTCTTCTTCGTCAGTAAATGGTGGCTTGTATCCAAGTACATTCTGGTTGAACAATGCGTCATTTGTACGTTTGAAAAACCTTGAATTTGGTTATACACTTCCTAAAAAATTATTGAGTAAACTAAATATCAAACAATTAAGAGTTTATACTAACGCTTTCAACTTGTTGACATTCACAGGTGTGAAAGATTATGACCCAGAAGGTAACAGTTCAAGTGGACAATTCTACCCACAACAACGCATTATGAACCTTGGTGTCAATGTTAAGTTTTAATCTTTAATGTTTATTACAATGAAATCTAGAAAATCTATTGCTATATCATCTTGTCTGTTTGCTGTATTACTATCAACTGCTTCGTGTAACTCGGATTTGCTTGATGTAGTACCAACAGACCGAGTTTCGGATAGTTCCATTCTTACCGACTCAACCCTTTTCGAATCTTACGTAATCAACCGTTACATGGGTGTACGCTTGACAGACAAAGAAGCGGAAGGTACACCTCCAGGCTTTGGTCGTGGTTTTGAATACGCGATGTGGTCGTCTGTAACCGATGAGTCTATTTACAACAATGACGATAATACTTGGTTGATTCAAAGAGGTCAATTAGCACCAGAAAATACTGGTATTGCAGGTACTATTTGGGGAAGAAGTTACCGTAGTATCCGTGAAATCAATTACGCTTTGGCCAATGTTCAGAAAGTAAACATGAGCGCAGGTATGAAAACTCGCTTGTCAGCTGAATTGCGTTTCTTGAGAGCATTCCGTTATCAGGACTTACTTCGTAACTACGGTGAAGTAGTATTGATGGGTGACAAAGTATATGAATTAGGAGAAGATTTCAGTAATTCTGCTATCTATACTCGTTCTTCTATCAAAGATGTTACAGCTTATATCTTAGCTGAACTTGATGCAGCAAGCAAAGACTTACCTACGGCGAATAACAACACAAATTGGAAATTAGGTCGTGCCACTAAAGGAGCAGCCTTAGCGCTTAAAGCACGTATAGCCTTGTATGCCGCTAGTCCATTGTACAATGCAGGTACTTGGCAAGCAGCAGCTAGCGCAGCCAAAGATGTTATGAATATGGGTATGTATTCACTATACACTGGTGGTTATGATAAATTATTCTTAACAGCTGAAAACAACCCAGAAATCATCTTCGAACGTTTGTACACTCGTGGAGCTCGCCACGTGTGTTTAGAAATCTCAAACGCACCAAATGGTTTTGGTGGTTGGGGTGGTAACGTGCCTTTGCAAAACTTTGTAGATGCTTACCAAATGAACAATGGTAAATCTATCGATGATGCTACTTCTGGTTACAATCCACAAGATCCATACAAAAACCGTGACCCTCGTTTTTACATGACGGTTTTGACTAACGATGCAGCCTACAGAGGAAATACAGTTCAAAGCTTTGTACCAGGTGGAAAAGACAGTAAAGATGGTCCATCTAACTGGAATACTTCAAAAACTGGTTATTACTTGAAAAAATACATGAACGATGCCTTGCCAATCGATAACCCTTGGGATATTGCTGGTACGCAACCATGGATTTACTTCAGATATGCTGAAATTTTGTTGAGCTATGCAGAAGCACAAAATGAGGCTGCTGGTCCAGACCAAAGCGTTTACGATGCTGTTAATGCTATCCGTAAAAGAACAGGTGTAGGTATGCCTGCACTTCCTACGGGCTTGTCACAAGCACAAATGCGTGATGCTATCCGTAAAGAACGTCAAGTTGAATTAGCCTTTGAAGAACACCGTTATTATGATGTTCGTCGTTGGAAAATCGCCAATGTAACCGAAAATGTTCCTGCTTATGGTATGGATGTAACCAAAAATGGTTCTACCTATACTTACACACGTAAAGAAGCGTTGTCAGGCAGACATTTTGAAGATAAGCACTATTTCCTACCTATCCCTCGTGCTGAAATTCTTGCTTCTGGTGGCAAATTGACACAGAATGCTGGATATTAATTTGAATTGAAAATGTGAGGATTTGAAGGTTTGAAAATGATTTAATATCATCGATAATTTTCAAATCCTCTATTTTTATGTCTTGTAGAGTGCTTTAAGCCGTAAGCATTAGGCGATAGGCAAGGACAACTCATAATTCACAACTCATCACTCACAACTCTTACTAACTTCTAGTCCTATGAAAAATTTACTTTCCCTTATTCTTACCTCTGCCCTACTTTACTCGTGCTCCAAGGATTCAGTTGATAACCCCGTAATCCCGACAGACCCAGTGGTAAAAAATACAACGCCCGTGGGAGTAGATAGCATTGCAGGCGTCAATTGGGCTGATGCTCGTGATAACTTTGTCGATGGTTGGGTGATTCCCTCTGGACTTGAAGCGGGTGACGAATATGCTACGGTTTTTGCCAAATCAGAAGGCATTTTATCAGGTTTTCAAAACCATATTAAAGGTCTAAATACAATCCGTTTGCCTATTAACCCTCCTTCTGTAAATGACATTTGGTGGTCACGCTACAAAGGTGCAATAGACAAGGCTATCAGTAAAAAAATCCGAGTAGTACTTTGCTGTTGGGAATCAGCTTCTGCCAAAAATGGTGTAATTGATAATAGTGCCGACTTTTGGCAAATGTGGACCAAGGTAGTACAGGACTATGGCAACAATCCTTATGTGTATTTTGAAGTAATCAATGAACCGTATGGGTATTCGCTGCAAACCTTGAGCGATGTATATGCCGAGTTTCTCCAAAGATTTCCTACGCTTTCTCGCAAACGCATTATTTTGTCAGGAACAGGCTATTCGGAGGATGTGACTGGAATCGGAGCGGATAGCAGATTTTCAGAATGCTTGTTGGCATTACATAATTATGCTTTCTGGACGAACCGCACCCTGACAGAATGGGAGTCTGACTGGAGACGCAGAATGGGCACTTATGCCAAAAGAACCATCGTATCAGAATTTGGCGTAGCCATGAGCACAGGCAAAGACTATATTGGTGGTACGCAATCAGATAACGAAATTGCCTATATGATAGCTTCTTCCAATGTTTTCAGAAACGATAGAGTCGCAAGTATCTATTGGCCAGGCTTGCGTGACGGTGACAGCTACAGTCTATTTTCACGAGAAGGTACAGGCACCTCTATTACCCTAAAAATCATTAATCAATCAGGTATCAGTCGCCTCCGCTATGGTTGGGGGATTGAATAGTTACAATTGAGTGAGTTGGTGATTGAGTGAATGAGTGTTTTTTTTCTTTAAAACATTCAATGTAATCATCTGTAAAAAATCACAACAATCGCTAATTCACCCCAATTCTAAAATACACTATCTGCTTAGTTACAAATATTTCAGCATTATGTCATCTAAAAATACTTTACAAAATTCGTTCAAAAAATGGTTAGTTACTGGGGCTCTGAGTTTGGGGTTTTCCTCTTTTGCTCAAGTACAGCAACAGCCAATTCTAGTAAAATTAAATCCTCAAAAAACCTTTCAGACGATTGAACATTTTGGTGGTTCGGACGCTTGGGCGGCGCAGTTTGTCGGAAATTGGCCTGATGCCAAAAGGAAAGCGATTGCCAAACTATTATTTAGCCAAGCATTAGACAAAAACGGTCAACCAGAGGGAATTGGTATGTCTATTTGGCGTTTCAATGTCGGGGCTGGTAGTACAGAGCAAGGTAAAGAAAGTGGTATCAGAGACGAATGGCGCAGAGCAGAGTCTTTTCTCAACAATGATGGTTCGTATAATTGGGAAAAACAGGCTGCTCAAATTTGGTTTTTAAAAGAAGCAAAAAAATATCATGTCGATAAGTTTTTGGCATTTACTAACTCCCCTCCTGTTCAGTTTACCACCAATAAAAAGGCTTTTGCTACCGACGGAAAACCCAATTTAGCTCCCGCCCAATACGACAATTTTGCACAATTCTTAACAGAGGTTATTAAAGGAGTAAAACAAAAAACAGGTATTACTTTCGATTACGTAAGTGCTACCAACGAACCTCAATGGGATTGGAGCGATGGCGGTCAGGAAGGAACACCTTTTGAAAACGAACATATCGCAGGTATTAACAAAGCCCTCAGCAAAAAGCTTTTGGCAGCCAAGTTACCTACCGAAATTTCTATTGCCGAAGCTGGTCAGCTCAATTATCTCTACAGTCCATTTAACAAACCAGCACGTGGTTCGCAGGTGGAAGAATTTTTTGAGAAATCAGGAAAATATTACTTAGGAGATTTGTCTAATCTAAATAAATCTATCGGTGGACATAGCTATTTTACTACATCACCCTTCAAAGATGCAAGTCAGATGAGAAAACAGCTTGCCTCAACAGTATCTAAAGTTGAAGGTCTTCATTATTGGATGACTGAGTACTGTATTTTGGGCGATAATGCTGGCGAAATCGAAGGTAATGGCAAAGATGTAGGAATGAATTCGGCACTATATGTTGCTAAAGTAATTCATAACGACCTTGTTAATGGTAATGCCTCTGCTTGGCACTGGTGGACTTCTATTTCTGCTTATAATTACAAAGATGGGTTAGTGTATATCGACAAAAACAAAACCGATGGCCAATACGAAGACAGTAAAATGTTATGGGCATTTGGTAATTTTAGTCGCTTTGTAAGACCTGGCGCACAGCGTATTGAAGCAGATTTGGCACAAGAAGCCTCTGAAAAACTATTGGTTTCGGCATATAAAGATTTGAAAAGAAAGCAGTCTATTGTAGTGCTCGTCAACCACTCAAACGAAGCTCTTGCTATCAATCTGGATGGAATCAAGACAAAAAAGATAGTAGCGTATCAAACGACTGAAAATGCGAATTTACAGCCTGTCAAAGTCAATAAATTGTCTAATATTAGTATCCCAGCTCGTTCGGTGGTAACATTACTTACTTCGATCTAAGCACTTCAAATTGGGTATTGGTAGCGAAATACGTTTTGCTATCAATACCTTTTTTTTTTAAGAGAATTTCAATCTTTTGTTTTCATGAAAAAACTTTTACCACTTCTTTTTCTTCCTTTTCTTTTTTCCTGTAAAAATTCCTCCAACAGTCCTCTTTTTCGATTAGTCAGCGCCGAAGAATCTGGGGTTAATTTCAACAATCTTGTTGAGGAAAATGAAGAGCTCAACTTGCTCAAATACCAATATATGTACAACGGAGGAGGCGTTGCCGTCGGCGATATCAATGGCGATGGACTGGCTGATGTATATTTTTCGGGAAATATGGTTGAGAATAAATTGTATCTCAATAAAGGCAAACAAGGAAATAGTCCTTTTTCTTTTGAAGATATTACTGAAAAAGCAGGCGTAAAAGGTAGAAAAAAATGGAAAACTGGCGTGTCAATGATTGATATAAACGCTGATGGGAAACTTGATATTTATGTTTGTTATTCTGGTCCTGGAACCGACGAAGAACGAAAAAATGAGCTCTATATCAATAATGGACTCAGTAATGGCATACCGACCTTTACTGAGTCTGCCGAAAAATATGGGCTAGATGCCTCTGGAACTTACACCACTCAGGTCGCTTTCTTTGATATGGACAAAGATGGCGACCTTGACTGTTTTATGGCCAACCATGCAGATATGTTTTACAACGCCTTTTTCAATACTGAAAGATTAAGGAATACTCGTCACCCTAAATTTGGTAATCGATTATACCGAAATGATGAGGGGTATTTTCATGAAATAAGCGTCGAAGCTGGTGTTCATGGAAGCGGTCTAAACTTTGGATTAAGCGTTTCGGTGGGTGACCTCAATCAAGACAATTGGCCAGATTTGTATGTAGCCAACGACTACAACGAGCAAGATTTTTTGTACATCAATCAGCAAAATGGCACTTTCAAGGAAGTTCTCAAACAGAGTATGGGGCATATCTCCAAAAACTCGATGGGGACAGGTATTGTGGATTTCAACAACGATGAACTAGCAGACATTGTAAGTTTGGATATGCTTCCAGAATCCAATTATCGTCAAAAGCTATTAAAAGGTCCTGACGAATATGATACCTATCAATTGCTCGTAGACAGTGGTTTTTATCACCAGAATACACGTAATATGCTTCAAATCAATCAGGGTTTATCCGACAAAGGAATTCCTATTTTTAGCGAAGTGGGACAGATGGCAGGAATCTCCAATACTGACTGGTCGTGGAGTCCGCTGGCGGGTGATTTTGACAATGATGGTAGAAAAGATTTGCTTGTAACTAACGGCTTTTTACGAGATTTCACCAATATGGATTTTTTGAAATATACATATCAGGAAGAAATCAATAAAGCGCAAAACTCAGGTCAGCAACTCAATACTTGGCAATTGATTCAACAAATGCCAAGTACCAAAACGAGCAATTATGTATTTAGGAATATCAGTCAAAATCAGTTTGCTCAGTTTGAAGATGCTACAAAATCATGGGGCTTAGAAGAACCAACCGTTAGTACAGGAGCAGCTTATGCTGATTTGGACAATGATGGAGATTTGGATTTGATTATCAACAACACGAATCAGGTGGCACAAATTTATGAAAATCAACATTCACCTGAACAATCACATTATCTCAAAATTCAGTTAAAAGGCAATGCACCCAATACTGCTGGTATTGGAGCAAAGGTTGTTGTTAAAACCAAAGACCAAACCCAAATGCAGGAACTCTATCCTGCTCAAGGATTCCAAAGTAGTTTAGAACCCATCCTACATTTTGGACTAGGACAAAATACACAAATTGAATCAGTTGAAATCTATTGGAGTTCAGGCAAAAAGAGTATTTTATCAAGCCTACCAGCTAATCAAACTTTGCAGGCGACAGAAAACTCTGCGAAGGATGGCTTATATCAATACCCTCAAACAGCTTCGCTTTTTGAAGATATAACGCAACAATCTCAGCTTTCATTCGAACACAAAGCCATTCCGTATGTCGATTTCAAACATCAGGCTCTTCTCCCTTATCAACTTTCAAAAGTGGGTCCATTTACCGCTACTGCCGATGTTAATGGTGATGGTTTAGAAGATGTTTTTGTAGGTGGTAATAGTCAAAAAGGAGGTGTTTTGTCTATACAACAAGTCAATGGTACATTCAAACCTGCATCGTCTCAGCCTTGGCAACAACAAACCGTTTATCAAGATATGGGCATGACGTTTTTTGATGCCGATGGTGACCATGACCTCGATTTGTTTATCGCACGAGGCAGTGCTGCATTTGGTGCAGTACCAGAAGCTTCACAAGATGTCTTATTTATCAATGACGGAAAAGGGACATTTAGTTTGAGTGCCAATGCACTTCCCAATATTCAAAGCAATGGAAGTTGTGTTTCGGCAGGTGATTTTGACAAAGATGGAGATATAGACCTATTCGTGGGTGGACGTTCTCTCCCAAATCGCTATCCAGAAGCAGATCAAAGCTATTTACTCAAAAATGAAAGTAAAGGCATCAATGTCAAATTTGTACCTGTTCAGTCGGAATCTTTGGCATCGTTAGGTATTGTAACCACTTCCGTGTGGCATGACATCAATCAAGATGGCTGGATTGACCTAATCGTGGCTGGAGAGTTGATGCCTATTACTATTCTAGAAAATCAAAAAGGTAAATTAGTTGATAAAACTGAAGCCTATCACCTAGAGAAAAGTCATGGAATATGGAGCAAAATTCAGTTGGCAGATATGGATAACGATGGAGATATGGATTTGATTGCTGGAAATGCTGGGCTAAACTCTCAGCTAAAAGCAAATGAACAAGAGCCTCTAACGATCACTTATGCTGACTTTGACCAAAACGAAACCATTGACCCCATGATTTGCTATTATATTCAAGGCAAAAGCTACCCGATGGCTTCGCTCGATGAAACGGCTATGCAAATGCCATGGATACGTAAGAAGTTCTTGAAATATCATGATTATGCTCAAGCAGGTCTTTCAGATTTGTTTACCTCAGAACAACTTGACAAAGCTAAAACAAAGTCAGTTTACACCCTAGCGACGACCTATTTTGAAAATACAGGAAAAGGTATTTTCAAAGCTCAAGCATTACCTTATGTTGCTCAAACTTCTTGGGTTTCGGGTATTAGCACTGGTGATTTTAATAAAGATGGGAAAAAGGATATTTTGTTGACAGGTAACTTCCATCCTTGGCGAGTTCAACTTGGCAAAATGGACGCCTCACATGGCGTATTATTGCTTGGAAATGGGAAAGGTAATTTTCAAGCTAGTAAATCACAACAAACGGGTTTGCTATTTACAGGAGATATTCGAGATATGAAAGCTATTTTAATTCGGAATAAACCAAGTTTTATTTTTACTAGAAATCAAGATAAAATGGGAATTGTTCAGTTGAAATAAGATACAAAAAAAGAGGCTAGGAACATCATTCCTAGCCTCTTTGTATATTAATCCAAATTACTAAAACAAACTAAGGATATAACTATAAGTAAATTTCTTGTCTGTCAAACGATATTCTTTGTGAGGTAAAGCACCCCAACTATCATCTCCCCCAACACCTCTTTGCTTTAAGTCTATCTGCAAAGTATTCTCATCACGAATCTTGATGTCAGTCGGATGTTGTTGTTTTTTACTCAAACCTGGGTCTAAATCTTCGGTTTTGAATGGCAACAAACTAAAACTAATCGGTTGAACTCCTTCAATCATTAAGCCTTTGCCTTGCTCATTGGCAATTTTAATCCAACGCGTATCAGTACGATAGCCATGTTCTTGTGGACGAATATAATTTGACTCCACAGCTTTTGCCACTGTATCGGCATACACGCCTAAGAAAGAAGCTAAATTTCTATCTTGATAGTTTTCCCAAGGTCCACGACCATAGTAATTCAACAATTTATAATCTTGCTTCAAGTTCATTCGCATACCAAAACGAGGCATTTCAGGAAGGTTTCTGTCGCCTAAATCTAAGCTTGCAGTTACTTTCACCGCTCCATCATTTAAAATTTGGTAAACAACGGTATAATTAGCATTGATCCCAGTCAACTGGTAATCCACTTGAATACTAAGACCTTCTGCATTTTGTTCACCAACGGTTACTTTTGAAACTGATTTGTTAGCGTGAGCATTTCTCCAAATTCCTAAACGATAAGGCATTTCGTTACCAAAATCATTATCTGTTGGAGCGCGCCAGAAAAATGGTTCAGGTAAACCATTGATTGAAGTCGAACCATCTAATGCACTGTATTTCTCCCAGTTACCCCATTGTGTATTGAAAGTACCAGTTACATTCTCTGCTTTAAAAGTTAAGCGATTATTTGTTTTTGTAATTTCTAAAGTTCCCGTTCTTGGACGATTTACTTGGAAATAATAGCTATTGTCAAAACGTAATTGTTCACGTGCTATCTCATGACCTGCTGGCACTAACTCAGTTGCAGATTTTGTGTAAGCATACAATTCAAGGGTAAATTCACCCCTATCCTTTTTGGCAGGTAATTCTATTTTTATATCTTGGCTTTGTTTTGGTGCCAAGTTTACCTCAAAATTTCCTTCTGCTACAGATTTACCATCCTTAGTTAAAACCCACTTGAAGCTATAATTGTTTAGGTTTGTGAAATCAAAAAGGTTTTCTACCTTAATTTCACCAGTTTCGAGGTTCTTTGCTGAGAAAATAATGCTTTGATACGATTTTTTCACTTCAAACAAACCAGGGTGTGGCGTACGGTCTGAAGCAATAACACCATTAGCGCAGAAGTTTTCATCGTTTTGCAAATAATAGCCACCCAAATCACCACCATAGGCATAGAACGAACGACCATCTGCTGTTTTAGTCAACATTCCTTGGTCAACCCAGTCCCAAATAAACCCACCTTGCATGTGTTTTGAGCTACGAATGATATCCCAATAACGTTGGAAATTCCCACTACTATTTCCCATGGCGTGCGCATACTCACACATGATATATGGACGAGTTTTGGTGTTGTCATTCGCATATTTCAACATGTCTTCGATACGAGGGTACATCGGACAAACAATGTCAGTATTGGCGTTTTCACCTGCCTGCTCTGATTGTACAAAACGGGTATTATCTTTTGATTTTAGCCATTTGTACGTTTCATAAAACACAGAACCATTGCCACATTCATTCCCTAATGACCAAATAATGACAGAAGCATGGTTCTTGTCTCGTTCGAACATTCGCTCGGTACGGTCTTTGTGTGCATTTGCCCACAATGGAAGATATGCAGGGTGTTTTGTCTTATCCCAGCTACCTTGCCACTCAGCACCCATACCATGCGTCTCGAGGTTTACTTCGTCTACAACGTACAAGCCATATTGATCGCATAATTCATACCAATAAGGGTCATTTGGATAGTGACTTGCACGTACGGCATTGATATTAAATTGCTTCATCAATTGAATATCTCTCAACATCAATTCACGGTTGGGTACGTGTCCTTCAACAGGGTCATGCTCATGACGATTTACACCATGTACGTAAGTCGGTACGCCGTTGATTAATAACTGTGCGTTTTTAATTTCTACTTTTCTAAAACCCACTTTATAGCTTGTTGTTCCCAATGATTTTCCTTGCGCATCGTTTACAGAGATTACACAAGTGTAAAGGTTAGGATATTCAGCACTCCATTTCAATGGATTTTTAATCGTCGTTTTAAACGATACATTTTGTAAAGTATCCGTCGATTTTGCTACTTTTTGAAGTTGCGACCATACGGTTTTGCCAGTTTTATCCAACAACTCCACACTAACTGTACCCGCTTCGATATTACTTCCTTTAAACTTTCTTAAAGACACGTCTGCATTCAACAAGCCGTCGGTGTATTTGGCATCCAAATCGCCTTTGATAAAGAAATCCCAAAGTGAGGTTTTAGGTAAAGCTGTTAAAAAAACATCGCGTTCGATACCTGAAATTCTAAAGAAATCTTGATCTTCTAGGTAGCTTCCATCATGCCAGCGATACACTTGGACAGCAAGGGTATTTTTTCCTTTTTGTAAAAACTGACTAATATTAAATTCCGCAGGAGACTTCGAAACTTTAGTCATTCCTACAAATTTGCCGTTAACATACACTCGAGCATAGCCTGTAATTGAACCAAAATGCAATAAGATTTCTCTTTCTGACCAGTTTTCAGGAACAGTAAATGATTTACGATATGTTCCCACAGGATTATCGCCACCGATGAAAGGGGGATTTTTAGGAAAAGGATAAACAATATTGGTGTAGATAGCCGTTCCAAACCCTTTGCGCTCCCAATTTGATGGAACTGGTAAATCATTCCATTTGCTATCATCTAGGTTGGTTTCGAAATAATTTGTTGGAGCATCAGAAATTCTGTCGGCATAAACAAACTTCCACGTACCATTTAAAGATTGATAGAAAGGGCTTGATTGTGGCTTTTTGGTCAAAGCTGTAGATTTATCAGCATATAGGATAAAATCGGTATGGGCTTTTTCTTTACCAATATCAATCAATGAGGGGTTCTCCCAAGGGTTTTGTGCCAGCAAGCTTCCTTGGAGTAATGTTAGTAAAAGGGTTAGTTTTTTTCTCATAATGTTTAGACTTGAAAACAGGGACTATTTTTGGATAAATAGCAATATAAAATGAGTAATAATCTATACTGCAAAAGTACAATCCTCTAATTTAGGTAAAAGGGGGTAATTTGGTAATATATGAGGGGTAAAAAGGTATTTAAAAGTCTCCTATCTACAAGGCAATAGCATAGTATATCTCCAGTTTTAGTTTAGGGAAATACATTTTATTCAATTCCCAACCGAAATTCGTACCTTTGCGCCCTATTAAGATGCAGGTATCTTCCACTACGATACCATCTTTGACAAATCAATTAATTTATAACTTAAAAACATTATCATGTCAGAATTTTCACCATGTCCAAAATGTAAATGTGAATACACATATCCTAGCGATAATCTGTTAGTTTGCCCAGAGTGCTTTTACGAATGGAATCCAGAAGAAGTTGAAACCGATGAGGTAAATACTGCTACCAAAGTTTTGGATTCAAATGGCAATGAGTTACAAGATGGAGATACTGTAGTTGTCATTAAAGATCTTCCTGTAAAAGGTGCTCCAAAACCAATTAAAGCAGGCACAAAAGTAAAAAATATTCGTCTAACCGACGGCGACCATAATATTGACTGTAAAATCGATGGCTTTGGTGCAATGGGACTTAAGTCTGAATTTGTGAGAAAAGCGTAATAAGGCACAAAGTGGCAGAGGCGCAAAGTGGTAAAGTAATTAAAAAAATCCCCTCTGAACAGTCAACTTTGATTCCTAGTTCAAGACTTTGTCTTGGACTTCTTTTTTAAACTGTTTTAAAACTGAAGCCAACATGAGTCATCCCGAATTTTTCGGGAGAACTTTTAAAAGCGAAACCTCCTTGTTTATTTTGTGAATCACGACAAACACAAACAAACAGGAGGTTTCTATGCATAAAGCATTTCTACAAAATAATGATATAAAATCTATTAAGTCAAGATTCTCTTATTTACTTCTTCATAAACTTGATCTTTATCTTTCAGATGTCCAATTATCCTTAGATTCTGTTCTGGATAAGCGTTTAGTTCGTACTTTTTACGATTTAATAGTTGCCATTTTATTGCATCGACACAACTCTATGGGCTTATTTCTTAGCGAGTTAGGTGGGTATATTTGTGGCTTTGCACATGCTCCCGCTGGGACAAAGCGCATCAGTAATCTGTTACGCTCCAAAAAGTGGACGTCTACCATTATTGACAATTTTCTCTTTAATCAAACTCGCAAAAGGCTTGAATCATTAGTAAAACAAGGAAAACGCCCGCTAATGCTTTGGGATGATAGTCGGCTAGAAAAGGCTGAATCTTGGTTTTTAGAGGGACTTTGTAGTGTAGAAAGCTCAAAAGCAAAACGACTAACGAGGATAAAAAAAGGCTACTATTCTCCCCCGAATAAACGTATTTGTGTTCCTGGTTATCATTGGACAAGTACGTTGCTCTCAGCTTTGGGTGAGTCTGTAAGTGTATGCCAAATGAGTTGGTGGACTACCAGAGGTAAATACAAAGAATATGGTCGAAACATTATTTTTCGGATGCTAGAAAAACTACAAAAACAAGTAGGAAAAGGCATCCTGCATGTGCTTGATCGTGGTTATGCAAATGAGTGGACCATCGAGTGGTTTACGAACTTCGAACAAGATTTCCTAGTTCGATGGAAGAAGAATCATTTACTTATCCACTCAACTAAAGGTAAAAAGCAAACCCATCTTCTAGCGCGCTCTTTTAAAGCCAGAAGTAAAAAAATTGCGCTCGATTCTCAGAGAAAGATTCTTAAGAGTATTTCTATTGCTTGGGCTCAAGTACAACACCCTAGTTTTGAAGACATTAACTTATCTTTAGTGATAGTGAGAGATACCAAAAACTATCAGTCACCACTCTATTTATTAACCTCATTGCCTGTAGAATCAGCTAAGGAAGCTTGGGAAATATGTCATAGCTACATGCATCGATGGAATATAGATCGGATCGCCGAAGCGACAGGCGTTTAGATTCGCCAAAACTGAGCTAGCTATTGAATCACCTAGGTTATGGTTCTTCGAGAATACCCTTAAATTATTAGCCATTGTCACACTTATTTACGACTTCTTGATGAAACTCATCAGGAATTGGCCATCTATTATCAAGATAATCATCAAGCAATATGCCCATAGAACAGGAAATCGGTGCCAAAATGCTTTGACACCGATTTATCGATTGAGAACTGCCATCCAAAACATGCTATGGTGCTACTTCGCACAACAAAATTCGGGATGACTCATGTTTTTTGTTCTACATCATCATTTATCATATACTCAAAACTACGAAGTTGCTCCGTTTAGAAATTTGCAAATATTAAAGCCTAGAGGTTTAGTAGGATTTTAAGAAACCAGCCTTTTCATCAGCTCTGTAGGAGCGACAGTTTGGTAGTCATGAACCTATTTCCTGACCTATTAAAATAGTACCTTAGGTGCGAAAGAATTCAAGATTTTAGCTTTCTGTCGCACCTACGGCGCTCAAAAAATGTTTTTCTCAAAAATTATTGCTACCAAACTGTCGCTCCTACGGAGCTTCTACAAAGGAATACAAGATAATTCTCGTTTATTCAAGCTTATTTTGCACGATTATTTATGAAGCTGTTTAATCTTTCGTAAAATTGCTTGCGTAAGCAATGAATTTATACTGTTTGAGCGAAGCGAGGTGGTACGCCACTCCGATTATAATTCTTGAATTTTTTGCGACCCCCGCTGCGGTTACTTTTTGTATCAAGGCGGGAACGCCTAGTTGGGAACGCCTAGTTGGGAACGCCTAGTTGGGAACGCCTAGTTAAAAAGTAAGACGAAGAATTAATCAATAAAATATGATTTTTGAAAAGTTTAAACAGCTTCATATCTAGAATACAATTTCACTATAACTTTTGATAGAGAGAGACTTCAAATAACAAATATACAATTAGCAAAAAAAGTCTTCTAAGTATGAGTGCTGAATTGTGAGTGATGAGTTTTGAGTGTAATTTTATGATTACTAATATTTTATCTCATCAATTTCTTAAATTTAATTCTGCACGATTACTTAGCTTATTTTATCTATTTAGATTTAACATAAAGAGTATATTTGATAATGAATCGACTTAATCTACTGTAATAAGCGACTTAATTTTACCTACTAAACATTCCCCAAATGAAAAGACAACTCTATTTTATTGCTTCTCTCCTACTAATCACCTTAGGTGCTTTTGCACAAAACAAAAGCTATAAAAACGCCAATGAAAAAGATTGGATTCGGCTTTTTAATGGAAAAAACCTAGATGGTTGGGATATTAAAATTGCAGGAGAAAACCTAAATGCTAACTACAAAAACACCTTTAGAGTAGAAGATGGGATGATGAGGGTAATGTACGATCAGTATGAGTCTTTTAATGATAAATTTGGACACATATATTATAAAAAACCATACTCTTATTATGTAATTCGTTTTGAATATCGTTTTCAAGGCGACCAACTCAAAGGCGGTGCGTCTTGGAATGTACGCAATAGCGGCATCATGTTACATTCTCAATCAGCCAAAAGTTTAACTCAAAATCAAAGCTTTCCAGTTTCTTTAGAACTACAGTTATTAGGAGGTCTAGGTGGAAATACCACTCGTCATACGGGAAATCTTTGTACCCCAGGTACAGAGGTATATATGCAGAACAAAATCGTAACTGACCATTGCACAGATTCAGATTCGAAAACTTATCATGGAGATCAATGGGTCAAAGTAGAAGCTATCGTATTAGGTGATTCAATCGTTCATCATGTTATTGAAGGCGATACTGTATTGACTTACGAGAAACCACATATTGGCGGTGGATTTGTGAGCGCTGATTATAACTGGGAAAAAGCAGGAATTGACCCAAAATCGGCAGAAGCTTGGATTAAGAAAGATGGTATGCTATTAAAAGAAGGTTATATAGCTATGCAGGCCGAAAGTCATGCGATTGACTTTAAAAACATCGAACTACTTGATTTAAAAGGTTGTATGGACAAAAAAGCCAAAAACTACAAGTCCTATTTCATCAAAGCGGATAATTCTAAGTGTAAGTATTAGGAGGAGTGACAAAGGCAACAGGCACAAAGGCACAGAGTGATTGTTTCAGAAAAGTGGCAGAGGGAACGTGACTTGTTTACATTCCCTCTGATCTTTCCTCAACACTTTGTGCCTCTTTGCCTTTATGCCTGTTCCCTACACACTTGTACCTGTTCCCTTTTCAACAACCCCTCTCCCCTGTACCCTGACGCCCTACTGATTTCCCAACGGAAACAAAGCAGAACGTGTATGAGATTGGGTCATGAGTTCACCTAATTCTTGTGCCTTTTCTGGAAATTGTTGTGCTAAGTTGTGGGCTTCCTCTGGGTCGTTTTCAAGGTCGTAAAGTTCTACAGGGGCATTTGGATTTTCAATTACATTAAATCTAATAGCTTTCCATTTTCCTTGTCTTACCGCCTGTTTACCTCCTTGTTCATGAAACTCCCAATATAAAAAATCATGCTGTGGAGCCTTTCCTTTACCTGTCAATACATTGGCAAATGAACGACCATCAATGCCTTTTCTAGTTTTGGCTCCAGCTAAATCAGCAAAAGTGGGCAATAAATCCCAGAATGCACCGATATGGTTACTCACCGAATTTGGTTTTATCACTCCTTTCCAAGAAGCCACAAAAGGCTCACGAATACCTCCTTCATACAAATCTCTTTTTACGCCTTTGTATGGTCCACTACTCTTAAAAAACTTAGGATCAGCACCCCCTTCTATGTGTGGACCGTTGTCGCTAGAGAAAATAATTAAGGTATTTTTGTCTAAACCTTGCGCTTTGAGCTGAGCTACTACTTGTCCGACATACAAATCCAATCTTGCTACCATCGCTGCGAAAGCCGCACGTGGGTATTGTTGAGAGGCGTATCCACCACCAGTGGCATTAGGGCCATAATCTTGTCCCTTGTAAGGTTTTTCTTGAAACTTATTTTTGTAGTATTGTAACAAACTATCTTCAGGAGCGATTAGCTCAGCATGAGGTAAAATATAGGGTAAAAACAAAAAGAAAGGCTTTTTTGAAGATTGTTCCTTGATAAAACCAATGGCTTTTTCCTGAATCAAATCTGGCGCATAAATCTTATTTTGCACTAAATTTTCATTCGCTTCCAAAACTACTTTTTGCCCATTGTTCCACAAATGATTGGGATAATAACGATGTGCCAAGGTTTGGCAATTGTATCCATAAAAATAATCAAACCCTTGTTTGTTCGGGTCACCGACAGAGCCAACAGGCCCTAAGCCCCACTTACCATAAGCAGCAGTGGTATAACCAGCCGTTTTTAGGACTTCGGCCATTGTCACAACAGAATCGGCGATGGGTTCTTGTCCTTCTGGCAAAACGCCTTTATTACCTCGAATATAAGTATGTCCTGTATGTAAACCCGAAAGCAATGCCGAACGTGATGGCGCACATACCGATGTGCCCGCATAAAACTGATTAAACTTCATACCAGAAGCAGCCAGTTTATCCAAATTTGGCGTTTTAATCAACTGTTGACCGTTAAATCCTACGTCGCCATAACCCAAATCGTCGGCAATAATGAGGACAATGTTAGGTTTTTGAGCTTTTGAAGTTACCTGAGCACTACTTGGTAGAACATAAGTCAAACCTAGGAGACTTGCCCAGAAAAATATTTTTTTCATTGGTTAACCAGCGTTATATCTTAATAGAAATTTTTAAATTATTACAAACTTTTATCCAAGATAAAGTGGTTCTTTCAATTAACTGTTCAGTAGTGTCGGTTAAAGCATATTGTTATGAATCGCACAATTTACCCAATCGTCTTATTATACTTTCCTTATCTCAGGTTGTTTATTTACCTTAAACTCAAAAACATCTGGACGGGAATAGTGCCCGATTACATCAAAATCTAATTTGCTTTTTGCCAAAACCGAAAAATCTAGTTCTGCTACTAAGAGTCCCTCCTGATGCCAAATTGGGCCAGCAAGCACCTCTCCCATCGGTGAAATGATTACGCTACCACCCGCACACATGACTTCAGGTTCGTTAATTAAATCTGCTTGGTATTCGACTGGATAATCTGATTTTTTGACATATTGATTGGCTGCCAATACAAAACATCGCCCTTCGAGTGCGATATGTTGCATGGTCGACTGCCACGATTCTCTGGAATCAGCAGTTGGGGCTAGATATATCTCTACTCCTTGTTGGTACATTGCCATTCTTGCCAATGGCATATAGTTTTCCCAACAAATTAACCCTCCTATTTTACCAATATCGGTTTGAAGGGTTGTCAATGTACTGCCATCGCTTTCTGCCCATATATATCTTTCTAATCCAGTTGGTTTTAACTTTCTATGCTTGCCAACTAGGTTCCCTTTGTTATCAAAATACCATAAAGCACAATGCAAAGACCCTCCAACATTTTCTCGCTCTGTAACGCCCAATCCTACGAAAAGATTAGCCTCTGCGATTGCATTACCTATTTTCTGGGTAAATTCTGAGTTTTCTTCTATGCTATTTTCCCAGTAATGTAACCACTGGTCACGGCTTTTGTCAGTTCGACGACCTACCAAAGCATCATAACTCAAACCACGAGGATAACATGGAATAAATGACTCTGGAAATAACAATAACTCACACCCTTGTTCAGCACCCTTTTTTATCCAATGTATGACTAGGTCAACTGATTTTTCTATGTCAAATAGTGATGGTGTTGCTTGTATTACCCCAACTTTAACTTTTTTGTGAATCATATTTTTCATTCTATTAATTCCTATTTTTCTAACTCAATAGTGTCCAAAAACTCGTAAAAATCTTTCTTGGAGTTGAATTTTAACTTTTGATTGATATTCTTCCGATGGGTTTCTACTGTGTAATAGCTTAAGCATAACTCCTGTGCAACTTGTTCGGAGGTATAGCCTTTTTTCAAGGATTTCAGAATTTCAACTTCTCTTTTAGTAAGTAATTTTTTCAAAGAAAAGAAATCTTTATCGAAGTTTGATTTAGGTTCTTGCTTGATTTGAAAAACTTTTTCCCCACTCATGATTTTTTGAAGTGCTTCAATAATTTTGGTCGAAGGAGTTGTTTTTGACAAATAACCATCAATTTCATATTCTTTAAAAGCTTCTATTTCTCTTTTGTCGGCGTACATACTAATTACCACGATTTTGGATTGGTGAACCAACGTTCGTAATTGTTTTACCAATGCTAATCCATCCAAAAATGGCATATTATAATCTACTAAAATGAGTTCGGGCAATAGCACATTGCATTGTGAATAGGCATTCCTGCTATCATAAATTTGCGCTATAATTTCATAATATCCCGACTCTTTTAGGATAAGACTCAGTCCGTCGTTAAACAACGAGTGGTCATCCACTAATACAACCTTTGTTTTCATTTCGCTACATCGTTTCGATAATAATTGTAGTACCAGCGGGGTTGGACTCGATATTTACTTTTAGGTTGGAAATAAATGCACGTTTTCTCATATTGAGCAAGCCTATTCCTTTTCCTTCTTGGTTTACATCAAAGCCAACACCATCGTCTTCAATCATAAATCGAAAACCCTTTTCTTGTTCAAAAATCTGCAAGAATGCCTCTTGCGCCTTGGAATGTTTGACAATATTCATCAAACATTCTTTCAGAATCATATATATATTTTGCTGTGTTAAATGCTCTATTTGGTTAACTTTCCCTTCAGTAAAATCATGAAAATGAAATGTTATATTCGAAAATTCGTCGTACTGCTCTATCACTCGTTCTAATTTGGTAATCAGAGATTGGCTATCATCTTTTACCAGATTATGACTCATAAAACGGATGTCGTTGATAGCTTCCTCCAAGATTTTTTTACTTGTAAGGACATCAGTATTTTTTTTGTTCAGATACCCCAAAGCTGCTGCAAGCGTATTTCCTACTTGGTCATGTAGTTGTCGACCAATATTTTCGACTTCATTTTTTCGGATACTTTCCATATCATCCTTCAACAAATCCATTTTGGATTCATGGATTTTTCTAAAAATTAGATTTTTTCTAAACTGTTCAAATGATATGTACGAAATCAAAATAACAACGACAAAAGGCGTAAAGTAATCGCTATTAAGAATCAAATTTTCTTGACTTTCGAGAAAATAATTAGTGACACTTTTGAGCATTGTAGGTAAAACTCCTAACAAACAAGCCACTAGATAATCAATCCGCTTTCCTTTTACAAACAGCAACGCAGCATGGAATATCGCCCACAAAGTATTAATCAGCGTGAGTGGAAACAGACTGTTGGTGATAACAAAAAGTGTAAAATAACTAGACGGCAGAAAGTGTAATGCCATCACAGCCATATTGAGAACCACAAGTACTTTGGCTCCAATTGTATAGCGCTTAAGATTGATAGGAATCGTTTGAACGACTTCGTAAGTAAATGGGTGGAAAAGGACATTGAGGCCTAAAATCCAAAATGACCCGATGTTACAGGCATTAATATTCAAGAAACTTGGAAATGGAAATAAGTCGTAAAAGTAACTCATAGTACACATATTGGCATTTGCAGCACCAATCATTACACCCGCGTAAATCATTAGTTTTTCTGAAAAGTAAAAACCTAATAACAAGAGTACTACTGTAAAAATAAAGCAATAAATCAACTGAAAAATCGACTTTAAATTCTGAATTATCGCATGTTGAAAAAAAGCTGGCTTGCGATACAGTTCCAAATTGGTCATGTGTAATCCATAATTACGAACCGAATGCAAAAGGACTTTAACTGTATCAGTTGGAGCGATTTCTAAAGGAAAGGAAAAATACAGATAAGGATTTTTTCGAAGATATAGAGGTGTATTTCTTTGAAGTTTTTCTAATAAAATTGGCTTGTTATTTTTAATCAGATAGCATTCCAATTGGTCTAAGCGAGTATGTGAAGCTTCAAGAACAATGTCCAAGTTTTCTGTCGAGTGATTCACTACTTCAAAATACATCAAAGCATTTTTGTTCAAATATGCTTTGCCTAACTCAATGATTTCTTTTTGTTGATTTTTTATAAATTGAAATTGCCGGGCATCGAAAATATGATTGGTATCGATAGAACTGTATGTTTGAGCTACATAGGTTTTTTGATTAATCACTTGATAACGAAATGTTGAGCCTAATTGAATCACAGACGTAGAGTCTCCTCCAAATCCTAGTGCTCTGCATATAGCAACTAACAACAGAATACTCACTTGAGGTAGGAAATATATCAATCTGATTGGATTCATGATTCATTCAAATAATAATTATTAGTGGGGTTATCTGCAAAAATACCTGTATTCAGGTATATTAATTGTTCAATCAAGAGGCGACATTTGCACCACATAATACTATAATAGTGATTTGTCAAAATCCTGTGATTATTCACTAGCTTTTCTCGGAATCTAACACAGCATTCATTAACACACCTCCAAGGATTCGGAGTATTGAATACCTCCTGTATAGTTTTGTTTTATCAGGATTCTCTTAAAACGCAAAATGGACTACCTCAACTGTTTGACCTATCAGATAGTTGCAGGTACCTTTTGCATTGTTAAGAATGAAACTTGATGGTCAGGATTTAGTAGCAAAAATTATTCCGATATGTAAATTATTATTCAAAAAGCATTTCTATTGCATCGTAAAAGAAAATAAGTATTAGATTAATGAAGTGTTTCTTGATTGCTCGAAGGGTATGACATAAAAACATGAGTCATTCCTAATTTAGTGATTTAGCGATTGAATGAATGAGTGATTAATTTAAAATTTGTATTCTGGCAGTAGAGACGCAATGATTGCGTCTTAAGCCAACTTATATCTAGCATAGTTTTATCAAAAAAAGCGGTCGGAAAATATTTTCCGACCGCTTTTTTGATGAAAACTTAGAGAATAAACCTAATTTAGCAATTTAATGATTGAGCGTATAATTGATTATTTTAATATGAATTTTACCCGTAGAGACACAATCTTTGCATCTAAAGAGGAGACATTTTAAAATATAATATCAAAAAAGTCAGAAAAAACTACTTTAAAAAGCTTCCTCAAGTGAATAAAACTAAACTTCTCTTTATTAGATTTATTTCACTTCTTCTCCGTAAATTAATTTAGCCTTCAGTACGAATTTCTTGTTTTGAACCTTAGCCATTTTTTCAGAAAGAATACCGCAATCTAACAAGTTATCGGGGTTTGTTCTACGACCCGTGTAAACATTGATTAGCAACTCTAAGTCCTTTCCTATAATAGAATCCAAGATACTTCTTTTCACCTTAATATTTTCAAATCTAGCCACTCGCTGACCCATGAGCTCTATTTCTTTTCCAGCAATTCCACCTTCTGCCCACTCTTGCATATTCGGAGAATTTGGGTCGGTAGGAATACCTGAAAAAGACGCAGATACGATTATACTTTCTTTATCTTTTTCGATTTTAGCTTCGGCTTTGGGACTCAATTCTACCTCAATTTCGAAGCTAGGAATCACCACCGAGTCGCCTTCAACACGATAAATACCATCATAAACTGGTTTAGGAGCTAGTTTGGCAGCTTTCAGAGAATCCTCGTTACTTACTTCTGTTTTATCTTTAAAGTTTGAACAACTTACAAATAAGCCAGTCAGTATTAAGCAATAGGTTATCGTCGATTTTTTCATAGTATGTGAATGTTGATTTTTGGCAAAATACTTAAATCTCTTCTACTATCCTAAATACGACAATTTTCTTTTTGATTCACTAAACAGCACAACAGACAAGTGATTTTTTCTAAAAATTCGTTAATCCATCTTCAAATCTTTGCCAATCGAATGCGGGACCGATATCTGTTTTATCTTTACGACAGTTTGTATGAGTTACAATTCCACTAAAGGTAGCAAAATCATTATCATTCATTAGTCCAGCAGGGTCATTGACTACAACCTCAGGAATATTGTATCTTGCGATTAAAAACTTCACCAACTTAATAACTGAAATATATTGGGCATTTGTAAAACTAGCGTAGTATCCATATTTTTTAACACTTGGATTTTGAGCAACATAAAATTGCTTTTCATTCAAACTACAATAAATATCAGAGTTACTGTAGACCGAGGTTAAATTATTTCCATTTAAAACTAATGGACCAATATTTGATATTTCGATACCAATACTCTCTTTACTCATTTGGGTATTACCTCCAGAAGCTCCAGGACCTAAATGATAACTCCAATATTTTGATGGAAATAAATTATAGATTGTTCCATTTCTTGCTACCACAAAGGGGACAGACACATGGTCTGCACCCGTAAGAGTTGCGATATCGCCTTTGAGATACCCCATAGTGTAATGGAGAACAATTTTTCTTTTATTCGTCTCTTCTCTGTAGTAAAAATCCCCAACACTACCTTCCAAATTGCAAACTTTGAAGTCAATGCTCTGGTTTGTATTACCAATTTGAAGGTTCAAATCTTGAAAATTAAACTTTTTTCCAGAACTGTCTATACCATTTAAGGCAAACGTTCTTTCATGATCCGGTATGCTTGTCGCTTTCATTACTTGTAGAGTTTAGTTATAACATCCGCAAGTATCACATAAACATCTATTAATCAAATACTTATTTGATATTTTTATTTTATGGTAAGAAAGCACTAAAAAACACCTTATGTAGCTCAAATAGTATAAATTACCTATCATAAAACATGAGTCATCCCGAATTTTAGGATTGGGATTATTCTCCAAGTTTTTATCAAAAAAGCGGTCAGAAAATATTTTCCGACCGCATTTTGATACTCCCATGCTAGATATGACTCGGCTTAAGACGCAAAGCATTGCATCTCTAAGTAATCGTGCAAAATAAAATTTAAGATTATGCTTGGGGCTTTCAGGTAACAGCTTTCGGCGGTGGGCTTTGGAAAAAAGCATGGCTGTGGTTATTAAAAAATATTTTAACACTCTTTGCCTTGTGCCTGTTGCCTAAACACATAACTTAAATCTTATTCTGCACGATTACATCTTTCTAAATCTTCAATTATTTACTTTTTTCTCTTCAAACGAATTACTGTCAAAGAGTGTGCAGGAAGATTGGTTGAAAAACTTTGAGCAACAGACTGTTTACTTTCTACAGGCATCACTTTGGTATCTTTCAATTTACCTGCTAGTGTAATTTTAAGCGCTTCTGGAAGAAAATCAAACTCCTTCAAGTTCAATTTAGTATCGACCGAAGTTGGTAATACATTGACTAATTTAATAATCAAATCTTTGGTTTTCCTGTCTTCTACCACCGAAACGGAAATTCGTTTTTTGAGATAGGAATCATTATCCGACAACTCCAACTGACTCGCAATATAGCTTTCTCCAGCATGAACGCCATATAGCTTTTGAACTTCATAATCTACCGTAGTTTTTACTTCAGTATTATTAAAGAAAATCAAGTCGGGTTTCCATTGGGTATGTCCTTCTTTTGCCAATAACGGTGCATACGACGACATACTTACCACATCGCCATTGCGCTCAAGACTATTTAAATGAAGTGCCTCAACCAAGGAAGTATGCAAATTATTGGCTCTTCCACCGATATGTGCTGCATATTCGCCCAAGTAAACTTTAGATTTACTACGGTCATAGTTATCGTAATAATCTTGGTTATTGATAAACCAGCCTGGCGATTGATAATAATGCTCATCGACCATCGGAATATTGATTTCATTCGCTAGTTTCCAACCTTCTACATAATCAGTCCCCTCCGACCATGGTCCAACGGTTCCGATTACTACGATTTCTGGATATTTTGCTTTGATGGCTTTAAAAATCATTCTGAAGCGTTCTTCAAACAAATCTGTTATCAAATCTTCGTTTCCAATGCCAATGTATTTCAAGTTATATGGCTTGATATGACCATTCATGGCACGCACTTTTCCCCATTTGGTAGTCAAGTCGCCATTTGCCCATTCAATTAAGTCCAAAATATCTTGGATATAGCTATCCATTTGTTCCATCGGGATACCACCTTGCTGACCAGCACCACCCACACTTGAGTTTTGGCAACAAACACCTGCCGCAATCACTGGTAAAGGTAATGCTCCAATGTCCTCACAGAAATCAAAATATTCGCCATAACCAATACCCATACTTTGGTGGTAGCCCCAAAGGTTAAACATTGGCTTTCGCTCTTCTAACTTTCCAATCGTATTTTTCCATTTGTAAATATTATCCAATCCGTTGCCGTGCGCCACACAGCCTCCAGGGAATCTTACAAAACGTGGATGAAGGTCGGCAAGTGCCTGTGCGATATCCGCTCTAAGTCCATTGCGACGACCTTTGAAGGTATTCTTCGGAAAAAGCGAAATCATATCTAAGGCATATTGCCCAGCGGTTTCTGGAACAATCGATAACTCAGCATTCGCGGTTGACTCCTTGACCAATAAATTAATTTCATACCTCTGCCAAGCATTTCCCTTCACATTTACAGCACCTTCAACGAAAACTTTACCCGAAGCATCCTTCAACTGAATCGAAAGTTTGCTGTTTTTTCCATTGATATTTTTGGCAAATAAAGAGAAATAATAACCTTCTCCAGCCTTCAATGCAATCCCTTCATAACCTTCTGCTACTAAAGCATCGCCTTTTTGAGTGGTAGTCAATACGGCAAAGTGAGCATTGTTATAATGAATTGGACGTATAGAGTCTATAGTCAGTTTGGCTTGACCCGTTGTATGCCAAGCTTTCATTGCCGTCCAAGTTTTATCTTTACCTCCTTTTTCGGAAAGTTTATATTCAAAATCTCTATTCTGAATCAATTCGGCATAGAGACCACCGTCGGCTGCATAATTCAAGTCCTCAAAAAAGATACCCATCAAGGTTGAACTAATCGGTTTTCTTTTCTGAAAATCAACATTTACTTGAGCTGATAGTGGCTTTAAATTCGCTAGCTTTACAGTATCTTCATATAAGTTTTCACGATACAATTTTTGTCTATCTTTCTCAGTATCCAAATGCTTCAAAAGCTTATTGACAACTGCTGAAGAAATTTTATACACCAAACCAGTTTCGGTTTTTTCCCCTAATTTAACTTCGGTTCTAAGATTTAAACGAGCCGACAAAGACGCTTTTTGTTCTTTTCCATAGCTTCTAAAATCTTTGGTTGTTGTAGTAAAAATTTCTGTTTTGTCTCCTTTTTTACTCAACCAAGAAATGAGATATTGCTTCGTTTTGGTATCGTAAGTAAACTCTGGTAGCAAGCAGTTTTCACTTCCCGTAAACACTGGATAACTCTGACGTCCCCAAGCAATTAGGTCGACCGAACTAGCATGTGCCAAGGCATTATCCTTTTCATTTACCGAAAAAACACAATGCCACAGTCCGTCCGCACCGAGCCATAAAAATGGGCTTAACATTCTTTTTTGAGCACCCCAAGTACCATAATCAGAACCCAATACACCAAAATCGCTTCCAATGGCGTTCCATGTATTTTTGTCAGTGCTCCACGCAAGTTGTAAGCCAATTTTGCCATCATTTTTTAAGGAACAATAAGAAAAAAGGTAGACAGAATCCTGCTTAATAGTTTGTGCTGAGAGTTTTATCGTAAAAAAGCACAAGAGAAAAAGTAGTTTTTTCATAAAATTGATATTCGGTTAAAGGTTAAAATCAAGATTATTTGACAGGAATAATTTTGTACATCCCTGCTCCGTGGCGGTTGATTTCTGGAGAAAAAGTATCTGTAAAAACACCCACTTTTTTTCCTGACCATAAATTAACAATTTGGCATTTTCCAGTAAACCCAAGCGCTTTCAAATCAATTGAAATCGCTGACTTTTCGGGAACGACTGGACCAGCAGGATCCTCGGTAAATACCATAAATTGCATAGTAGCTCCCACATTTTGCATAGCAGCGGCATTGTCCACTCCTACCAAGGCCTTGAAATGCGTATATCCTTCAGGAATATCAAACTCAATAACCGAGTTGGCATGTGTCCCTATCCCCTTTTCCTTGTTTTTATTAACCACTAAATCACTCCCCGACACACCTTGATTCACTCGAACTTTACCCCAACCAGCAGTGGCTTTTTTCCATGTTAATTCTGTAAGCGATAAAGCATTTTTATCGTTGTACAAAACTGGATTTGCCCAATCACCATGATCCCAATCCGTATTATCGCCCCCATTTGTGGTAACCAAATAGAGCTTCTTTGCCCCTTTCAAAGGAATATCCAACGATTGACTTTGATTTGGTGTATCTCTTGAAATAAGTCCACTTTTCCAAACGGCTTTTTCCTCCACTGCCATTTTCTGGTCGGCTTTGTTAAATACCGCCAAGAACTTTTCTCGTTTTTGTGGCGCATCGGCTACCCAAGCAGCACTTTCTTCTTTCGTAAATAAAGGTCTATTATTAGTACTCTTTTTCAAAACCTCCAACACACGAGTATTGGTAATTAAAGCATTCGTAAACGCATCATTATCAGGGAAGTTCCCACCAAACATTAAAGGAGATTTGAAGATACTCCAAAGCGTCATAAGTGTATATTGCTCGTCCTTGGTGAAGTTACTCATACGAGGATTACCTCTTTCAGCACGAATACCAATACGACCCATTGGCAACATATCTCCGTCAGGATACGCCCCAAAGGCTCTCCATTTATTCCAGCGCTCAAACACTTCAAAATGCTCTTTGAGTTGCTCCCAGCTATCCCAAAAATCGCCAACAGTGCGCCACATATTGGCATTTTTTTGCACATGGTCTGCGTGGTCAATAGGAGTTTCGCCAGGTGAAGTACTTAGCAAGATTTTACGACCAGTTCTGTCAATTGCCTTACGAATCATCTCGACCTCTTTTTCGAAATAAATCGGAGAAGAAAGGTCATCGACCTTTACAAAATCGAGTCCCCAGGAAGCGTACAACTCAAAAATAGAGTTATAATATTCTTGTGAACCAACTTTGTCGGGCACAATCGTGTACATATCACGCAACCAACGGCATTGGTCTGCTGGAGAATAAATATCCTTGGCGGTCACCTTTGTACCTTTGATGGGCAAGCCTCTTTCGACCGCCACAATTGGTACACCACGCATAATATGAATACCAAACTTCAGTCCTTTGCTATGAATATAATCGGCTAGCGGCTTAAAACCTTTACCTCCTTTGGCAGACGGAAAACGATTTTCGGCAGGCAACAAACGACCATACTCATCGATATTATATTGAGGGTCAGTCTGGTTATAACCATGCGCTTTGTCGTTGGATACATACCAACGAATATCCACTACGACATACTCCCAACCAAACTGTTTGAGATTTTTGGACATATAATCCGTATTGGCTTTTACCTCCGACTCGGTTACTGTCGGACCAAAACAATCCCAACTATTCCAGCCCATTGGAGGTGTTGCTGCCCATTGATGAAAATCAGCTTTATGTTGAGCAAAGGTTACACTCGCCAATAAAGTCAGCGCAGTGATAAGAGTTTTTTTCATAAGTTTTGTTAATACCTTGGGAATAAATGTGTCATTTTGACACAAATAAAAGTAAAAAAAATAACAGAACTGTTGGGTTCTGTGGGATAGCCATGCAAATTTAAAAGGAAATATTAAATAATTTAGTGGGAAAAGACAATTTTACAGTTCAATTATTTCATATTTGGAAATTGAAAAATCAAAAGACTTACGCTCGGCTTTACTCTGCTAGTGCTGGCTTCCTAGCCAGTACTTCTAATTTTATAGATTCTACCATAATTCAACAGGAAATGTATTGCTAAATGTTTTACCACCAATAACAAGAAAGTGTATGCAAAATAATTTTAGAATCGACTCTATATTTCACCAAGTGGGCTATTCGTTTGATATTCCCGTAGAAATTCACCAAGAGCTCATACGAGAAATAGACTTAAAATTTAAGGCTGGGGAGATTTCGTTGTTTGGAAAAGAAGGGTATTCTCTTTTTGTAATAGTCAATACGGGTAAGAAGTGAAAGATTTAGCTATCAAGAAATCATACCAGAGTAAAAAAGAGCGGTATTTAGAATATGTAATTTACATTCCTTTTAAAGCGGTCTCTAACAATGATACTCAAGCAAATATGATTTTGACACATTTGGACTATTTAAGATTAGGTATCGAAAAAACATTAGCAATTTACAACGCTGATACAAAGGTAATTGAGGATATTTTTCGGAATAGTAAATCTAAAGTTTTGCATCCAGATTCGTTGTATAATTGACCGCTTGCTATACATAAAACTCTCGAAAATCTTGACTATAGCTAGTTTCAAAACCAAAGGTAGAGGTATGAAATGTATTGCAGCAAGCCATTCACCACACAAAAAGTTGTAAAGTTTCACCACTCTTAAACGAGAGTTGAACTTGCTTTAGCAACGTTTGATACTCTTGATATATTTCTTCATTTGATACGATTAAAGAATGTCAATATCAAAGCAAAATTACTCTTCAATTGACATTTTGTCCAGTAGTTTTATTAGTTGTATATTTGTTTTAGCTAATCTACAATAACTATGTGGTCTTCAAAAAAATATCAAAGAGCAGCAGAAAAACACTATAAGACTTGCAAACATCTATTAGATTCAATCGACACAGTTAAAGCCGATGTTAAGCCTCAAGTCATTTCAAATATTTTTTATCTCAGTGGCTACATTCTAGAATGTATCTTAAAGTTTTATATTTTAGAAGAAAAGCATAAAACGAAAAGTTATTCAAAAGAAGAACTTACTCAATTAGAATTGTGGACTCATGACATAAAAGGCCTTTGGGAAAAAATTGCAAACGAGTCTCCATTTTGGAAAAAAAGGACTCCCAAGGAATCTCCATTTGATGCTAATGGATTTGAATGGACTGATTTGTCCAAAAAATGGACTGAAGCTGTTCGATATGAAACAGATGATAAGGATTATAAAAATGAAAAAATTGTCAAGAAGCATTTTACGCAGACAGTAGAGCCAATTTTTTTAAAAATTAAAGACAAACACTAATGATAAATATATTCAAAATATGTAGCTTAATTGAAGTTAAACTACACGAATTAAAACATAAGGGAGATTTTTTAATTGACTTTAGGATATTCTTGAGGACTAATGAAAATCTATACGTGTATGTATTGTCTGAAAATTCTGAAAATAATGTTTTAGTTGAAAACATAATAAATGAGATTTTTAGCAATGCTAATGTTGATTTTTTCACTAACGAAGATTTAGATGAGATATTTTATAAAAAAATCTTTACCTCTTCTAATAGTATAAATATAGAAAAAGGGAGACGGCGATTTGATTCGCTTTTAAGTCATGGTAACGAATCTACGCAAACTTATATATCTCAATGTCCTGTAATTACCTTTTATAGTTATAAAGGAGGGATGGGGCGTTCAACAACACTTGCAGCTTTCGCAACACATTTGGCATTAGTTGAAGCAAAGAAAGTGATAATACTTGACTGCGATTTTGAAGCTCCTGGTTTTACCAATTTCTTTTTAAAAAATGCGGACGAGCAAAACCAAAGACAAGGATTTGTTGAATATTTCCTTGACAAAGAAAGTGGAACAAGTTCTAAAGACTATTTAGAAAGCTATACATGGGAAGTTGAAAGTAAATTTAGTGGTTCTGGTTCAATTAGAATCATGCCCGCAGGTAATTTGGACACTCAAACCCCAACTAATGATTTTTTGAAAACGAATTTGAATCATTACATTGAAGGACTTGCGAGAATAGACTTTACAAATCAAGAATATATCATTCAACAATTTACAGGTATTATTAATGATTTAAGGGAATCCTTTAACCCTGATGTTATTTTAATAGATTCAAGGACTGGATTCAGTGAAGTTATGGGAGTTGCTGCATTTCAATTATCTAAATTTGTTGTTGGTTTTTTTAGAAATGATGCACAATCGCTTCCTGGACTCAACTTTTTCTTAAAGAACATGGTTGATAGAGAATACATAGAACCATATTTAATAAACTCTATTCTACCATCTTCAATTAAATCGAGAAAAAGTATTTTCAATTCCTTTAAAGATGATGTTAAACAAATATTAGAAAATATTCAAGAAGATTCTGAGTTAAACTTCCCTTGCTTCCCTGTTTCAAGAGATGAGAATTTAGAATTACTTGGAACAAAAGATGATGACCCAGAAATTTTTATAGAATTAATTAGAAATGGGGAGATAAAAGATTTTAAAGATTTGTTTGAACACCTTTCATCAAGATTAAACTGGGTTGAAAATACAACATCATTAATAAATCAGAACGACAGTAGCATTGATAGAGAATATTTGCCTGTGCAATCAGATGATATTCTTTTAGAAGCCCCAAAATTAGATGAAATCAACAGAGCGACAGAAAGTAAAAAAGAGCTTTGGAAAAAAGATATTAAAGAGAAAATTTTACAATCGACTCGTGATAAAATAAAAAAGACAAGTCTGTATGCAGAGAATTCAGACATAGAGAGAGACTTTGACAATAATCAATTTTTCTTTAGAACCTGTATGAACGATTTATTTAATATTGATAAATTTATGATTTTGGGTAGCAAGGGGACAGGAAAATCATACATTTACAATGCTCTTAAAAGTGCTAAAATTGTTAAGGATTTAAAGGATAAAGCTAATAAAACTGATAATTTTCATTTTATCTATACAATAGATAAGTATAACAGAATTTTCAAAGTAAGTAATTTTGAAACTACTTTTAGCAAGCATTTTCAATATCGTTTTTGGCTTATTTATACTTGGCAAATTGTATTGAAGGACATTAATTCGATTTTTAGTGATTTTCCTAAAAATGACGAAATAGAAGCTGTTGATATTCGAGAAGATTCAAAGACAAAAATTTTATTAGAAAAATTAATACATGATGATAATTCCATTATCGCCATAGAAAATGAATTTGCTCGTTTAGATTCCTTCTTAGTAGAAAAAGGAAATGGAAAAAAAGAATACCTTACTATTTTATATGACCAATTGGATGAAATCGTAGATCCAACTTTATGGAATGATTGGATGCCTTCCTTAATCGAATTCTGGCGATACAAACGACACCATCGTATTTTTGGTAAATTATTTGTAAGAAAAGATTTATTTAGAAAGTTGGTAGGACTAAACAATGTTAATGACATTGAAAATCAATCTATTGATATTGAATGGACGCAAGAAGAGATGTTTTCTTATTTCTTTAAAATAGTATTGTCTGATAACATGGCTGATTGGATGTGGGCTTTGATGTATTTGTATAAAGACTACGATGGAATAGTGGTGAGGCAGAATCGAAAATCGTACAGTAAGATAGAGCAAACACCTTTAGAGGAGTCTCTATTAAGACCACTAGCGACTACTTTTTTTGGTAAAAATGTGGATGTTAATAGAACAACAAGAATGGGAGAAAGTTACGACTGGTTTTATAATAATTTAAAAAATGCCGATGATACAATTAGTCTGAGACCATTTATTGAGTTAATTAATTTCGCTTTAGAAGAAAATAAAAATAAAAAATACATAAAAGAAGATACTGACAAACCTATTCTTTTTCAAAAATATTATACAGATAAAGATGTACGACTAAAGGCCGTTGAACGACATTTTGATGACTTGGTTAGGCATGAAAGAGGAAATACACCGATTAGTTATATTTTCGACTTCATTAAGAATTCAACTGAATACAAATATAAAAATATTACGCTTCATAAGAATATCTTTGAAGAATTACTGCAAAATGTTATTACTGAATTTGGAAATGAAGCAGACATGCAGAAGCAAACAAAAAAAACACTTGAAACGCTCCTAATTACTAATGGAATCATCAAGAAAGAAAATCATGGCAGAGGAGATGAATATAAATTTTCATTCTTGTATAAATACATGTTAGGGTTGAAGGGTAGATAACAATGTAGAAATGTGAATAGTCTAACAAACAATCTTCTTATTAGCCTTTCATAAGGGCTATTAAGAAAATTGTTTGTTATATACCTTTGCTAATTACAGCTCCCAAGCCAGTTCTAAAGTATGTCGATGGATTATCATTCTTGAATATGTGATCTGTCATCTTTACAAACCAACTCTATACATTAAACCCAATAACTCATAGATTTTCCCCATAAATGGCTTAAAGCCTCTCATTACAGCCCAACAAACGAGAATCTCTTCTTCTCTTTGAGTAGTAGGCATGCTTTTTTACCAACATCCAGACAGAAAACTTAAAATAATACTGCAATAGCTTGCATTATTGATGGTTTATATTGAAGTCATCTTGACTTTTTAATTTTCTTAATTGCCATGATAATGAATGCTATAAAGTTAAACCCCATCCAACTTGAAATCGTTGTGTCGAAGCGATTTAACAAAGATCTATAACTAT
>NZ_JASHIC010000033.1 GCF_030056705.1 Flectobacillus longus
GAGAAAATACGCCTAAGAACCAGTCAAATCCTAGATCGAATCATGGATATTGCTGTTGGATTACATAATCTTAGAGTTACTTTCAGAACAATAAATAATAAACCGTGATAAAGTTTATTAATTCTTCGCTTTACTTTTTAACTAGGCGTTCCCAACTAGGCGTTCCCAACTAGGCGTTCCCGCCTTAATACAAAAAGTAACCGCAGCGGCGGCCACAAAAAAATCAAGAATTTATAATCGGAGTGGCGTACCACCTCGCTTCGCTCAAACAGTATAAATTCATTGCTCACGCAAGTAATTTTACGAAAGTTTAAACAGCTTCAAAGTTAAAAATACTTACAATAATATAAAAAAAGCTCCACCAATTTGGTGGAGCTCAAGCTATAAATAATTCTTTATATCCTTACTTTGTATTAAATTCTTCCTAATTCCGTTTTCAAATCATCAACCAAATCCTTAATGCGCTCCAATGATGGTTGTGGTTCGGGCATTTGATAACTTACAAAAGCCAAACATCCCCATATTTCCTGAATATCTTTTAGGCTTACTTCTTTGCTCGAAATATTAGTTTTGTCTGAGCTTAGCAACAATGTACCTTTAATTTTTGCCTGACTGTAAACTCTGCGGTAAAGAATGCCATATTGTGACGATACAATGACATAATGTTGCCCATCTTTGATATCTGACCAATCTTTGATTTGATTACCTACAATAATTGAATTATCAAGAACAAAATCATCTCCTGACTCAAATGCACGACAATTGTTTGAAGTAATATTTGGTAGAGTCATACTGGGTAATGCCGCAACAAAATCTGCTCGCTGGCAGTTTCCAGCATATTCTTTTGCCGCCTGTTTGGTTACATATCTTATAGCTCCAGCTACAATTGGTGTTTTGGATGGTTCAGGAGCTGCATTTAGACGAGAACTTGAGACAGACGTTGTATTTGAATTAACTATTTGTCTATCAGGGTCAACCGAATGGTATTTTTTAGGAACAACTCTTTGCGAAACCAAATTTACTTGATTTTCATTACGATAATATTTCTCTACTACCTTCTGGATTGGCAATGCAGGAATAGTAGTCTGAGGCTCGATTGGCGCTATAGTTGGACTACCTTGGTAAAAACTCTGAATAGGATTGACCGAGGAGGTACTTGTAGGAAAAGTGTTGGCAATAAGCGTCCCAATTGAACTTGGCTCAGGGTCAATCGGAGAAACAGTCGTCTTATAGGGATTTACTCCGCCCGACGACATACCTGCAATACCAGGCGTGTCTCTAATCTTACGAATATCAGTTTTGATGAGTGCATCAACCGATGTACCAAATACTTGTGCAATCATTTTGAGATTTTCCAAATTTGGATTGGCACGAGCTTCCTCATAAGCTCCTAGCAACGAGCGCTTAATCCCTATTCGGCGAGCAAATTGCTCTTGAGTAAGACCATTGAGTCTGCGAAGATATTTGATATTATTACTTACAATCGACATGATTTTTTCCTTTCTGCACGAATAGTCCGTTTCCTAAAAATTAAAACTTTTAATGGGAATTTACGATATTATTCGAAAAAACTCCAATGAATATCCTTTTATCAATCAAAAATCGTGTTTTTTACAATATCTACACTATGGTTGATGCCCATCTTCTAGCATACGGATAGCATTATAAGCATTTACAACCCCACCTGTAATGGATAGTTTACTAAATTCAACGAGGTCTCCTGTACCAGGCTGAGTTACCTTAGTGTGAGGCATTTTTGTTGCTGATTGCAAAATTACTTTTTTGATTTGTTTCGCAGAAAGCTCTGGGTAATAAGCCTTAATCATAGCCGCTAATCCTGTTACAACAGGGGCAGCCATACTTGTTCCGCTCAAATCTTCATATTTAGAGCCTACTACGGTTGATTTTAAATCCACACCTGGAGCAAAAACATCTACTGTTTTGCCTCCATAATTCGAAAACTCGGCAATAGCGCTTGGTGGCTGAAGCCAACTAGTAGCTCCGACTTCAATCCAGTTTTCTGCTATTTTTCCGTCCAAATATCTTTTTGATGGGAAATTATCATTTATATCTATATTCTCATTTTCGTTTCCTGCTGCATGAATCAACAATACATCCTTTGATTCGGCATAACGAACGGCTTCGTCTACAGCCATTTTTTGAGGCGAAAAAGGCTTACCAAAACTCATATTAATGATTTTAGCACCATTATCAACGGCATAACGTATGGCATTTGCAACGTCTTTATCTCGTTCATCTCCTTCAGGTATGGCACGCAAAATCATCAATCTGACGTCATTTGCCACACCCAAAATACCTAATGAGTTGCGACGGTTAGCCGCGATTATTCCTGCCACATGTGTGCCATGACGAGCGTCTGGACCTTTTACCTCGTTGTTTCCATAGCTTCTATCAACAATATTATTTACATCGTCGCCAATAATTTCTTGACGTGCATTATAATTCATGTTGATACCGTACTTCATTTGTGCATCATAATAATCATAACCTTCTTTCAACGATGCTTCGTCCTGACCTACTTTGGCTAGTACTTCATACATTCTTTTGGCGGCTTTGACCTCTTCGGGTGCAGTTACTCCAATTCGTGTAAGTTCGGCGTTTCCAACTTGGTCGGAAGCAGTGTAATCCAAAATTATTTTTTTGGCTTCCACAAATTTGTTGTAAAGTTTTATGACAAAAGAACCTTGCTCATTAAGCTCTTTGATTTTATCGTCGTATTTGACTTTAACTTTTTTATAAGTATCATACTCCGATTTTTGTTTGGCAGAAAGTCCGTTGATATCTCTATCTCTAAAACTACCATATTTCGCTTTCAAACGTACATACTCTCGAGTAAGCTCCATGTTTTCGCGCTCAAGGTCTTGCCCTTTTGCATTTCCTAAAAAGTCCCAACCATTGGTGTCGTCTACATAGCCATTGTTATCGTCGTCTATGCCATTGTTTGGAATTTCGTTGGGATTTACCCAAATATTATCCTTTAAATCTTCATGATTAATATCTACTCCAGAATCGATAATGGCTACCACAACCGTTTTAGATTTCTTTTTATAGAGAACTTCACGGTAAGCACGCTCTGTACTTATTCCTAATACGCCATCTTGCTGAAAATCTAAATTAAACCAATTATCGGGAGCTTTATTGAAAGAGTTATTGAGGTACTGCGAATAAGCAGAACCAATCACTGTAAAGAAAATAGTAGCAGTTAAGGCAATTTTAGATTTAATCATAAACTAGTACTTAATGGAGTCTGTGATGCACTACTTACAACGGCTTAGTCAGGTTAGATTTCAAGAGCCTAAGGTTGATAGAAGTATTTTATCAAACGTAGCAAACAGCTCCCAAACCAATACGAACACGATATTTGTATTTTTAATAACAACAAACAGATAGAAGTGCTCAAAATAAGTAGGGTAGTTTTATGCAAAACTAAGAAAATATATCCGATTCTCAAGATTTTGTGAGTTCTGTGTTAAATAAATCGAGCAATTGGTATTTAAGGAACTTGAAGTTATCATTTTTTGTATTTAATGTATATACAATAAATTTCAATATGCTCAATTTGTACCTATGAAACATCTTTTACAGCATTGGTGGATTCAACGATATTACCCTTTTCTCATTTGCTTTTCAGGTTTACTGATTTTAGTAGTAATCAATGGTCTGACATCAACTACAATTTCAGTATTCGATAGGGTATTGTTGGATGAATTTCAATGGTCTCGCTCGGAGCTAAAATTGAGAGATTCAATACCCAATGCAACAGCTTTTGCTTTGATTTTTTTTTCAGGATTATTGATAGATAAATTTCGTGTAAGAAGACTATTACTGATTGGAAGTTTGATTTTAAGTATTGCTTTATACTCTTATAGTTTGATTCATACGAAGTTTGAAGCCTACTTTCTTCACTTTTTGTTTGGTGTTGCCTACACACTTTCAGGCTCTGTTTCGGCTATTATTCTGGTTTCTAGTTGGTTTTATAAACACAAAGGCTTGGCTCTTGGGATTACCCTAGCAGGTACAAGTTTAGGTAGTTTTGTATTTCCAAATTTGATTCATCATTGGTTGGAGCTATGGGGCTGGCGAAGTACTTTTCAACATTTGGCTATTTTTCCTATTATTTTATTTGTATTTATTTTCCTATTTGTCAAAAGTTCACCTTCTGAGCTTAATCTCGAGGCGTTTGGTAGTACCGATGAACCACGTCATTCGAAAAATAATTTATCTGAACCTCTCGCCGAAGGCTTGAGCTTTGAGCAAGCTTTACAAACGCCTACTTTTTGGTTGATATGTCTTTGTGGATTTCTCACTTTTTATGGTTTATTGGGCGTCGTCGCCAATTTGTTTTTACATATAACTGATTTAGGCTTTACAGCACAAGATGCCACTTTTGCCTTAACGTTATATTTTGGGGTTGCCTTTGGGGGGAAGCTACTTATTACGTCGGTATCCGATTATTTTAATACCTATCGAATATTTACACTTTGTTGTACTCTCATGACTATCTCGGTGCTGGGCTTTACGACTATGGAAAAAAATCTTGTTTACTGGTCTACCGCAGGAATGGCTTTGAGTTGGGGAGGGATTTATTCGATGTATAATGTATTAACGATAAGAACATTTGGTCTGAAGTCGGCAGGAAAAATCAATGGAACTATCAACATGTTTGAGTCCGCAGGAGCATTTTGTGGACCAATTTTTACAGGATTTATTTTTGACAAAACTCACTCATATCAGTTAGCTTTCCTAATTATTACCTGTATTATGGGTTTTGCCACTTTGCTTTCATTTTTATTTTCTCCCAAGAAAAAAACAACTTCTAATGCTGAGATTGAAGGGTTTTCAAAATAAAATCAAGATAGTCTAAACCAGTTTTTTATCTTTGTTGCTCATTAAGAAGCGAAAAGCATTAGAGATGAATCACTAATGTTGATGCGTTTTAGGCAATAAGCTGTAGGCGTTAGGCAAAATTGTGTTCATAGTGTCATTAAAAACACTTTTTGACTTTTAGCGTACGGCATAAAGCCCAGAGCTTAAAGCGGGTAAAATTATTTTAATTTTGCCCACTAATACTTAACAATCCATAGACTATTATGTTTAATTTTGACGAAATCATCAACCGACACAATACAGATTCTACTAAATGGGATTTTAATAATGACCCCGAAAATGTAATTCCAATGCCTGTTGCAGACATGGATTTTCGTTGTCCTGAGCCTATCATTAAGGCTATGCTTGAGGTGGCTGAACATGGGGTGATGGGTTATTCTTTTGTGCCAAAAGAGTTAAAAGCATTGTTTACTCAGCGTATGAAAGACTTGTACGATTGGGATATTCAAGAAGAATGGCAAGTTTGGATTCCTGGTTTAGTACCTGGGATTACCACTAGTTATAAGGCTGTTGGGCAGTCGGGTGACGAAGTAATGACAACAATTCCCGTTTATGGTCCATTTCATTTGGCGCCAACTTGGGCAGATCGTCAATTAGTAACAGTTCCATTACTACTCGAAGGCGAACGTTGGGTCATGGATTTTGAAGCTATCGAAAAAGCAATGACTCCAAAAACAAAGGTATTCATGCTTTGTAATCCTTATAACCCAGGAGGAACAGTATTTACTTCAGCAGAGCTCACCAAACTTGTAGAGATTTGCCAGAGACATGGTGTGGTAATCTGTTCTGATGAGATTCATTGTGATTTAATTTTAGATGAAAATCTTCGCCATATACCTACAGCAAGTTTGAGTGATGAAGCAGCTCAAATAACGATTACTTTGATGGCACCGAGCAAAACTTTCAATATTGCAGGTTTGGGTTGTTCAGTTGCTATAATTCCTAACAAAGCATTAAGAGATAAATTTGTTTTGGCTAAAGCAGGTGTATTTCCTGAACTTAATCGCTTTGGGATTCGTGCTGCTTATGCGGCCTACAAGGATTGTGAGCCATGGCGTAAAGAACTTGTAAAATATCTCAAAACAAATCATGATATTTTACATACAGCCATAAATGCTATACCTGGGCTAAAAATGAATAAGTTGGAGGCTACATATTTGGCGTGGATAGATGCTAGAGAAACTGGTATTGAAAATCTAGCAGAACATTTACTCAAACATGGTATTCGGGTAGTCGATGGACCTGTTTTTAAGGGTCAAGGATTCTTTAGAGTAAATTTTGGCTGTACCAGAGCCACTTTAGAAGAAGGCATAAAACGAATTCAAGAAGCATTTGCTAATATTTGATAAATTTATCAAGCCTGATTATGTAAAATAAAAAACAGCAAGTTGAGGTATGTCAGCTTGCTGTTTTTTATTTTAAAAATATATCATAACCAAAGCGTAAAATTACGCCTATTACCACTACAACAAAGAAAATTCTTACGAAAGCACTTCCTTTCTTGAGTGCTAATTTTGTTCCTATAATCGAGCCTATAATATTAGCAATGGCTAATGGTATAGCGACTTTATACAACACATCTCCCGAAGACATAAAATAAATTATTGCAGGAATATTAGAAGCACAGTTCATAATTTTGGCATAAGCTGAAGCATGTAGAAAGTCGAGATAAAATATTGATACAAAGGTAAATACTAAAAAGCTTCCCATACCCGGACCAAAAAATCCATCATAAAATCCTAAAATTGCTCCAGTGAGCATAACTCCCCAGAAAAAGACTTTTCCATGATATTTGGGAGTATGATGAGTTCCCAAATCTTTTTTTATCAAAGTATATATCAATACCAAAATTAGTAAAACAAGAATAATTGGGCGAAGAGTTTCTTTATTAAGTGTACTTACCAAGCGTGCACCCATAAGAGCAAAGATACCAGTAGTCAAAACAGCTGGAAACATCACCTTCCAATCTACTTTTACTTGCTTGATATACTGAAAAGCTGCGACCAAAGTGCCTGATACAGAGGCTAATTTATGTGTTCCAATGATAGTTGGAATAGAAAATTGTGGTAAAAATATCAATAATGCTGGTAGTTGAATCATTCCGCCACCTCCAACAATCGAATCAATAAATCCTGCTGAAAAAGCAAAAACCAGTAAGAAAGAAAGTGTTTGAAAACTAATATCATCAAGAAACATGGCGATTATGGTTAGGAATGTTCTTACAAAATTAGTCCAAACACATTAGAATTTCAATCTATGTACAAATCATTCGAAGGGCATTTTGAGCAGAGAAGCAATAGATTCATTTTTGGTTGTATCCATTTGGGTATCGACTCCATAAACAATGTCATTAGGATTTTTAAATGAAAATGTACCAAATAGGCGATCCCAAACGGAAAAAATATTTCCATAGTTAGAATCTGTATAGGGTTGTACATAATGATGATGAACATGGTGCATATCAGGCGTAACAATGAACCAGCTTAAAACTTTATTTAGCCTAGTTGGAAGACTAATATTGGCATGATTGAATTGTGATAGCATAACCGAAATAGACTGATACATCATTACTATCCACATAGGTGCGCCTGTCATAACAACTGCGATAGTTGTAAAAACAAATCTAAAGGCACTCTCGCCTGGGTGGTGCCGATTGGCAGTAGTGGTATCTACCTGCATATCGCTGTGATGGATAATGTGGAATTTCCACATCCATTTTACCTTATGTTCAAGCCAATGAACAAACCACGCCCCAATCAAATCTAATATTAATAAACCAAGAATGGCATATATCCATGAAGGCATTTTTGGAAGCCAATTAATGATACCAAAATGGTTGGCAACAGCCCAGTCAGATGCTTGAAGTAGAATAAAAGCTAGGAAAAAATTTACTATAATGGTTGTGATGGTGAAAAAAATATTTACACCAGCGTGTCGCCATTTGTGATAGGAAAAGCTGAATAATGGCATTGAGGATTCAATTAACCAGAAAAAAGTTATACCTCCCACCAAAATTATTGAGCGGTGAGATGAAGGAATAGTCGAAAAATAGTCAATCAATTGATTCATAGTTATAGCTTTTAGCAAGATTGTTTTAGATAGTTACTCTATACCTAAATTAATGTTTTTCAAAGAAGTATTAAGTAATCGTGCAGGATTATATTTAAGTTATGTGTTTAGGCACTAGGCAACAGGCACAAGGCACAGAGTGTTAAAATGTTTTTTAATAACCACAGCCATGCTTTTTCCAAAGCCCACCGCCGAAAGCCGTTACCTGAAAGCCCAAAGCCCAATCTTAAATTTTATTTTGCCTACTAACTTAATTATTAATGCAAGATAAAATTGCATTAATACGCATTAGGCCGTAAGCCGTAGGCAAACAAGCTTCATTTATTTCCTGAGAAATACTTTTTAACATTTAGCTTATGGCATAAAGCTTATAGCAGGTAAAATTGGCTCCCTAACTTATTTAATACCATTTAAGTGTTTTTTTATTCATAAAACACGTCAATAAAGTACGATAATCTTCGATTGTCATAACAACACTCCGTAAAATAAAAACAAACAAACATTTACATAAACATATTCTTACTTTGTAGTTACCACATATAAACTATAGCACAAACATTGTGTACTAAAATTTATGAACTTGCTAATCGTACATGAACACCAACTCCTTGCAGATGGACTAAAAGTAATACTGGGACTCAATCCAAGTATTTTATCTATTCAATTGTTATCTATTCAACAAACATCTAGAGAGTATATCCAAAACCTAAATCCTGATGTAATCTTGATTGATAGCCAGCATTCTTTTAATCAAATAGCAGCGTATTTTAATGAGTTGTTGGTCTTAGATATAAAACCAACCCTTTTTATTTTGAATGTTTCAAATGAAAATTTGAAACAAATTTCACCAGAAATACCGAATCTCAAGAGAGTGTTTAAACTGGAGCATGGTCTGAATGAGCTTCTTTCAGAGCTAAATTCTTTAATTTTAGAAATTGGAGAGAAACCTTTTTTAGATACGTTTATCAATCAAAAAACACTTCTTAAACAAAATAATGTATCAGAGCGAGAAGTCGAAATAATTACATTGGTTATGCAAGGTTTTTCTAGCCAAACGATAGCAGAAAAGCTATTTCTTAGCGTACATACTGTAAATACTCATAAACGTAATATTTATAGAAAGCTGTCTGTGCCAAACGAAAGAGAGCTGATCAAATTGATTCAGCAGCAATATTACATAAAGCAATTCCCGATTTTTTGATAGGCTTATATCATCGCTTTATGGTAATTAAACCTATGCACATTCCGAGTGAAAGCGGGAAAAAAAGCCATTCAGTCATAATTAAACCCTGTAGGTTTTGTAAAAGCATGATACTTAAAACAGTGATAGCAAAACCAATACTATTAACTATTGTAATGGCTGAAGCGCGATAGCTTGGTTGTGCATTTTGTGAAATTAAGGTCGAAAATTGAGGAGAGTCTGCCACAACACTAAATCCCCAAATTAGTAGCAAACCCATAAATAATTCAAAAGGTAAATGCCAAATGAAAGGGCTTATTAAGCAGCAAATTCCAGAAATGATTAGGAAGAAATACGCTAGTTGACGGCTTGTGAAGTTTTTTTGGGAGAGTTCAGCGGTGCAAATACAGCCCAAAATTCCCATACCAATTATCAAAAATGACCAAGCTGAAATAGAAAATTGGAGATGATGTATGGATTGATAATGTTGTAAAATGGCTGGAACAAAAGCCCAAAAGGTATAAAGCTCAAACATGTGCCCAAAATACCCCCAAGCATACTGTTTGAAATCTGGATTTGTAAATGCCTCAAAGATGGCTTTGGGACTAAAATTTCCTGTTTTTTGACGGTATGGTCCGTCAGTGATTCCAATTGCTATTAATAATGCTCCACAACATGACAATAGGGAGGAGGCAACAATGATATTTTGCCAATTAAAATGCCATTGTATTGCTGCTAAAAAGTGCCCAAAAGAAGTCCCTAATACGAGTGCTCCAACCAAATATCCTAGTGCTTTGCCTAGTCCTTTTTGATGCCAATCGCTCATTATTTTCATACCTACAGGATACACGCCTGCCAGAAAAAAACCTACCCCAAATCTTATACCTAACAAAAAAGGCATATTCCCCATGCTTTTGAGCGTACTTAAATTGAGTATTGCACCAAGTATAGCTGAAATAACAAATACCCATTTGGGCGAAAATCTATCACTTATCGCTAACAAAGCATAACATAAAGTGCCGCAAACAAAACCTAACTGTACTGCCGAAGTCATATTGCCAAGAAAATGACTGTTTTGTGGAAACAAAGGTTGAATATCTTTCAGTATAGCATTGACAGCAAACCAAAGTGAGGTTCCCGAAAACTGGGCAAATACCACTATTGGTGTTATGGCTTTCGGGTTTTTAATCAATTTTTCCATTATCGAATTTTCAAAAACTACTACACAGACTTACAAATGACACCTTATTCAATTACTACATAAGCCCTCACAGGAAAAGTCCCCATTCCTTTGACTTTGGGAGGTGTAGCACAAAATTTAATTGCGGTCCCATCAGGAATTTGATTCAGATTGCATAAGTGTTCAACAATCAAAATTTCATTTTTCAGTAAAATCGTATGAACAGGTCTAGTTTTACCAGATACATCATCAATATTGTAAGAGTCTATCCCTACCAAAATAACCCCCTGCTCAACCAAGTATTGTGCAGCCTCTGCCGTTAAAAAGGGATTTTCTGAATAATATGCTTCTTGTTCCCAAAGCTCATCCCAACCAGTGCGCACCAACACTGCTTTATTTTTGAGGTTAAATCCTTTAAAAGAATCAATATCAATTTTCTTGGATTTTTGATAAGGAACAGAAATTAAAATAGCATCTAGAAGTGCAGTTCTTTCTATTAATATTTCTGATAAATCTTTTCCATCTTCATATCTGTGGAAAGGGGTATCTATATAAGTTCCAGTATTTGAGACCATTTCAATTTTCCCGATTTGAAATGAGGTATCCTCGTCGTACCAATTTTTAGATTCTTCTCTTGTCCAGAAATCACAAATTTTGGGTGCAGGAAGTCCTTTATAGGTAACAGTACCATCTTCGATAGTATGACTTAAGTCGATGAATTTCATGAGCTTTAATGTAAGATTTGAAAAATATTCAAAAATGAATTTACAGAAAAATTCATCAAATCAAGCACTTTGGAGCAACAGTCCGATGATTCCTCTAACAGGAACAAACCAAATAATCGTTCTCAGATATCAGAAATGGAGTGCTAAAACTCTAGAAAAATCATGAGTTCTCATGAATTTTGGTATTTCAACTGTTTATCAAAAAAGGCGTTCGAAAAATTCATTTCGAACGCCTTTTTTGATACTTTATTTCAACATGACACCTCTTCAGACGCAAAGCATTACGTCTCTACTAGTAAAATGTAGATTAAAAGTCATTACTCAATTAGTGATGACTCATGTAAAACTCCTTTTATATCATTTACCCATGCTTCATCAGTTTTCGAATCTGCTGGTACGAGTCATTTTGAAAACGAGCATAATAGACACCATTTTTCCATTTTGAGGTATCTACAGGCATATCATAAGTACCTTCAGGATACATTCCATCCACAGGAGTGCTCATAAGTCGTCCGACGTTATCAAAGATTTGAATAAGGTTATATCCTCCTCTTGAAGTATATACCAAAATCGTACTTTGCTGGAATGGATTGGGATAATTATAGATGTATTCCCCCGAAGATTCTAAATCAACGACAGGAGTAAGCCCGCAGGCTTGCGGTCGAATCAGTGGTAAAGACTGAAAGGTATCTTTAAACAAAACATCGTCTTTCCAACTGGCATTCATACATAAAAACTGTTCGAGAATAGAACTATATACCGAACGAAAATCATATTGCATGAGTACATTGTCACCTGTTTGGACTGAAGCTGCAATATCGGGCGTTGTACCCAATACAACAGGATTTACCATATCTCCAAACATAAATAAGGGGGCGGCTGCTCCGTGGTCGGTTCCGCCACTGGCATTTGATTTAATCCTACGTCCAAATTCTGAATAGGTCATTCCTACAACTCTATTGGATACGCCCATGGCTTTCAAATCATCGGTAAAGGCTTTGATGGCATCCGAGATTTGTTTCCAAAGATTGGCGTGCGTTCCTGTGGTGGTATCGGTCGTATTGACCTGATTACTGTGCGTATCAAAGCCTCCCAGATTGACAAAATACACCTTCGTTTTGAGTCCTCCGCCAATAAGGTTTGCGACGATTTTTAGTTGTCCTGCCAAATTGGTATTAGGGTAGGTAACCAAATTTTTAGCTTTGCCTGCGGCTCCCCGAATTGAACTGGCATACAGATTTGTTTGATTAGCTACTTCTCTTAAAAAACTAAGCTCTTTACCTGCCAATGTATCTGGGGCATCTTCTACCTTATTTTGTACCAAATTATAGAAACTGCTCGGGTTGGTAATAGCCATACCCATAGACGAAACGGGTCCTTGCAAAGCAGTGCTCACCGTAGAGCCAATTTGGATGGCTAAGGGGTCAGGAAATTGAACATTAGGATAATTATTGGGATAGGTAGGATGCTGCAAGGTCAAATATCTTCCAAGCCAGCCATTGTACACATACTGATTAGAATCCGTGGCGGAATTCCAAATATCAGTGGCTCTAAAGTGGGAGAAGTTGGGATTGGGATAGCCTACACTTTGTATAATATTGGCTTTGCCTTCCATAAATAGGTTGTGCAGGCCTCCTGCCATAGAAGGGTGTAGACCAATATTGGCATTTTGTGATACTTTCAATAATGCTCCTTCTGGAATGGCGATGTTTGAGCGGGCATTTTTGTAAAGCCCATATTTATCGATAGGGATAACTGTATTTAAACCGTCGTTACCTCCATTGAGCTGGATAACCACAAGGGTATTTTCGTCACCACTTTGATTTTTGGCAACATTTCCCAAGGCTTTTACCGAAAAACCACTGAGTAATGCTGGCATTAAGAATCCTGCTACAGATTGCTGGACAAATTCTCTACGTTTCATAAAAAGAGATTTTAGATAGAAGAAATACAGAAATCAAATTAGTGGGCAAAATGAATTAGAGTAAAATATTTCACTTACAATTCACCTAGTGTACGAAGGATTATAAAAACTGATTCTTTCGGATGTTGGATATTGGAAGTATAAGCTTCTGTATTTTGTGAAAAATAAAAGTATATTTCTATATTTCCGAAATCAGAAATCCCAAATCTGAAATAGTTAGAAATCCTTCGAACACTACTAATTCACAACTCACAATTCATCACTCATAACTAGGTTAATTGATACTCTGGTAATGACAATAAGTACTGGTAAAGAGATTGTAATTTACTCTTCACTAGCGTCATTGTATCTTGTGGTCTTACCAGCATTGTATCCCAGATTTCGGTCCAATAATAGTCACTCAACTGCCCTGAAAGCAGTATGTCTCTTTTGAGCTGTTCTATTTTTTCTGCTGAAACGGGCACTTTGTATAATAAGGCAATGGAATCTGTAATCAACAAATTGGGGTCGTTGGGTTTAGGTAAATTTTTGGCAAAAGCAATGGCATCAATCTGTATCTTTTTGCCATTGCGAGTTATCCCATTAGCAAGCATCGTATCAGTATATTGTACTCTTTTGGGATAGGTATCAGAGGTTATCCACGCTTCATAAAATATCGGTTGTTGGTAATACGCTGCCCATCCTGCTACATTGGGTGGGTCTCCAATACTTTGTTGCATGATGGTGCCCTGACGAACGACTTCCACAAAAAGCATATAAACATCGACAAATTCTGTTATAGGATTTGGGAATATCACCTCAAATTCACGAAGGTTTCCAATGATTAAATCTAGTGGAGACTTGATGACCGCTCCATAAAGCTGTGCATCATAAAAAAACTGACTTTTAAAGAGGGTAGAAAGGACAGGGCTAATTTCGAAATTGTTTTTTCTGAATATTTCGGCGAGCGGCGTTATAATATTTTTCTCAATTGTTTCATTCAAATCATAATGGACAAAGAATTGATAAATTTTTCTACAAATAAACTTACTCAATTCTTCTTTCAGAAAAAGCATATCAACTAATTCCTCTAGTTCTAACATACCATCAGTACCTGATTTTCCTTTTATGACAGTGTTGTTGTAATAGGAAGAAAAGGTTTTGTCGCTTGTATCGTGTCTGTTTGGGGTAAAGCTATAATCAATGGCTTGGGCATTTACTACGTAGCCTGTCAAAACCCGTGATGCTGCTTTTACATCGTCTTCTGTGTACTTTGAGCCAGCGCCTTTGCCCATGGTAAAAAGCTCTTGTAGCTCACGTCCATAGTTTTCGTCTGGGGCAGTTTTGGTATTTTTATTACCATTCAAATACACCAGCATAGCAGGATCGATGGACATTTCCCGAACGAAGGTCTTGAAATTACCCAAAGCAAATTTTCGTAACAGAGAATGATGTTTGTATAAATAGCGGGCATCACTTACAGTATCTGCTTCGGTTGAGAAATGATTATGCCAAAACAAAATCATTTTCTCATGAATACTTCGCCCTTGATAAAACATTTGTTGTAGCCACCACGCTTTGTAGCTATTCCTACGTTTGCTATTGAGTGTTCCGTCTCCATACGCTGCAAATGCCCAAGTAGCACCAAGTGCAATACCCGTTGGGTCTGTATAATCGGCAGTATTGTAATAGTTGAGCGGAGGCTCTGGGTACAATTGAGGTTTTAATAATTCTTCGACGGACTGACTTAAAGTTTTGGTTTTGAAATAATTAACATCGGCAGGTTTGGCGCCAAACATTACTCTCTTGAGCAGATGAGTAATCTGTGGAGTACTCCATTCACCTTTGTATTCCTCCAATCCCGCTTGAATTTGTTTGCTTGAGAAAGTCATAGTATGTTGTGCTTAGAGTTGGAACTTTTAGACCATTAGCTCAGAGCAAGGTTTAATACTGTAGGTTAAAACCAATCCAATTCAGAATAAACCATCGTAACAAATCCTTAACACAAGTATAATTTACTCATAAACACCGCAGATACCTGAGGATTTACCTTTGTGGCAAAATTGGTTTTGCGTTATGACAAAGGCTAAATTTCTAGACGATTCTGCTATAATTCAAGCATGGCAAGCAGGCGATACATACGCTTTTGAGATACTTTATCAGAAGTATTGGCGGAAGCTCTATTCCTTTGCGCGCCGTACAACTCCCAATGCCGAAGATGCCCAAGATTTGATTCAGGATGTTTTTGCTCAGTTATGGATGCAAAAAGAACAAATCGATGCTGGAGTATTTTCGGAGTCTTATTTGTTTGCTATTGTTCGAAACAAATTGCTGGATAAAATTCGAAAACAATATGTTCGAGAAGATTATATCCAGAAAATTCTTCAATCTGCCTCAGAGTCAGACTTCTCGACTCAACAAACGATTCTTTCCAACGATTTGAGTAATCATCTCCATCAGGCGGTGAATGTTTTACCTGAAAAATGTAAAGAAGTTTTTCAGCTAAGCCGATTTGAACAACTTACTGTAGATCAAATTGCCCAGAAGCTTCAACTTTCTCCTCAAACTGTTAAAAATCAACTATCTAAAGCATTGCAAGTAGTCCGTTTTCATTTGCGAGAGTTTGCAACCTTAGGGCTATTTCTTTTATGTAATATTTTTTAAAAAAACGTATTTCTACATAGTACCAAATCTCTTCTTGCACGAATACATACATGAAAGGGAAGGAAAACATCCCCATTTCCTTTACATGAATGAATTCCAAAGAGCAGGAGCGAGTTTTACGAGAATACCTAAATGGACAAGACAGTCCTGAAGGAAAGGCTCTTTTTGACAAATGGACGCAATCGCTCTACGATGAGAATTCTTTGCCAATTTCGGATACAGAGGAAGTCCTCTCGCAGACTCAGCAGCGAATGTGGGCGCATATTTCTCCTAAAACCTCATCTCCAATTATTCGTTTGGTACCATCTTGGGGACTTCGTTTAGGGGTTGCTGCTAGTATTTTGTTTATCTCTGTTTTGGCTTGGCTATGGATAGCAAAATTTCATCAGCCAATATCTGAAAGTGAGCTGAGTTATCAGACCATCAAAACAAAGGCTGGCGAACATGCTACTGTTATTCTAGAAGATGGAACAAGGGTATTTTTAAATGCGGCTTCAAGTTTACGTTTTCCCAAAGAACTGAAAGGTCTAACTCGTCACGTATATTTAGAAGGGGAAGCGTATTTTGAGGTGACTCATAACCCTCAACAGCCCTTTGTCGTGAGTTCAAAACACTTAAATACTACAGTGAAAGGTACCACTTTTGATGTTCACGATTATGCACAAGACTCACAAGCCAACGTGACAGTACTTACTGGTAAAGTAGCTGTAGAAATAGCAGATAATACTAAACATAACTGTTTGATACTACCCAATCAAATGTGTACTTATGAGAATGGTAAAGCCTTTTTGACTAAGTCTGTTGTCGCTGATGCAAGTGAATCAATTAGTTGGAGAGAGCGAAAAGTTTACTTTAAAAGAGAATGTATGGGTTTAGTTTTCAGGAAATTAGAACGGATGTATAATGTGTCATTTCAAATAAAAAATCCCCAATTATTGGATTGTATTTGGATTGCTTCTTTCGAAAATGCTAGCTTGGAAGAAGTACTTCAGTCGATGCAGTCGTCTCTAGGGATCCAATATCAAATCAAAGGAAAGGAGGTTATTATAACAGGAATTTGCCAATAATGTAGAAATTCCCAAGAAAGTATTTTAACTATTTTTTGAATAAAAAAAAGGTCAATGAAGGGTCGAGCTTCATTAACCTTGCAAACAATCCCCATGTCGTAGCGCCTTTTACAAGGAGCCCTTATAGGTTATTATCTTAAGCAAACTTATGCAAAAAAAACGATTCTCGCTAATTATTAAGCGAATCATCTCGGTGCCCACGCTCTCGTTGGCGCTAGGCTTTGGTATATGTAATGTACAAGTATCCCAAGCACAAGAAGTATTGAATAACAAAGTATCTGTTCAGGCTCAAAACCAGAGTTTAGAAAGTGTTTTATCTCAAATTGAAAAACAAACAGGCGTTCGTTTTGTATATGCAGGAAGCTTGATTTCGGAAAAAGATAAACTTACGTTTTCTGCCCAAAATCAAAACTTAAAACAGGTGCTCAATGGTATTTTTTTAAACCGAAATATCGATTTTAGTTTTTCTGGTAATAACCAAATTGTCCTAAAAGCCAGCCCAAAGTCGCAAGACCATACATCGGTAAGTGGAAAAATCACCGATGCTCAAACAGGAGATGCGTTACCAGGGGTAAATGTATCGGTAAAAGGCACAAGCAAGGGCTCAACATCTGATGCTAATGGTAATTTTAAAATTAGTATTTCAGAAAAAGACGCTGTATTGCTATTCTCTTTTGTGGGATTTGCTTCTCAAGAGGTTCCGATAAAAGGAAGAAATCACCTCAATGTTCAATTATCAGAAGATAATAAATATCTCAATGAGGTTGTTGTAACTGCTTTAGGTATCAAAAGAGAGGAGAAAGCCTTAGGATATTCTACCCAAAAATTAGATGGTTCTGCTGTAACAGATGCTCCTTCTAACAACTTTATGAATGCCCTATCTGGTAAAGTAGCAGGCTTGAACCTAACCAAAACTGATGGACCTATGGGAAGTAGCCGCGTGACATTGCGTGGCGAAAGTATTTTGGATTTCAATTCCCCAGGTGCTTTAATCGTAGTCGATGGCGAACCAATTAATACTTCCTTTCAAGGTGTAGGACATGGGGCTTATTTGGGTGGCGATTCTCCAATTGATTTTGGGAGTGCGTTGACAGATATTGACCCCAATAATATTGAGTCTATCAACGTATTGAAAGGCCCTGCTGCATCGGCGCTATATGGGTCTCGTGCTGGAAATGGAGCGATTATTATCACGACTAAAAGTGCTAGTAAAGACAAGAAAGGACTTGGCGTGTCGTTCAATTCTTATGTCAGCGTCGATCAAATTAATCGTTGGCCAGACTATCAATATCAATATGGTCAAGGAACAGCAGGTCAGAATTATTACTCCTATGGCACAACGGCAGATGGTGCAGGAACGCAAAGTACAAGTTCGGCTTGGGGACCTAAATTTGATGGTCAATCATTTTATCAATATGACTCACCGCGTGATGCCAATGGTACTTTTACAGAAAGAACACCTTGGAAACCTTATACAGACAATCGCAAAAACTTTTTTGAGCAAGGAGTAACCTTGTCAAACAATATTTCGATTACCAATGTGAAAGACAAAAGCAATACTCGTTTGAGTCTTTCACAAATGAAAAATAACTGGATTTTGCCTAATACGGGCTATGAACGTATTAGTTTAGGTTTTTCAAACAATTCACAGATTTCGGCTAAGTTGAGTACTTCTGCGAAGGTAAATTATTACAATAAATTTAGCGATAACCTTCCGTCGACGGGCTATAACAACCAGTCGATTATGTACTTTATTGCTTTCCAAAATCCAAATGTTAATCTGGATTGGTATCAACCCTATTGGTTGGCGGGTAAAGAAGGTTTGGAACAAAATCACCCTTTTAGCTCTTTGATTGATAATCCTTATTTGATTGTATATGAAATGCTGAACAAATCAAGTCGTCATAATGTCACAGGTACGATGTCGGCTACCTACAATATTTTGAAAGGCTTAGATTTAACGATACGTACTGGTTTGGATATGGGTTATGAATTCCGTTCGCAACAACGTCCGAAAAATACCCAAAAGTTTCAAGCAGGTATGTATCGTCAGCAAAATGTATTTAACCTAGAATCTAACGCTGATTTTTTGTTGAAATACAAATTGCCATTAGAAAAGACTTGGCAAGTAACTACAAGTTTTGGAGGGAATATTTTGAATCAAAGTCAAAAATTTACTAATCAATTAGCCGATCGCTTGGTGATTCCTGGGGTATATAATTTGGCGAATTCTGAGCAATTGCCACTTACGCAAAGTGACCGTGCCGAAAAGCGAATCAACAGTTTGTATGGTTTTGTAAATGTTGGCTATAAGGATTTTGCCTTTTTGGATATAACAGGTCGTAACGACTGGAGTAGTACTTTACCAAAGCAAAATAATTCTTTCTTTTATCCATCAGCTACTTTGAGTTTAGTTTTATCTCAAATGACTAATATGCCAAATTGGGTGAGCTATGCCAAGCTTCGTGGTGCTTATGCCAGTGTAGGCTATGACGCTCGCTTAGGGACATATAATCTAGAAAAAATCTATAACTCTGGCACATTCCCTGGCGAACTCGAAAATCCGAATGTTATAGCAAATCCCAACCTCAAGCCTCAACGTAATAATTCCTTCGAAGCAGGAACAGAATGGCGTTTTTTCAAAAATCGCTTGAGTGTAGACGCAACGGTTTATGAACAAACTACTATCAATCAGATTTTGTATGCTCCAGTCGAATATGCTTCTGGATATAGTTCTTCGCTGATCAATATGGGTAAAGTGGTAAACAGAGGTGTTGAGTTAACATTGAATGGAAGCCCTGTGAAAAATTATGCTGGATTTTCGTGGGATGTAACTGTCAATTGGTCGATGAATAGAAATAAAGTATTGGAGTTAAATAATGAAACTGGAAGTGTGATTTTGGCAAAATACGTTGGTAGTCGTGTAACTGTGGAGGCGAGAGAAGGTCAGCCTTTAGGAACGATTTACGGACTTGGCTTTAAGCGTTCGCCAGAAGGACAAATTGTATTTGACAAAGATGGATACCCTGTGCTTACCGACCAGTTTGTTAATCTAGGGAATACAAATCCTGACTGGAGAGGCAGTATTTCTAATAATTTTAAATACAAAAATTGGAGTTTGTCAGTACTATTTGACATTCGACAAGGTGGTAGAATTTTCTCATTGACAAATTCTATTTTGGGTGAACAAGGTAAAAATACAGCCACATTGGCAGGTAGATATGATGGTATAGTTGGACAAGGTGTAACCCTCAACGCTGACTGTCAATACGTGCCAAATACCACGAAAGCAACTAATATCGTAACCTACTACAATAAATGGTATGGTCGTGACAATGTGGAGGCTAATACCTTTGATGCTTCATTTGTCAAACTTCGTGAGGCTCGTTTGGCTTACACAATTCCTACAAAAGTACTTCGTAAGACTTTCTTAAGAACTGCCAGTATCGGAATTTACGGTCGTGATTTATTTGTATGGTCAACTTTCCCAGCTTTTGACCCCGAAACATCTACGCTCGATAATGCCACTATCACCCCAGGTTTAGAAGTTGGACAATTCCCATCTACTCGTACTATGGGAGCAAACCTTACTATATCTTTCTAATTTTTATAACATGAAAAAACTTATCTTTTTATATCTGTTCCTTATCCTAGCTCTGACGTCTTGTACAGAAGGCATGGAAGAGCTCAATCACGACCCAGAAGGGGTATCGTCCGCCACAGCAGGCAGCTTTATGAATACTGCCATTTTGGAAGGAGTTAACACTGGTTTGAGTCGAAGCCATCGCCTCAATAATGAGTTGATGCAAGTGACAGTTTCCTTGACCGAAGGCAATACGGTGTTTCATCGATATGTGCTTTTTCCGAGTGAGTCAGATTACATGTGGAGCAATTATTATTTGTCATTGACCAATATCGAAGATATGATTCAAAAGGCAAAAGCCATGTCACAGTCCAATTACCTTGCCATTGGACTTACTTTAAAGGCTTGGTTGTTTGCGAACTTGACTGATATTTATGGTGATATTCCCTATTCACAGGCATTGAAAGGGTATCCCAATTACATAGTAAATCCCGCTTTTGATAAACAAGAAGACATTTATACCGACTTGATAGCAAAACTAGATACAGCCAATGCGCTTTATGATGTCAGTAAAACCTTAACTTTAGGACAAGATGCCTTGTTTGGCGCAGACAAGAGTACAGTTGGGACGGTTCGCTGGAAAAAATTCACTAATTCGCTTCGTTTACGACTATTAATGCGTGGTGAAGCCAAATCTCCAGTTTTTCGAGCACAACTGAAAACCATGTTGTCAAACCCAGACAAATATCCTTTGATGGCTAGTTTTGACGAAAGTGCTGCTTTGAAATTTACACAAGTTACTCCTCTATTGAATCCCTTTACCAGTACCCGTGATTATGATTTTAATGGAGCAAATGCAGTTTCTGAGTTTTTTATCAAAACCCTAAGCACTTGGTCTGACCCAAGATTGGATATTTGGGCTACCAAAGCCAGTGGTAAATATACAGGTATCCCAAGTGGATATACCATAGCCGAAGGTCCAGCGATGAATGCCATAAGTTCTTCAAAACTTAACAAAAACCTTAAAACTTCTTTAATTTTAGGTACTATCTTGCAATATGCGGAGGTAGAGTTTTTGTTAGCTGAGGCAGCGTTAAAAGGATATACCACTGATAGTCCCAAAGACCATTATGAGAAAGGTATTTCTGCTTCGATGAAATATTGGGGTGCAACGCAACCAACCGACTTTTTGACTCGTTCAGGCGTTGCTTATAACGGAACACTCCAACAAATCATGACGCAAAAATACATTGCTCTATTTTTCAATGATATGCAACAATGGTTTGAATACAAACGTACAGGATACCCTGTTTTGCCAGTTGGTAAAGGCATTGAAAACAATGGTAAAATGCCTATGAGATTAAAATATCCCTTATCGACGCAATCACTTAATCGTGCTAATTACGACAAAGTAGTAGCTCAAATGGGAGGAGACGATATCAACACCAAAACATGGTGGACGAAGTAAGCAGGTAATTATTAGTGATGAATTGTGAGTTAAGAATTGTGAATGTAAAATATTGATAATTAAAAGTTTACATTCACAATTTAGCATTAATATTTAGCTACAAAAACAACCAAAATATATGTTTAACAGAAGAAATTTTCTTAAGAATTTTGGAATAGGAGGGGCTGTGCTTGGAGCACCCTCTGTCGTGGTAAATGACCAGCCTGCAAACACTGAATTTGTCACAATAAAAGGTACTGTTTCTGCCAATGGCAAAGGTATTCCTCAGGTATCAGTAACAGACGGCTTTACGGTAGTTAGAACCGATAATAATGGTAAATATCAAATCAAGGCGCATTCGCAAGCTGAGTTTGTGTATATCAGTGTGCCATCTGGATATGAATTTCCCAATGAAAAGGGAGTCGCACGTTTTTATCAAAAATTAGATACGGCTAAAAGTACTTTTCAGGCAAATTTCACCTTGAAACCTTTGTTAGTTGACGATACCAAACACCAATTTGTGGTGTGGGCTGACCCTCAGATTATTTCTAAAAAAGATGCTGAAGAACTACAAAAGTCAGGCGAAGATTTAGCTGAATTGGTAAAAGCAGTACCAAAAGATACTCTTTTTCATGGTATCGGTTGTGGAGACCTAGTTTGGGATCATTTTGAATTGTTGGATGATTATATCGCTGCTTTTGGGAAAGCTCAGATTCCATTTTTTAGTGTGATTGGTAACCATGACATGGATTTGGATGCCAGAACTGACGATTTTTCTTCCAAAACATTTAAAAATACTTTTGGTCCAACTTACTATTCATTCAACCGTGGCAAAGTTCACTATGTGGTTCTGGACGATGTGTTTTTTATGGGTACTGCCAAGAAATACGTTGGGTATCTCACAGAAAATCAATTGCATTGGCTAGAACAGGATTTGGCTTCTATACCCAAAGGTTCAACAGTTGTAGTGAGTTTGCATATTCCGACCAACACGGGTCATGCTCGTCGTAACAAACTAAAAGAGGAGGAATTAGGTGGAACTGTTGCCAATAGACGTCAATTGTATAAAATGCTAGAGCCATTCCAAGCACATATTATGTCGGGACATACCCACGTGAATGAAAAATGGGAGGAAGGCAATATCATTGAGCACGTCCACGGAACGGTTTGCGGTGCTTGGTGGACAGGACCCATTTGTACGGATGGCTCGCCAAGTGGATATGGCGTGTATCAGGTTGATGGCGGAAATATCTCTTGGTATTACAAAGGAACAGGCAAACCTGCCACGTATCAATTGAAAGTGTATCCGAAAGGAGCGAATAAAGATTTTCCAGAAAGTATTGTCGCCAATGTTTGGAATTGGGACAAAAAGTGGAAAGTTGAATGGTGGGAAGATGGAATAGTAAAAGGAGCAATGGAGCAAAAAATTGGACTGGACCCCCTAGCTATTGAGCTTTTTGCAGGACCCGAATTACCTAAAAAACATAAATTCGTGGATCCGACTATGACAGACCATTTGTTTTTTGCCCAACCTTCATCACAAGCCAAAACGATTGTTGTGAAAGCTACTGATAGATTTGGGAATGAATATACCGAAAAAATTAATTTGTAGAATGACCGTTATGCCAGCTTAATAAATTGGTGTACTTGAAGAAAACCCTTGGAAATGCACAGTGCGATTCCAAGGGTTTGATTTTATACCTTTTCCAATCTTAAACTTATCATTCTAAGATTGATAATAACTAGTGCTATGATGGCAAACACTAAAGATATGTTATCGAACAATAGTCCTATATTGATCAATAAACCAGCATAGAGGTATTCTACAGGAAAAAGGGAGTTTTTCACTTCGGGATTTCTAAGGTATTTACTCAAAAAGTAAAAAAGTACAAGATTGATGAGAATCAGGCAAAGGGATAAATAAGCGCTATTATCAAACGGAAAATGAAGTGTTTTGTGTTGAGCAAAACAAACATTGACAATGATAGGTATGCCAGCTACTAGTAGCCATTTGTGAAGGTTCATAATGAGTGATAGTTTAGGTGAAATAAATTGTGCGGAATAAACCGTTACAAAAGTGTTTTTTTGCCTACTCTCCATAGTCGGTAGGCAGCACTTAAAGAAAATAACCCTAATAAAGACCAGATTGATACGGAATAACTACAGACAATTTGAAAAATGCTTATAGATAAACTGTATGAAAAATAATCCCAATTAAAATCACTAAAGGAGTTTATTGACTTGAAAATTGTTCGGAGGTTATACAGATGATAAATACCTGTGACCATAATCGTACTTCCGAAAAATAGGTGGAATTGGTCGAGTGTTGGGTAAATATCAACGAAGAAATGACAAAAGAGAATCAAACTCACTATTGATAAAATCAGGAGAGGAATTATGAACTTTTTCATGTAATTGCGTTTAAAAAGGAATGAAAGGTGAACTAATTCTAAGTTAATAAGTTGTGCTTAAAAGCAATAGGTTTTTGCTTGATATTTTTACGATTCAATAAGAAATCCCTGATAATTGCTCAGTGTAAATATTACTACACGAATAATTATCAGGGATTTTTGTGAAGATGAGATTTATTGCTTCATACGCTCATCTATAGTTCTACTAAGTCTTCTTTTTCTTGTAAGACAAAATTATCTTCTTCCCAATTTTGCTCGTCAATACTGGCTTTAGCATAATTCAATGTAAGAGTTGTAGCAGTAAGCAATACTTGTGAAACAAAGGACGCTTCTTCCATTTTAAGCATAAATCCATTGATTCCTACAGCTACGAATAACCCTCCCAAATAAAAATAGGAAAGTTTCTGTGAGGCTAAAAGATGCTTGAAAGCCATAACGAAATGTACCAGTAAAAAAACATTGAAAAACAGCACTGGAATATTGGTAGTAGTCGGTGTACTCCAAACCGTAGTAACCTGATAAAATGAAGTGATGATAATAGCAAATCCTATAGCAATGAATAGTTGTTGTGATTTCATAGGCGAGAATGTCCTAAGATTTAAGTGAGTTTATTAATAAAATGCAAATTTTACCTTTAACCGAAAACAAGGCAAGTTTTGTCACTTAAACTTATTAAACGAGATCTGAGATAATATTGAGGAGCATTATTGACTGGATTCTGACAAATATATAGTATGCTTTTTGACTATTTGAAAGTTTGTTCACTAATAACCTGATTAGTTATTTTTCACTAATAAGAATATTGTTTAATTTTGCAATTATTTGAGAGACGCATACTTACAAAGTGAAAAGATTACACCGATTACACCTAGAGTAGAAGTTAAGTGGTGATTAAGCTATAAATAGAGAATTAATTATTTGTAGATAAATTGAAATACCTTACACCTATAATCTTGTATATCTAAGTTCCCTTCAGCTTTTGTGATTAAAGCATTTCTAATAACTACAAAAAATTATAGTTCGTTTAAATTAGCTCGCCATGAAACACTTTTACACTTCTTATTTCAGAGTGTTAATACTCTGTATTTTACTTGTATTACCTCTTAGTCCTTTTGCGCAGTACTTGCCTCTAAAAACCATTTCATTTGTAGATGAAGTTGGGAAAAAAGCCTTAGTTAAATCAGTTGATAATATATTAGTCAAAGGAAATAAAGTTATTTATCTGGGTTCTAATGCAATTATTACAACTGATAACAGCGGATTATTTGTCTCAAAAAATGACAACCTTTACCCACAAACAAGTCAGTTTTATAGTGATGCCAGCAATGTGGAGGTCGACAAATTAGGTAATTACTTCATTTTGAGTAGTTTGAATACGATTCAAAAATATAGCCCTAAGGGAATAATGCTGTTTTCGTTTGATGCATCAATTGCTGTTTCTGACAATTTTCAATCCTATGATTATGATTTGGAGGTTGATGATTCAGGTACAATTTATATTGGTGGTTACAATGGCTATGTCCATAAATATGACAGCCAAGGTAGATATTTGGGCAGATTTGGTTCATCAGGTTTTGGCGATGGTCAATTCTTTGGTGTTATCAATAAAATTTTAGTTGGTAGTTCTGGTAAAATTTACGTTAGGTCGGGTGGAAGTACCGCCTACGCCAAAGTGCAAGTGTTTGATAATAAAGGTAATTATCTCTCAAAAGTTGAGTCCTCAGAAGGAATAAAAGATTTCACAATCGATTCTGATGAAAAAATATATGTGCTTAAATCATCAAAAAACCTAAACTTGTATGTTTACAACAACGCTGGTGTTGAGTTATCTAAATCACCATACAGCAATGATATAAACGAAGTAGGGCAAATAGTTTTTGTGAAAAGTAACAAACAGGTAGTTGTTCAAACATTGAGTTTAAATGACTCGCAGTGGAGGTTTTTCGATGCTAGTACTAAACAGTTGATAACTGATGTATATACGCCATATACAGCTCCTGCACCTGTTAGTGTTCGTAGTATTCAAGCGCATCATTACACCAAAAGGCTATTTGTACTTGATGATTATAAAATGATGGTATATGATTCGACTTATAAAGAGATTACAAGTTTGAGAAATTTTGATGCAGGTATAGTAGCAAAATATCACCCTATAACATTTGCATTGGACAACAAAGGAAAGAGTTATTTCTTAACTCCAGAACGTTCTGGAGCCTACAACAAATATAGTTTGTATGAGGAAGGCAAACTGGATCAACCCCTTTTTACCCTTAGTTTAGATACTACTCCAGAGCAAATCTTTATGGATTATGACGAAAAAATGTTACCTATTGTACTGATAAAAGCATTCGACAACTTGACAGCTTACTATTTGAACGGACAGCAGTATATGAAAATCATTAGTAAGGGTGCAAATAAGGCATATAAAAAGATGGACGGAAATTACTTGATTATTAATGATAGTCCAAAAAATATTTTGAGCTTTGGTTTTCCCTTCAAAACCTTTATCCCTAAAGTATATACAGGATATTCAACAGTAGATGGATTTGTAGAAAATTCAAGTAGTGAATATATACATACCGTTAATGTTGAAGACTCAAGATCTCTTGAAATACAATCATTTGACCTTTCTGCAAGAAATATTGCAAGTGCCAGAGTAGAAGTTTCTCAAAACGGTGAAGCTAAAATAGCTACCATAAAGGATGATATAATTGTAAGTCGTGAGAGGTCTAATGAGATTAAAATATTTGGATTTACTCCAAAAGCCAACACACGAGCCAACATTATTACGGGTCCAAATACATTTAACTTTACAACCGAAATTACCTCAAAGAATATTAGTTCCGAGTTTAAGAGTAGTGTAAATAATTTGACTTATAAAATAATTTCAGGAGAATCCGTAACTATTAGCTCAACAGGTGAGCTCCAAATCGTAAAAGGCGGGAAATCAATATTGGAAGTACGTTCAGCAGCAAGTGGGGCTTATGCAGAAACATATACTTTGGTAGAAATTTCGGTTGATAAGGCATATCAATCTTTTAGCTATACAACTAGTTATAAAAAGAAAATCACTGATTCGGACTTTACGATTGAGATTAAAAATACCAATAACACAAAGCCAACATTGTCAGTATTGTATGGTAATAGTGTAGAGTTTAATCCTGTAACTAATACGGTTAAAATCGTAGGTATTGGCCAAACATATATTTCTGTTATAGCACCAGAAGAAGACAGATATAGAGGGCATTTTGGTTCAATTATCATAGATGTTGAGAGCGCGCCTAGGTTAACTCCCAATATAACCATTTCGAATGTCAGTAAAAAGGTAGACGATGTGATGTTTGATTTGAAGCCAACTACTGATTCTGATTCTCCATTTACGTACACATTGCTTGAAGGAAACTCAGTTCAAGTTAGTGCAACGGGTCAAGTAAAAATACTTCAAAGCGGAGTTTCAACAGTAAAAGTATCGACTGCACAAACCATAAAATACAATACAGCCTCTGCGAATGTGATTATCACTGTAAATAAATATGATCAAATGATTACGGTAAATACTTTGCCAAATGAAGTATTACAGAACGTAAAGTCCTTGGATTTAACAGCAACAGCATCATCTTCTTTACCTGTTGCAATTACTGTAACTGGACCTGCTAAGTATGAGAATGGTAAAATTACATTTACAGGTATTCCAGGAACTGTTCAAATAGAGATTTCACAATCAGGAAATGCGAAGTATAATGCAATTAGTTTGAAAAAAACTATTGAAGTCAAGCTTGTTTTAGGAGTCAACGAATTAGGAAACAATCAAGGAATGGTCGTATATCCTAATCCATTTGCAGAAAAAATCAATATTGACTCTGATTATCAAGGCGGTATTATTCAGATTTTTGATACAAAAGGTCAACTTATGATTGAAAAAATATTAGAAGGAAAACAGCATGAAGTGAATTTGCAAATGCTTCCTTCTGGTGTATATATCCTCAAGTTTTCAAAAGGTGAAAAATCTATTCAACAAAAAATTATGAAATACTAGTTTCGTAAATGTTTGATTGTAGGAATATCTAAAGCGTATTGCTACCAGTATATATTTTTAAAAGCCCTAGATAAAAATGAATTCATTTTTATCTAGGGCTTTGCCTTATCTTCAAATTAAGAGAAGATAATAATCAATTACTTTACAAACGAATAAGGAATGTCTGTCTCCGATACACCTCTGTTCGTAGCTGGGCTTGACTGCATCAAGAAATCCAAAGTAGCTCCTTTTTGCAAATCATTGTGACTCAACCAGTTTTTAGAATAATCTTTGCCATTCCATTTCAAATTGCCAATATACTTATTATCAGCGCTATTATTTGGCGCTTTAATGACAACTTGTTTACCATTCTCAAGTGACAAGGTAACTTTTTTGAACAATGGAGCACCTAATACATATTGGTCTGTACCTGGACAAACAGGGTAGAAGCCCATCGCTGAGAAAACATACCAAGCGGAAGTCTGTCCGTTATCTTCGTCACCACAGTAACCGTCTGGTGTTGGTTGATATAATTTGTTCATTACTTCACGCACCCAGTATTGTGATTTCCAAGGTTGTCCTGCATAGTTGTACAAATAAGGCATGTGCTGTATTGGCTGATTGCCATGTGCATAATTACCCATATTCATAATTTGCATTTCACGAATTTCATGAATTACAAAGCCGTAATACGAATCATCAAATACGGGTGGAACCACAAAAACAGAATCCAACATATTAGCAAATTCCTTTTTGCCGCCCATTAAGTTTGATAATCCATTGATGTCATGGAATACACTCCAAGTGTAGTGCCAAGAGTTACCTTCAGTGAACGCATCGCCCCATTTGAACGGATTGAAAGGCGATTGGAATGTCCCATCAGCATTTTTACCACGCATCAATTTATGACTTGGGTCATAAAGGTTCTTGTAATTTTGTGAACGCTTGGCAAATCTCTCTAATTCTGATGCTGGCTTATTTAATGCTTTTCCTAACTGATAAATACAAAAGTCATCATACGCATATTCGAGTGTACGAGCAGCATTTTCGTTGATTTTTACATCATAAGGCACATATCCCAAATCGTTGTAGTATTTCACACCTTTACGACCTACCGATGTTAATGGACCTTCGTTTTCGCTGTTTTTCAACATTGCTTGATATAGTGTTTCAACATCAAAACCTCTAACGCCTTTGATATAAGCATCGGCTATCAATGAAGCCGAGTTTGAACCAATCATACAATCACGGTGTCCGGGACTTGCCCATTCTGGGAGAAACCCACTTTCTTTATAGGCATTCACCAAACCCTCCATAATATGAGAGTTAAGGTCACGGTGCATCAGGTTGAAAAATGGAAATACCGCACGGAAAGTATCCCAAAATCCATTATCTGTAAACATATATCCCGGCAATACTTGACCGTTATAAGGGCTATAGTGAACAACTTTTCCTTTGGCATCTAGTTCATAGAATTTTCTTGGAAAAAGCATGGTACGATACAAACACGAGTAAAACGTACGAGTTTGGTCTACGCTGCCGCCTTCCACTGCAATTCTTGAAAGAGCTGTATTCCAAATACCTTTTCCTAAGTTTTTAATCTCCTCAAATGATTGACTTCCTACTTCTTTGAGGTTAATTTCAGCTTGTTCGAAACTGATAAAAGAAGAAGCAATTTTAGCCGTTACCTGCTCACCGCGTTTTGAGATTTTGAAGCCAACAACAGCCCCAACATGATTATCTGTTACCGATAATTCGTTTGTAAGCAATTCTTTTGCCTTCCAGACCGATTTGTAAGTAATTGGCTTATCAAATTGAATGATGAAGTAATTCTTGAAGTTTTCAGGAACGCCACCACTGTTTTTGGTGGTGTAGCCAATAATCTGATTTTTTTCAGGAATAATTTTCACAAAAGAACCTTTATCCAAAGCGTCAATTACCACAAAAGCGCTGTCAGTTTTGGGAAAGGTAAAGCGCATCATAGCCGCACGTTCAGTAGGAGTGATTTCGGTAGTAACGTCATGATCTGCCAAATACACACTGTAGTAATAGGGCTTGGCAATTTCGGATTTGTGCGAAAACCAGCTAGCACGTTGGTCTTCATGAAAACGAATTTTACCAGTAATAGGCATAATCGCAAACTGACCATAGTCGTTGATCCACGGACTTGGCTGGTGTGTTTGTTTGAAGCCACGAATTTTGTCGGCATCATAAGTATAAGCCCAACCATCGCCCATTTTACCAGTTTGTGGCATCCAGAAATTCATCCCCCAAGGCAAAGCAATGGCAGGATAGGTATTTCCTGTAGAAAGGCTAGGTTTTGAGGCAGTACCCATCAGAGGATTAATCCATTCTACGGGGTCATTTACTTTGTCAACGGTTTGTGCTTGTGAACCAAGCGTCAAACTGCCTAATAAAAGAGTTAAAATTTTGGAGTTTTTTAGAAAATTGGTCATTTTTTTAAAATTTCAGGGAGTAAAAAAATGTTTGATTATAGAATTAATGTAAAAAATTGAGATTGGCGTTGAAGTTAACAGATTTGTTTGAAATGATTATAAGCATTTGCATGAGAGTCCGAAAAATAAAAGTTTGTGACTTTCTGGTTTTTTTTCAGTAATTTAAGAAAGCACTCATTATAAATCTATAAATTTTGCTAACAATTAAGTATAATTACTTATTTTATTATTAATAATAAATACTCAAATTTGTAACATCAAAGTGCTATTACAATGAAACAAGACTTTCGAGAGCCATGATTGTGGTTATCATAATAATATTTGGTGTAGTTTGGAATAGCGTATCGATTTAGTTGATACGCTATTTTTTTTGTCCTAATTTTTTCCATAACTTTGCCAACAGTTTATGGTGCTTTAGTTTTTCCCAGTAAAAACCTCAAAGCTTAATAGGGAATCAGGTGTGATACCTGAACTGTCCCCGCAACTGTAACACTCAATTGTGTCAACTCAATCCTCATAACCACTGAATTTATTTCGGGAAGGTTCGAGTTTGACGAGTGAAGTCAGGAGACCTGCCATAGATTATTCTTGATACGCGCTTACGGAGGATGAGCAAAAATCGAGCGTTCGCAAAGTATTTTCGCTTTTTTTATTGACCATTATCAACATTTTTAAACAGTTCTCTGTGCTGCTTTTGCGGTAATAGAATGAATGTTTTGGAGTGGGTGAATAAAAAAATGGAAGTTCAAATTCTAAATGTTTTATTCTTCAAAGTTATTTCCATCAGTCGTATTGCTTGCCTTGTGCGCAAGCGTAGAAAGTATTGCTCAAAATTCAGAAAAGACACAGGTGCTTGATGAGGTAGTTGTTAGTACAAACAAATATCCTCAAAAGCAGTCTCAGTCTGGAAAAGTAGTTACAGTAATTGATGCTGCTACAATCCAACGTAGCAAAGGTAAAACCGTAGGCGAGTTGTTGAATCAACAAGTTGGTCTTACGGTAATTGGTTCTCAAAATACACTTGGTACAAACCAAGATTTGTATTTGCGTGGCGCAGGCGCTGGATATACCTTGATTTTGGTTGATGGCCTGCCTGTATATGACCCTTCAGGTTCTTCTACCTCATTTGACATCAACTTGATTGCTATCGATCAAATCGAGCGTATCGAGATTTTGAAAGGCGGTCAGTCTAGTTTGTATGGTTCTGATGCTGTAGCTGGCGTAATTAATATTATTACGACAAAAAATAGTGGTAAAAAATTAGGTCTTGGCGGAAGTTTAGCGGGCGGTAGTTATGACACATATCGTGCGAGCATAAATGCAGGCTGTCAGTACAAAAAAACGACTTATGGCTTGTCGTGGAATGGTACTAAATCAAATGGTATCTCTGCAGCAAAACAGCCAGAAACAGCCAAAACTGCCTTTGATAATGACGGTTTCAAACAGAACAATATCCAAGTAAAATTAGGTCAGCAAATAGGTGAAAACTTGACCTTGAGAGCTGATTTGATGAGTAATTACTACAAAACAGACTTGGATGCAGGATCTTTCAAAGACGAAAAAGACTATACATTTGAAAATAAAAACTTGCTTTGGTCTGTTGGCGGTGCTTACCAATTGAAAAATGGAAAGTTAACGGTCAATTTTCAGCAAACCAATGGTCAAAGGGTATATGTCGACGATTCGGTTCATGTGGAGGCTGGTGCTTTTGCCAAATATTCTTATGGTTATTACCGTGGCGTAGCAAGATTTGCGGAGGCTTACTATGCTCATACATTTTCTGATAAAATCAAATGGGTATTAGGTGTCGAAAATCGTTGGCAAAACACCGACCAAACGTATTTGTCTATCAGTAGCTATGGCCCTTACGAGAGTCCAGCTATTAAAGCTTCAACAGCCAATACAAGTTTGTTTAGTGGCTACACTTCTTTGAATTTGCAAGACTTCAATGGCTTTGGTTTAGAGCTTGGTGGACGTTACAACAATCATTCTATTTATGGTAACAATTTTACGTATAACGTTAATCCGTTCTATTGGATTGGAAGTAGATTAAAAGTATTAGCTACCTATTCTTCAAGCTACAAAGCGCCATCCTTATACCAATTATTCTCACCTTATGGCAACGAAGCTTTGAAGCCAGAGGTAGGTAAAACAGGTGAAATCGGTGCTCAATTTTTTAGCAAAAATCACCAATCATATATTCGTGGGGTGTACTTCAATCGCAATATCAAAGATGTGATTGCTTATATCAGTATCAACCAAGACCCTTGGGGACGTTATGTAAATTTGAGTCAACAGAAAGACCATGGGTTTGAAGTAGATGCTCAATGGAGCATTGGCAAAGCACAAGTAAAAGCTAATTATACTTTTGTAGATGGCGAAGTTACGACACAAGTAGCTGGGAAAGATACTACTTATGCTAATCTTTTCCGTCGTCCAAAACATACAGTTAACGTAAATGTGGCTTATCAAATCTTGAAAAATTGGTCAGCTCAATTAGCACTTCGTTCGGTAAGCAAAGCAAGTAGTGGTCCTTACGACGATGCTAAAGTTGTTCTCGGAAATTACACAACATTAGATTTTTATACAGAGTATCAAATCAATTCGACTATCAAATTATTCTTTGATTTGAAAAACCTTACAGACAAGGAGTTTTCAGACGTACCAGGCTACAATAGCCGTCGTCGTAACTTCATGGCTGGAGCGGTATTTAGTATTCACTAAAAGGCAAGGCAAGGTAGAAAACATTGATTTTCTGCCTTTCTAACAGTAAAAACGATTACAAACATGACAAAAACACAACTAAATCCACGTGTAAGTCTGCTACTATCAATTGTAATTTTGGTAGGAACAGCACGTCTCATCAACGCCTCATGTCTCAATCCTTTGAGTAATTTTACGCCAATTGGCGCTATGGGCTTATTTGGAGGTACGTATTTTTCTCAACGCTGGAAAGCCTTCGCATTTCCTTTATTGACACTTTTATTTTCTGACTTAATCATCAATGGGATGATTTATGGAGGAAAATACGGTATCATGTATAGCGGCTGGATGTATAATTACGCCATTTTTGCTGGCATTGTATTGCTCGGAAAGGTTTTGATGAAAAAAGTAAATCTTCAAAATTTCTTATTGAGTGGTGTAGCTGCATCGGTAGGATTTTGGTTGCTGGTTGACTTTGGTGTTTGGTTTGGTGGAGGTATGGATATTCGCACAGGCGGAGCACTTTCAAGAGATTTGAATGGCTTAATCCAATGCTATATCCAAGGATACCCATATATGCTTAATTTCTTAGCAGGAACATTGGGTTATGGTGCCGTGATGTTTGGCGCTATTGAATTTGCAAAAACAAAATTACCGAATATTGCCTTTGAACAAGCTTAGTATTTAGTTCTGAAAAATCTGGTTAATTTTTCAAAGTAACACTTTTTAATTTCTCAATCATACCTATAACCTATTGTTTAATATATACTCGGATCAACTATAATAGTTCACACCTTTTTTAATAATAAATTGTAAATTTTTGATAATCAGTAGTTTATTTGTTTTTAGGTAAATCCAATAGGTATTGAGGTAAAAGTTTAAAAATGTTTCTTCGGAAACCAGAGAAACATTCGCCAAAAGCTGATAGCCCAAACCTCACAGCCAATTACCGTCCAAACCCCATAGCCATTTATTTAATATGAGAGCCTGTTCTTTTTTACCAGCTGCTACCCAGATGATTTATGATATGAATCTTCAGGGGCATTTGCATGGCGTGACTTTTGAATGTAGTACCGAATCTCGTAGCGAAAAGCCTATCGTGGTACGTTGCGTATTAGAGGATAACAACTACACGAGCGATGAAATAGATAGAATCTTTTCTTCCTATAAAGCACAAGGAAAAAGTCTGTACTATGTAGAGCAAGAGCGACTCGAAAAAGCTTCACCAGATGTGGTTTTTACACAGGATGTCTGTGAGGTTTGCCAAATTGATACCGTTTGTACAGCTAGTGCCGTATCTCAGCTTCCAAAAGTTCCTGAATTGGTGGCACTTACACCCAAAAATCTTAAAGAGGTGTTTGATTGTGCCATTCAAATAGCAACAGCTTTAGGAAAAGAAGAGGCAGCTTATGAATATTTGTCAAAACTCAATGCTAGAATAGACGTGGTAATTGATACCCTACGTAAACACAAAGCACCAGTTAGACGAGTGAGCTTATTGGAATGGATTCAGCCCGTATATAATTGTGGACACTGGATACCATACCAAATTGCTTTTGCAGGAGGAATAGATATGCTAAGTAACCCTGCTGGCTATAGCATTGTGACCGATTTTGATAAAATAAAACGTTATAATCCAGAAGTTTTGGTGATTGCCCCTTGTGGATTCGAAACCGAACGTGCTAGAGAAGAGTTATTTCTGCTCGAAAAACAACAAGGTTGGGATGAACTTCAAGCTGTGCAGAACAAACAAGTGTATTTGGCTGATTTTGATATGTTTACTCAACCGAGTGCGTCAACACTAGTGAATGGAATAGAGGTATTAGCTGCCTTATTTCATCCTGAAATTTTTGAAATTCCAGCACATTTAAAACACAAAGCCGTAAATATCTATGAATCAGTATTGGTGTAGGTATTAGTGCTGAGTTTCGAGTGTAAAAATGTCCTTACTTAAAATAAATGATTTTCTGAATGTTGAAGGCTAAAAGCCAACAGCTATAAATATAATACCATGATTTGGATGATTACAGGCGGTGCTAGAAGTGGAAAAAGTAGTTATGGACAAAATCTGGCACTTAGCTTTTCTCAATCGCCAACGTATCTTGCCACAGCAAGGTATTGGGATGGAGATTTTGAAAAAAGAATCGAGCGCCATCGTGGCGACCGCGACGAGCGTTGGACTTTGATTGAAGAAGAAAAGCAGATTAGTAAAGTAATTGAAGCCGATAAAGTGTATATGATTGATTGCGTGACACTTTGGTTGACGAATTTTTTTATTGACGAAAAAAATGATATTGAGGCTTGTCTAACCAAAGCGAAACAAGAAATTGACAAATTGGCAAAGCTCAATGCTACGATTATTTTTATTACCAACGAATTAGGAATGGGCGTGCATGCTGAAACTGAAATGGGAAGAAAGTTTGTAGATTTGCAAGGGTGGGTCAACCAATATCTTGCTCAAAAATCCACAAAGGCAACCTTGATGGTAAGCGGGATTCCTGTGCAGATTAAGTAATATTAACTGAATTTTGCTCCTAAACTATTATACCCCATGACACATAAAGCTCTTATGAACTGGTCGGGAGGTAAAGATTCGGCATTGAGTTTTTATCATGCGCTCAAAGACCCTAACTTGAGTGTCGAGACACTTCTTACCTCAGTTAACGATTCGTTTAAACGTATTTCTATGCACGGAGTACGTGAAGAATTGCTCCAACAGCAAGCCCAAAGTATCGGCAAACCCCTTGCGACACTTCGCTTACCCGAAACGGTTTCGATGGAGGAATACCAGCAAAAAATGGCTGAAACTTTAGAGCCACTTTTGTCACAAGGTATTACACATTCCATTTTTGGGGATATATTTTTAGAAGATCTTCGTAAGCACCGAGAGGAACGTTTGGCTCAACAAGGTATTACAGGTGTTTTCCCTATTTGGAAAAGAGATTCGATGGAATTGCTAGAAGAATTTTGGTCTTTGGGCTTTCAAACCATTGTTGTGAGTGTGAATGGAAACTTATTAGATAAAAGTTTTTGCGGAAGAATCCTCAACAAAGACTTTGTCAACGACCTTCCACCCAATATTGACCCTTGTGGAGAAAATGGGGAGTTTCATACATTCGTTTTTAAAGCACCCTATTTTAGCCAAGAAATAAAATTTGAGATAGGAGAGACCGTCGACAAAACTTACGAATACAAGGATGCAGCCCTCAACATGCACCGCACAACATATTACTTTACAGATTTGATTCCTTTATGAAAACGTTCCATATTCCCGTGCCAGATTCATCTATTTTAGACGCTATTCAGCATAAAATAGATTTCAAAACCAAACCACTAGGTGCACTGGGGCAATTAGAAAAACTTGCTTTGCGAATTTCGCTGATTCAACAAACTTTACATCCTTCCTTACAAAAACCTCATTTAGTCGTATTTGCGGGTGACCACGGTGCTGCACAAGAAGGTATTAGCAAATATCCTCCTGAAGTGACCTATCAGATGGTCATGAATTTTGTGCAGGGTGGCGCAGCTATTAATGTATTTTGTCGTCAACATAACATTACCTTAGAGGTGGTTGATGCTGGTGTGAATGGAACATTTGATAAAAACCTGACTATTATTCAGAATAAAATTCCAAATACATTTGGGACAAAAAACTATCTGAAAGAACCTGCCATGAGCATCAAAGAAGGACAAAAGTCCATAGATAAAGGTGCAGCACTTATTCAAAAGATTTACGAAAACGGTTGCAATATCATCGGTTTTGGTGAAATGGGAATTGGTAATACTTCTTCAGCAAGCTTGATTATGAGTAAAATTTGCAAATTACCATTATCAGAATGTGTGGGTCGAGGAACAGGACTAGATGACCAAGCTTTAAGAACCAAACTTCAACTCTTACAAAAAGCCCAAGATTTGCATCGTCGATTAGATACCCCACTAAAAGTTTTGACAGCATTTGGTGGTTTTGAAATTGCCCAAATGGTAGGAGCCATGCTGCAAGCTGCCGAACTAGGCATGATTGTGTTGGTAGATGGATTTATCGCAACATCTGCCTATTTGATAGCGCATCAGATTGAACCCAATATTTCGCATTATGCCATTTTTTGTCATCAATCAGACGAAAGCGGTCACAAAACCATGTTGGATTTCTTAGGAGCAAATTCCCTCCTCAAATTAGACTTACGCTTAGGAGAGGGTTCAGGCTGTGCGTTGGCGTATCCAATTATCCAATCTGCGGTAAACTTTATGAACGAAATGGCAAGTTTTGAGTCAGCTGGGGTATCCAATGTTTAGCTTTGGGCTTTTGGCAGTCAGTTATGGGCATTTGGCAAAAGTTTCAAGAAGTCATTTTTACTTTTGCTTTATTCTCAGGTCTTTATCAATTAAATTAACTTATCATGCTAACTCGACAGTTTCATATTTTTCTCAATGCTCTCATGTTTTATACCCGTATTCCTGTACCCAAATGGATGAAACATGACGAGGATATGCTCAACCAAGCAACTGTTTATTTCCCAGTGATAGGTTGGATTGTAGGCGCTATTTCGAGCCTTCTTTTCTTGCTTTTTTCGTTGGTGTTGCCTTTCCCAATTGCTATTCTTTTGAGTTTGGTTGCAAGTATCCTAACAACAGGTGGGTTTCATGAAGATGGATTAGCTGATGTTTGCGATGGGTTCGGTGGAGGCTGGACCAAACAAAAAATATTGGATATTATGAAAGACTCACGCTTAGGAACATTTGGGTTGTTGGGTCTTGGGTTGGTACTTGTTTTAAAGGTAAGTAGTCTCTTTTACATCGGAAAAGACTATCAAATTTATGCCCTCATGTTGGTGCATCCACTCAGTAGATATGCGGCGCTGTCGATGATTTTTACTCATGAATATGTTCGTGAAGACGCCCTAAGCAAGGCAAAACCTATTGGCAAGAAAATAGGAATAGATGCCTTTTTTGCAGCTTCTATCTTTGCTTTATTACCAATGTGTATTGTGAGTTATGTAACGCAAGATTGGAGAATTATAGGCATTTTAGTTCCTGTATTCTTAATGCGAGCCTATCTTTCTAGGTTTTTTACCAAGTGGCTTGGTGGCTACACAGGCGATTGTTTGGGTAGTATTCAACAATTGACAGAGGTTATCGCGTATTTGTATTTAGTAGGAATTTGGACGGTAAAATAAGATTTTCATAATGGATATATATCTGATTCGACATACTTCTGTGGATGTTCCCAAGGGACTATGTTATGGGCAAAGTGATGTTCCCTTGGCAAAGACCTTTGAGGAGGAAGCAAAAGTTATACAAAAGAAACTTCTGTCGACTCAAGTGGATTTTGATTTACACTCAAGCCCACTAAGTCGTTGTACTCATTTGATGGAATTTTTGTTTCCAGAAAAAGCATTCCAAATAGATAAAAGGTGGATGGAGATGAATTTTGGCGATTGGGAAATGAAGCTTTGGAACGATATTCCTGAAGAAGAAAGTCAACTATGGATGCAAGACTTTGTCAATGTGGCAACTCCCAACGGTGAAAGTTTTTCCCAGATGATAGCAAGAGTAAAATCTGTTTGGGAAACGACTTTAGAACAAACTATAAACCATAAAGTCATTGTTTGCCATGGTGGCGTATTACGAACAATTTTACACTTAATTTTAGAAATTCCCGCTCAAAAAGTCTTCGCAGTTGATATTGATTATGGCGCAGTCATCAAAATACAATATCAGTATGGTTTCTTTAAGGTAAAGTTCTTGTAAGGATTTTCTTGCAGAAATCCTGTTTGCCAGCTAGCATATCCTTAGACGTAAAGTATTACGTCTCTACATGTAATAATCACTAACTTACTCAATATATTTCGTGTATATACATTAAATTTATCTATTCGTGAAATGAATAGATAATAATTATTGTTACCTTTATAGAAATTTAATGTATATACATGAATCGCAAAGAGTTTTTAAAGGCTATGGCAATATTGCCAGCTACTATGAATATGGATATCAAGGCTTTAAACGAATTGGCTAACGCTCCAAAGACGGAGAGAATGCCTGCATTTTTCTTAGGACATGGTAGTCCGATGAATGCAATTGAGGATAATGAGTTTTCGAGAGGTTGGAAGAAAATAGGACAAGATTTACCTAAACCACGTGCCATTCTGTGTGTTTCGGCACACTGGGAAACGAGAGGTACTTTTGTTACTGCCATGCCCAAACCGAAAACAATTCATGATTTTGGAGGCTTTCCGCAAGCTTTATTTGATGTGCAATATCCTGCGCCAGGAAGCCCTTCGATTGCTTTAGAAACTAAGCAAGCGATTCATACCACTGAGGTTGGTCTCGACGAACAATGGGGCTTAGATCATGGTGCGTGGAGTGTTATCAAACATATTTATCCAAAGGCCGATGTTCCTGTTTTGCAGCTAAGCTTAGATTATACCAAAGCACCACAATATCACTATGACTTGGCAAAAGAAATTGCCAAATTACGGGATAAAGGCGTATTGATTGTAGGGAGTGGGAATATCGTTCATAACCTCCGCCGTTTGGCTTGGGACAAAGCTCGTTTGCCAGAATACGGGTATGATTGGGCATTGGAAGCTAATGAAATGTTGAAAAAAATGGCAGTAAATCAAGATCATAAATCTCTGATTAATTACCAAAGTTTAGGCTCGGCTGTACAATTGGCTGCGCCTTCACCAGACCATTATTTACCTTTGCTTTATACGCTTGGAACACAGCAAGCCCAAGAACAAGTAAGCGTATTCAACGATAAGACTGTTTTAGGTGCAATATCGATGACTTCTTTCAAAATTTCATAAGTAACAAGATATTATTACATTAGTTGATTGTATCTCAGTTATTTGTAAGTGCTTACAATACCTATAATAATAAGATTGCATTCTTCACTAGTTCAAGACTTGGTTTCAGACTATCGTTTGTTTAAGTTTTAAACTGTATAAAAAATGAGTCCAAGACTTAGTCTTGAACTAGATTTTATTGTTACTGTTTTTCATCAGCTCCGTAGGAGCGACAGTTTGGTAGTCAAGAATCTTTTTCTTGTACCATTATAGAGCGCCGTAGGTGCGAAAGACTTCAAGATAAGTAGCTTTCGGTTGCACTTACGGCACTTTTAACCAATGATAGCGATATAATTCTCGTTTATCAAAACTTAATTTGCACTGCTCATTCTCTTAGGAACTTTACTCGACAGGACAATAAATTCAGCATAAATTCATAGATTTGAGCTAAACAGTGAGAAATCACATCATATCCAATTTTCATAAAAAGAAAGGATATTGGATGTAGTTGATTGTTTAAACAAACAGATTGCATACACATATCTAAATTGATTTAACTACCAAAAACATGTCAGTTCAAAAAATCAAAGTATTGGTTGTCGGTTGTGGAAATATGGGTGCCTCGCACGCCACAGCCTATCACAATTCAGAAAATTTCGAGATTTGCGGAATTGTTTCTACGGGAAAAAGTAAGGAAGTTCTCAATGACAAATTAGGAGGAGGTTATGCTCTTTTTAATGACTATACAGAAGCCTTAGAAGCTACTAAACCCGATGCAGTTTGTATCTCGACTTATCCTGATACCCATGAAACCTTTGCCATTCAGGCATTAGAAGCTGATTGTCATGTGTTTATCGAAAAGCCATTGGCTGACACCGTAGCTGGAGCTGAAAGAGTAGCTGCTAAAGCAAAAGGGAAAAATAAGAAAGTTGTAGTTGGATATATATTGAGACATCACCCTTCGTGGGAAAAATTTGTAGAAGTTGCTTCTGGATTAGGACGTCCGTTGGTTATGCGCATGAATCTCAACCAACAAAGTCATGGCTATATGTGGGATGTGCACAGAAATTTGATGAAAAGCCTTAGTCCGATTGTAGATTGTGGCGTTCATTATATTGATGTGATGTGTCAAATGACTCGTTCTAAACCATTGCAGGTCAATGCTATTGGCGCGAGATTGACCAATGATATTCCTGAAGGAAATTATAATTATGGTCAATTACAAATTCGCTTTGAAGATGGTTCAGTGGGCTGGTACGAGGCTGGTTGGGGACCAATGATGAGTGAAACGGCCTTTTTTGTCAAAGATGTTATTGGACCAAAAGGCTGTGTGTCGATTGTTGCCAAAGAAGCAGGGGGCGTTGGCAAATCTGACAATGTGGATGCTCATACCAAAACAGAATCTTTGCGTGTACACTATGCAGATATTGATGGTAACAATGCTTTTACCAAACCTGATGAATGGATTAACCTCACCGACGAGCCAGATCATCAAGAGCTTTGTAATCGAGAACAAGCCTATTTCTTGAAAGCAATCCAAGAAGACCTAAATTTAGATGACCATGTAGAAGATGCAGTCAATAGTTTAAGAATTGCCTTTGCTTGTGACGAATCTGTTAAAACTGGATTGCCTGTGATGTTGTAGGTATTGTGAAGTTATCAGTTAATGGGGTATCTGTTATTTGAATACACTAGAGGTATTTTATAAATTCCTAATAGGGTACAACTTTAGTCGCACCCTATTAGGAATTATTATTTTTCTCCTAACCAACTTTTTAAAATAGCCTCTTGTTGAGATGTAATGGCAGCGGTTTTTCTTGAAACTGTCCATTTATGCGTTGTGTCGTCGGCTTTTACTTCCAAACCAGCGTATCCCAAATAAGTGGCATAATCCAACTCTTTGGTACTATAAATATAGTCAAATTCTGCACTCAGTGATTGTCCTGCAATCGTTTCACAAGCCTGACGGAATTCGGCATCAGTGAAGCCTCTTTTGAGTTTTTTGTAATAATAATTATACAAATAGCTCATGACATTGTCTAATGATTTTTGGTTATCAGTTGCATTTCTAATCGCCAAATCAACAATCCAGCCTACTAGGGGTCCTTTTTCGTAATAAGAAATTGATTTTGACGCATCTTTTCCAGATGTTCCGAAAGGTCCATCTTTCCAAGTGTCATAACTAGCCTGCACAAGGGATTGATGTAATCTGCCAGGGTTGTTTTGAATATTTGTGATATTTCTGGAAAGATTAGTTAATACCTCTTGCTCGGAGATTAGTCCTGCTCTTTTTACTAATAAATACTCATAATACACGGTCAAACCTTCGCTGATCCAAAGCTGATTGGTATGATTCATTTGACTGTAATCAAATGGACCTAACTCAAAAGGACGAATTCTTTTTACGTTGTAATGGTGAAAATATTCATGTGTCAAAAAGTTCAATATCTTAATTTCAACATCTCTATTGCTTAGTTTTTCGCCTGTAAAACTAACGGTTGTATTGTTCAAGTGCTCAATACCGCCATTTCCTGGACCGATTCCAATAAAAGTATATTCATTATAAGGAATATCGCCAATAAGCGTTGTAGCCTGTTCAATAATTTTTTGAAGCTGGTTCATGAGACGAACTTTGTCGAATTCGCCCATTTTATAACCCACAAAGCGGTGTTTTTTGCCACCAACACTAAATGATGGTAACTCATCTAGGCTTCCAGAAAGGATAGGACAGTCGTAAAGTATATCAAAATCGGGTGCAGTAAATTCATGCTTTTTCCCATAAACTGGTGTTAAACCAGTTGCAACATCTTTCCAAGGTGTTTTTACTTTAATATTTACTGGACTCTGTAGAAATTCGGGTATATACAAAAAAGCTGCTGTCGTAACAACGTAGGCATGAGTGGTATCCACTACGGCTGCTGCGACAAAATTTCGTTTGGCGGCTACCGAATAGTTGATGGAAAAGGGTGTATTTTTGGGTAAAACTAGTTGCCAAACATTATCCCCTTTTTTGGTAAGTGTCAATGCTTTTCCTTTGGCATCTTTAGCCTCGATTTTATTGATTTGTTTGGCGTAAGACATGATTTGATAATACCCTGGCATCCATTGAGGCATCGTAAAATCTAAGGTGTCTTTGGGGAATCCAGCGCTACTTAATTCAACGGTAAATGTTTGATTTTGAGGCTTATTAAAATCAATTGTATAATTAAATAGTGCTTTTTTAGAAGATTGAGCCATTGCGTTCTGCGAAACTATAAATAATCCAATCAATAAAAGCTTGAAACCCTTTTTGGAATAGTTATTCATCGAAATTGTACAATTAGAAGGTTAATGAAGGTAAAGGAAACAATTTACTTAATTATTCGATGAAATATACGTTTGGGTTAAAATTCGCTAAGAATGGACAATATTTGAATTGATTTATGAAAATGACTGGGCTGAGTGTTTTATCTTTCGAAGAATATTTATTTCTAAACAATCTAATTCATGAAACTTCAAAAATTACTCTCAATGATTTGTTTGTTTTTGGCTATTTCTAGCCTTGCAAACGCACAAACATCTAAAGATGAAATGATTAAAGAATGGGAAAGAGCCAAGACCTACACTAAGGAATACCTTGATGCAATGCCTGAGTCTGGTTATGCCTTAAAGCCCACACCAGAAATGCGTTCATTTGCTGAACAAATGTTACACTTGACAGATGGTAATTATGGTTTTGCGGCAGCAGCTTCAGGCGAAAAAAGTACTTTTGCACCGGGAGAATTAGAAAAGACGACAGATAAGTCTAAAGCAAATGTCTCTAAAATCGTATTGGATGGATATGATTTTGTGATTAACAGCTTGAAAAAAGTACCAGTAGACAAAATGGGTGAGACAATCAAATTGTTTAATCGTTTTGAGATGACTAGAGGTTCAGCCTTTGCTAAATGTTTTGAGCATCAAACACACCACAGAGGTCAAACAACGGTTTATATTCGTTTAGCAGGAGCGAAGCCACCACAGGAAAAGCTTTTCTAGAGCCTTCGTTAATTTAGTGAATTATGATTGAGTGAATGAGTGATTATTAATACTGGACAAAAGGGATAAAAGCGATTCAATAGTTTTGACTTTGTCTCGAATCAGTTATTTCAATTTATCTAGTAATCAATGAAAATAATCACTCATTTACTCAATCTCAAATCACTCAATAATTAGTTTGTATGTTAAAGGTTCAATGAGAGTAAAGGAACATTACTTTCAGATGCCATCATACGGGTTTTACTTCTATGTACCATAGAGCTCAAAAAGCCGTATTTATACGGTACCATGACCAATAAATCGGAATTGGTCTCTTTTATTTCATCTTTAATAGATTCGACTACGCTATCAGAAGTTACGTTGTTGTACGAGTAATCGATTCCATCCAAACCTGCATAAATACTATCCAAATGCTCGGTATCTACTGCATTGAGTTCGTATTGTTTACGACAAACATAAAATACCTCCACTTTGGCGCCAAAACTTCTGGCAACGGATTTTACCCTTTCCAAAATGATACCATGAACGCCTTTGGTGACGTCACAAGCAAATAGAATTTTCTTGATTCCTTCAAATTTTACACTTTTAGGAATCGCCATGATAGGGTATTTGATTTTGTTGATAACAAGTGTCGTAGTATTCCCCAATAAATCTTGTTCAACCGACTTTTCGGGCATTCCCAAAACTAGCATATCGGCGTCATGCGTTACAAAACAGCGATTTAGTTCGTCAGTTATATCACCAGAAGCAATATGAGGAGTTACTTTGATTTGGTATTCTTTTTCGAGTTTTTGGGCAGCTTCAGCCAACTCTAACTTCGCTAAGGCTAATCCATGATTCATTGAGTTACTTGAAGTACGGGCGTTCAGGGCGTGTATAGACACATTGTGTAGGTTGAACAATACCAACTCCAAGTTTAATGCAGCCGCAGCTTGTGCAGCATATATAGTAGCATTTTCGGCTTCTTCCGAAAAATTCGTTGCAACAATCACCTTTTTCATAGCCTTGATGTTTTAAGCTTTCTACTCATTTATGGAAAGCAAGTTATGTTGATAAAAAGAACAAAACACTCTTGAAAAGCAGGTTTTGTATTAACTTTCATCATGGAATATGTGGTTTTGACCCTCTATTTATTAAACGAAATAAGGGCTACTTTCGTTGCAAAATCTAGTTAAAAATAATATTATTTTGCTAAAAAATTGAATAAAACGAACTTGTAACTGTTTTGGCTTTTTCGTTGAGGTTGACACCCGTTTGTCGGAAATTTCAGTAATGAATTGGGCATTTGACTAAAGCGACATTTTCTCTCTAAAATTAGAGAAGATTATATAGCCTCCTCGTCAACTTTGGCTGGTTTTTTCGAAACAAAATTATTCTCTATAAAATCTTAATTCTTCTTCAGACATATTTTCGAACATCTTTTTGGCGTGCTGATAGCCAATTTCATAGATTTCATCAAAAGCTTGCCAATTGAGAATACTGTATTTGCGTAAATCTGGATTGATATATAGGTCTGTATATTTTTTGGTTTCACTTTGTCGAGCATCGCTGTATAACACTGTGCTATTCAAAATAATAGACATGAGCAAGGGCATACGGTATTTCTGGTCTTTTTTATTACGAAATCTATCTTTTAGTATTTCCCAACCCGAAGGCATTTTGGTTATAGAGAGTTTGTTGGGTTTATCAATAAAAAAGTCTACTCCAATAATTTTGGCAACGCCTATTTTATTCATGATATCTGTCGGAAAATTATTGAAAGTACCGCCATCTACCAAGAAATCATTGTTGTCAATCACAGGTGGGAAAACGCCCGGAATAGAGCTACTGGCACGCAAATACTTGGTAATAGAGCCTTTGGTATGTAATACTTCTCGTGCTTCAGTAAAATTACTGGAGACAAAATAGCAGGGAATCCATGTATCTTCGATATTTACCTCCTTGCCAACACTACTGACAATGCTATCCGAAATCATTTTTTCGATTCTGTGTCCTTTTATTAATGACACAAAAGGTAATAAAGTATAATCTTTGGTTGGATTGAAAAAGGCTCCTTTTCTGGCATTTTGTCTTGCCATATCAGGCGAAATATCAAAGGCAACCAATGAGGACATCATAGCTCCAACGCTCGTGCCTCCCACAAAATCTATAGGAATATTAAATTCTTTCAATGCCTGATAAACGCCCAAATGGGCAAAACCTTTGGCACCCCCACCAGCTAGCACCAAACCAATGGCATTGCCAGAGATAACCCTTGCAAGACGTTGTAAATCAGTAATTAAATGGGGGCGGATATGGAAATGTCGCTGAACGTTTCTAATGTTTAACCATTTATCAGTAAAATGCGGTATTCTTGTGGATTCATTATGCAATAATATTAAATTTTTGACCGCTGGTTTAGCCTGTGTTTTGACGAAAATCTCTTTTTCAAAAGCAGTCAACTCTGGTGAATATTCTGCTGAGGCAAGCAGATAAATTTCGTCGGCATTCCGAATACAGCGTTTGGTCCATTCTGTGTTAGAACTATCACAGATGTACAACATCAAATCATATTTAGATTCTTGTTCGTCGAGCCATTGACTGAGTTTGCGATAATGAGTGGTATCACTTTTGGCAGCTTGAGCCAGATTTTCAGTTTCATGGGTATGATTAATGAGGTCAGAAGAAAGTAAAAGTGTTCGACCTTTTCGTTCGAGATAAGGAAAAAGTTTGTCAATAAAATCACGATGATTGAGTGTAGGAGATATACCCACAAAACAAATATTAACAGGCTTTTTAATACTTTTTTTGAGTGACTGTGAATTGCGTAGACGATTGATGATAATTTTGGAAACACTCATCGAAATTAGCGGATAAGCTTTCAGGATTTCCTCAAAAAGCGCTTTTGTGAGTTTTACCAACACGCTATCGCGGGTAGCTACAATACTTGCGCCTCGTGGTTCGCCAGTAAACAATGCCATTTCGCCCACTGTTTCACCTCTGATAATTTCTCCTACGGTCAAGTTTTCGCCTTCTGTAGTGGTAATATATGCTCGTAGTCGACCGCTAATAACAAAATACAAGGAATCATCTATCTCGTCTTGTCGAAACAAGATTTCGCCACCAGCCAATTCTATCCACTCCAATTGCGGTTCGATTAGTCCAAGCATTTGAGTGTCAAATTTGCCAAAAACACTAGATAGACTATTTACCAATAAATCATGTTGATAGTCTTTTATTGGATAATTATGTTGCATAATTTAAGTTGTTCGATTTGAGATATGTTTGAGTGGACTGTGGGCTTTGACTTTTATTGAATTGAACCTCACCGTCAGTTTATTGGGTGTCTTGTTTTGAGCGTAATTCTACGATTCTTTTATTTTTTTCCTCTGTTCGCTCTTTTTGGTTTGTTTGGGTGAAATAAGCATGTTTTACCAGAAAATCTATCTGGATTTGCGTCCAATTTTGGTTTGAGTTAAGACGTTCAAAATGCAAAAGTTCCTGATGTAAAGTCTCAACAATCGTGTAATAATTGGCTCCTCCCAAATAATCCAAGTCGGCATCACATAATATCTTCGAGAGCAAATTGTCAGGTGATTGTGGTATTTTGGTTGCCTTTATCAAATTCTTAATCACTGAAATCTGGGCAGAATTATAGCCACAACTAGGCAAAATTCTCTCTGCAATTTGACAACTAAAATCTTCGTGATTGTCGTACGAAAGTAAAAAGCCTGAATCATGGAAATAGCAAGCTGTAGCCAATAAAACAAGATTTTCTTCGTCGGAAATACCTTCTGACAAAGCTATTTCATGCGCTCGTTTTGCGACCGACAGAGTGTGATTGACATGGTGATAGCTAAAAGTAGGAGAGAGTTCCTTCGTCAATCGTTCTAAAATATATGTTCGAGCTAATGCGAGGTTCATCGTATTGTATTCCAAATGTGATAAGTGATATAATTAGGCTTTCGGCAATCAGCAATGGGCGGTCAGCAAAATGTTTTTATCATTTCATAAGAGATATTGTATTGATATTTAAAAATTTACATTCACAATTCACTACTTACAATTCAGCATTATTGCTGAGTGGTTTTTCAACAAAGTACATATCTATTTCTCCTTTGTGCTTGGCCTGAATTTTTCCCCGATAATGACAAGCGAAATGATTCTGAACAAGCTGATAAGTATTGCCAGAAATATTGATTTTGCCAACTTCACTTTTGCTTTCCATACGAGAGGCAGTGTTGACAGTATCGCCCCAAATGTCGTAGGCAAACTTTTTGACCCCCACTACGCCTGCTACCAAAGGACCAGAATGTATGCCAATTCGAATCTCAAAATAAGGTTTGGCTTGGTTTTGTCGTTGTATTTCTCTTTTTTTCATAAAAGCCAATATATCCCATGCTGCCCTAATTACCTCAATGGGATGTTGGGTGTTGGGAATAGGAATGCCGCCAGCACAGAGATAGGCGTCGCCAATGGTTTTGATTTTTTCGATAGAAGGATATTTTTCAAGAATCAAGTCAAAGCCTCTAAAACAATAATCGATTTCTTCAATCAGTTCTTGTGGCGAAAGCTGTTCGCTGATTTGAGTAAAACCTTTAAAGTCGGTAAACATGACCGTTGCCAACTCGTAATACTGAGTGGTTGCAGTCCCTTTTTCTTTTAATTCGTCAACGAGTTCTGAAGGAAGAATGTTTAGTAACAATTCATCCGAACGTTGCATTTCTAGTTCGATGATTTCGTTTTTCTCGGCTAATTTTTGGTTGCTTCTTTTTTTGTTAAAATACAAAATCAAAAGAAAAAGTACCAGCAACAAAATACCTGCAACAATTGCTAACATCAGCTTTTGAACGACTTTCTGTTTTTCGAGGGCAAGGTCTTGTATGGCTTTTTCTTGTCGTAAAATTTTGATTTTGTCTGCTTGCTTGTCGAGTTGTCTTTGTTTTTTGAGGAGCATCGATTCTTTCTCCGAAATATCCCCACTTAGTTCATTAATGGTTTGTAAGGAAAGGGCTATTTCGCCTTTTGACTGTTCGACTTCAGCGTTTTTTTGTTCTAGTTCTAAGCGTTTTTTTTCGGCTTCTTCTTTTTGTAAAGCCAATTCTTCTTGGTCTTTTTTGAGTTCTTCTTCTGCTAAAAGTTGTTGTTTTTGTAATTGTACAATATCATTTCCAATATGTTGGTTGATTTCTTCTAGCAGGTCATTAGCCTTATTGCGCTGTTTTCGGGCGGTAGATTTATTGCCAAGTTTGCCATTAACTAATGAAAGTTGCAGATAAGCAAATGCCATTCCTTTTTTGTAGTTGGCTTTTTCACCCAAACTCAAAGCTTGAGTAGCATAAATCAATGATTCATTGAGGTTATTTTCGAGTTCATATTCTTTTGAAAGATTCAGAAGAATATCAGTTTTTGGGATTTCTCTAGTTTCGGTTTGCAAACGATTTTTCCAAAGTTCGATGGTTCTATTCTGTGCTATTGAGAATTGAATCGATAAACTGAAAATAATAGCGTAGCCGTAGATGAGCGTTTTAGTTTTCATAATTCGTTCGAAGTGTAGCTTAAATATACTAAAAGGAATTTTATATCAGCCTAAGAAATACGAAATTTGCACCTCTAATTATTTTCTCACAAACCTCTAACTGTTTATTTTTATGAATCGTATTGATAGAGTAACAGCCATTTTGATACAGCTTCAATCCAAAAAAGTGGTAAAAGCCCAAGAGCTTGCAGATAGATTTGAGATTAGTCTTCGCACCGTTTACCGCGATATTCGTACGCTTGAAGAGGCTGGTGTACCTATTATTGGCGAAGCAGGTATCGGTTATAGCTTGATGGAAGGTTACAGATTGCCGCCCGTGATGTTTACCAAAGAAGAAGCAACGGCATTTTTGACAGCCGAAAAATTGGTGGAAAAACTTACCGATGAACAAACCCGAAATACCTATCAGTCGGCGCTTTTTAAGGTAAAGTCCGTTTTGAAAATGACCGAAAAAGATTATCTGGATACCATTTCTAATCATATTGAGGTATTGGATAATCCTTATCTTCCCAAACATCACGATGAAAGCAACCATATCCAAACTTTGCTTCAAAGTATAGCCGAAAGGCGTTGTGTTGAAATGCTCTATTTTGCCAATCATAGTCAAGTCGATAGCCAGCGAATCATTGAACCTGTGGGAATATTCTTACAGGCTACTGCTTGGTATTTGATTGCTTATTGCCGTTTAAGGGCGGATTATCGACATTTTAGGATAGATAGAATTAAGGAATTGAAAAATACAAATCTTGGTTTTTCGAGTGAACATCCTTCATTGCAGACCTATTTGCCCAAATTTAGTCAGAGGGAGAATCTGACTTTGGTAAAGATATTAGTACAAAAAAATGTATTACGTTATTTTGGAGACCAGAAATATTATAATGGTTTTGTGGATCAAAAAGATAGAGGTGAAAAAGTAGAAATGACCTTTCTGACGGCTTCTATTAGAGGATTTGCTCATTGGTTTTTGAACTTTGGTGAATATGCCGAAATCCTAGAACCCATTGAGCTAAGAGGTATGGTAAAAGGGATTGTGCTGAAAATTCTTGAGAAATTATAGATATTTCAAAAAAACTAACACACTACTGACATAGGGTTGTCACTATGGGCTTGTTATTTTGTAGTGTTCTCAATTAAAAACAAAATAATCAAACCTTTATTCCCATGACTGTATTAGCATTACTCCAGCAAGAGCTTGAAAAAGAAGCACAAACTACTCGTAAGATGTTGAGCATTGTGCCTGCTGACCAATTTGACTGGCAACCTCACCCAAAGAGTATGACATTAAGAAGCTTGTCGACTCACGTGGCAGAATTACCCACTTGGGTTCGTATGGTCTTGGAGACAGAGGAGTTAGATTTTGAAAAAAATCCTTATTCAGTACCCAAAATTAACACTACTGCTGAGCTTGTTGATTTTTTTGAGAAGAACTTGTTGGATAGCCGTGATGCACTTGCGACTGCTGATGTAAGTACCTTTGACAAACCTTGGACATTACGTGCAGGAGAAACCATCTATAGTTCTGATCCTAAAATAGATGTGCTTCGAATGACGTTTTCGCAAATTATACATCATAGAGCACAATTGGGAGTATTTTTAAGATTATTAAATATCCCTATCCCTGGAAGTTATGGGCCTAGTGCTGATGATATGAGTTTTGCTTAACAATTTTCAATATTTTGAATAATAAGGAGATTAATCTTTGGATTAGTCTCCTTTGTTTGTTTTATTTGTATGGTTATAATTGACGTATAAAGGTGATTGTCGAGAAAAATGGCGTTTGTTGTTTTTTTACAATTCCTCAGTAATAAATCTATCCTTGATAGACATATTCTTCCTACTTTAAAGTCATTTCAAGCATAACTACTTTGACACAAAACAGATTTGCTTAAATGTAAGATTATTATTAACCTGAAAGGCTGATATTTAAAACTTTCCAACCATTACGCCGTCCCCAACTAAGGTAGTTAGTATAGCATAGCAAAGAGCCTTCACGCTAATCCGCTTATTTAGTTGTTGTCATGATACCTTTCTGGAAAACCCTTCCAGAAACTTTCCTCGATTTTATCTTTCAACTATTTCTAGAGCTTCATCATCAATTGAAGTGAATTCCGTACATTCGTACTATTTTATGTAATCATTTATTTGAACCCCAAAAACCTATGACGCATACCGTTCAGAGCAAAGAAACCCTCTACAGCATTGCAAAAAAATATGGCTTGACTGTTGAGCAGGTTATGTCACTCAATAATTTAGTTTCTACAAATCTCAGTATTGGTCAGAATCTAGTTGTTTCTTTGCCATCGCCCATTATTCCTAACAAGCCTACTACAACTCTCAAATCAATTTACGAAAAACGAAAGGATTTTGCCGTTGAAAAGCTTCCTAAAGTAGGTTATAATACTTTTACTATTGCATATCCAACCCCAATTGGTATACAAAAAACAGGAATATTCAGAGATAATTATCCTTCGCCCAACCGAGTAAATTCCAATGGAGTAAGCTATACAGGAAGAAATACTTTTGATATCAATACTAGCTATTTTCAAGATTTGTGTCCTCAGCCATTTTATTTGGAGGTATTGCATCACATCGCCAAGAATGAAGGCTGTTTTGATGCTGTAAATAGCTATGACAAAGCGATTTTCTCATTTGGTTTTTTGCAATTTACAGGAGCTCAGGCCTCGGGATCAATTTTGTCTCAAGTATTAAATCGTTTTAAACAAAGAGATGAATATGCCTTCAATGACTGTTTTGGTCAGTATGGCATGGATATAATAGCAGGAGCAAAGCCCATTTTTCGAGTAGAAACCCCTAAAGGTATCTTAGAAAATGATGCTGCGTATATGGAAGTAGCTAACAATCTCGCATTGACAGGTGCTTTTATAGCAAGTAGTTATCGACGTAGTATGATTAGAGCACAGGTAGAATTAGCCTTGGAAGAATACGTAATGAAGGCGGTAGCGCCAACCGTTAAAATCAATTTTAATGGAACTCTCTTAGCGCTCAACGATATACTCAAAACGGAAGGAGGGTTTGCGATTCGAATCGATTTGGCTGTCAATCGCGGTCTTACGGGTTCATTGGCTCCTATTCAAACAGCTATTATCCAGGTGGCAAAAGAATCTAAGCTTTCTACCAGTATGCAATTAGCCAAAATCAACGAGCGCAGAGTAGTGGAGGTATTGGCACAAAATGAGCCAGACGCCTTGAAAAAACAAAGAATTCTGAAATTGCTAGACGGGTCATTTAGTTTCTGGAAATAAACCATTATAAAAACTATTTCGGATTGGAGATTGCGGGTTAAATGTTTCCGAAATCCGCAATCTCCAATCCGAAATGGTTTGAAATCCTTTTTACGGTTCTAACTTCCTAACTGGATTGCCTTTTACTCAGTTATTAATCTAGACTTTATTTTCTGCATAGTATTTGTTTAATTTCGATTATCAACCGAACCTTTTAATGTATTGCACACAAAACTATGGCAACTTATACTGTACAACCCAAAGACACTCTTTATAGTATCGCAAAAAAATTTAATATTAGCGTAGACCAGTTGAAGCAATTTAATAATCTTTATGACAATAACATCTCGATTGGTCAGACATTAAATGTTTCTTCAGGAGGGGGGTATTCTCCTTCTTACAGTGACCCCGTATATCCTAATAGCAATCCCGTTTATCCGAATACCAACCCTGTGTATTCTAATACAGAACCTGTTTACCCAAACAATTCACCCTCTAATTATGGTGGTACAACGTCTAGTTCAGGAGGTAGTACAGCTTCAAGTATTTCGTCTTTTGTAGTAAGAAAAGACAATAAAGGTAGTTATAACAGTATTGTGATTTCGTATCCCTCAAGTTATGGAACAGACTCGACTGGCACAATGCGAGACAATTATCCTTCACCTAATTTGGTAAATCCAAGAGGGGTTTCTTATTTTGGTAAATCAACATTTGACGCACAACGTTATCAATTTGAAGATTTATTACCCAAGGCTTTTTACGCAGATGTATTACATTTTATTGGTAAAAATGAAGGCTGTTTCGATGCTGTGAATAGTTATGATAAAGCTATTTTCTCATTTGGTTTTATTCAGTTTACAGGAGCTTCGGCAAGCGGTTCGATTTTGAGTAAGGTGTTGCAAAGAATGAAACAGAATAGTAGCGACGCTTTTTACAATTCTTTTAGTAAGTTCGGAATAGATGTTTCAGGTTATGGCGCTCCAGTGGTAAGTGCCAAAGGTGCTTCGGGCGATTCAGCCTTTACGGCAATAGCCAATGATTTGCAACTGACAGGGGTATTTATTGCTTCAGGATTTGAAAGAGAAATGATAAGGGCACAAATTCAAATTGCCCAAGAGGAATACATGAACAAAGCACTTTCGGATGCTACTGGTATTGGAATTTTTGGTCAGCAAGTTCCTTTAAATAGCGTTTTATTTTCAGAAGGTGGAATTGCGCTACGAGTAGATTTAGCGGTGAATAGAGGACTATCTGGCTCATTGGCGGTTCTTCAAAAAGCAGTTACTCAAGCAGCCAGTTCACAAGGAATTTATTCTGCTTCGGGATTAGGTTCAATCGATGAAAGAAGTGTTGTACAAGCTGTAATCAATAACGATACAGAGCAATGGAAAAAAGACCGAACACAAAAACTTTTGAGTAGTGGTTTTAGCTTTGAAAAGTATTACGGATAGAGAATTTGTAGTGTATGAAGGAATGCAATACCCATCCATTTCAGATATTGGATGTTGGATTGAGGAATTGTAATCTGCTATTTTTTGAAAAAAAACAGAGGGATTTTACTTTATTTCCGAAATCAAAAATCCCAAATCTGCAATAGTTTGAATTCCTTCATTCAGTACTGATAGAGAATAGCGAATTGTATTTTTTGAGGAAATGCTGAATTATTTCCAGAAAAAAAATGTAGTATAAATATAGCGTTGATTAGAACATAGCAAATGTGTCTGATTGACGCTATTTAAGTTTGAAATTCGTTGTTTAGCTCAAAAGAGAGGCATTTCGGTAAGATATAACCATTTAGCGAGGTGTATAGAAAAAAAAGCATAGGAAAAACAAAAATACAGGTCTTGATTGCTAGCATTTATCCGCTGGATTTTGTACTTTTGCGGAAAATTTTAAAATTGGGTATTAACGATTGCAAACAGATCCAACAATAATCAGTACTTCGCAAACGCAAGGCGTTGTACCCCCACAAAAAATGGCTTCCATAAATCAAGTTAAAATTTTCGCAGGGACTTCTTCTGAATATTTAGCAAAAGAAATCGCTCAGTATTTCGGTAAAGAATTAGGTTCAACTACAATTCAAAGATTTTCAGACGGTGAGATTTCTCCAAGTTTTGATGAATCAATCAGAGGTTGTGATGTTTTCTTGATTCAATCAACTTTTCCACCAGCCGACAACCTGTTGGAATTGTTATTGATGATTGATGCGGCTCGTCGTGCTTCGGCGCACTATGTAACAGTAGTAATTCCATACTTCGGTTACTCACGCCAAGACCGTAAAGACAAGCCAAGAGTTGGTATTGGTGCAAAATTAATTGCAAACCTTTTGACTGCCGCTGGTGCTGACCGCTTGATGACAGTTGACCTACATGCTGGACAAATTCAAGGATTTTTCGATTTTCCTGTAGATCATTTGGAAGGAACAGCTATCTTTGTGCCTTATTTGAAATCATTAGGCTTAGATAACATTTTGTTTGCTTCTCCAGACGTAGGTGGTGTAGTTCGTACTCGTAACATTGCGAAGTTCTTCAATGCTGAAATGGTTATCTGTGACAAACACCGCAAGCGTGCCAATGAAGTTGCTTCGATGCAATTGATTGGAGATGTTACAGGCGCAGACGTAGTGTTAGTAGATGACTTAATTGATACAGGCGGTACAATGTGTAAAGCAGCTCAGTTGATTATGGACAAAGGTGCCAAGTCAGTAAGAGCTATCGTTACTCACGCAGTATTATCTGGTAATGCTTACGAAAATATCAGTAACTCTGTGTTGACAGAATTGGTTGTGACAAACACCATTCCAAGCAAACAAGAGTGTGATAAAATTAAAGTTCTTTCAGTAGCACAATTGTTTGCTAAAGCTATCGGAAGAATCCGTGACCACGAGTCTATCAGTTCACTTTTCATAAAACAATAATTACTAAAACAGTTACTAGAAGATAGCAGTTGGCGAAAGGCTAGTAACACAAAAATCACTCAAATGAGAAAGATTGAAGTTGTAGGTTTCAAAAGAGAAACTTTAGGTACAAAATCAGCAAAAGATTTACGCAATGCATCATTAGTTCCATGTGTATTGTACGGTGGACAAGACGTAGTTCACTTTGCAGTTCCAATGATTTTATTCCGTGATTTAATTTATACTCCAGAAGTTGCTGAAGTTGAATTGAACATTGAAGGCGAAATCCGTCGTGCAATCTTACAAGATTCACAATTCCACCCAGTTAACGAAACTATTTTAAACGTTGACTTCTTGGAAATCGTTGATGGTAAAGCTATCAAAGTTGACGTTCCAGTGAAAATCGTTGGTAACGCTCCAGGTGTACAAAAAGGGGGTAAAATGGTTCAGAAACTTCGCAAAGTTACTTTGAAAGGTTTAGCTGAAAACATTCCTGATTTTGTTGAAGCAGATATTACTGGTTTGGATTTGGGTCAAACAATCAAAGTTAGCAAATTGAAAGTTGAAGGTGTTTCTATCTTGAACAACCCAACTAACCCAGTTGCTACTATCGATATCCCACGTGCATTGAGAGGAAAAATAAACTCTTAATTCTTAGGAATCCAATACTGATAGATGACCGCTCTGTAATTTACAGAGCGGTTTTTTGTGTGTCTTAGGTTAATGATATTATCTTTTAATCTTTAAAAATTTCGACAAAAATACCAGCATCGTAAAGAATCCTAACAATTGAATTTTCGAAACTACCTTCATTTCGGCAAACAATCCTAATAATCCTTTCTTTATCAAGCCAGTCAATCGTCCATGTTTCAATAAAGGGAAGTTGAGATAATGCTTCATCAACCAGTCCTTTTCTTGATTTAGTAAGATTGGATGGTTTAAGCAAAATAATTGACTTCATAACACGTGTAGTTTTAATAACCGAATTGATTCTTATCATTCGGAATGTGTTAAACTTGCTTTTTATAGGTCCAAATGGCAAGTCCATTAAATACAATAGCGAAGCTCAATATGGCAAAAATATGATTTCTGATTTCATAAATACCTGAACCTTTTATCACAACCAATCTCATGACGTCAATAAAATAGGCAACAGGGTTAAACTTTGTCATAATCTTCGCCCATTCAGGCATTCCATCTATGGAGGTGTACAAGCCTCCCATTAGGACAAAGACCATTATCATAAAAAATGCAAAAAACATGGCTTGTTGCTGTGTATCAGAAAAGTTAGACATTAGTAAACCAAGCCCCAAAACTGCCAAGAGAAAAATAGCAGTAAAACCAAAAATAACCAGTAAACTTCCTACTGGAACAATACCAAATACTACCCGACTAACTGTAAGACCAATAGCAGTTACAATCAAGCCTAACACCCAGAAAGGAATCAATTTGCCTAAGATAAAATGGTGTTTTTTGATAGGAGTAACGTTGATTTGCTCAATCGTTCCTACTTCTTTTTCCTTAACAATATTCAATGCTGTAAGAAAACTCCCGACCATTGTAACCAAAATAACCAAGATACCAGGAACCATAAATAGCTGGTAATTCATACGGGTGTTGTACCAAAAACGAGGGACAATATCCAGTAAAGGCATAGGGTTCATTCTTGGAAAAGTAACCCAATCTGTTCGCACATCCTGATTAAAATCTTTGATAATGGAGCTGAGATACGCCCCTCCCATGTTGCCTTTTGTGCCATTGACAGCATTGATAGCAAGTAATAATTTGGCCTCATTTTCTTTGATTAAGGTTCTTTCAAAATGTGCAGGAATTTCGATAATCACATCCGAATCGTTTTGCTCAACACTTTTGAGAGCCTTTTTATAAGAATCGGTATTTTCAACTAATCGGAAATACCCTGAACCGATAATTTTTTGAACCAACTGCCTTGAATAACTTGAGTGGTCGTGGTCGACTACGGCAATGTTTACGTTTTTAACCTCATAATCGGCTGCTATGGGCAAAACAATCAACTGGATAATAGGCATCACGAAAATGATACGAATAATCGATGAGTTACGAAATATCTGCCGAAACTCTTTTTCTAATAAAAAAAGTAGTGTTTTCATAATTGTTTGAATTAATAGGGTATAGGCAAGAGGCACTAGGCAACAGTAATGTTCTGAAAGTTAAAATTCTATTTACTATTGCCTCTTTGCCTTACCCCTTATGCCTCCTTTTAACTACTCCAACCTCGTTTTGTAATTTTTTAAAGCTATTAGCACAAAACCTATTGTCATAGCTACCAAAATCAGGCTTTCTTTTAGGACACATTTAAATCCTAAGCCTTTTATCATTACGTCTCTAACTATGAAGAAATACCATTTTGACGGAATCAAATTAGAGATAAATTGCATCGGTTTGGGCATATTTTCGATAGGAAACATAAAACCGCTAAAAATCAATGTTGGTAATAACAGCACCATCAAAGATGCCAACATAGCCACTTGTTGCGAATTGGTGATAGTCGAAATAAATAAACCCAATGCCAAAGCCGCAAAAATAAAGAGCATACTTTCGCCTAAAAGAAGCAATAGACTGCCTTGGATAGGTACATCGAGGAGGTTTACGCTCAAAATGAGGATGGTGCTTACATTGATAAATGAGAGCAAGACATAAGGGATTGCCTTAGTAACAATGACCAAAATAGGAGGGACAGGCGATACCAAAAGCACTTCCATTGTCCCGAGTTCTTTCTCCCTAACAATCGCAATCGAGGTCATCATAGCCGAAATAAGTAACAATATCATTGCCATTACTCCAGGTACGAAGTTATATGCCCCTTTGAGTTGTGGGTTGTATAACATACGAATTTCTGGTTGAATCGTGTAAGGCAAGGTCTGTTCGCCTAGCACTTCGTCTTGGTATGATTTCAGAATAGAACTGGCATAGTTGACCACTGTAGTAGCAGTATTAGGGTCTGAAGCATCTGCTATTAATTGAATAGAAGCCGTATTTTGTTGAAAAAGTGAATGTCTGAAATTTGCAGGAAATACAACTGCTAATCGAATTTTTCCTTCTTTAAAAGCTTGGTCTATTTGCTGAGGATTGCTAAAATTGGCTTCTATATCAAAGTATCTGCTGGCATCAAGCTCATGAATAATATGTTGACTTGCTTCGTCTTTTGAGTAATCTAAAATACCGATGCGAGAGTCTTTTACCTCGTTGGTGAGGGCAAAGCCAAAGAGGATAATCTGAACAATGGGCATCCCAAACAGAATGATTAAAGTTCGAGTATCTCTCAGGATATGCTTGAATTCTTTGGTGATGAATGCTAAGAATAATTTCATGTTTGAAAGATTTAATAGTCTTTTGTTCAAAATCACTCACTTCTTTTTGCCTTGCGAGCCAACTGGTGAAATACCTCATCCATTGAGTCAGCATGGAATTGCTTTTTGAGATTTTGAGGGGTATCAAGGGCTTCGATTTTTCCATCTACCATGATTGACACTCTATTGCAATATTCGGCTTCGTCCATGTAGTGTGTGGTGACAAAAATAGTCACGCCACGATTAGATGCTTCATAGATTAAATCCCAAAACTGACGACGAGTTACGGGGTCAACTCCGCCTGTTGGTTCGTCCAAAAATACAATTTTAGGGTTATGTAAAATCGCAATCGAAAATGATAGTTTTTGTCGCCAGCCCAAAGGGAGAGAAGAGACTAATTTGTCAGCTTCAGCTTCAAAGCCTAATGTTTTGAGCAATACATCAGTTTTTTCTTTGATGGTTTTTCGGTCTAAACCATAAATTCCGCCAAAGAATCGAATGTTTTCTCGAATGGTCAAATCTTCATAAAGTGAAAACTTTTGACTCATGTATCCGATATTCTTTTTAATATCTTCTGTTTCAGAATACACATCAAAACCTGCGACTTTTGCTTCGCCTCCGCTGGGTTTGGATATGCCGATGAGTATTTTCATGGCCGTTGTTTTTCCAGCACCATTGGCTCCCAAAAAACCGAATATTTCGCCCTTGTAAACTTCAAAGGTAATGGCGTTGGTGGCGATAAAATCCCCAAAACGTTTGGTTAGTCCTTGAGCCTGAATGACTATTTCTTTATTTTCCATGTTTGACACATTTTATTTCTTGAAAGCATTAGGACAATGCCATGAAACAGTCCTCGATAGTAGCTGTAATTTCTTGGATTTGGAAAGGTTCTTTATAATGCTCTTGAACATACTGACAAAAAGCATCATAGTCCTCCGCATCGTGATTGAGCGTCAGGTGATGACTTTCGCCAAAACCAAAACAGGTATGCGTATTAGGAAATGCCCTTGCCACCTGCAATAAGGCATACATATTTGAGGCATGAATAGACCAGATTTTTTTCGGATATTTCTCAATAATCCCTACTGGCGTATCAATATCTAATATCTTTCCTTTTTGCATCAAAGCAACTCTATCGCATAGACTGGCTTCGTCCATATAGGGTGTCGAAACCAATATCGTGATACCTTCCGACTTAAGATATTTCAGCATTTCCCAAAACTCTTTTCTCGAAACTGGGTCAACTCCTGTAGTGGGTTCATCCAAAAACAATACGCTTGGCTCGTGAATCAGAGCGCAGCACAAGGCTAATTTTTGCTTCATTCCACCCGATAATTTCCCTGCTTTACGAGTTTTGAAAGGTTCGAGCTGTTGGTAAATATCCTTGATAAGATGGTAGTTTTGTTCTATCGTAGTACCAAAAACATGGGCAAAAAAGTTGAGATTTTCTTCAACACTCAAATCTTGATACAGGGAGAATTTCCCTGGCATATAGCCCACTCTTTTTCGGATAGCTTTATAGTCTTTCTTCACATCCAGCCCATCAACACTAGAATCTCCTGATTCGGCTAATAGTAAAGTGGCAAGAATCCTAAATAGGGTGGTTTTTCCAGCACCATCTGGTCCGATTAGCCCAAATAGTTCAGCTTGTTTGACCTCAAAAGAGATGTCCTCCAATGCCTTAATTTTACCTTTTTCAAATGACTTGAAAAGGTGATTTGCAATGATTGCATTCATATCTTTTGGGGTTAAAATACCACTTCTCCATACATACCAATTTTCAATGTGCCTGTGTTTTTTACATGGATTTTCACCGCATATACAAGGTTGGCTCTTTCTTCTTTGGTCTGAATGGTTTTTGGCGTAAATTCTGCCTTAGAGGCTATCCAATAAATCTTGCCTTGTAATGTATCCGAAAGTCCTTCTGCTTTGTCAACAAGCACTTTTACGGGTTGATTGAGTTGCACTTTTGTTAATTGATTTCCAGAAACATATACTTTTAAGGTCATTTCAGATAAATCAGCAACTTTGTAAAGTGCTTTTCCAGGAGCTGTCATTTCGTATTGTTCAGCATATTTGGTTAACACAGTACCACGAACAGGGTTGATAATTTCCCCACGCTTGATTTGGTCGGTCACCTGATCAGCACGTTTTTCGAGTGGCGAAAGTTCACTATTAATGCTACGATTTTGAATAGTTACTTGTGTTTTTTGAGCGCTGATTTGACTTTCTAATACACTGATTTGTTTTTTTGTTAAAGCAATCGCTCCCTCCATATCATCGAGTTGCTTACTCGGAACGGCTTCTGATTTTACTAAATTCGTTAAGCGTTGGAATTCTCGTTGTTGGATGCGTAACTGCTCTTTCTGAACAGCAATTTGATTTTCCAGAACGTTGATTTGTGCTGAAGCATCATTGAATTTTTGTGGTAAACTTTTGATACTTGCCTCAATCTGTGCTTCCTGAAGTTGTAGGTTTGCTACATCGATATTCCCTACTTTTTGAGCTAAGTCTATCGTGTCGCCTTCTTCTACGTTGAGATTTAGTATTTTACCTGCTACTTCTGACGAAATAATAGTTTCTGTAGCTTCGAAAGTGCCTGTAGCATCCGAAGTTTGTTCATTTTTTTTACAAGAAAAGATAAGTGTGCTTACGAGAGATATGAATATAAATTGCTTTTTCATTTCAAATATTGGATTGTGCGAATTTCGCGTTTTGTAACTAAGAAAAGAAGATTAAAGTCCTAATGTGCTTTGATAATTGGCCTTGCTGAGTGCTTGTTGTAGGGTATGAATCAACTGATTTTCTTTGGCTTGTAATTCTGCCGAAAGGTCAGTTACGTAGTCACTTGCAGTGATAATACCATTGTCGAGTTGGGCGCTAGAGGTTTTAGTGATTTTTTCTCGTAAAACAATGATTTTTTGGTCTAGCTCAATCATATTTTCCAGCTTTTTGATTTCAGCATCTAATTGTTGCAAAGCAATATTGGTATTGAGTAGAAAAGCTTCTTGTTGCGCATCTACGTTTTTTGAAGAAATTAGCAACTGGCTTTTTTCATGCTTTTTCGTGTATAATCCACCTAACGACCAGTTGAAACGTAGTCCACCGATATAATATCCTTTAAAGTCATTTTCTAGCATATTCAAAGCAGGACGCCCATAACCTGTTTGTAAGAATAGCCCTACTTTAGGCATATTTTTGGCAGTAATAAGTTGTTCCTGCGTACTCAAAAGATTTTGTTGTTCTTGAAAAAGCGTAAGCTCTGAACGTTGAATTTTGTTTTCTTGGCTATTGGTTAGCAAAGGTGAAACCAATTGGACTGAAGATAAATCTTGGTTAATAAGCATTCCAAGGATTTTCTTCCCCAACAATTCCTGAGATTTTACTTCACTGATACGTTGATCAAGTTTCAAAATTTCAACTTCTAGTTGATTCAAATTGGCTTGAGTACTAACGCCATTTTGGATACCAGCTTTGATTCTATTAATTTTTGACTGTAATTCATTTTTAATAATGTCAATCAATTTGAGCTGATTTTGACTCAACAAAACACTAAAATAACTCTGATTGACACGCTCTTTTAGTTTGTCGAGCTCAACTGCAAGTTTTTGCTGTTCGGTCTGAGCAGTAGCCTTTTGTACTAAAATTTGAGAATTGGTTATTCCTCCATCGTACAGATTTTGCTTTACCTCTGCATATAATTTATACTGGTCTTTAGATATCTGTGGGATGTCTATATTAGGAATTTTGATTGGTACCGAAGTTACATCCGACTGATAGGTTGCCTGTCCAATAATGTCAACTTGTGGTTTGAAATTACTTTTGAGTTGAGCAATTTGATGTTCCAAATTCTCGTTGATATAGCCCTTTTGTTTAGCAATGGGATAGTTTTGTTTTGCCAAGGTATAACACTGGCTCAAAGGAAGAACCTCCTGAGCTTGTGCATGGTTGACAATCAAGCTAATAAGTAGAATATAAATGGTTTTTCTCATGGTTTTAACTAAAATGTTTAACTATTTGGTTAAAAATCTATCTTTAAAAAAGCAACAAATAAGTAGATAATACATTGGGCGGACTACTGATTTGTTACTTTGACTTTAATGAGGAAATTTTACAAAACGATAGAATGATATACCATTTCATATATTTCTTTTTTACGCTGTTTTAACAGTTCTTGATACATTTCTTCAGGTACTTGCATCAAGACTTTCTGGAATATTGACCTTCCCATGAAGGGAAAAACACACATCGAAACAATACTCATCAAAAGATGTGCAGGATTGATGGGTCTAATTTGTTTGTTTTCAATAGCTTGGAAAATTTCCATGACCATCTGACCAACCATTGGCTTGAGTCCATTTTCTTCAAAAGCACCTACAATAAGATTAGCATTTCGAGATAGTTCATTGGCGACAAAGAGAGGTAACTCTTGATTTGCCAACAAAAAATCAATATAAGCATCGATAAATGACTGAATTTTTTCAAAAATGGGTTGCTCAGATTGAATAATTGTATTGAGATTGGGAATCAGTTTTCCTACTATTCCTGCAAATACTCTTTTAAACAATTGTTCTTTGTTGCGAAAGTAATAATGTAAAAGCGCTTTATTGATGCCAGCGTTGTCTGCAATCTCCTGCATACGGGCACCATCCCAGCCTTTTTCGATAAAAACCTTTCTTGCTGCAATTAAAATCTTTTCCTCTGTTGTTATCTCTACTTCCATTTTATCAAAAGGTTTAACCATTTGGTTAAATATGGCTCAAAGGAAGAAAATCTCTTTGACAAAAGCAAGATTCTGAGAAATAAATCTTGGAAATTTTTCCAACAGAATAGCACATTATAAATAAGCAACAACAATTGATTACCTTTGCCATTCAAGTAAAAATTCAATCGCACGTGGTAAAGTATTTGAAGAGTATTGCCTACAATCCGACTAGTTTGACGATTATTTTGGGCGCATTGTTGCTATTATGGCAAGAGCTACAGGGAAGTTTGTCTATTTGGGTACAAATCTTTTTTGCTTTTGGGTTTGTATTTTTTATAGGAATACCTCACCGAACCTTAGATATTTGGTTGGAACAAGAATTGTTTAAAAGAGCAGGGAAGGTGTATAAAAAATGGACTTTTTATCTTCGCTACCTTCTTGCAATAGTATTGTTAGGGGCGCTATGGTGGTATTGGCCAACAGCAAGTGTTTTCTTTTTTTTGTTAATTACGGCATGGCATATTGGAGAGTCAGATTTGAAATCTCCACAAGCCAACCATCTTCTTTGGACTTGGACTCGCTACAGCTATGGAATAATGATTGTACTGTGGCTTTTTTTAGGTCATGGCAGCCAAGCTAGTATTTTATGGGCGAGTATTACTCGTCAAGATATGCTAATGATGCAAATTTGGTTACTACTAATTGCATCAAAAGAGTTGATTATTGGTGCTGTTTGTCTTATGACACTTTTATTATTGTTTTTAGCACAATATAAAAGTTCTGCTACATTTACAGTTAAAAAAGTAGTATCGCTGGTGATTATCTTGATATTGTGTGAGTATCTTCCTTTATTGCCCGCAATGGGTTTATATTTTGGAGGTTGGCATGCAGTAAATGCTTTTTCAGATGCTCATCGCTATTTTTTACCTGAAGGTCGTAGTACCAATTCAGCTTTTCAGTTATGGCTACACGCAATGCCAATTACGTTAATTGCAGTAGTGATGACGCTGGGATACGCTTATTTCTGGGCTGCGTTTGCAAAAAGTATGAACCCAATTCCAATGATGTATTTGTTGGTAATGTGTACGACATTTCCGCATCAATGGCTAGTAGGACAGATTAATCGAGATAAGATTTCTTAAAAATTGTTAAATTTTTGTATTTCAAAGCCCCAAAATCATATTTGGGGCTTTTGTGTTTTTAGTAAAGACCTAAAGAAGGATTTAGTTTGTTATATGAAAAAATGTATTTTAGTAGTCTTAATTCATTTTATACCACTTGACCATGATTGCATTACTCATTATCGGAATTACCTTAATATTCACCTATCAAGGTTTTCGTGATTTTTTATTTTTTGATAAATATAAATTTCACGTTTTTCCTGTACTCTTACAAAAGGACTATAAGCGTCTGTTGACTTCAGGATTTTTGCACGTTGACTGGATACATTTCTTTTTCAATATGTACAGTTTGTATGTATTTTCAGGACTTACTATTAATATTTTTGGAGAAGCGAAGTTCTTAATTCTCTATTTGGGAAGTATCGTTGGAGGAAACCTTATTTCGGTATTAATTCACAGAAAGGACGATGGATATACATCTGTAGGCGCTTCTGGTGGGGTATTTGGGATTATGTTTGCTTCTATTGCAGTATTTCCAGATATGGGTCTAAGAATTATGTTTATTCCTATTTCATTACCTGCGTGGATTTTTGGCTTATTATATTTAGGAGTGTCCATTTACGGAATCAAATCTAATAAAGATAACATTGGACACGATGCTCATTTAGGTGGAGCTATCATTGGAATATTGTTCGCAATTCTGTTTATTCCTGAAATCCTACAGGAAAACCTTTGGGTTATTTTACTATTGCTAATTCCTTCTTTGGTATTTATCTATATCATTGTGACTCGTCCGTATATGTTATTGATTGACAATTTTTATTTTAAAAACAATCAACAACATGATACCATTGATGAAAGATACAATGCCAATAAGGCTAAAAAGCAGCATGAAATAGATGAAATTTTGGATAAAATAGCTTTGAAAGGAATAGAAAGTTTGAGCGCCAGCGAAAAATCTGCCTTGGAAGAGTATTCCAAAAGAATGAATTAGGAAAGGGAGGAAGATATAGGTTGTTATTCAATAAAAAAGGACTTGAGAATATCTCTCAAGTCCTTTTTTATTGAATAAATTATAAAGTTTTAACTCTTGTTTGAAGTTGAAATCTTCACAACTTTAGCCGCAGTTTTTTCGATTTTTTGTAATTCTTTTTGCCCAACTGAAGCATCAGATTTTACTGCGATATAAGGTGCAATTACCAAAGAAACAATCGACATCAATTTAATCAAAATGTTCATAGATGGACCAGAGGTATCTTTGAATGGGTCACCAACGGTATCACCAGTTACTGAAGCTTTGTGTGGTTCGGATTTTTTGTAATACGTTACACCGTCGATTTGAACACCTTTTTCAAATGATTTTTTGGCATTGTCCCAGGCACCACCTGCATTCGACTGGAACATTCCCATCAAAACACCTGATACTGTCACGCCTGCCAACATACCACCTAATACTTCTGGACCAAAAGTGAACCCAACTAGTACTGGCGAAATCAAGGCAATCGCACCAGGCAATATCATTTGTCTAATAGAAGCTTGTGTAGAAATAGCCACACATTTTTCGTATTCTGGTTCAGCTTTGTATTCCATAATACCTGGGATTTCACGGAACTGACGACGTACTTCGTTTACCATTTCCATCGCAGCTTTACCTACAGCCGATATACACAAAGCACTAAATATAAATGGAATCATACCGCCAACAAATAAGCCAGCCAAAACATCTGCTTTATAAATATCAATTGCTTTGATACCAGCAATACCGACAAATGCAGCAAATAGAGCTAGCGAAGTTAATGCTGCAGAAGCAATGGCAAAGCCTTTTCCTGTAGCCGCAGTTGTGTTACCAACAGCATCCAGATTGTCGGTACGCTCACGCACCTCTGACGGTAATTGAGACATTTCGGCAATACCACCAGCATTATCTGCAATAGGTCCAAAAGCATCAATAGCCAATTGCATCGCTGTAGTTGCCATCATACCAGCGGCTGCAATAGATACGCCATATAAGCCAGCAAATTTGTAAGAAAAGATAATACCTGCTGCTAATACGAGAATCGGCAATACCGTAGATTCCATACCTACAGCCAAGCCACCGATGATATTAGTAGCGTGTCCAGTACCTGATTTTTCAATGATTGATAATACAGGACGTTTGCCCATCGCAGTGTAATATTCGGTAATAGCAGACATCAAGGCACCAACTACCAAGCCAACAATAATAGCAAGGAATACACCATTTGATGTAAACTCAAATCCACGTAGATTGAGGGTTTCGGGTAATAAATGATGTACTAAGAAATAAGAAGATACAAAAGTAATAGCAATAGAAAGCCAGTTACCCAAGTTCAAAGCATTTTGAACTGAAGCGGTTTCGCTAGAAATCCTTACAAAGAAAGTAGAAACTAACGATGCTAAAAGCCCAACCCCAGCAATGAGCATTGGCAAAATGACAGGAGAAAAACCACCTACATTATCAGTCACTTGGATTTCTTGACCTAATACCATCGTTGCTAAAATAGTTGCTACATACGAGCCGAATAAGTCAGCACCCATACCAGCTACGTCACCTACGTTGTCACCCACGTTATCGGCAATCGTAGCGGGGTTGCGCACATCATCTTCAGGAATACCTGCCTCTACTTTACCTACTAAGTCAGCACCAACATCGGCTGCTTTTGTATAAATACCACCACCTACACGAGCAAATAGTGCGATAGATTCGGCACCAAGTGAAAAGCCTGCTAGTACTTCAATAGCTTTTTTCATTTCTACAGAAGTAAGCTCATGACCTGCTGCGAACATTTGATAAAATACGATAAATAAACCACCCAGACCAAGAATCGCTAAGCCTGCAACACCCATACCCATAACCGAACCACCAGTGAATGACACCTCTAAAGCTTTTGCTAACGAAGTACGAGCAGCTTGAGCTGTTCTTACATTGGCTTTGGTTGCTACTTTCATTCCGATATAACCCGCAGTTGCTGAAAATACAGCCCCAATCAAAAAGGCTAAGGCAATTACTGGTGAAGAATGAATAGGACGGTCTGGCGTTCCTTCGTCAGAACCCAACCAAAAAAGTAGAACGGCAGTAGGGATTGCAAAATAGGCAAGGATTTTCCATTCGGCTTTAAGAAATGCAATAGCTCCGTCGGCAATATATCCTGAGAGTTTTTGCATGTTTTCGTCACCAGTCGGTTGATTCGAAACCCAATTAAAACGCCAAAATGTGTACAACAAGCCAACGAGACCCAGAGCAGGAACTAAATAAATAATGTCATTCATAAGAGTTAAATAGTTTGGTTGGTTAAAATGTTGAGTAAATGAGATTTATAAGAACACTTACCTTTGTGTTTGGGCAAAATGCCCTACTATGCAAATATAATTTTTGCTTTGGTATAAAAAAATTATTCCAAGATTTTATTGTATTTATTTTATATGATTGTTTTTGGAGCACTTTGATCCTTATCGATGGACAAATTGTATGTTTTTTGACCAGAAAAACAGAAGAAAAATGACAAGGCTACACTGATAATTATCAATTCTCGACTCTGTAGATAGACTACATAAATCTGTTGCTACCTCCAATTGGTCGAGTTTACCTAACAATTGGTCTGAATTGCACTAAACACCCAATGGAAAAGTTTAGTTTTGTAGATATAATAAAGACGAATACTGCCTTTAAAGGATTTAATAAAAATTGATTTTATTCTCATGCGAAGAAACCACCCGTTAAACCGTTTGATTTGCCAAGTGTTGGCGGCATCGGCTTTGAGCTTTGGCGCAACAGCCCAAGCTATCAAGCCTATGCCCACTGGCGAAATGATTCTCAATCTAAAAAAATTAAATGTATTAGGTTCGGCAATGTACATTGCTGCTCACCCCGACGACGAAAATACCATTATGTTGTCTTGGTTGGCAAAAGAGCGAAAAGTTCGTACCTCTTATTTGTCGATTACACGTGGCGATGGCGGTCAAAACCTGATTGGTCCAGAGCAAGCCGAACTTATGGGCTTGATTCGTACCCAAGAGCTTTTAGCGGCACGTTCAATAGATGGTCCTGAACAATATTTTACAAGAGCCAATGATTTTGGTTTTTCAAAAACTACGGAAGAAACGCTTCAAATTTGGGGAAAAGACGCCGTATTAGGTGATGTAGTTTGGCGTATTCGCAATTTACGTCCTGATGTGATTATTTGTCGTTTTCCGCCTGATGCACGTGCAGGACATGGTAATCACTCTGCTTCAGCGGCATTGGCAGAAGAGGCATTTGCCGCAGCAGCCGACCCGACGAAGTTTACGGAACAATTAAAATTTGTAAAACCTTGGCAAGCAAAGCGCATCGTTTGGAATACCTTCAATTTTGGAACAGTAGCACAAACGCAAAAGCCTGCGGAGAAAGATTTTATCCAAGTGGATATAGGTGTTTATAATCCTCTTTTGGGTAAATCTTATAACGAAATTGCTGCTGAAAGCCGTTCTCAGCATAAATCACAAGGTTTTGGTGTTCCTCGTGGTCGTGGTGCTCGCCCTGAATATTTAGTTCACAAAGCGGGTGAAAAGGCAACAAAAGATGCTTTTGATGGTGTAGATATCACTTGGAGTCGTGTAAAAGGGAGTGAAGGTATTCAGGATTTAATCAATGAAGCCGTTTCAAAATTTAATCCAGAAAAACCTGAAACTATTGTGCCTATTTTGGTAAAGGCTTACCAAAAGGTAGAAGGTATTCAGGATGAGTATTGGAAAACTCAGAAGAGAAAAGAAATAGAAAGCCTAATTGTAGCTTGTTCTGGACTTTATTTTGAAGCCAATCCAAATGAGTTTTCGGCAGTTCGTGGCGAAAAAGTCAATGTTGCATTAAGCTATATCAAACGTTCTGATGCAAATGTTTCTCTGAAAAAAGTGCACTTGACGGGTTTTGAAAAAGATACGACTTTGACTCAATCCCTTGGCAATAATGAGTTGAATCGCATTACTTTTCCTGTAACTATTCCTGCCAACCAACCTTTGACACAGCCGTATTGGTTAGCCGAAAAGAAAATGGGCAAAGGCATGTACCGTGTTGATGATGCATCTATTATCGGTTTACCCGAAAAACCTGCCGATTTACAAGCTGAGTTGACTTTTACGATTGAGGGCAAAGATTTTACTTTCAAAACTCCTGTTATCTACAAATACACCGACGAAGTTAGAGGAGAGTTGTATCGTACCTACGAAATTCGTCCTGAAGTAACTGCCAACATTGCTGATAAAGTATATGTATTTGCCGATAATCAACCGAAGGAAGTGGAGGTAACACTGAAGGCTAACAAAGCAGATGCTCGTGGTAGTGTAGCGCTAGAAGTACCCAAAGGATGGAAGGTTGACCCGACGACAACTATTTTTCAGTTTTCGAATAAATACCAAGAACAAAAGGTGGTATTCAAGGTATCTCCAGCGGATATTACTCATGCAGGAGCAAGCGAAGCAACCTTCCGTGCAGTGGTAACAACGCCAAGTGGAACATCAGACAAAGGTTTATTGACAGTTGCCTATGACCATATTCCTCCTCAAACATTATTTCCTGTGGCAGAGGCCAAAATTGTAAAATTAGATATCAAGAAAAAGGGTAATAATATTGGCTATATCATGGGCGCAGGTGACGAGGTAGCTTCGGCATTGCGTCAGATTGGGTATAAGGTAACGATGCTCGGAGAGAAAGAATTGGATGAAGATTTGAGCAAATACGATGCTATTGTGGTTGGTGTACGTGCTTATAATACGGAGCCACGCCTGAAATTCTATCAAAAGAAATTGATGGAATATGTTCAAAATGGAGGTAATATGGTTGTGCAATATCAGGTGAATAATAACCTACAAAAAGTTGATGGCGGTTTAGGTCCTTATGATTTCAAACTTTCGCGTGACCGTGTAACAGTAGAGGAGGCAGAGATAAGATTCTTAAAACCAGAACACCCGATTTTGAATGTTCCAAACGAAATTACGGCAAAAGATTTTGATGGCTGGATTCAGGAAAGAGGCTTGTATTTCTCGAACGAATGGGATGGTAAATATGAAACCATTATTTCCTCAAATGACCCCAACGAAAAACCAGCAGATGGAGGTTTATTATATGCCAAATATGGAAAAGGTAATTACATCTTTACAGGATATGCTTTCTTCCGTCAACTTCCTGCGGGTGTTTCGGGTGCATACCGACTATTTGCCAACTTGATTTCGGTAGGGAAATAGGTTGATTTAGTGGTTGAGTGGCAAAGTGATTAAGGCACAAAGGCACAAAGGCACAAAGTGAGATTTCTCGCTTTGTGCCTTTTGTTGCATAAATTGAAAAAGATTATTGAATCCAAAAACCAAAATCATCATCGATAAGTAATCTTCTATCTAAGAATGAATTAAATTCTTCGCAAGAGGTTTCAGGTAATAAAGCACATGAAAAACAAGCAGCTAAATTTGTACCTCCTGCTCCTTGCCCTTCATGTCCAGTATGATAACAAATAGGGTCAGATGAACAGTCTTTGGCTCTTTCTAGAGCTGACCGAATAACATTATCCATTTTATGAGATTCTGCCAATGAGACCAAACCTCCATAACTACCCTCCGAGCCTGCAATAGTATAGATAAGTATTCCTTGCATTTCTTTTCCAATATATAGTCTTTCTTGTAAAGAACTAGCAGGATAACCACATAGAAACTCCAATTCTTTGATTATCAAATGACAAAAAGTGTGAATCATTACAAATTTAGGTGTAATAATGCGTTCTTGATTTGCTCGTTTATGGTTGTCAAAATTATGTTGTATAATGCTTATACGTCTATTTATTTTATCTCCAAATTTAGCTACCCAATTATCAATTGTAGTACTATCAAAATCTATAAAAACTCCTTCTCCATAGCTTTCAATAGCAGGGAAATACTTTACTGATTCTTTTTTCCAACCATGTGTGTACATTTTCTTAATCGGAACTTTGTCAGAGTCTTCATTAATATCTTCGACTAAAAAAGAATCATTATCAATTGGTTCTTGTCGAGTATATGATGGTTGAACAGAAGTTAACTTTAAACGTTCCATAGCATATATTTTACGAATGCCTTGTATCGAGGTCTCAACAGGTGCAAATACTAGCTGGTTGCTATCTGCATAACGTTTGTTTTTTTGAGTAATAAATAAATACTCCCCCAAACGATAAACTTCTTCCAGTAGAGAAGAGGATGTTATAGCCTCCTGTTGATAGTTGTTGTTTATTAGTTTTTGAATCTCCAAAGGTGTTCTTTGAGTGCTGTAATTATCATCTAGTGCATCTGAAATAGCCTCAAAACTTCGCCCTCTTGCTAATCGTTCCTTGATAAGTTCAATTTCTTGATTTGAAAATAGCAAATCTTGTGTTTTTACAGGTAGATACAAACTATTGATAATATTAGGATAGTAAACACTATTGCTACTTCTAATGACTATTTTCACAACACTATCTTTGTCATGATTTTTAATTAATCCTGCCTTACGTAGCTCATATTCAGTTACTCTTAAATTAAATAAACCTGCCAACGTTCTCCTTTTTACAACGTTGTTGGTGCCATTTTCTCGTGCTACAATACTAATACCTCTTAAATCACTAAACTTATCGGATGTTGTATATTCAAAATGAATATTAGGTGGAATTTTAACATTCCAGTCTAAAAAATTACCTTTTTCATTTTCATCAATGTATAAATCCTCATCGTCAAAATTTTGATGAACAGTATCTTTATTAGAAAATACCCATCTATCCCAAGGAATATCAAAAATTTTTCCCGATGAAGAAATCATAATAAAGCGTACTTGCTCTAACTCAACAAATCGTCTTAGTGATTTTTTCTTTTTGTCTTTTTCATTATTTATATACTCCAAATATGTATCAATACATTTCGGTGGTAGAATATTTTCTTTATCTTTTTCCGTATTTACCAAGTTTTCCCAACGACGTGTCCATTCATCTAAAGGTGCAAAACGACGAGTTGCAGGAGAATACATCCATTTAGGGAAATATTCTGCATTTACAACATCATATTGTGAAGATGGATAATTTTTTTCCATCTGATTAATAGGTAGTTTGACCAATTTTTCAATATTGGGAAACCATTCTTTTAATCGCTTTATTAATCTTGGGTCTTCTATCTCAATATGTTTATGCTTGTTTTTATCGTTAAAAAAAAACCATTTATTAAAAGGTCTAATGATTATTGAACCACTGCGTGTTTCAACAATTGAGCCAACTCCACCATAAGCAGAAATCAGCTTTCGAGTTTGAACTTCCTCAAATTTAGCATTGGAAGTAATCTTATTGTTGGTCTTCTTCCCCATTGTCCTGCTCTTCGATTGTTATTGTTGTATCAATTTTAATTACACTATTACTATCCACTTCTCTCATAGATTTCATTAAGGTCCATTGGTTATCTGATGCGGTATCTTGAATTAATTCTTTGTAGAATAGTTTTTGATTAACCCCAGATTTGTCTTTAACTTTTTGATACCAATCATCAGCCAACTCTTTTAATATCTGACGAGCCATAATCTTTAAGTTTTCATTACTTTCAGGAATTCGTTGTTCAATCAATTCAATAAGATCTTCAATATTTCCATCAAATTTATGAGCATCTTCATTTTTATTTAGCTCTTTAATATGTCTCATATAACCTACTAAAATACCATTCAGAATTTTGTGGAATGTGATGCTTGTAAAAGGAGTTACTGTTAGAGGTTCGACAAACTTGTAATACGCTTGATGAAATGATACATAATTTTCAAAATAAGATTTCTCCCTTGCTAAATTTGCGTCTAACAGATTTACCACCAACCCTTCTCGACTTCGAGCTACCCGACTTGAGGCTTGTATATATTCTGCAACATTTTTAGGTTGCCCATTCATGACCATTACATTCAAACGTCTAATATCAATGCCCACTGAAAACATATTAGAGGCTAATACTAAATCAACAGTGTCTTTTACATATTTTTTTTCCTCGTCTAAACCCCACTTTTTTTCTAAGTCTTTTAGTACGTTTTTAATTTTAGTACTTTCCACCCTACTTGTTAATTCGGTGGTTCTATTGACTATTCCATGATAATTAAAATCAAGAGACTTTGGTAAAAACCGTTTATGTAAGCGTCGTAATTCAGCAAGAATTTCATCACCAACTTTATTATATATTTTACCAACTTGCTTCAAACTATTATAGTAGGAAACGATTGTCCAATAATCAGATAATAAGTCTTGGTTTTTCTCATCTCCAACTTGATGCAATAAGATTCGGGCATACAGTAAAGTAGGTAACATTGCTTGCACTTGTGTATCAATCATTGTTTTACCTGTAGGCATAAAACCAATATATTTACGAAGGCTTTTGTTTGTTACTTGTGAGAAATAATTGTCATCATAAGAGATACCTTGCGGAGGGAAAATATTTACTTCTCGTCCTCCATACAAGTTTTCTATTTGCTCTTTAGTATTTCTGGTTGTTGCTGTTGATGCAATAATTTTGGGTTTACGACCTTTTTTACTACAAAGGCGTTCAACCAAAGTCTCAAAAAGACCTACAATTGAGCCTAATGGTCCATTAAGTAAATGAAGTTCATCTTGAATAATTACATCAGGTGGGAGCCCCTCAGATAAGGAATTGAAAAAACGATGAGCATTTTCTTGATGAGCTATCATCGCAAATTTATCAACCGTTGCAAAAAGTAAAGTTGGAGGCTGATTATACAATGATTCGTCAATTACATCTATGGGTAATCCATTCTGAGAATGAAAATTGCAAGAAGTATTCTTACAGGTAATTTTAAATTTTTTCTTTTTGTCGTCTGTATCGAAAGCATGAGCAAAATCAATTGTACCTAAAGCATTTTTTCGTTTGGTTATTAGTTCACAACCGCACCATGGACAAGCAGAAATTTGAAAGATATTTTTTTGTTTTGCTGTTACAAGTGAATAATTCAAGTTTGGTTTATTTAATTGATTAATAGCATATTGTATAGAGTCATTTTCAGGATTTACATTATTGCCTATTTTTTCACTTGCTTCTTTAATTGTATTTGGGCTTGTTGCCATTCCTACCCACATTCCAATTGAAATGGGCGTGTTTCCTAACTGTAATTCTGTTTTTTTAGTACGTAAAAAATCCAGCGCTACAATTAATCTGCTGGCTCGTTCAAACTGTTGAGCTGTTAACAGTCTTAACGTATAACGCATAATTACCGAAACACCCTCATAATTATCAGAGTTTGTCAACCTTCTCCACAAAATAGTAAAAGCTGTTACGGCTAAATATGCTTCTGTCTTACCTCCACCAGTAGGAAACCAAATCAAATCAACTATTTCATTTCTATCCTTGCAATTAGGGTCAATAATTCCTTCTAAATTTAGAAGGAGAAAGGCTAACTGAAATGGTCGATAAGTTATATCTTTCCCTTCATCATCTTTTCCCGAATGTTCTTGAAAAAAAATAATATTACTGTAAATATCTTTTCCATCGGTAATATCAATTGCTTCTTTTTCAACACTTCCAAAGCGTTCATCTCTGGAAATAATCATCTGAATAAACATGGCAGTATTAGCCAATTGGAAGCATTGAAATGCCTGATTATTAGATTTTAATATATCTATATTTCTTAATAGTCTATCCTTATTGGCTATTTGCTTTTGAATTAAATCATCCGATAAATTTTGATATGCTAATGATTCCTTTTTTGCTGCTTGTTGTTGCCTTATTATCCAGTTTTGGTAAGCCCAGACAAACGCAGTTAGCTTCTCACAAGTCTCTTTTTGTGATAGCGATGACCAAATAGATAGATTTTTTACATTGGCAATTTCTTTTAAATATTCTTCATCTGTTCTAAAACTATTACTAACTGATGGAATATCGGCCTCTGGTAAAAAAGTGGTAGTTATCCATTCTGGTTTTATGGCTTCTCTATCCCACAATACAGAAGTGCTGTGCCCAATCCCATACGATTTCAAATTTCGGTATTGATACTCAATTAAATTCGCTTCATCATCAAAAGGATTTTCAGCCAAATAACTTTTGTATGGCTCCAATTCACTGCTTTCTATGCTAATACTACACTGAAAAAGACATTTTCGGTTTAATGTTTCGTTGACAAATGAAAATTTGCTGAAAGGGTGTTTATGTGTATTGGCTAATAAAATTTTAACATAGTTTTTACCTTTATATGGTATAACTTTGATAAAGTATTTAGCTGAAACAAATTCTTTATGCTCATGAAAAAGTGGAATCCCATCTGCTGTATTTTTTATCGGAATTTCAATCGTTTCTTGTAATACTATCCGTTTAAAGGGTTTTGAAGAGGTAAGTAATTGAAATTTTTCAAGAGCATTTTCACTTTTATCAATTTCTTTATTTTCTAGAAATGGTTTTAATCGGCTTCTAATCTCTGATTCTTTAACACAAGAGTTTAGTTGAACAGACATAAAAACCTCTTCTTCTGAAATATCTTCACACCATAACTCTTCTTTAAATGGAAAATGAGGATTATTTTGTAAGGCTTCATAGTCATATCGTTTAATCCTTATTTTTCTGACAGATGATTCTATTTTTAAATCTTCGTATCGTCCTGCACTAAAGGTGACTTTGATAAATGGGGTTGATGTGGGTAAACAAACTGTTAGCCCCATATTTGAGGGGAAATAGTGGTTTGCTTCCGTTGAATCCTTGGTAGCATTTTCATCCTTAGATGCCATTGAAGGTTCTTTTTGGGAAAATTCAGCAAGTTCCTGATTGTTGTTATCGTCTGAACTATCTTCTCCATTATCTAATAAATCAGGGGAGCTATCCGTTTTAATTCCTGTCCTTTCTGGAAATAGGATACCCGAATAATAAGTTTTTAATGGATAGCCTGCTATTATTTCTTCTCTATCATCTAAACCAAAAATATCAGCACCTGGGCCTATGAGCATTTTTTGAATTTGCTCTTTGAAAATATCTCTTGGGTGTAAATTCATCGTTTTTCAATTTTAATGATGCTCTTGAACTGTTTCTTATAAAGTAGTTCATCAATTTGAGTTTTGGTTATTCTACTTAAAATGCTACCTTTTTCTTTTTTTAGTAGAAAATTAGTCAATTCTATTTTAAGTTGAGTTATTACTTCTTTGAAGCTAGAAGCTGTATTTCTAGATTCTTTAATCTTTTCAGCTTTTGAAATAAATTCTATTTCTTCTTGTTTTTTTGTTTGTCTAATACGTAATTGTAAGATTTTATCTAAATCTTCATTATCTCTTGGAAAATAGTACTTTTCCTTGGTAGTGAGCCATCTTTTTACAGTATCGAGACTAACATTCACTTGTAATTTTTCATGAAGAACTTTTGCTGCATCATCGTCATTTAACTTATTTCTAAGTTTATAATTATCTCGACTATGTTTAAGCCAGTTTCGCCATTCCCCACTTGCCTGTTGTATTAATCGAATAGGCTCTTTTGCTTCGGGAATTGTTTCTAAGATTACTGATGAGTTATCAAAAGTTATATTATAATCTATTATCTTATCTGAAACTTTGAGTTCTTCAACTTTTCTTCCAATAATGCTATCATTATTTACGGCTTTACAGGCAACTATCTGATTTGTATAAAGATTGATAGAACTATTGTCATCAAATGTAATTTCAAATTTAGTTTCATTTTTTAGTGTACTTTTGCTAGAGTTACTAGCTTCTTCTAGTTCCTCAAAGTCATCTTCATCTGTATCTATTTTCGCAAATTTATTCTTACCTACTTTTCGATATTCTCCGAAATATTTAGCAAAATAATCATGTAGTTTTGATGTATAGTTTTCTAAGTCAGACTCTTCGGTTGTTTCATGTCCCGATTCAATAAGAGCTAAGATTTCTTGGGTAGCTTTTACAGTCTGTAGGTCAACATCCTCCAAGGTTGCCGTAGGTTCTTCGTAAATTAAATCGTCTACAAAATAACTCCTGTCAGGATGGATCAGGTGCCTTAACGTTTGTTGTTGTGCAAAAAAAGTAATTTTATTTATTCTATTGGCTTCAATACTATCATAGTAGAGAACCGTGGCTAATCCGTACTGTAACGTTTCTTCATAAAGCTTATAAATAGCAAGTGGATTCCTCTTCTTAGGGTCATGGTCTAAATGAAGGTGAGTAAAAATAAAATGATTACGTCTTAGATTTCCTTCCTGATTAAAAAGTCCATTTTCTTCGGGTCTTTTTAAATAAGCTTTCAATTCTTGATGAGTTAGGACTTTTAACCCTTTAGTACCTTCTGTAATCACTTTTAATTCCTTTGCACTTTTTCTAGATTTTACAACGATGTATGTTGCTTTAATACTCTTGTTGCGGGATAGATTCTTAATCGTTTCTAGTTTAGGTTTAAGAGTAATTGATAATTCATGTAATTCGGTTAGAAATGCCTTAAGCTCAGATATATAGGGTAGCGGATTAATATGTGTATTATCTAATAAGGTTTCAAAATCACTACTTCCATTATCCAATTTTTCTAAAAACATCGTTAGAGGTGAATTTTCCGTATTAATTAACGGCGGAATCAAAAAGTAAACTAAATATTGGTACATTATTCCTTTGGCGTATTCTGAATTAGCCCCAGCATTGATAAGTTTTTCAGTAAAAGCATTATACCTACTTACAAATTCAAGAATTTTAGGACTATTAATAGGATGAAATATTAAACTTTTTTCATTGCTATTTTTCAGATAGAATAATTCTTCTGTTGTCCAATGCCACGAACGAAATTGGTAATCATTTGAGATAGATTGTTCTCCTAAAAGAATTACTTTTTTGATACGCCCACAACTTTGATGTTCAATGGCTTTTAGGAAGGTATCCTTGTATTTATTCTTACCTAAAAAAATAACTTCCTCTATTCCGTGGTTTTCAGACCACAGTAAATCTTCAATCGTACTGAAATCATTAATAACTTCAATTAAAGGTTCTACAAGACAGTTAGAATCTTTTTCTAAGTTATATCTAATTGGAAGTGCCTTTTTCTGAGGTGTAGTATCTATAAATTCTTTAGATACTACAATTACAGTCTTCTTTGTAAATTTTGTTAAAACTTCTACGTTGGGGAAAATAGAGAGAAAATCTTCATAATATTTTCTAAAATAAGTTGTTGTGTGACAAGTAAGTGTATTATTGGCATTAAGAATAAACATTTTATTAACGTCCGAGATACTACGAAATATAATAGAATTTTTATCTGCTAATCTTATTTTATTACCTTCAACTCCTCGATAGTGATATATTTTATGTTTTTTAGGACAATATAATCTATCGTCAATCTCAAATTCTTTTATATCGCTATTACAACTAAGATTCTGAGCATATTTTGAGATTATAGTAGCCCAAAGAATTGACTCATAATATCCCGCAATATTGACTTCGCAAGGAATAGATATTTGAAAATTTTGAACATTATCTCTATTTAGTATTTGATGAAGTAGTACGAAATTAATAAGGGTGATATTATTTACGTTACTCAAAGTAGATGTTGTATCTATCTGATTTAATGCTAAATAATCTTTGATTTTTTTTATTTGATGAGATGTGTAGTTTTCTAATGCGCTCATGTGTATCTATGTATATGGTAATAAATGTTTAGATATGAAAAAAGCTAAGTTCTGCGATTATCCAATCGAAAAACTTAGCTTTTAACCGTATATAAATGTATAAAAATACTTTTTTACATATTTTGTTTTTTATACAAGTGATTTGAAAATTACTTAATTGAAGAATATATTAATTCTCAACCTCAAACCCTACCTACTAAACTTCACTCTCAAAGCTGTTGCGTCGTATTTGCCATTGATAAAATTGCTTACGACTTCTAAGCCAAATATTTTACCAACTCCTGATATTCCGTAGCCTACTTCTAGGTAGTTGAAGTTTTTGTTGCCCGTGTACAAATAGTTGGCAAATACTGATTCTTTCAAACCGTACAATTTCAAGATATTAATTTTTGTTAAGAGTAATGATCTAAAATCTTGTTGGGCATGTGCCTCAATATACGAGCCGTTTGTGCTGTAGTTGTAGTAATCTAGATTTCTGAATGAATTAAACAATCCGTCTCTTCTAAACAATACTTGATTGCCATTGAAGTGTTTGTAGTCGAGGAAGTAGCTTGGTTTTTTTAAGAAATCACCAGCAGTTACCATCAAACGAAGGTCGCCTAGTCGATTGAGATTGAATATCTGTTCGTATTCTATTTCGGTATTGTTAAAGTCTCCAGCTTTGCTGAAACCCCATTTACTTCTGATTCTGAAGTTAGGATTGCGGTAGTTTGAAATAAATTCACGTCCGTTAAATTTACTTGTTTTAGCAAAAGGACGAAGCGTTATTCCTGCGTTGACAAACTGAATAGAGTGATTGCTCCAAGAAACATTGGCTAACTCGCTACTTACAGGTAAGTTACTTGAAAACTCTCTGTTTTTGTTATCAAAAATAGGCTTTGCATCAGGTGTGTTTTCCAAAATATGGCGCTCAGCGGTTTCTAAACCAATGATTCCTGTAATTTTTGGAGAAAATTGATGACGAAAATCTATCTGAGCAAAAGTTTTTTCGTACAACTTCATATAGTTTTGTTCGAATAACAAAGTATAGAAGGCATTCACCAAAGAGGTTATGGGTTGATTTTGATTGTATTGATATACAAACTGACCACCTTTAACCGAAATTTGGGTGTAATTATGCACGTAGGTGCCATACAACAATCCTGTTAATTTTTCTCTTCCAAATGAATAGCGCAAGTCTGTGCCAATTTCCATTCTACTCAAGAGCTTATTACGCTTGATATATTTTAATCCTGATTCCAGATAAAAGCCTTCTACGGTATTGTAATAAAAACCATCAACATTGGAGTTTGGCATTAATGGAGAAGAATAAATCAAAGTTTTTTGATAGCCATACAAAGGAGTACGTGAGCCATAGTTATAGGTATGTCCAGCAAAAATATGGCTTAATTTGAATTTTGGCAGGTTTTTAAGAGAGTCCTTTTTAATTTGTCCTTTATTGACTTTATTCAAACTATCAGCTTGTTTGTATCCTACCACTTCATATTCTGTAAGCGGAACTTGGCGCTCGGTGTTCCAGAAATCATTACTTCGTTTGGTCGAAAGAGAATCAACATCCAGACTATAATCTCGCACAATATTTATGTCTTGATTTTGGGCTTTTTTCTCAGCTTTATCTTCTTTTTCTAAATCCTTCAGTACTTTTTTAAGTTGCTTGCGCGTCATCGATTGTTGTTTTAGCGCTAGGTTTTTATCAACTTTTTGTCCTTTCAATTCTTTAGCCTCCGCTTTATCGATTTTCTCATCAATTACCACGGGTTGTTGATGATACTTAGGATTGATAGTTACATTATAATTGCGCACATTGGTAACATATCGTCCTTCGGCTACAATCCCAAAAGCATCGAAATTGAACCCAGAATCCATGTAAACAGGCATCCAAACGTCTTTAAATGGTGCATAAAGTTGTTTTAAGGTGTAATTGCCATTTTCGTCGTTAAACTTTAAATCAAGACTATGAATGGCCCACGAATCTTCGATAATATTGATGGTTCCTGAAAATACATCAGAACCCCATGATTTGGGCGTAACTTTTATTTTATTGACTTGTACTCCTCGGTCTTCAAACATACCTTCAAAACTAAACTTGTAATACGCCAATGCCGATGGAGATAAAGGCGATACAACGCCTCCAACGTTGGAAACATAGAAGTTGGTTCTGGCAAAAGTGATGATGTTACCACTACTTGACTGGATTTGTTTGGGAAAATTACTTCTGCTTGAAACAATTTTCTCTTTTACCGTATTGGGTTGTGAGAAATTAATGTCGTTGATTGACTCAAGAATATAGGTTTGTCCAATTTTTAGCCCTAATTCTTTTTCCATTTTATTGCCAGCTACTGCCTTCAGGAGCTTAGAAACGGAATTGACCTTTCCCGTTCCTTTTACGTAGGTTCGAGCATTGTAGTTGCTTACTTCCAAAATATGAAACCTTGCCATCGAAATGGCTTTGCGCATAATAGTATAGGCAGGGTCTTCTGTTTTAGCGGAAAATTTTACTTCATTGAGACTAATAGATTGTTCCTCTAAGTTTACATTGAGCGTTACGTAATCATTTTGAACATTAACCGTTTTTTCTAAGGATTTATGACTTAAATATTGGAAAACCACCGTATATGTTCCACTTGGTAGCGACAATTCATACAAGCCATCTTCGTTGGCCATTGTGCCTTTATTTTGTCCTTTGATAATGATAGACGCAAATGAGAGCGACTCGCCTTTGACGTTTTTAATACTTCCTTTAATTCCGCCCTCAGCGAACGTATCATTAGAAAATAAACAGCATAGAATAAAAGCAATTACGGACTGTAGTAATTTCATATAGTGAAAAATGGGGTTTGTATCTTCTCTATCAGGCGATCGAGAAGAGTAGGATTGAGGTTGAGTTTATTGAGAAAAAATAGGGGATTTCTGGACTCTTTGGCAAGATAGTCAGTTATAGGATATAGTGCTTTGTCGTTAACAAAAATTAAGAAAAAGTATCTATGGCTTCTCAAACACCCATTTCAAGAATGCTGGCATAACCTTTCCCCAAGTTTGAGGGTTATGTTCGCCCCCTTCAACTTGGTGATAATGTGTGTCAGCATTTGCATTATATCCCTTTTGATGGAGCTCCTTCATCAAATCCAATGTGTCATCGATGGCGTCGATGATGCCATTATTGTTGCGGTCGTCTTTTTCGTCATTTGTTCCTGCTTCAAACCAAAATTTGAGCCCAGATTTATAGAAACCTGCTCGAACAAGTTTGTGAATAATACGGTCATGCTCGTCGGTGTATCCCTCTTCTCTTTGTCGCCACCACAAGGCTCCTGAAAAAACACCAACTTTTGAGAACACATTGGCATGATGCCAAACAATATCAAAAGCGGATAAACCTCCCAATGAAAATCCTGCCAACACTCTAGCTTCAGGCTCTCTTTTCAAGGAATAATGGTGTTCTAGATAAGGAATGAGTTCGTTGATGACAAAAAGCGTGTAAAGTCCAGCTTTTGTACCACGGTTTTTGTAATCTGCTTGGGCTGCTGTACCATATTCTAAAATCCTTTCATGATTACAATGAATGCCTACCGTCAGAAAAGGAATAATATGATTGTTGCCTAAGATGGACTCTACGCTAGCTTGCATACCAAGTACAGGAAAATCTTGCCCATCATTTACCAAAAGCAAAGATAATTTTTGCTGATGTTGTGTAGGAGTAATGATTGATAAGGTGACAGTTCTTTGAAGATATTGCGAATAAATACTATCGTTTTTATATGTGGTTTGTTGCACTGGTTTAATATTTTTTTGTGAGTAGCTTAATGAAAAAAAGAGTAATTGTCCTAACAAGGTTAAAGTCAGTTTCATAAAAATAGAGTTTGTTGATTGAAAATAGAAGCTTTTCTTCGAGAATGTTCGTCTGAATTTGTATAACTCAAGAATGATTCACCCTAAACATTGGTAAAGTACAAATTTTGTCAATAACCTCGTATTGAGGAACAAAATTTGAGATTTTCCTGAAAAATACAGAATCCTTGGAGGAATCTTTGGAGAAACAATAAATTAATGAGTTAATTATTTTGAAAAATTTTGAAAATAAAAAACAATGCCTATTTTTAAGAGAAAATCCTCCAAGGAATGCCTGTTTGAGCGTGTCAAAAGCACGATTTTTCCTTTGAAGTACAATTTTTGACCTTTACCTCGAACAGTCCAAACACTTCAAAACCATTTAACCTTATGCAGGAAAGATATGTCAAGTATTACTCGCATCATTTGGGGGCAGACAATGAAATCTTAATCTACGGGCACTGGGGCTATCCTGTCATTGTGTTTCCTACCACTATGGGACGTTATTATGAAGCCAAAGATTTTAAGTTAATTGATGCCGCCAAAGATTTAATCAATGACGGAAAGGTAAAAATCTATTGTCCAGATAGTATCGATAAATACTCGTGGTATGCCAAACACCTTCATCCATCCGAGCGCATTCAAAACCATATTTATTATGATCAATACCTTGCTGAAGAGCTGATTCCTGCTATTCAGCGAGAATGTGGCGTAGCCAAAGTGGCCGTCGCAGGCTGTAGTTTTGGAGGGTATCATGCGGCAAATTTTGCCTTTAGACATCCCGACAAGGTTTCACACCTTTTTACGATGGGAGCTGCCTTTGATATTCGCTCTTTCCTCAGTGGTTTTTACAACGACCAAGTGTATTTTAATAATCCTCCCGACTATTTGCCTAATCTACATGATGCAAATTTGTGGCAAATGAATATTGTGCTAGGAACTTGTAACGCAGATTTTTGTAGACCAGAAACCGAAAGACTATCTGGAATCTTGAGTAGCAAACATGTCGACCATTGGTTAGATGTACGCTGGCATGGTACTCACGATTGGCCCATTTGGAGAGAAATGTTTCCAGAATATCTCTCAAGAATTTAATAAGAAATAAGCATAAAAGGGATTTTACAAAGTTCACTCAACAAAAAAAATACGAATAAAACTATGAAGAAAATCGGTATTTTACATGGAATGGAGAATACTTTTCCTGAAGCATTTGTAGAGCGCGTGAATCAGATTGCGCCAAAGGGAATCGTCGCTGAAAGAGCCTTGATTGATAAAGTAGTTCAAGGAGAATCTTCTGGATATGATGTAATTATCGACCGTATTTCGCAAGATGTACCCTATTACAGAGCGATGTTGAAAAATACTGCCATGGCAGGAACAGCCGTAATCAATAATCCTTTTTGGTGGAGCGCTGATGAGAAGTTTTTTAATAATGCCTTGGCTGTAAATATTGGCGTGCCTGTACCCAAAACTGTGATTTTGCCTTCCAAAGTTCGTCCAGACGATACTTCAGATACCTCATTCAGAAACCTGAAATTTCCTATGCCTTGGGGCGATATTTTCGATTATATCGGTTTCCCAGCTTATATGAAACCACACTCTGGTGGTGGTTGGAAAAACGTGTACAAAGTACGTGATGCCGACGAGCTATTTAATGCTTATGACGAAACAGGGCAATTGGTGATGCTTTTGCAGGAAGAGATTCTCTTTACTGACTATTTCCGTTGTTACTGTATAGGAGGTAAGGACGTCCGTATTATGCCTTACGAACCAAGAAATCCACATCATTTGCGCTACGATGCTCAGTTACCAACAGGGCCAGCAGCCAAGAAACTTTTAGCTACCGTCAAAGACTATGTGTTGGCGCTGAATCATGCCCTCGGCTATGATTTCAATACCGTAGAATTTGCTGTGCGTGACGGTATTCCTTATGCGATTGACTTCTGTAACCCTGCGCCTGATGCCGATGTGAACTCGGTAGGTCAAGAAAACTTTGAATGGGTGGTCGAAACCTCCGCAAAGTTTGCTATTGACCGTGCCAAAAAACATAAGCCAGAAAAAGATAATCTTACTTGGGGAACATTTGTTCGTAGCTCCGTGGCAGGGGTAGCTCGCGATAAAATGATGGAAAAATAGACCTTATTGAGAACTGTGTTTTGAAACAACATAGTTCTCAATCAAACCACCCAACCGCAACTAACTATGTCATTATTTACCCTAGGAATTGAAGAAGAATTTCAAACAATAGACCCCGAAACACGAGATTTGCGTTCGCACATGTCAAAGATTGTGGAAGGGGGTAAAATTAGTTTACAAGAAAGAGTAAAAGCCGAAATGCACCAGGCTGTTGTAGAGGTTGGTACTAATATTTGTTACAATATCCAGCAAGCGCGTGATGAGGTAATTTATCTTCGAAAACACATCATTGAGTTAGCCGATGCCCAAAATCTGAAAGTAGCAGCCGCAGGAACTCACCCTTTTGCTGACTGGCAAGATCAACTTATTACGGATAATCCACGTTATGATGCCCTCATCGACGAAATGCGTGACGTGGCAAGGGGAAATTTAATTTTTGGTCTACATGTCCATGTTGGTATAGAAAACCGTAATCAAGGTCTAGAAATACTGAATGCTGTTCGTTATTTCTTGCCCCATATATATGCCTTATCTACCAATTCGCCTTTTTGGTGTGGACGCAATACAGGCTTCAAATCTTATCGTTCAAAGGTTTTTGACAAGTTTCCACGTACAGGCATTCCTGAGTTTTTTGCTTCTGCTAGTGAGTATGACGATTATGTCAATTTGTTAGTAAAAACAAATTGTATTGATGATGGCAAAAAAATCTGGTGGGATATTCGCTTACATCCTTACTTCAATACCATCGAGTTTCGTATTTGCGACATTCCTATGCGTGCTGACGAAACAATATGTTTGGCGGCTTTGATGCAGGCATTGGTCGTTAAGATTTATAAATTGTTGAAACAAAATCTCAATTTTAGAAGCTACCGCAAAGTACTGATCAACGAAAATAAATGGCGTGCTGCACGTTATGGTATTCAAGGAAAATTGATTGATTTTGGCAAGCAAGAGGAAGTCCCTTATCGAAATCTTTGTGATGAGTTACTCGATTTTGTAGACGATGTGTTAGATGAACTAGGAAGTCGTCATGAAGTGGAATATATTCGTACAATTCTGGATAATGGTACAGGTGCCGATCGCCAACTAGCAGTTTTTGAGCAATCAGGAGGAGACTTAAAAAAGGTAGTGGACTATATCGTTGAGGAAACCAAAGTTGGCGTATTTTAAGATTGTAGAAATACAAAATAATATTTCATGACTGAATATTCTGACTATTTGAAACACAATTTCAATAAAGTTTTTGAGAAATAAAGATTAGGTAAATGTAAAATTTTAGCCAAAAGAATGACTGAAAATAGCTAATTTTACATTCTAATATTAAGTAATTAAGCACTTTAAGTATTTATTGCTGATGTCAAAATACATGTGCTTCCACTAAGAATCCCTAAGCATTTCCATCAACTTTGTTTCAGATGAATCATAATAGTCTTCGAATAGCCATTCTCGATATGTACGACAACGTAGCCAATGAAGGTATGCGTTGTATCTTGAATTTAATTAAAAACTTTGAGGAAGAATCTCATATTCCTTTACAATACAATATTTATAACGTTCGTGCCGAAATGGCCTTGCCAGACCTAAGTTATGATATTTATATCTCAACAGGTGGGCCAGGGAGTCCGCTCGAATCTGGCGAGTCTTGGGAAGCACCTTATTTTACTTTTATAGACTCCATTTTTGCCTATAATCGTGGCGAGGAAGTTATTGCAGGTATTCAAAAACCTAAATATATGTTTTTGATTTGCCATTCTTTTCAATTGGTATCTCGCCATTTGGGTATAGGAATGGTGTCAAAACGTAGAAGTACCTCTTTTGGGGTTTTTCCAGTGCATCGTACCATAGAGGCTGGTTCAGAACCATTTTTTGATGGATTGCCAGAGCCTTTCTATGTGGTCGATTCTAGAGATTATCAATTGGTTCGTCCCAACAAAAAACGCATCAAGGATTTAGGTGTAACCATTTTACGTTTAGAAAAAGAACGTCCGCATGTAAATTTAGAACGTGCTATTATGGCTATTCGTTTTTCTAAAGAGGTATTCGGGACACAGTTTCACCCTGAAGCCGATGGCGAAGGGATGTTACGTTATTTGCAAAAAGAAGAAAAACGACACGCTGTGGTTAAATCACATGGTTTAGCAAAATATAATAGTATGGTGGAGCAATTGGCTGATCCAGACAAAATTTTGTTGACAGAGTCAGTGATTTTACCTAATTTTTTGAAAACTGCAACTACTGCAATTTTCAAAACTACTTCACAGAATTAACAACGGATGGCCCTATCTGTTCACGATAAATACCCTCGGATAGGGCCGTCCGATTGAAAAATATGCATAAAGCTTCTCGACAAAACTTTAATGCTCAATTTTCTTCTGATACCTATCAGCAATTCCTTGCATCAATTCATCATGAATATCCTCAACAATTAGATTTTCGTGTAGCCGAAACACCTGTTTTTGTGCCAAAATCTTTTAAAAATCAATTGCTTGATGCCTGTGAGCATATTATTTCGGTATTAACTTCAACAAATTTTAAGGAGAAAACCAATAAGGCTATTCCGGATGGGCAAAATGTACCTCGTGAAAACCAGAACTCTTCTTTTTTGGCAATAGATTTTGCAATTTGTGAAAATGAGAAGGGTGAAGTAGAGCCTCAATTGATTGAATTACAGGGTTTTCCTTCGTTGTTTGCTTTTCAGTATTTTCTTTCAAAACAGTTTCAAAAAAAATATCCTATTCCTGACAACTTTGATTTTCTGTTTAATGATTTGACTCGACCAAAATATGTAGAGTTTTTAAGAAATTTAATTGTTGGAGAAGAAAAACCTGAAAATGTTATTTTGCTAGAAATTTATCCTGAAACACAAAAAACAAGGATTGATTTCAAAGTTACAGAAGAGTTGTTTGGGGTAAAATCAATATGTATTACCAAGATTATTAAAAAAGGGAAATTACTCTTTTATGAAGAGTTAGGAGAACTTGTACCAATTAAGCGTATTTATAATCGATTGATATTTGATGATTTAGCCAATTACCCTGAGCTTCAAACGGCATTTAATTTTACTGACGATGTAGACGTTGAATGGGTTGGACATCCCAATTGGTTTTTTAGGATTAGCAAATATATATTGCCATTATTCAAGCATCAATATATCCCAGAAAGTCATTATCTGTCTGATTTTCAAGGTAATTTTCCAAAAGATTTAGAAAATTATGTGTTAAAACCATTATTTTCTTTTGCAGGAAGTGGCGTAAAAATCAATATTACCGAAACAGACTTACAAGAAGTTGAAAATCCTACCGAGTATATTTTACAAAGAAAAGTCAATTATTTACCAGTCATCGAAACCACGGACGGAAGCAAAGTAAAAGCTGAAATTCGCCTATTGTATGGCTGGGAACAAGGAGCGCCTAAACCTACTTTATTGACCAACCTTGCACGTTTATCCAGAGGAGAAATGATAGGAGTGAGGTTCAATAAAGACTTTGATTGGGTGGGAGGAACAGTTTGTTTTATGGAAAAATAAGAAATGAAGCCACAAAATCTCGTAATTTTGTGGCTTCATCACATATTAAACATTACGATTTTGATTACGCAGCGTGAGTTATTTTTGAAAAATGTAGCCCAAACCTCAGATTTTCCATTAGCCTTGGAAATTGAGCGTGCCGAAGGGGTTTATTTATATGATACAGAAGGCAAGTCGTATCTAGATTTGATTTCGGGAATTGGGGTATCCAATGTGGGACATCGCCACCCCAAAGTCGTTGAGGCTATCAAAGACCAAGTCGACAAATATATGCACCTGATGGTGTATGGAGAATTTGTACAAAGTCCACAAGTGCAATTAGCCAAAGCTTTGGTAGATTCGCTAGCACCAAGTGCAGGAGATAGACCTGTGTTGGACAATGTATATTTTACCAACTCTGGCACTGAAGCCATCGAAGGAGCTATGAAATTGGCAAAACGATACACACAAAGAACAGAGTTCGTATCTTGTTACAATGCTTACCACGGGGCTACGCAGGGAGCATTGTCGCTATCAGGCAGTGAAAATTTCAAAAGAAATTTCAGACCTCTATTGCCTATGACCAAAAATATCACCCATGGGAATATGGATGATATTGAGCAAGTAACCGAACAAACAGCTGCCGTTATTATCGAAATCATTGGTGGAGAAGCAGGGGTAAGAGTGCCAACCGTAGCGTATTTTCAGGCATTAAGAAAAAGATGTGATGAGGTAGGAGCACTTTTGATTATTGACGAAATACAAACTGGTTTTGGTCGCACAGGAAGCTTTTGGGCTTTTGAGCAATTTGGTATCTATCCAGATGTAATTACCAGCGCCAAAGGAATGGGCGGAGGTATGCCTATCGGAGCATTTATTGCGAATCAGAAAGTAATGAGTGTGTTTAAGGATAATCCGATTTTGGGGCATATTACTACTTTCGGCGGACATCCTGTGTCGGCAGCAGCATCGCTGGCAACAATTAATTTGATTAGAGGGGAGAAACTGTATGAGTCTGTCCCTGAAAAGGCAGCTCTATTTCGTTCATTGCTAGTGCATCCTAAAATCAAAGAAGTTCGTAACCAAGGCTTGATGATGGCAGTAGAATTTGCTGATTTTGAGGAGTTAAAAGGAATTATCGATCGAGCTATAGAAAAAGGTTTATTGACTGACTGGTTCTTGTTCTGTGATAATTCGATGCGAATAGCTCCGCCTTTAATCATCACAGAAGAACAGATTAGAACTTCTTGTGAAATTATACTTTCATGTATTGAGTAAAAAAATATAAGGTATCCATAGTAGAGAGGCAATGCTTTGAGTCTAAAGGCATGTCATATCAAAAGGCGGTCGAAAATAATTTTTCGACCGCCTTTTGATGAATAATTAGAGCGTAAATACCGAATGTTTCATCATTATGATAATTGATGCAAATTTAGATGAACTTTAGGCGTTTCAATACCTTCTTTCTTTAACTGTTCATATACCAATTCAGTTACGCTATAATAAGTTGCCCAGTAATTTTCAGAGTTAGTCCAAACTCTCACATCAAATTTTAACGCATTTTCGGTCATAGAGTTGAGCAAAATATCATGTTCAATGTTCTGTAAAGCAGTAGGACATAGTTTCACCGCATTTGTAAATGCTTTTTTGACTGATTCTAACGAATTTTGATTTCCCACAGCAAAAACCATATCTACACGTATTGTTCCTTTGCCACTAATGTTGGTAATCGCAGATGTAGCTAATGCTCCGTTGGGTAAAATCAATGTTTTATTGTCTGGCGTTACCAAAATGGTATTGAATATTTGAACGGATTCTACCGTTCCTGTGAATCCTTGTGCACTGATTAAATCGCCAACTTTGTAGGGTTTGAAAATGAGTATCAATACACCACCTGCAAAGTTTGATAAACTTCCCTGTAATGCTAATCCAACAGCCAAGCCAGCCGCTCCAAGCACTGCTACAAAAGAAGTAGTTTGAATACCCAAAATACCTGCACAACTGAGCAATAGCATGATGTTTAAACCAACCGAAACAAGAGAGATTAGAAATGGCTGGACATCTTTATCAAAGTTGCTTTTGGTCATTTTGGAGCCTAAAAGCTGAGAGGCCTTTGTGATGATTTTACGACCAATCATAAAAACGATAAGTGCTAATAAAATTTTTCCACCATACTGTGTAACAGCAAGAAAGATTTGGTCCTTGAGATTTGAGAAACTAACGTCCATGGTAATAAGTGAGGTTTAAGTGAATAATTTGACTTTCGGACGTAATTGCTTGAAATAGTCACCTTTGGAAACAAAAAAGGGAGACTGTTGTAGTCTCCCTTCGTACAAATTAATAGTGGATAGTAATGTTCATGTAATATTTTTAAACCGATTTAATAAAATCGATACTTTTCTTTAATGCTACATCTGGATTTGCTACTAAATCTTGCTCTACAAAATAGTGTTTTACACCCACTTGTTTGGCTTTTTCAACAATCTCTTTTACACCCAAAACACCATCACCAGCAGAAGTCATATAAGGGAATAATTCAAACCATTGGTTAGAGCTATTGCCATCGCCAGAGAAACGTTTTTTCTCCTTCATATCCTTCAAATGAAGCATGTGATAGCGATTTTTGTATTTATCCAACAATGCAATTGGGTCAAGTCCACCAGCGGTTGTCCAATAAATATCCATTTCAAAGAAAACCAAATTTGGATCTGTTTTTTCCATGATCAGCTCTAATGGTACAATACCGTCCATTTTACTCAAGCCGTATCCATGGTTATGATAGCCAAACTTTAAGCCTTCTTTCTTCGCATTTTCACCAATTTTATTAAAATCGTCGATAATTCTTTTGTAATCATCCAAGTTTTTACGGCGATCTTCTGGAATAGCAGGCAATACCACATATTCAAAACCTAAAGTGCGTCCTGCTTCTCCGAGTTGAGGCATATTATCTAGAAGCGTTGCTAAATCAGTATGCGCTGAAGGAGTTTTTAAACCGTTATCTTGAAGAATTTGCTTTACCTCTTTATCTGATTTTCCGAAATATCCACTTCCGCTAAACCCAAGCATTGGCGTAACTTTGCTCCAACTTTCGCGGGCAGCTTCGGCACTAAATGGATAAGGTCCAAATAGCTCAATTTCTTTGTAGCCCATTTTAGATAAGAATTGCATTGTGCCTGCAAAGTCTTTATCGAGCATTTTTGGGAGAGAAAATAATTGAATTCCGACTTTGTTAACAAGACCTGCCTGTGCAAACAAATTATTCCAAGGCAATAAGCTTGCTGCCAAAGCACCACCTGAAGTTTTCAGAAAATCTCTTCTAGTATTCATTATAATTGGATAGTTTTTAGATTATTTATAGATGTAAATGTAAATATTTGCTTTATTGTATCAAAAAGAATAATTGATTTTTTTAAAATATAAATCCATTACATGCCATATTTGCCCTAGGTAAAGCTATCTCCAATGAGCTTAATACCAAGTTTAGAGGATATAAGTACGCTTATAGTTTGGTGACGCCAATTTGCTGGCGAAATTTCCAATAGAGTAATTAAAAGCTGTAATTTCATTAGTACATTAATATATAAAAAATGAAAAACCAAGTCTATGTTTTTACGGGAGAAGGGGCGAATTTTCCAGCAGGAATATTTGAAAGTAAGGAAAAAGCTGAGGAAGTTATTAAACGCTATTCATTGACAGGTATACTAAGTTTATATCCAATAGATATGCTATTGTATGATTGGGCAATTGAAAAAAAATATTTCGATATCAAAAAGGAATATCAAAAAAGCCCCAAATACATTGGACAATTTAGTTGTGCATCAGTTGACCATTTCCACTATGAGGAAGGTGTTTGTCTTACCTAAATAAGATTTAACCCTCTTTGGAGTTATCTCCAAAGAGACTTGCGTCAGCAACGAGCCAAGTTTAGAGGATATAAGTACGTTGATAAGCTGTTAATGCCATTGCTGGAGAAAACTCCAGCAATGGCAATACAGAAGATGTTTTCTTTTGCCTTCATTGGAGTTATCTCCAATGAGACAAGCGTCAGCAACAAATCAGGTATCGAGGAGATAAATAAGTAAGTCGGTTTGTTGCTGACGCCTATTTGCTGGAGAAAACTCCAGCAATGGCAATTAAAAGCACTCTGACAATCTACATATATCTGTCTTGAATCAACATGACTGTCTCTTTAATATTTTTGGCTTTGATTGGGTCGCCTAATGCTGTAAAAGTCCAGTTGTGATTGAGTTTTTCGATTTTACCCATAATCATAGATACATACCCGCTGTAAGTTTCGTCTGAGGCGATATTGTATGTAGCAAAAGTTTGTTGTGGATTATGGTTTTTACCTTCTACAATTTTGATTTTGGCATAAGGAATAGAGGCAAAATCTTGTTGTTTATAGGAGTTTAAATAAATAAAAATCGAAGTTACTTTGGGATTTATTTGCTCAAGATTAATGTAAATGATTTCATTATCCTTATTGTCAGCGCTACTATCACCAACCCTATCGTCACCACTATGCTTAATAGCTCCATCTCTAGATTTTAGATTGTGGAAATATACGGTTTCAATTTCTTGTTTGTCACTGTCAAAAAGTGAAACAGACCCATCTAAATCAACAGCAGTTGAGTCTTTTAAGAGCCCAAACAAGAAAGAATGTTGGATACTTCCCCAATCAAGTCCGATGCTAATTTCTTTGAGTTGAGTGCCGTTTTTCTCCAAAGAAATACGGCTATTTTTAGTAAGATTTATCATAAATTTAAAGTGTCTATCAATTATACGAACATATCTACTAAGGCTTGCAATTCGGAAGTTGAACCTTGAGAATCAGCATAGAAATACCATTCATTGCCCGATTTCTTGATTCTGGCAAAAACAAGGGCATTTTCGGCATTGTGAGAACTATCCAAGTCATAATTTACAACCTCTGCTTTAGTGTCCATATCCACTATACGTATGTATGCATCACGCAACATTCCGAAGGTATGATTACGGAGCTGTGCTTGGTGAATGGTGACACAAATACAAATTTCGGTGGCGTTGGGGTGAATATTATCTAAGTTTGCTAAAATGACCTCATCGTCGTCGTTGTCACTACCTGTACGGTTGTCTCCTGTATGTTGCACTGAGCCGTCAGGAGCTTTTAGATTGTTGTAAAAAATAAAATACTCATCAGATAAGAGTTTGCCATTAGCACCTAGAATAAACACTGATGCGTCGAGGTCTACAGGGATAGAAGCGTATTCCCAGCCAAGCCCAATCATCAGTTTGTTGAGCTTTGTCATGGATTTTGATAGGTTGATTGAACCACCTTTTTTGAGATTGATTGCCATTTTTGTTTTGAGTTTAAGTGTTTTTTAAATAGGAAACAGGTATCAGATATAGCGCTATCTAATTTTTGAAAATAGACATTATCACGGTTTCAGAAGTATCATAAAAAAAGGCTTGAATTTTTTAGATTTGTAGTTGCAAAACCAAACAAACTAAAAAAGACGAGCCATGAACAAAATTAACACATTAAC
>NZ_JASHIC010000034.1 GCF_030056705.1 Flectobacillus longus
AACACCCTTCTTGGGCTTCGTTCCGCTACGCTACACTCAGCCCAAGAAGGGTTAAAAACATAATCAAAGTAGACAGATTATGTATATTTTTAAACTGTACTAAAAATGGGAAGCCGACAGGCTTTTTGTTGGAGAAATTAAAAGTCTAAGCCTAAACCTATATTTTCAATAAATTCATCCTCTCTCTCTTCAATTAGTTTTTCTCTTATTCTCAACAGTTCTTTATTTTTTCTTTGAGCATATAAATCACGCATTTCATCAGTTATGAATAATTCTTCATATTGACCTCTATACTCATCAGAAAGAAGAAATTCTAGTGAAGAGTGTTTTATATTTTGGTAGTTTAATATTACATCTTCAACCATAAATGGTTTGTAAACAACATTAGCTCGGCTTTCTTTCTCATTTTCAATTAGTTTAATTGAAACAAATCCTAAACAAGTTTCTGAGGTTATAACTTCCTTAGATTGACTTAATTGATATAACACATTGGCACAAAAACGTACTGAGCCAAAGTTTGAAGGTTTGTATTGTGGAGCTTGAAATCCAATATCATTATTTTCTATATAAATCAATTCATATTCACTACCAGATAAATAATTTCTAAATTGCTGAAATGCTTTCGCCCTCTTACTGGGACTATATACAGTAAAGTAATTAGAATAAGTAGTAAACCAAAACCAATTTTTTAGTTCTTCTAATTGCGATTCAGTCGGGCTGTCTATAATATTAAAAAACTCTGTTATAAAAATTAATTGCCAGTTAGTTGGTAATAATTTACTATCTATGACATAAAGGTTTTCAAATAGAAAGGCTACTGCCTTTTCCAATGACATCAACGTCTTTCTCGCTACCTTAATAAAATCATTTTTATCGCTATTGATAAGTTTAACTACATCAACATCAAACGACAATTTACCAAATGAACTTTGAATACAGTTAAATATTAACTCTCTATTGATCTCTTGAAAATTGTATAATTTTAGTTTCTCATATAAAGAATCTATCTCATTTTTAAGACTAAATTTATTTGTTTGAGTCAATGCATTAACAATCCAATCTTTTGATATTTGAATTCCCTTTTTATTAACTCGCCAAAAAATATCAACTGCTTCATCTACGGTAGCATCAATAATATCAACAGATGAAATTTCATATTCTGATATTATTTTACTAAGCTCATCAGCCCTATCTAAATAAAGATCAATTTTGTTTTTATCATTTATTTTTTCCAATTTCTCTCTGGCAAATTTTCTAAAATCAGACGTGTTAATCAAAACATAAAGAGGCACTTGATAATCATACGTGGATTTTTGATTTTTTCTTACAGAAATAAATTCTTCTTCTTGTAAATCATAAAATATTCGAAATTTATCATTCCAGATGGATTCATTTAGTTGAAGTCTATCTTTGTTGTATTTTTCAGGATTTATTAAACAACCAAATAGCGTAGATAGTCTTTGTAGCCCATCTAGTATAAATATTGGCTTAGGTTCAGAACTTGGATTCAAAACCTTATAGGGGCCAATATAGTTGTTATCTTTTTCAATCCAAATATCACTATTCTCATGAATAGGTTTCCAAAACTGTATAGAACCTATCGGATATTTATTCTTGATAGATACAAATAATTCTTTTATATCGTCTGTTGTCCACAAAAAGTCTCTTTGAAAATCGGGAACCTGAAAAGTTCCTTGTTCAAATTCCTCTAAATATTTACGTAATGAACGTATTCTGGTATCTATTTTTAATTCTGACATTATAATAATGCTGTTATCTTATCAAGTATGCTTTGTAGCTCCCCAATTCCATCTCTATCTTTTAAATTTATTTTTGTAATTATAGATTTCCTAAACAAATTGGGAAATTCATCCTTGAAACTTCCACTAGTCTTTAAATTATTAAAATTATCAAAACCCATGTAAGTAAATCCAACATCCAAATACTTAAAATTTTTATCTGAGAGTCTTAGAGAGAATAAACTAAGTATATTTGTATCTACAGGTTTTCTAATATTACCACTATTAAATTTATCTTTTTTGGGAGGAAAACCATCTGAAATGTTTAAGAAGTCCTTTTGAGTATTTGATAAATGTCGATACGTACTAATCCAGTTATTCAAATCATTATTTTTAGAAACAGCTCTTTGCTTTTGTAACTCTTCAAAGCTCTCGATGGGTAAATAATTTTCCATTGCTCGCTTTTTTAAAATATGTATAGAGTTTATATCTATGCCTAGTTTTTGTATTTTATTTAATAAAGTGTCATGCTTTGAAGGTTGAGTAGGAAAATCGGTATCACTGTCTAGTATAATTACTCCTCTAAAATAGTCAGATATATTTCTACTATTTTTTCTCGCTAAAGCTTTAAATCTATTAAGAAAACCTTCCATAAAATTAGGAATATTTCCACAACCTCCAGCATTTTCAAATTGAAGCCAAGCATTATCTATATGCTCCTGAGCTTTATTATAATTATTAATATTTCCAAAATGCTTAATAATCGCTAAAATAAATTCAGAATCATTTTTATTGTTTTCTAATATGATAGAAACTGGCTGATTCAAAAATAGAATAGCTTCTTCTATATTGAAATTGGAAGTACCTCTTTTTGACGTTATTTTGTATGGGATAGCTGATGAAGTTACATAAGCATTGTATTCCTCTTCCAAGAAACTACTTAAATTAGGCTCTATAGATGCCAATTTCTTAAAGTTCTCAGTATCAAGAACTTTTTCAATCTCTATTACAATATTATACCTAGGTTTTGTAGCAATAGAAGGATAATAGGATAGTATTTGAAATAGAAAATTTAAAGCCTTAAAATCGGAGTTTACAAAAACATCCTTAGTAATATTAATCCACATTTCGCAAGTCGTTAATGTTAGCCTTCATTATAGCTCTAGTTTCTATAACTGTTTCGCCAAAAATACCTTCTGGCCATTTTTCTACACTCCCATCCTCATTTACTTTAATATTTTCCAATTTACTCTCATTTTTGTCCTCATCATAGTCTACATAATACAACGCTATATCATCAGGCTTTAATTTACCTTCTGCTACCAGTCTTCGCATTCTTAGAACAAAGTTTTGAGAATGAGTCTCGAATAAGTATCTCTTGTTTTTATCTAATGCAATTGAATCAAAAAATAGTTGTGCGAGTTGTGCATGAGCATAAGGATGTAAATGACTTTCGGGTTCTTCTATTATAATCAATGTTTCCTTCTCACAAGGTTTATATGCACGAATTATCAGAGGCAATACTTGAGCAATACCAGTTCCTGTTTGTGATAAATTAACTTTTAGCTTGCCTTTTTCTAATGAAATTCTTGCTGGTATATCTTTTCTATACCCATCATAATCCACTCGAAGTTCCCAGCCTTCAATCTTTTCTTTTATCCAATCTGAAATCAATTGATAGTATTTCTTAAGAGTAGTTTGGCTATCATCAATCAAAAATGAAAATAAGTTTTCACCCTCAAAACCAGATTTATCATATTTTGTATCATCAGAAGGATAGTATCCCTGTGCTTTTTGTCTAAACCCTCCGATGTAATCAGAAGTTAAATCCTTGTTAGTAAACTGGTTATTAGGGATATCTGTACTTCGTACTCCTATTTCATCAGTCAATGAGTTTAATGTAACCCCTCTAAACTCTGGAAACCATTTTTTCGCTGATTCATCAAGGTAAGACTCATCATTCTCAGTAAAGTTCAGATTAGCATAATTCCAGTCTTTAACCTTAAACTTTCCATCTTCTATATGTAACGAGATTTTCAATTCTCTATCGCTATCATCTAAAATTTCAAACTTTAACTCTCCTCTGTGCATTGGCGTTCCATAAATCAGCTCGTTGGGGAATTCTGCAATAGGAACGCCAATATCTTTAAGATTGATTGCTTCGTCAAACCTTCCACTCAAACTTGATTCAAGTAATGGAATCAACTTCAACACGGCTGTCTTACCAGTATTATTTTTTCCTATAAGAATAGTAATCGGCTTTATTTCCAATGTTTGCCAGTCTTTAAACAACTTAAAGTTTTTAAATTTTATCTTGCTAATCATGTCTTTTGCGTTTTGAAACATTTATTTTTCAAGAATATAAATGTCATATCCAAATATAATAGGGTGAACTTTAGTATCTATTTAGAATACATTTTAATGCTAATCTACATGAATTTAGATAGAATTCATACTAATTCACAATATCCCAAATCTCTGCTGTATCATTATTTTTAGCAATGAGAAGAGCTTTTTTACCATTTGCTTTTTTGAGGATTCTTGTTTTGCGCACTTGTCCTTTTACTAAAAATCCTGTTTCTAAAGAGGTCATTTTCCTAAAATTACCTTTCCCATCATTTTGAAGAATAACCCCGTAGTTGGCATCAAATCTTCCGATTTCTGGTAAAACATCAAAGAAATTTCCATTCATGATAATTTCCAAGGCTCCATCTTTATTCAAATCTACACACTGAATACTGGTAATAGGCGATGTTTGTGCCATCATGGGGAATGGCGTAAACTTGAATTGTCCTTTGCCCAAATTCCACATAACGCCAGACTCACTATTATTGACCTTTTGGACTGTAGCAGATTCCAATTGACTATCTTCAAAAAGGTCTCCCATTTGAGCAGAGGCATAATCTGAAAACTTCAGAAACTTCTGTTTTATTTCTGGTAACTGCTTCTGCAAATCGGCTTTCAAAACCATTGGCCAAGGCTCTCCTTGACGATAACAGGTCATTATCTGTTCGAAAGAACCGTTTTTATCAAAATCATTCACATATAATTCTGCTGGTTCGGTAGCAGAAACCTTGAAGTGATGGTTATTTCCTAGATTACCCAACACAAAATCCAAGTCTCCATCATTATCCAAATCCGCTGCTTGGATGGCGTTCCACCAACCGTTCAATGCTTGATTTCCAAGGTCTGATTTTATGAAGTTTTTACCTTTATTATTCTGTAAAATAACTACAGGCATCCAGTCGCCAACGGCTATTATTTCGGGGTATCGGTCGCCATTCAAATCTTGAATAGTCACATCGGTAATCATTCCTAATGCTTGATTAGCTCCCAGAAGCTGAACTGAAACATCTTTAAAATTGCCTTTCCCATCGTTTTGAAGAATAAAACTATTTGGGTTTTGACCATAGCGTGCGGGAGTCATACGAGTACCTACAAATAGATCTAAATCGCCATCTAAATCGTAATCCAATGCCTTGGCACAAGCGCCACTGGTACGATTAGTTGGGAGAGTTGGGCTGTAAACGAAGTTTCCTTTTCCATCATTTAAGAAAAGACAATCCGCCAATTGTGGATCATTGGGTAAAAACTCATTACTTCCTGTTACCCAATATAAGTCCAAATCTTTATCACCATCGGCATCAAAAAACAGAGCATCTACCACCTCAAAACCCTTGTAAGGCTCAAAAGAAGGCATATTTCTCAAGGATAATTGTCCCGAAGTTGTTTGGAGATAAATTTGTTTGGATTGCGTCGCCGAGCCCCCAATAAATACATCTTCTATACCATCGCCATTAATGTCGCCGACCGCTAAAGCTGGTCCTTGGGTAGAGTATTTTTGTTTGAGCAAACCATCACGGTTATAATCTACAAAGTCATTTTCGACATGGGTATATTTCCAACTAGACTGTACGGTATGGTTTACTAATAATGGCTTTAGATTACTTGGAGTTTTATAGACAAATTTCTCGTTGGCTTGGGCGTGGTCTAACGTAAGCGTTTGATTAGCTTTGATGTTTCGAATGGTTTGTGTGGCATCATCGCTCCAAATAATTACTAAAGAATCAACAGTTGTATTTTTTCCTAAACCAAAATTTAAAGACAAATCCATTGAAGATTGGAAACCTCGATTTGGTAACTGTTGTAAAACCTGCTGTTCTCCTTTTTGAAAAATTGAAACCTTCGCTCCTACGCCAAAAACATTTTTTTCATACCCTTTCAAACGAACTTTCAGATAATTGGCCTGTAGCTTTTCGTTTGCTTTGTTTTTATAAATCGAAACTGGCGAATCGTTATTATTTACAACCAAATCCAAATCTCCGTCGTTGTCTAAGTCTGCATACGCCGCGCCATTCGAAAATCCTGGACCTTCAAGTCCAAAATCCACAGCATGGTTTTCGAATTTTAGATTCCCCAAATTCTTGAAAGCATAATTGGGAACTGGTGTAGAGGTCATTTTATCAACAAACTCATGATAGTCAAATTTTTTCCCGTTCAACATTTGTTGCATGGTGTTTTCGTCACCCAAGAAAGCAATATAATCTTGGTCGGTAAGGTCTTTCATGATGCCTGTTGCCACAAAAAAGTCTTTCAAACCATCATTATCCATATCAAACATCAAACCGCCCCAACTCCAGTCGGTGGCGTGTAATCCCAATTGCTGACCCATTTCTGAAAAAGTCCCATCGCCATTGTTGATATGCACCATATTGCGCATATATTGGTAATAGTAGTCTTGCTTGACCTTAAACTGAAAAAAATCATAACTTTCATAAGTGGCAGTACGCTTGACACGCTCTTCACTTTCAGGAAACATTTCGGTCACGATAATATCCTGCCAACCATCGTTATTCAAGTCAGCAATATCGGAGCCCATTGAAGATAAAGGCGTATGTCCAATTTGTTCTTCAATAGCCTCTTTGAATGTACCATTACGCTGGTTGATATAGAGATAATCTCTTTCGTAAAAATCATTAGATACATAAATATCTGGCCAGTTATCATTGTTGACGTCGCCGACAGTTACCCCCAATCCAAAACCAATTAGACTTCCATAAATACCTGCTTGGTCGCTGACGTCCACAAAGTGATTATTGTCATTACGATACAATTTATCACCACCCAAAGAGTCTCTTTTTGCCCTGAGATTAGCATATCCTAGCCTATCCATTGGCGTGAAGCTATTGTTGAGACAATACATATCGAGGTCGCCATCGCGGTCATAATCAAAGAATGCAGCATGAGTTGTAAAACCACCATTGGTCAAACCATACTCTTGGGCTTGCTCTTTGAAAGTTGGCATTCCAGCTTTTATTCCTTGATTTATATAAAGCTGATTCCCTCGATTATCTTTATTTCCTGAATTACAAACATAAATATCCAGCAAACCATCGCCATTGACATCCGCCATGGTTACGCCTGTACTCCAGAATTTTTTTCCTAAAATCCCAGCCTTTTCAGTAATATCTTCAAACTGTAAATTTCCTTTGTTGATATACAAACGATTTTGCTCAAAATTGGAAGTCAAAAACATATCTGGCAAACCATCGTTGTTGAGGTCACCAAGGGCTACACCACCGCCATTATAAAAATTACGGTAGTTAAAAATGTTAAAATCCGGTCGATCAAGGATATGATTGGTAAAATCTACACCCGTGTGGCTAGCAGGAAGCTCTTCAAAAAGCGTATCCTTGGGCGATGTAGAACAACTCCATAAACACAATATTGATACTAATAATCCAACTATTTTTTTCATATAAACAGAATGCTATGAGCCAGAGCTTTAGGCATTTTCTAAGGTCTTTTTTGTATGGGTATGTTGGAAAATGGATAATTTGGCAGAGAACCAAAAGGATAAACTTACATTAATAGTATTGTTCTCACTTTGTGCCTCTACGCCTTTGTCCCTGTTCCCGCTATCTACAACTTTTCCTTACAAAAATACAAACCTCACCACGCTTTTACGCATAGTGAGGTTTGTATTTTAGCATTTATTCGACCATTTGGAAAAACTATTAGACTTGAGACAATACAACCAGTGTATCATTGTTTCTAACCACCAAAATATAGGTCTTTCCTTGTATTTTAATCGGCTTCAAACGCTTGACTTGCCCTTTGATAGAAATACCTAAAGGCTTCACGTCAAAATCTCCTTTTCCCTTATTAACCAACAAGGTTCCATAATCGGCATCGTAGCGTCCCATTTGGACATTACAATCGTAAAAATTGCCCATCAGGAGAAAATCGGGCAGATTATCACTATTAGCATTTATGGCTAGCGCCGCAAAATATGGGGCAAATTGCGCCTGATATGGCAAGGCTTTTATGCTAAAGTTTCCTTTGCCGTCATTGATAAGAACAGCATTTGAGAAATAGTTGGCTTCTAACGTTTTGGCAGCCTCCAATTCAGAGCTTCCCACTAAGTCTTTGATTTCGGCTTTAGCAAAATCCTTGGCTAGCAAAAATTTCTTTTTCATAAAAGGAAACTGTTTTTGCGTTTCGGTCTTATTAGCAAAAAGAATTTCTTGCCCTCCTAAATAATAAGTCAACAGCCCATCGGTTGAGCCATTTTTATCAAAATCATTCACATACAAACGCACAGGTTGCTCAGGAGAGGCTTTTAATCGACTATTTAAGCCTAAGTTTCCTGCCACAATATCCAAATCGCCGTCAGCATCAATGTCGGTAGTATAGGTAAAATTCCACCAACCTCTTTCTTGTGTCAGCGTTTTTTTCACCAACTTTCCTTTTTGATTTTCGAATAAACAAAGTCCATCCCACTCCAAAGACAACAGTAAATCTGTGTCGCCATCTTTATCTAAATCTACGCTTTCAGCGTTTTTGACCAAACCTACTTCGGATAATTCTGGAGCTGTTTTGGCTGTAATATCTACAAATTGTTTTCCATTGTATTTGAACAAATACGAATGAGGAATTTTGCCATAAGCAAATGGAACCGAGCGTCCGCCCACAAAAACTTCTGGGCGACCATCGCCATCAATATCTTGGGCTTTGATACAAGCTTCGGTCATTGTTACAGCTGGGAAAGCGCCTTCTTGAGCTTTTAAAAGACCTTTACCATCATTGAGATACAAACGAGGTTGGATATATTCGGAGCCGATGGCGTATTGATTTCCACCTTCTGCCACCAACAAATCCAGATGTGAATCGCCATTGATGTCTATCCACTGCGCATCCACCTCCTCATAATTTAAGTCTTTTTGCAAATCGGGCTGAGGTATTTCCTTAAACTTTCCATTGCTTTGTTGGAGAAAAACCTTGGCTAAACTGGTTTGCGATGACCCAATAAAGAAATCTTCTAAACCATCATGATTGATGTCGGCGACTGCTAAAGCTGGTCCTTCCGAGGACATTTTGTGAGGGATTAACGCTTCTCTTTCAAACTCATGGAAAAGATTTTCTTCATGCTTAACTGTTACTCCCAAGATGTCTGAAACATCCTTGAAATATGTTTTCGGACGATATTTATTTTTGAAACCTTCAAAATCAAATACAGGAAGATTAGCCTTGTGCGAAATCGTTAAAGAATCTTTCAAGTCTTCTTTCTTCATTTTTTGAAAAGTTCGGTCAGGCCAAATCAAATAAGCCGAATCCACCTCGGCACGATTGCCTAATCCCATCACCATCGGAATCTCCATACTCGCTTGAAAGGCTCTTACAGGGAATTTTTCAAAATAAAGGGTTTCATTTTTCTTAAAAATCAACACCTTCGCTCCTATGGCATTCAGGTTTTGAGCTTTCCCTTTCAAATACAAACGCATATATCCTTGTTCTGGGGCGTAGGCATCCGCTAAGTTCTTGTAGACGTATGCTTTTTCATTGATATTATTAGTCACAATATCCAAATCGCCATCATTGTCCAAATCGGCATAGATAGCGCCATTGGAATAGGAATTTTGATTATTGGCAATTTGCGAAGCGATTTCTTCAAAAGCTAAATTGGGATTATTCTTAAAAAACTGATTGGGAATTTTGATTTCAGGAAGTTTCCCGTCCAAAGAAATATCCTTTTCATCCATTTGCTTTTGGTCAAGCTTATTTTGAACCTCCTCCGAAGAAATAAAGTTGATATAATCCATATCATTTACTCTTTTCGGAATACCATTAGAAACAAACAGATCTTTACGGCCATCATTATCAAAATCAAAAATCAATGGCGACCACGACCAATCTGTAGCAAACATATTGGCATATAAACCTATCTCGCTAAAGGTATTATCACCACGATTGAGTTGTAAATTATTTCGAGAAAATTGATAGCCATAACCTGCTTGGATTTTGTAGAAAAAGGTAGAGTAAGAATCCTCTCCTTCTGAACGTTTGAGAATTTCTCGGTCATACGGAAGCATATCCATGGATACAATATCGTCCAAAAAATCATTGTTCAAATCGGCGACATCGACCCCCATCGAAAACTGACTGGTATGTCCAATCTGACTCGTGAGTTGGTCGGCAAAACTTCCATTTTTTTGGTTGATGTACAAATAATCATTTTCATGAAAATCATTTCCAATGTACATATCTGGATAACCGTCAAAGTTGAAATCGCCCAAACCTATACCTAAGCCATAACCCAAAGCATCGGCAGCAATGCCAGCTTGCTGCGTAATTTCCTCAAATTTACCATTGTTATTTACGTAAAATCTATCTCCAGCCAAAGGGTGAATCGTTCCCTTGAAATTATCTCTAGAACCAAATGTACCATTTTGATGCACCGAGTGATTCAATTGGAACATATCCAAATCACCATCTAAATCATAGTCGAAAAAGGCCGCTTGTGTGCCAAAGCCTATTAAATCAAGTCCATATTTTTGAGACTCCTCCTCATATACAGGAACACCGTCAGTGCCTATTTTCTGGCAAACAAACAATAAGTTATGTCCCTTTAAAATCTCAAAATCACCAACTTGATTGACATAAATATCAAGTAGCCCATCCTGATTTATATCGACAATTGATACGCCGTTTGACCAACCTTTTCCTCCTTTGAAGTTTGCTTTTTCGGTAACATTTTCAAACTTCATATTACCCTTATTCAAAAAGACCTTGTTGTCGGTCATGTTGGCGGTAAACACCAAATCTACCCAGCCATCATTGTTTAAATCTCCTGCACCTATACCCCCACCATTGTAGAAATACATGTAACGAAAAATATTAAAATCTTTAGTTGGATTAAGGTCGTTAGAAAAGTCTATACCAGTAGTTTCGCCATCTAACAATTCAAATGCAGGTGGCGTTTTCTTCTGACAACTTTGTGTAAAAAGAAGGAATAGGACGAGAGGGAGGTATATAAGAAATAAAAATCTTTTCATCGAATCAGCTAGAATGATGTGTATTGCTAAAAAATGTCCTTTTACAAAAACATAAAGACTTTGTAAAAGGACAAAAAAACTATTTTTTGAGTGCAAATAACCTTGGCACTTCGTTATTAATAAGTGCCAAATATTCGGTTTGAGTTTTTACTTTAACAGGCAAAATTTGTTTGATTTCGCCATTCAAAACAAAACCGCTTTCTTGATTGGTAAGTACTTCAAACTGTCCTTTCCCCTTATTAATCAATACATTTCCACGACTTGCATCAATCATCGCTAACTGCGGAATAAAGCCCGTATAATTACCTCCAATAATCAAATCTGGTTTACCATCGTGGTTTACGTCAGCTTGTTCGATAGCATTGATACATGATAACTGTGCTACCTCAGGTAAGGTTACTACCGTAAATTTACCTTTACCATCGTTGATAGCCACTATAGATTTACAGTAAGCCACTGTTTTGGTTAAGCTTCCTTCTAAGACATCCGATGGAAACAAATCTTGCAATGACTTTTTAGCATACTCAGCATGTTGCAGAATCTGCTTTTTCAAGGCTGGGAATTGCTCTGCCATTTCTCTTTTCAAGAAAACAGGTGAATCCTTTTCGTTAATAGTCTTGGTTAAAATTTTATCAATGCTTCCATTTTTATCAAAATCTTTGACCCAAATCTTCAACGGGGCATCTAACTGGGTATGAAGCGTAAAGTTTTCACCCATATTACCCAATACCATGTCGTTATCTCCATCGCCGTCAACATCTAGCACCTTAATAGCACCCCAGAAGCCTGTGTATTCTTCTAAGCCATTATCCGCTTTTTCGAATTTTGCACCTTTAGCCAACAAAGTTACAGGTGCCATCCAGTCACCCACGATGACCAAATCCTTTTTACCATCCTTATTGACATCCGACAGAGAGGCATCACGTACCATACCGAGTTCTTTCAATTGTGGCGCAACACTAGCTGTCACATCTTTGAATGCACCTTTACCGTCGTTTTGGTAAATAAAACTATTAGGATTTAAACCGTATTGCATCGGTACACTACGACTTCCTACAAACAAATCTATATCGCCATCGGCATCATAATCGAGTGGTAATACTACAGAAGTGTTCAAAGTATTCATTGGGATAGCGCCTGACGAATACGTAAATTTGCCTTTACCGTCGTTTAGGTACAGTCTATCCAACAAGTCATTTGTACCTTCCGAAACCTCATTACCTCCGCTACCTACGAACAAATCCAAATCACCATCTTTATCGGCATCGAAAAATAGCACCGCAGTATCTTCAAAAAAGGCTGTTCTTTCAAACGATTCTTGTTTGGACAATTTGAACCCAGCGGCTGTTTGCAAATACAACATACCTGCTTGATCCTTTGCCCCTGCAATATAAATATCCTCTAAGCCATCGCCATTGACATCGCCAACGGCAGCCTTTGGTCCTTCTTTCGAAAGCATAGCAGGAAGATTTTTTTCTTGGTAAAAATCCTCGTACGGATCTTCTTGATGTTTTTCAAACGGCTGAGTTACCCATTGAAAATATCCATCTACTAGTTTTGCCTTTGGATAAGACATTTTTTTACCATCCTTCATTTGATACGAAACCAAGCCATCAATTTTAGGATTTTTGTAAATACTAATACGCTGATCAGGCCAAGTAATGATTAGGGAGTCTACTTTGGTATTTTTTCCTAGACCAAAATTCAAGACATACTCCGCACTTGACTGGAATCCACGAGAAGGAATCAGTGAACGAGTTTGTGTTTCTTTTCCTGTAAAAACATCTACTTTAGCTCCAACCGCATAGGTATTCTGACCTTCGCCTTGAAGTTTAACTTTTAAGAAATGAGGTTTTTCTGCTTGTTTGTCAGAGTTGTTGCGATATACAAAACATTGAGCGTTCACGTTGTTTACCACCAAATCTTCATCTCCATCGTTATCTAAATCGGCATACATCGCACCATTAGAGAACGAAGGTGCATCAAAACCAAAATCCTTAGCCTTTTCTTCAAACTTCAATGATTTAGTATTATGGAAAAAGTTATTAGGAATCGGCGTTGAAGGCATTTTTTCAATGATTTTATTAAAATCCTGCTTCACACCCGTCATGCGCATATCCTGCACTAATTCATTGGCAAAAAAGTCAATAAAATCTTGGTCGATTACGTCGTTATAAATACCATTACATACATAAATATCATTGTATCCATCGTTATCGGCATCGAACATTAAGGCACCCCAACTCCAGTCACTAGCTGCTACGCCAGCGTAATTTCCTATTTCCGAAAAAGTACCATCTTGGTTATTTAACTGAAGACTATTTTGCTGAAATTGGTTATAAAAACCACGTTCTTTTTTCAGTTTAAAAACATAATGATTATCGAAAGAAGACGTAGTTTTCAAACGATATTCATCACGAGGAAGCATATCTGTAGTAATGATTTCTTGGTAACCATCATTATTGATATCGGCCATGTCTGCTCCCATAGAAGCAAGGCTAATATGTTTCATCCGCTGTTCGATTTCTTCTTTGAAAGTCCCATCCTTTTGGTTGATATAGAGATAGTCTTTTTCGTAAAAATCATTAGAAACGTAGATATCTGGATAGTTATCATTGTTAGCATCGCCAATGGTTACGCCCAAGCCAAAACCAATCAATGAGCTATAAATACCTGCATCTTTGGATACGTCATGGAAAAAGCCGTTATCGTTACGCATCAATTTATCACCTCCACCTTTCAAGAAATCTTTTACTGGCCAATCCTCAGCACGTAATTCACGGTTGTTGGCATAATTGAGCGTATTGACAGGGATAAAGCTGTTGTTGAGAATATAACAGTCCAAATCGCCATCCAAATCATAATCAAAAAATGCCGCATGGGTAGTATAACCTCCTTCGTCCAAGCCATATTTTGCAGCTGACTCAGTAAAAGTTGAGTTACCATTGTTGATAAAAAGGGCATTTTTTTGTTTTTGGGTAAACTTATTAATCCCTGCGTTACACACATAGATATCTAGAAAACCGTCATGATTGATATCTGCCATGACCACGCCAGTATTCCATTTACCTATTTCTTCTACGCCTGCTTTTTTAGAAATATCCTCAAATTTCCAGTCGCCTTTGTTAAGATATAGTTTGTTAGCACCCATGTTGGATGTCAAGAAAATATCGGGCAAACCGTCGTTATTGATATCGCCAATGGCTACGCCTCCGCCATTATAAAAATTGCGGTAATTGAATATATTGAAGTCTTTTGAGTTTTCGACTTTATTCACAAAATCAATGCCCGTATCCTTACTATCCATGAGTTCGAACACGGTGTCGCTTTTACTCGAACATCCCAATCCAATTCCCATGAGGGCTATAAGCGACAATTGTTGTAATACTTTCATTCTTTTGTTTATATAAGGTTAGTTATGGTTGTTGGGAAAAGTATTCCATTTTTCAACCCAACAGTCGATATCCTATTTAATACTGATTGCAAAACCACCACCTTTAGCGATTTTGATTGTGCGCTTGGTTTGTGAATCTACCGAAACTTTTTGGATTTGATAAGCTTCTGGATTTTTCTCCCAATCTGCATTGCTAGCATCTTGATAAATGGTTGCTGTGTAAGTTTTACCAGAAGGTAAAAAATCAAAATTCACTAAAAGCTCTCTTGAATTTTCATCGCTCACAGCTCCCACAAACCATTGGTTCTGTCCTTTTTGCTTACGAGCAATCATGATAAACTCTCCTGGCTCGGCAGATAAAATTTTGGTATCGTCCCAATCTACAGGAACATCTTTGATAAATTGTAAAGCATCGGGATAAACCTTGAGATTTTCTGGCAAATCGCCCACCATCTGCAAAGGACTGTACATAGTCACGTACAACGCCAATTGTTTTGCTAAGGTCGTGCGCACACGTGTGGTGCGAGATGGGATAAACTGGTTGAGGTGCATTTTGAAAAAACCTGGCGTATAATCCATCGGACCGCCCATCAAGCGAGTGAATGGCAAGATGGTTTCGTGCTCTGGTACCAATCCCAACGTTGGGGCGTTGTTGAACTCATTGCCACGAGCAGCTTCGTTGGCAAGCCAGTTTGGATATGTACGGTGCAAACCCGTTGGACGAGAAGATTCATGCGCTTCAATCATAATTTGGTACTCAGCAGCTTTTGCCGCTACCCGATTGAAGTGATTTACCATCCATTGACTATCATGATGCTCACCGCGAGGAATAATACGACCTACATAACCCGTTTTGGCTGTTTCAAACCCTTTATTTTTCATAAACTGAAATGCTTTATCCATACGTCGCTCATAGTTGGTCACCGAACCAGAGGTTTCGTGGTGCATAATCAGTTTTACATTTTTCTTTTTGGCATAAGCCAACAAAGCATCCACATCATAGTCAGAATATGGGGTGACAAAATCAAAAACTTCCTCTTTCCAATTACCAAACCAATCTTCCCAACCTTCGTTCCAGCCTTCTACCAGCACGCCATCAAAGCCATGTTCTGAGGCGAAGTCTATGTATTTCTTTACATTTTCGGTATTAGCACCGTGTTTTCCTCCTACTTTTTCCCAAGTTGCTTTACCCACGTGCATTTCCCACCACATACCGATAAATTTCTGTGGTTTTATCCAATCAGTCTTTTCAATTTTGGAAGGCTCATTAAGATTAAGAATAAGTTTAGATGCCAAAATTTCTTCGGCTTTATTACTCAAAACAATTGTTCTCCAAGGAGTATTAAAAGGCGTTTGCAAATAGGCTTTATTCCCTACAGCATCAGGCGTAAGATGTGAAGTCAGCCCCAAAGTCTTGGTGTTTGCCATCAGGTGCATAACAGGATAGTTGACAAGAGCAGCCTCGTGGATATTGAGATAAATTCCTTGAGGGGTTTTCATCATCAAAGGCGTTTGAACGGCATTATCCGCAATCAAAGATTGTAGGGCAATATCCTTTTCTTTTTTAGCAGCAGCTAAAGCATGAATCTCTGAAAATAAGGTTGTATTGTACAAATATTCATTTGTATCATAATCTCCAGGAATCCAAAAAGTTTTGTTATTAGTCGCCAAATTAAATTGCGTTAACTCATCAGCAACAATAAAATGTTTAAATCCTTCTTGCTCAGGGAATTCGTAGCGAAAGCCTATTCCATCATTAAAAGCCCTAAAGACAACATCAATCAATACATTCGCAGGAATGGCTTTTACACGAAGTTTGAGTTGCTTGTAATGATTCTCGATACTTTTTACTTCTCCCCAAACAGGAGTCCAAGTTTCAGAAAACTCACTAGAATCAGCAGAAATAAGGGTAAAGTTCGTGAGAGAAATAGCAGGTTTTTGGAGCTTAAAACCTAGCGAAGAAGGCTTTACAACCGAAGTTTGAGCCAAATTTAAGGCATACGTAAGCTTACCTTCTTTGGTGACATTTACAGTCAAATTAACACGTGCATTCGGAGAGGCAAGATGATATGCCTTTTGAGGAAAAACCTCTGCTGACAACAGCAAAAGCCCCAATAATAAGCCAGTGAATTTCATAATTTGATATAGTTGTTTAAATAAAAATGGTTTTAAAAAAAGGGATAAGGCATAAATAGCAAAGGCACAAAGGGAGATTTGTGAGTTGAGAGTTGTGAGTGCTGAGTGATGAATGTAAAATTTTAATCGCACACTAAAACACAACTCCTCTTTGCCTGAACCCTATCCCCTAAAAACACTTTGTGCCTTTGTGCCTGTTCACTAAAACTAATGCCTATCCCCTAAACCCTATCCCCTCTTCACCACACATACCCTTCCACTCCTTCATTATTTTTTCCGACGAATAGATATTTTGGTAGGGCTAGGATAGATTTAATATCTCCTTTGAAAAATAGACCTGTTTGAGCGACGGACATGCTTTCGAAGGCAAACTTTCCTTTGTTTTTCAACAAAATACCATAATTGGCATCAACCTTGCCAATTCTCAAACGCAATTTACTATTATTACCTGCCAACAAAATATCAGTTTTGCCATCCTTGTCGAAATCTTGCAAGGCTATCGCATACACAGGAGCGTATTGCGCTTGCATCGGTAATTGATGTACCACTAATTTCCCCTTTTGATTTTCTAATACCAAAGTTTTTAAATTGGTAATCTCCAGTCTATGTGCCTTTTCTAAAGCTGATTGGTCAAAAACATCCTCTATCGTTGCCTTCGCAAAAGTGGCATAATCTGGAAATTTCTTTTTCAAAATTGGCATCTGTTCTGCCATTTCATCTCTGGTACAGGCAGGATAAGACTTTCCTTGAATATAATAATTGAGGAAAAAGTCAACCGTTCCGTTCATGTCAAAATCATCAAAAACCAAACTAGCTGGCTCTACTTTCGAAGCACGAATTTGGGTATTGAGTCCCATATTTCCCAGTACTAAATCCAAGTCTTTGTCTCCATCCAAGTCGGCTTGTGCAATACTTGTGTACCAACCTGAAGGAGTATCTGTTGCCTGAATTTCAAACGTTCTGTTACCCTTATTTTTTAGGATTATCGGACTCATCCACTCTCCTACAACAACTAAATCAGTCGTACCATTTTGATCAAAATCATCTACTTCGACACCCGTTACCAAGCCATACGCTTCTAGTTCTTGTTTGGTAAAATGGCCTTTTCCGTCATTCCAAAGGATAGCACTCTTTTCTGCCACTGGAAAACGGTTAGGTTGAATATGACCACCTACAAAAACATCCAAATCACCGTCTTTATCCAAATCTGAGGCTTTTACCGTTTTGGTATTCAACCCATCTTCGATAGTTTGGGTAAGTTTTAAATTTCCTTTTCCATCATTTAACCATAGTTGATCCTGCTGTTCGCTCAATTGTGCATTGGCATAATTTCCAACCGTCACATAAACATCTGGCCATTGGTCACCATTAAAATCGCCTACGATGGCATCTTGTTGAAAAACAGGAGGCGATGAAAGTTTTTGTTGCGTAAATCCTTCTCCTTTTGCCAGATAGATTACTGGCGGTGACAAAGCATTTCCACATACCCAAACATCCATTTGTCCATCCTTATTAAAATCTCCTGCCACCATTTTAGGACCTGTGTAAGAATAGTGCATCGGCAACATTACCTGACGGTCAAAGTTATTGGTAAGAGCTATCTCAGAAACCGCCGAAGGAATGGTTGTTTTGGTAAAAATTGGATTGGTAGCTTTCTCCGATTGCAGAGAATTACAAGTTGGTGTTTTCTGATAAATTATTTCGTATTTATTGTCAGCTTTGGGTTGACACAGTTCTGTAATTGAACCTTGCGCATCAGGCCAAAATACCTTTACAGAAATAACTTTCCCAGTACCAATCCCAAAAGTTAACGGCTCAAGGTTACTCGACTGAAACCCGCGACTATTGGCAATTTCTTGAGTCAAAGTCATTACGGAATCTTTTCCTTGTACACGAAGCTGTACTCTTGCTCCTATGGCAAAAAGATTCTGTGTCGACCCAGTCAGTTTTACTTTCACGGAATGAAAATCTGGCTGAATATTTTGACTTTGATTTTCATAAACATGAGCTTTATCATTGAGGTTGTTGGTAATAATTTCAATATCTCCATCATTATCCAAGTCAGCATATACAGCACCACTAGCCACAGTAGCACGGTCAAATCCCCAATTTACTTGTTCATTTACAAAGCCTAATTGATGATTATTTCTAAAAATATAGTTTTTCGTCTGACTCGTTGGCATTTGTTTCAAATGATCCAATAAGGGCTTTTTAGAACCATAAGCCTCCTCATCATTGTAATATTTGATAAAGTCGGCATTGGTATAATCTTTTCCTAGACCATTACTTACAAAAATATCTTTGTAACCATCCAAGTCAAAATCTGCCATGAGCGTTCCCCAACTCCAATCGGTATTAGATACACCTGCCAATTGACCGATTTCAGCAAATTGTCCATTTCCTTGGTTTACCTGCAACATATTGCGCATATTGGCATGCCAGAAGCTATTTTGCAATTGTGCTTGATAAGTATTCCAGTTGTCTGGCCAAAGCAACAATTTTTGACGAGCATTATCTTCTGGAAGCATATCTAGGGTAAAAATATCGGGTAGGTTATCGTTGTTGATATCGGCAATATCTACTCCCATCGACGAATAAGATGTATGTCCGATACGCTCACGAAGTTCATCTTTAAATGTTCCATTTTTCTGGTTGATATACAAATAGTCATCCTCCACGTAATCATTGGTTACATAAATATCAGGATAACCATCCTGATTGACGTCCGAAACCATTACTCCCAAACCAAAACCCAATGGATTTCCTTTGATACCAGCTTGTTCGGATACATCCGTAAAATGCCCCTTATCATTTCTGAAAAGTTTATCTCCTGCATTGTAATCACGAGCAGCACGCATAACGGCAGCCTCCTTACGTTGGTATCCAGCCAGATTATGATTAATCAAAAAGCAATCTAAATCACCATCAAGGTCATAATCTACAAAACTAGCTTGTGTCGAATACCCTGAATCATCTAGTCCATATTCTTGCGCTTTTTCGGTAAATGTTAGATTATGGTTATTGATAAAAAGTTGATTTTTACGAGTTCCCTCTGGTCTCAACCCCGAATAACACACATAAATATCCAGCCAACCATCGGCATTAATATCAACTACCGAAACACCCGTTTTCCAAGCACCTTGTCTACCAGCTACCCCAGCTTTGGAGGTGATATCCTCAAATTGCATTTCTCCTTTGTTCAAGTACAAAGTATTAAGAACTTGATTACCTGTAAAATACAAATCTGTCAATCCATCGTTATTGAAATCAGCAGCAGCAACGCCTCCTCCGTTATAAAAATATTCATAATTGAGAATATTTTCCTGTTCAGACTCTGTTACGATATTAGAAAACTGAATACCTGTTTCTTCAGGTGTTTTGAGTGTAAAAAGTGTCTCTTGCTGTTGACAAGAAATACCCATTACACCCAAAAGACCTATGTAAAATAGGTTTTTAAAAATATGTTTAATTACTATGAAATTCTTTATCATACTTTTGGTTCTTTTACTTATTCACGCCAAGCTTCAGGTTCTTTTTTTGTTCGATATTTACCTTCTATGCAAGGCGTCAACGGACCACTCAATGCTCCTGGTGGTGGTGGAATGCTTCTTCCTTGATACACTTTTGGAATAGCTGTATATCCGTCAGAACCAATCGAGCGGTCTATATATACTATTTTTTGTTTAGCTCCGAATACTGAAAAAACACCTAATGTTTTTTCTTCAGGAAAATCTACCGAAATGATATTTGGGCTAAACTGTGTTTCGGCAGGCACATCAAATAGCGTTCCTGAGCTTTGAGATACATTTTTTATCGTTCTCAAATACTGGTAAAGTTTAATTGGAATAGCTCTTTGTTCAATTTTCAAATAATACAAAGATTTATCTGTGTAAGGAACACTCGCTACTTTTACGCCTCTGATAGTTTGTCCATTCAACAAATTGTCAGAAAGAATATTAATCAAAGTTGAATTTTCTATATCAAAACAAGTCTCTGAGCATTTGTAATTAATTAATTCTGGTACCGTTTGCCCAAGCGGAAAGTTATTTTCAATACTACATTTGTTTTGGATATAATCATATCCTCGTTCGCAACTTGCGCAGTAAAGTGTTCGTTCGTAATGCGTCCATTTCCATTCATAATATTGCTGAGGATCTGAAGAATCCTTAAAATCGGCGAATACCTGAAAAGCATATCTGCGTGCGTCGTTGGTTGGATAGTCTGTATCAATTTTAAACTGTGTATAAACACTATCTATCGCTGGCGATGCTATAATTTGTTCTGGAGTTGATTGATATTTTTTACCATTTTGCAAGGTAATATTTAAGGTATAACTTCTACCTACAACGCCTTGAAAAGTAGATGAAGACTCATAAACTCCTCCTGAAAGCTCTGAGAGCCTTTCCTGTTTTCCTAAATCATCTTCAAAAAATACCGTCGCACCAGTTATGGGTGTACTTTCGGTATTGATATTGATGTTGGGAGACGAAAAAGACAGATATACTCTATGAGGTCCTTTCAAATCCGAAAGCGAGGCTTCTACCGACAGATATCGTTCTCCTGTAGCTTGGGTATAGTCTCTAAGTTCGTCGATACAAGAACTTAAGCTCAACATTAAAGTTAGAATTAAAAATCTTAAATAGGTTTTCATACGCTATGAATGCTAAAGGTCGGTAAAACTTATTTGAACTTGAAATTATAACCTAAGGAAACAATCGGCGAGGCAAAAACACTCAATCGGTAAGCTCTAATTACATCGTTTAGTGTTTTGAAAAATACTGAATAAGCATTTGAGCGCCCCAAAAGGTTATACACTGTAAATGCCCAACTTCCTTCCCACCTTTTGGTTTTCATACTCGGATTAGAGATAATCCAAGAAAAATCTAATCGATAGTAGTCAGGAATACGGTCATTATTTCGGCTGGTATATACCAAGATTTTTTGTCCATCAAGCGTATAAGTTCCCACAGGCGCTGTCAATGGGCGTCCTGTGCTATAGACAAAATTGAAAGAAAAACTATTGTGCTTGTCAGGCTGTGCATTAAACATCAGGTTGAGCGTATGAGGCTTATCATAGTTGGTCGGATACCAATTACCTTTATTAATACGCTGTTCTGGGTATTGACCATCAACTTTCGAAAATGAGCGAGCAAAGGTATATCCAATCGAGCCCGTTACCTCTCCTTTTTTCTTCGTAAGCATCAGCTCTGCGCCATAAGCCAAGCCTTTTCCATTCAATAATTGTGTTTCTATGGTCGGATTCAACTGTAAGTTTGCTCCAGAAATATAATCAATCATATCTTGGGTTCTGCGGTAATACGTTTCCACAGATAATTCCCAGATGCTTTCTTTCAAATTCTTGAAATATCCCAACGACACTAAGTCACTGCTTTGAGGCTTGATATTATTGTCTGATAATTTCCATCTAGCCGTTGGCAAAGGTGTTGTATTATTAGAAACTAGTTGTAAAAACTGGTGCATTCGGTTATAGCCAAATTTCAAAGAAGAGTTTGCATCAATGGTATAGAGTGCAGTCAAACGAGGTTCTAGTCCTCCATAATTCTCAATCACACCTGATGTCCAAGTACTTTGTAAAAGTGTTTCTCCTGAAAAAGGCTCACCAGCCACATATACCCGTTTGGGAGCTGGTCCCATACTTAAATATTGCACATAACGTAAGCCCAATTGAACTCTTAGTTTTTCACTAAGTTTATATTCATCATCAACAAAAGTTGCCAGTTCATAACCCTGTTCCTTATCCAAAATGACTTTGGCAATATTTGATACAATATCTTTATTCAATACGCCTGGCTCTAACTCATATCGAATACCCGATATACCCGCATTGATTTTATGCTTTTCATTAGGGTAATAGGAAAAAAGAGCTTTGAAATTATAATAACGAATAGAGTTACGAAGGTCTATCTTATTGGCAGTATCAGGAGCAACCGTCTGGCTTTTATACAAACTAGAAATAGCAGAAACTTCTAAACTGCTTTTACTTGAAAAAAAATGATTCCAACGTAGCGCTAAATTCTGATGTCCATAAGTAAAATCCGTTTGATTTGCCACAACATTTTCGAGGCTAAACAAAGAATCTACTCGATAAAAATCATGATTAATATAGGCGGTCAGTGAAATCGTATTTTTTTTATCAGGTTTAAAAAACACTTTGGATGCCAAATCGTAAAAGTTAGCTCTTGTATTTTTTACTTCGGGAGTTCCAAACCATTTAAACCAAAAATCATTAAAGGATACCCTAGCCGAAGTCATCAACGAAAGTTTATCTTTGATAAGAGGAGTTTCAAAAGTCAAACGATTTGAAATGGCGCCTATTCCCCCTTGAACACTTCCTTTTTCGAGACTAGGTTCGCTCATCTTAATATCTAAAACAGAAGCAGTACGTCCTCCAAAACGAGCAGGAACACCTCCTTTGTACAGTTCTACCTCCCTAATGGCGTCGGAGGGGAATATTGAAAACAAACCAAATAAGTGTGTGGGATTAAAAATGGGCGTATCGTCGACATAAATCAAATTCTGGTCCACTGCCCCCCCGCGTACATTAATACCATTGCTTCCTTCTCCCACTGAGCTTACGCCTGGGAGTGTCTGTAAGCTTCTCAGTATATCTACCTCTCCCATCATAGCAGGAATCTTTTTAATGCCTTTTAGGCTCAACAAAGAAACCCCTAAAGATGGTGTTTGAATATCCTTGCGAGTTGCTACACTCGACACAATCACTTCTTCAAGCATATTTGACACCGCCTGAAGCTCAATCTTCATCTTAGTATCTTGGTCAAGCTTGATGTATTTTCTAAATATCTTATATCCTACAGCCGAGATTTTTACAATATATTCACCCTGCGTCAATCTCATATAAAAATTACCTGTAGAATCTGTAATTACACCTGACTTGACATAGTCAATAGAAACACTTGCATTAGGAATTGGCTTTTGGCTTTCTACATCAACCACATTTCCAACTAGAGCAAAGGTTCGCAGGAAAGTTTTATCTCTGTTGACTGATGTACTCAATCTAGCTAGTAATTCATTTGAACTCCTCTGAGTTTGTCCCAAAGAAAAAAAGTTAGCTCCCAAAGTACCTATCAGAAAAATGAGCATTGGAAGCTTAAAGCTATTAATAGGTTTAATTTTTTTCATTAGTTTATAGGTTCAAACGATACAGGAACTAGTACAATGTTGTTGCCTCATTAACATCTAGTAAAGCTATTTTCGGTTTTTTGCATACGATAATTCCTTCTACTTCAAATGCAGGATCGGTTTCACCAACATTTGGATATTTTTTTGCTTTTCCTACAACCTCAATAACAATTTTATCTTTGTTGAGAGATTTGAATGTGAGGAGACCTTGGCTCATCAGATATCCTTCACCTCTTCTTTTAGCTTTATCTTTGATTTTACCAAACATCACTGTGGATGTATATGAGTTAAACATTCGGATAGGAACTTTTAGAGGCTTCTCTTCGTATAATTTTTCTCCTCCAAAATGAATCATTACATTGCTATCGAACTGATCGAAAGAATTAATAGTAAATGATTTTTCAACGATTTCGAGGTGACCGTGAAAGACACTTTCTTCCTTATAAAAGTTGGTTCCTTTAACTTTTAAAATAATTTTTGTTTGGTCGTCTTTCAACTGACTATAAACTTCATCAGCCTTGAATTTATCTGAAATTGTACAACCCGAAACCAACAATAAAATTCCAATAATAAAAATGAATTGACGTACCATTATTTTGAGAGCTTATTAATGTTTATGTAGTAAATAAAGGAATAGATAAGCTGATTATACCATCAGTAATTTTCTTTATACCTATTGAGATGCAAGGTATAACAATATCCTTAAAAGGAAAATGCTCGATAAATCGAGCATTTTCCAGTATTATAAAACTGTCAGAAGATTAGTATCCAACATTTTGTTTCAAGTTTGAATTGATTTCCAATTCTCTTTGAGGGATTGGGAATACAACACGGTAAGCAGGAGATGCTGTTGTTCTGTTATCAACAGGGTTTGCGAAAGTACCAAAACGGATTTGGTCATTTCTTCTCCAACCTTCCCAGTACAATTCACGACCACGCTCAGCCAAAACGTCGTTTGCTGTTAATGCTGCAAGAGCGGCTACACCACGAGTTTTTCTCAAATCGTTGATGATAGTCAATGCACCAGCAGTGTTACCACCTCTGAACAAAGCCTCTGCTTTCATCAACAATACGTCAGCATAACGGAAGAATACATAATCATTTGCAGGAGAATCGATGTCTGACAAATCTGGAATATATTTGATAACACGAACACCATCTGCCTCATTTGCAACTTTGAAGTCATACTTCAAAGTAAAGCTAAGTGGCTTACCAGAACGGTCGTTCAATGCTGCACCGTTTTGATCGTATTGTTGACCTGCCAAGAAACCTGCACGCAAACCTGATTTATCTGTCAATCCTGTAACAGAAGCACCCAAACGACTATCCGTTTTTTCGAAGCTATTATAGAAATCAGACAAAGTTGTAAAACCATTCCAACCACTAGGAACTTGGTTATAGTGCGTTGTCATATAATAACGGTTTCTTACAGAAGAACCATTGTTGTTACTAGCACCTTTTTCGTTCTGAATTACAAAAATTAATTCTTTTGAACGAGATGAGTTTTCGAAGTGGAAGTTATCGAAATAGTTAGCAGTCAAACTAAATTTACCTGAACCAGTAATAGCATCTGCTAATGATACCACTTGATCCATGTCAGCTTTTGCAAACGTGAATGGACCTGCTGGACTAGCTGGATCTTGATCGTAAACAGCTTTGTTCAAATAAACTTTTGCTAACAAGAAACGAGCTGCTTCTTTAGTTGCTGTACCTGAATTAGAGCCAGAAGCATTATCCAATGATGGAAGAATAGCATTCAAATCAGCAATAATCTGAGCAGCAGCCTCTTTACGGCTTAATGCTTTTGGCAACGCACCTGGATTTGCTGGATCTCTAAATGCTACTTGACCGAACAAATCCATTGTATAAAACATATAGAATGCACGAAGATAAGTAGCTTCAGCTTTTTGTTTTGCTGATGCTGAAGCATTATTAATTACTTCATTAGCAAGCGCATGACCACGGTTTAGGTTATTCCATGCTGCTAATACATCATCACTTTGATTTGTCCAAGTGTGTGTATGAAGGTTTCTCCAACGACCATTATCGTCCCAGTCAGCACCACGAGTTGGGCCTTGCATCTCATCAGAAGGGTGTTCTGTCAAAGCGTAAATAGCTGCTTGGTCAGTAAAGGTACCCAAACTTTGATAGGCAGACTTCAATGTTAAATCAGGCGAAATAGATGAAGCACTCGTTAAACGATCTAGCACAGCATCATCCAAGTTCGTACATCCGATCGCGCCTCCCATTGCTAGCGTTAACAACGAAGGATACAATATATTTTTAAAATTTTTCATTTCTTTTATTTCGGATAATGTGGATTAAAGTAAAGTCTTAAGCTATGTCAAAACTGAACTATACAAGTTGTTAGAAGTTAGCGTTGATACCCAATGAGAATGTTCTAGCTTTAGGATATGAGATGTAATCAATACCCAATGAAGGAACACCATTTCTAGTAGCAGCAGTGTTTGTCACTTCTGGATCTAGACCTGAGTAATTAGAGATCAACAATAAATTCTGACCTGTCAAAGAGATGTTAAGAGACTTAGCAAAACTGTTAGCAGGTAACTTGAATGTATAACCCAATGAGAAGTTAGAAACACGAATGAAATCAGACTTCTCTAGGTAGAATGATGACGGAACTGGAGCGTCACCAAATGCTTGGCCTGTTGTACTAGAGATTGTATAGTTAGTAACATTGTTACCTTGTTTCACAGAAGCTCTATTTAATACAGCGTTAGCAGTGTTGTTATAAACGTATCCTCCTTGTTGGCCATTGATAAACAAACTAGCATTCCAGCTACCCAAAGAGAAACTGTTGTTCAAACCCCAAGTCATTGTAGGGAATGGACTTCCTTTGTAAGTTTTGTCAGCAGACAATTTAGTGTTACCATTTTCATCGTAACCTAAGAAATCAGCTAAGAAGAAACCATACAATGGATATCCTTGAGTGATAGGTTGGATAAATGCACCTGACAAACCTTGACCGTACAAGTTACCAGTTTGGATAGTAGATACATCCAAACGAGCTACTTCGTTTTTCAAGAATGTTGCGTTACCAGAAACTTCCCAATCCAATTTTTTGCCTGCCAATACTTGGTAAGTCAATGAAACTTCAACCCCTTTGTTTCTGATGTCAGCAGGGATATTACTCCATCTTGTTGTTGCAACATCAGGCTGTGGAGCAGCAAATGGGAACAATAAGTTGTTAGTAGATTTGTTGAAGTAATCAACAGTACCTGACAATCTTCCTTTCAACAATGAGAAGTCTAAACCGATGTTATAAGCAGTTGTAGTTTCCCATTTAATATCAGGGTTAGGTACGTTTTCTTTTTGCAAACCACCTGAAGAAGAGTTAGGAGCATAAGTAGCCAAAGATGTATTTGTAGGGAACTCTTGGTTACCTGTAACACCCCAACCAGCTCTTACTTTCAAATCAGTAAATACTTCTTTTGGAACGAAAGTTTCGTTAGATAATCTCCAAGCACCAGCAAATGAAGGGAAGTATCCATATTTGTTGTTAGCACCAAATTTTGATGAACCATCCACACGCAAAGTAGCTGTCAACAAGTACTTATCTGAGTAATTGTAGTTAACACGACCAAAGTATGACTGTAATTCACTCATGCCTTTAGCAGATCCACCAGAGTACGCTTTGTTTGTTCCAGAGTTATCTACGAAGTTGATATTGTTAGCCAAATCAAATCCAGCTGGAGAAACAAAATAATTAGCTTGAACATAGTTTCCTTGATTTTCAAATTTCTGATATGAGAAACCAGCCAAAGCGTCGATTTTATTTTTACCCAAATCCAACTTGTAGTTCAACGTGTGTTCCAAAGTTGTTGTAGTCAAATAACGGTTTGCAATACGAGCATAACCTTGGTTACCAGGAATGTTTGTTGCAAAACCAGGCGTATTAGGGTCAACACTTGTTCTTGTTACACCATCAGAATTGTCATAACCAAAGTTAGCTTTGTAAGACAAGTTTGGAAGGATATTCCAAGTACCACTGATGTTCATCAATGTTCTGTTAGTTACAGCACCACCTCTATATTGATTCAACAAAGAAACTGGGTTACGGAACGATGGAGTACCACTTGTAAAATAAGAACCGTCAGTAGCATAAACTGGGTAAGTAGGGTTAGTTTTGATAGCAGTTGAAATAACGTTACCTTCAAAACCGATGTCACCACCTGTAGCAGACAATTGGTCAGTTACTTTAGATGTAGTCATTGCTACCGCCAAAACTACTTTGTTATCAAACAACTTGTGTGTAGCATTTACACGAGCTGTAACTTTCTTCATTCCTGAGTTTTTGATAGTACCTTGTTGGTCATTGTAACCCAAAGAGAAGAAATAGTTCGTGTTGTCATTACCACCACCGTAGCTTAAGTTGTAGTTCTGAGCAACTGCAGTACGATATACTTGATCTTGCCAGTTTGTATTTGCTCCAGCATTAATCAATTTGTTATTTACATCCAAACCAGCAGCAGTAGCTTGTTTCAAGAAATCAGCAGTAGACAATACATCATAGTTTTTGTAGTTGTTTGAAATCGCAGTGTTTGCTGAGAAGTTCAAGTTACTTTGACCTGATTTACCTTTCTTAGTCGTAATCAAAACAACACCATTTGCACCACGAGAACCGTAAATTGCAGCAGCAGAAGCATCTTTCAACACAGAGATATTTTCGATATCACTTGGGTTCAAGAAGTTCAATGGGTTTCTTGCTGTAGTTGTACCAACACCTGCACTACCATCTGTACCTTCAGAAGTGTTACCACCATCCAATGGAATACCATCTACTACGTACAATGGACCATTACCTGAACGAATTGAAGTTGTACCACGAATACGGATGTTGATACCTGCACCTGGCTCACCAGAGTTAGGAGTCATTTGAACACCCGCCGCACGACCTTGTAATAATTGTTCTGGAGAAGCAATCACACCTTTGTTAAAATCCTTAGCAGTCAAAGCTACAACACCACCTGTTGCATCTTTTTTCGTTGTAGTACCATAACCTACTACTACAACTTCTTCCAATGCTTTAGTTTCCGATGCCAATGAAACGTTCACTTGAGAACGACCACCTACCGAAACTTCTTGTTTTGCGTAACCTACAAAAGAGAAAACCAAAACAGCATTGTCTGATACATTGTTCAATTTGAATGAGCCCGTCGCATCTGTTTGTGTACCTTTATTTGTTCCTTTTACACTTACAGATACACCTGGTAGCCCAGAGCCATCGCCACTGTCAGTAACTTTTCCGGTAACAGTTTTGTCTTGAGCATAAGCCCCAATAGACAAAAGCATAGCTACAGCTATCGCCGCGAACTTAAGAAGCCCCGTTGATACTGAACCTTGTCGCATTGGGCGACCAAACCATCGGTAAAAATGATTTTTCATAGGTAATATTAAGATTGGGAAAAATGGTTAATGAAATTTGAGAATGCTATTCACAGCATTTTGTAGGTAAAAACTCTCATACTAGAGGAATTGTTTTGGGAATTAGTAGCTAGCCTAGTTATGGAATTTTCTTACTAAAAAGTATGAATTTGCTGTGATTTCACACAACAAAGTAGGCGATAAAGTTTCTATAATTCAATTTTTTTTTGAAAAAATTTTATTTCAAAAAAAATACTTATTTTCATCAAAATTGCACTAAAACTATACCTTGCAAACTTAGCACAGTGTAGGACAGATTTGCAAAACTTTGTAAAACTTTGCGTATGCACGTTTTTTGTTAATAAATGTTAAAAACGTCTTTGCCTGTACAATAAAAAAACATTGTATTTTTCTAATAAATAAAATCACAAATTTTGTACACTTTAGAACAGTCTAACATTCTTTTATTAATACACTTAAACATGAAAATTTCTACTTTTGAGCGTATCATCTCAAAAAAGTACAATTATTAATTTTAACTTCTTCAAAATCATTTTAGTATTTTACTTAATCCCTCTATCATCTATTTCTAATATAAATTCTCCGAATTTTATCAGGTTATATCAAAGAAGTCTATATGCAATTGTTTGTATAAGTTTGCACAACATTTGCAATCATTTGCAAAATATTTCGTCTTAAATATCGTTATGTATATCCTAAGAAATCTGTACTTTAAGGCTTGACTTCTCTTAGTTTTTTCTCTCTTAGATATATATTTTCGTAAGACCAATAAGTATATTCTTGCACGATTTTGCTTTTAACTTAATTACCAACTTCTTTCCTTCTTATCGCTCTATTTTGCCAAGTTATCTACACTTTCCAAATGCTCCTCAGTGTGAATTAAAAGAGATTCACTGAATTATTACACTTCAATTTCTCAATCTTTTATTACCACAATTTTACTTAGGCTGTTATGCCTTTAATTTCGTATCTTTGAGCATTCAATGTCTGTATTGATGAACCAAAAAACTCTTTCATAATTCGTACTAATTTTGTATTAATCTGAATAGCAACCATACTATTCATCGGTTAATCCCTTATCAAAAATGAGTCAAAAAGTAAGTAATCAGCTCTTAGCACAACTTGCTGGTACGCTCGAGGGTGATTTTCATTACGATACTGTAATGCGTACCTTGTATGCGACCGACGCTTCGGCCTATCGTGAAATGCCTACCGCTGTTGCTATCCCAAAATCGGTAGAAGACATTAAAAAACTTATTGCTTTTGCTGCCAATAACGGTTCGTCCATCATTCCTCGCACTGCTGGTACTTCGCTCGCTGGACAGGTTGTGGGCGATGGGATTGTAGTAGATGTTTCTAAAAACTTTACTAAAATTCTTGAAATTAATAAAGAAGAACATTGGGTGCGTGTACAACCAGGTGTAGTGCGTGACGTACTCAATATGGAGCTCAAAAAACATGGTTTGTTCTTTGGCCCAGAGACTTCTACAGCCAATCGTGCTATGATTGGCGGAATGGTGGGTAATAACTCATGTGGCTCAAACTCTGTGGTTTATGGCTCGACCCGTGACCATTTATTAGAAGTACATGCTATTTTGGCAGATGGTTCAGAAACAGTTTTTAAGTCAACCGACAAAGCTGACTTTAGCTCTTTGGTAGCTACAGCACAACAAAAAAACGGCTCTGCAACCTTGTTAGATAGGATTTATCTTAAAACTAACGATATACTCAGCGATTCAAAAAATCAAGACGAAATCCGTGCAGAGTTTCCTAAGCCTACCATCGAACGAAGAAATACAGGATATGCACTTGATATGCTATTGAACTGTGAGCCATTTACACCAAATGGTAAAGCATTCAATATGTGTGAACTCATAGCTGGTTCTGAAGGAACACTTTGTTTTATTACCGAAATTAAAATTCATGTCAACGATTTACCTCCTAAAGAAATCGGTTTATTATGTGTTCATTTCAATACCATAGACGAAGCTCTTAGAGCCAATCTTATTGCGATGAAATACAAGCCTTCTGCTTCGGAGTTGATGGATCATTATATCCTAGAATGTACTAAAGCAAACCCTGAGCACCGCCAAAATCGTTTCTTTGTGGAAGGTGACCCAGGTGCACTTTTGGTGGTTGAGCTTCGCGATAATGATGTTGCCGAAATCGAAAAACAGGCTGCTGCTATCGAGGCTGAAATGCGTGCTGCTGGCTTTGGCTATCATTTTCCAAGAGTTTACGGTGCTGATACCAAGCGCGTTTGGGATTTGCGAAAGGCTGGTTTAGGGTTATTATCAAATCTTCCTGGCGACGAAAAAGCAGTAGCTGTTATCGAAGATACAGCCGTGGATGTCAATGACCTGCCTGAATTTATTAAAGAGTTTAATGAAATTCTTGCAGCCAATAATATGTATTGTGTGCATTATGCGCACGCTGGCTCTGGCGAACTTCACCTCCGCCCTATCATTAATTTAAAGACGGAAGAAGGCAATAAACAGTTTAGATTGATTGCGGAAGAGATTGCCACTTTGGTAAAAAAATTCAAAGGTTCTCTTTCTGGAGAACACGGTGATGGTCGTTTGAGAGGCGAGTTTATCAAGCAGATGGTTGGTGACCACAACTATCAATTGATGAAAGAAATCAAAAAGGTCTGGGATCCTAAGAATATCTTCAATCCAAATAAAATTGTAGATACTCCTCCGATGGATACGTTCCTACGCTATACGCCGGGACAAACTACCCCAGAATTCAAAACAACTTTCCGTTTTTACGACCAAGATATCTTGCAACATGCCGAGCAATGTAACGGTTCGGGCGACTGTCGTAAGACGCATTTGTCAGGCGGAACTATGTGTCCTTCTTACATGGCTACTCGCAATGAGAAAGAAACAACTCGTGCTCGTGCCAATATTCTAAGAGAGTTTTTGACTCGTTCAGACAAAGCAAATCGTTTCGATCATGAAGAAATCAAAGAAGTGATGGATTTGTGTTTGGCATGTAAAGGCTGTAAATCTGATTGTCCATCGAATGTGGATATGGCAAAATTGAAAATGGAATTCTTGCACCAATATTACAAGGATAATGGAGTACCGCTTCGTAGCAAGTTAATTGCCAATTTCTCGAAACTTTCAAAAGTTGCCTCTTATGTTCCTTGGGCTTACAATCTGGTATTTGATACGCCTGCGCTACGTAAAATTGCTAACAATATCGTCGGGTTCCACCCTGAACGTACAATGCCTCTTTTGGCAAAAGAAACATTCTTGAATTGGAACAAGAAACGCTCAAAAGCAACTGTTTTAAGCAAAAAAGTGTATCTCTTTGCCGATGAATTTACGAACTACAATGATGTAGAAATCGGTAAAAAAGCGGTAGAGTTACTAGAAAAACTGGGATATGAAGTAGTTATTCCAAACCATGTGGAATCTGGGCGTCCGCAGCTATCAAAAGGTTTATTGGACGATGCAAAAGCTTTGGCTACGAAAAACGTAACCTTACTAAAAGATGTTATTTCGGAAAACACTCCTTTAGTAGGTATTGAACCATCCGCAATTCTAACTTTCCGTGATGAATACCCTGATTTGGTTGATGATAATCTCCTAGAAGATGCTAGAAAATTAGCGAAAAACACTTTTATGGTAGAGGAGTTTTTAGCAAAAGAAATTGATGCTAAACGTATTGATAAGTCGTTGTTTACAAGTGAAAAACGTTTAATCAAATTACACGGTCACTGTCAACAAAAATCACTTTCTAGCTTAGTTCCTGCCAAAAAAGCGCTTTCATTACCAAGTAACTATGAAGTTCAATTGATTCCAAGTGGTTGTTGTGGTATGGCGGGTTCGTTTGGCTATGAAAAAGAACACTTCGAACTTTCTAATCAAGTGGGCGAATTAGTATTGTTCCCAACAATTCGCCAGCAACCAGATGAGGTAATCATTGCAGCTTCAGGTACAAGCTGCCGTCACCAAATCCATGATGGTACTGGTCGTACAGCTTTGCATGCAGTCGAGATTCTTCACGCAGCCTTGAAATAAGTCAAGTAACGTTATTCATAGAAAAAGAGTCTGAGTATCTTTTATTTTATAGATATTCAGACTCTTTTCATTAATAGTATTGTCTTACACTCCTGCATCTAATGGTCTGATACTTACCTGATGAGGTTGAGGGTAGGTGATTAATTTGGAGAAATCTACTTTCCAAAAATCTAAATCTAACAATTTGTTATTGGAATCTTTTGTGAGTGTAATCAACACGGGAGTTCCATCAGAATCTACGTATTCTACCTGAATCAAATCTCCATCGTATAAATTAGGGTCTTCGCCAACACTGATACTTCCCATTTTACCATCTTCATACTCCACAACATCTTCACGAACAGGATATTGTTCTGTAGTAAACCCAACCAACCCTAAAAGATGCTCTATCAATGCTAGCTCTTGCGGTCTGATTTTTCTTGTATCTTGACTCATTGTTTTTGTTCTTTCGATCGTTTATTGTTTCAGAATGCTATGTTGTAGTTGAATCGATAATTTTTAATCAGATTCATCCCCATTAGCTCAAAGCTACAAAGATAAAACATTGTCTTTGTAGGAAAACATCTAAATTGCAATGGATTCAGTTTTATAGTTTCTGCCAAATCTACTTTTAAACATTCAACAACAGATGGTAAAAAAATTAATTGCCTTAGGTTCATTGCTTGCCTTGCATTGGAGCAGTCAGGCACAACAAAAATCAAATTACAGTCAATACGACCTTTTTAACCCACTTTTTAATTACACCCTGTCAACTCCTACTCGCAGTGGAACAGGATCACCCGGGGCTACTTATTGGCAAAACCAAGCAGATTATAAAATCAACGTTGCGCTCGATGACCAAAAAAACATCTTAGATGGCGATGTAGAAATTACCTATAAAAATGCCTCGCCTGATAAACTTAATTTCCTTTGGTTGCAACTTGACCAAAACCAATTTAATAACAAATCTCGTGGTTCGGCAACTACGCCAATTTCAGGCGGGCGCTTTGGCAATGTCAATTTCAATGGTGGCTATACCATCAAGTCTGTGACAATCGATGGAAAGCCTGCGGAATTTGTGGTAGAAGATACTCGTATGCAAATTCGTTTGGCAAATCCAATAGCTGAGAAAATCGGCTCTGCCAAAATTAAAATTGTATATTCTTTCCAAATTCCTAAATACGGCTCCGACCGTGTGGGAATGCACGAAGCACAACAAGGAACCGTTTATGAAATTGCTCAGTGGTATCCTCGTATGTGCGTATATGACGATGTTGAAGGCTGGAACGTTCTTCCTTATTTGGGCGCTGGCGAATTTTACCTAGAATATGGCAATTTTGAATATGCTATTACAGCTCCTGCATCACATATTATTGTAGGTTCGGGAGAACTTACCAATCCATCAGAATGCTGGACAAGCGAACAACTCAAAAGACTAGCTCAAGCAAGCAATAGCGACAAAACTGTAATGATTAGAAGCGCAGCAGAAGTTGTAGAAGCGAATTCAAGACCAAAATCCGAAGGCAAAATCACATGGAAGTTTAAATGTAGTACAGCCCGCGATGTAGCCTTTGCTTCTTCGAAAGCATTTGTGATTGATGCTGCCAAAATTAATTTACCAAGTGGTAAAAAATCATTGGCTATGTCTGCCTATCCTGCAGAATCAGGTGGAGAAAAAGGCTGGGGACGATCAACAGAATATGTGAAATCTTGCTTGGAGTTCTATTCAAAATGGTTGTACGAATACACCTATCCTGTGGCTACCAATGTGGCAGGTTCAATCAGCGGTATGGAATATCCAGGAATTGTTTTTTGTGGAAGTACAAGCACGACACAAGGCCTCTGGGGCGTAACAGACCATGAATTTGGACATAACTGGTTCCCAATGATTGTAGGCTCAAACGAACGCAAATTTGCATGGATGGACGAAGGCTTTAATACCTTTATCAATTTTTACTCGACCGACGATTTTAATAACGGCGAATACAAAGGTTATAAAATGGATATGCACCAAATGGCGAAACAGCTATTCCGTGAAAGTGCAGAACCTATCATGAATATTCCTGATGTAATGCAGGCTAGCAACTTGGGCTATGAGGCATATTACAAACCTGCTATTGGATTGAAAATTTTGAGAGAACAAGTTTTAGGAAAAGACAGATTTGATTATGCCTTCAAGGAATATATCAAACGATGGGCATTTAAACATCCAACACCTTATGACTTTTTCAAAACAATGGAAGATGCCTCTGGCGAAGATTTAAGCTGGTTTTGGAGAGGTTGGTTTTATGAAACTTGGAAACTAGACCAAGCAGTAAAAGATGTTCAGTATATTGAACAAGACCCTAAAAACGGTGCTGTTATTACTATTGAAAATCTTGAAAAGCTAGCCATGCCTGTCGAGGTAGAATTAGAAATGGTTGGTGGTACGAAAGAACGAATCAAACTTCCTGTTGAAATCTGGCAGAGAGGAAACACTTGGACATTTAAAACCGCAACAACTTTGCCTCTTAAATCCGTGAGCATCGACCCAGACCATGTTTTTCCTGATTTTAACTCAAAAAATAACGTTTGGAAACCTTTGGGTATAAAAGCTCAAAAACCAAATTAAGCAATACTTAATCGTACTATTTATCTCGAAAATGGGAAAATGACACTATGTCGTTTTCCCATTTTTATTTATACCCTTTCCTCATTTTTAAAGCATTTGTACAAAAAGTATTGCTATTTTCTCTAACTTCAACGATTTAGACTCTAATAATTTACTTCCCTTTTCAAATGAACAATCTAGATTGGCTAGCAATAGCTCAAAAACTTCAATCAATTGCACAAGCAGGTATTTTCTATGCAGCAGACAAACCTTATGACCTTGAACGATATCAGGAAATCTCTGATTTAAGTGTAAAAATCATAGAGAAACTAACTGATGAACCTATTGAAAAAATCATTAACCTATTTGCAAGCGAACGAGATGGTTATCAAACTCCCAAAGTAGATATTCGTGCAGTGGTATTCAATGAAGAGGGTAAGATTTTGATGGCTAAGGAAACTGTAGACGGCAAATGGTCTCTTCCGGGCGGCTGGGGCGATGTAGGATATACTCCTTTTGAAGTAGCCGAGAAAGAAGCTTGGGAAGAAACTGGACTTAAAGTAAAAGCAGTAAAACTATTAGGTGTTTTTGACAAAAGAAATCATGCTCATCCTCCTCAAGCTTGGTATGTTTACAAGCTATTCATACTATGCGAAATCATTGGTGGAGAATTAGATGCACATACACAAGAAACATCAGCAGTAGAGTTTTTTGATAGAAACAATATCCCTACTCTTTCCGTGGACCGTGTTGTAGAAAGCCAAATTGCAAAAATGTTTGAATACTACGATAACCCAGAGCTGCCAATCTATTGCGACTAGTTGGCTATGTGATGAATTGGTCAACAAGTCATTGCATATTATTGCTCAAATATTAGGGCTTACAGCGGAGATTTTAGCTAAAACCTCCGCTGTAAGCCCTAAATTATATTAGTTGACCTAAGTTTATTTAGCACTAATAACAGGTACTTCTACCTGAACTAATGAGCTAACTGTTGCACCTTTCGTAATTGCTGGCTCCCAATTAGGCATTTTGTTCAAAGCTTCCAAAACTAATCCCGTTGTATTTATATCAGAAGCTTTCATCAGTTTGAAACGCTCAGTACGTCCATCTTTACGCACGACAAACTGCACGATAACTTTATCTTGCTTTTCTGCATCCGATAGTTTTTTTGAGGTTTTAAGTGTCTTGTCTAAGTATTTCAAGAAAGACTTAGAGCCTCCAGGAAATACGGCGATTTGATCAGGTTTTGTAAAAACTGAATCACTGTAGGCTTCTTCTTCCAACAAAGAAAGCACACGCATTCCTCTTGAGTTATATTGTTTTTTCTCCTCTTCCGTTAATGTTACTTCTGGCATTGCCTCTTTCACAACATACTCATATAAGCCTCCTTCAGCTTTAGTCCTACTTGCACCACTAACAGCGACAGACTTGGGTTCTTCTATTTTTGGTGATGTTTTTTGCAAAACAATCGTTTCTTTAACCTTTGCCTTTTTGTCCATAATTGAACGCAATGCAGCCTCATCATCTTCGTCATTTTCGTCATCGTACGATACAGTACCAATAACGTAGTCACGATTAGAAGAACTAAGCCTCAAATCAGGGGTTTCAGAGCTTACTGACTCAACTAAAGCAAATGATGATAGCAACGAAGAAGCTGAAAACAAGACAGGTACATCGCTTACATTTATGTAAGGATTGGCAGGTAATACAAAAGCCTGATTTGCGGGTAGCTTAAATGTAAACTTACTACTGTTCTTCTTTGATGACTGAGCAAATGTATTGGCGGTATAAATGCTTAAAATACTTAGGACTAAGAGATACTTTCTTTTCATTTTTTTAATAAATAGTCTTAACGTGTGGGTAATACATATATACGTACAAATTCTATGCCATTCAACCATTAGATTTAGGAAATAAAAAAGGTGAAGCAAGCTTCACCCTTAAATCATACTCTAATCTTTACTTAACTCATTATCAAGGATATTGTAGCTTAATTACTGTATCCTTTTTAAAATAGCGTTGTATGGTAACATCTAAGCTTCCTTCTTTCTTGATTAAGGTATTTTTTGGACTTACTTTATCCCAAAAGTCACCTTTCTCTTCAAACAAATCTATAACCTTTTTTTCCTTAGTGCTATCATTAACTACTTCGGTTATTTCGAGAAGATAATGGATTCTTGCCGAATCAATTACATTGGCCCATTTTTTGGTAATTTTACCATTCCAAGCCATTTGTTTAATATCACCAGCTCCAGCAACAGGCCTATTTTTACCACTACTTGTTAAGTAATCAATACCATAAACCACCAACACAACCAAAAAAATCAAAGGTGTGATTTTACCACTTAGAGGGTTTTTCTCTTGATTAGACGAGCTATTGCCCGAGCCTCCCATTAAATCTCCAAAGAATGGCATTTTTAACTTTTGACGAGGAGGACGACGGCGTTGAGGAGTTTGTTCCATGATATTCAATAACTTACCTATTGAAAAAGGCGTTTTAAGTGATTTCTAAAATATGACAAATCGTTTTCTAGTGCAATATTAATTATAACGAAATTGTTTTTAAAAGGTTCTAATGAACTAAATTTGTAAGTAATTAATTTTCTGTAGGTAGACCAATAGGAATTTGCAGGCTTTGTGTTTGAAAAAATATCCTATTCTAAAGCCTCATTTAATAATCTCTAAAGATTAACGAATAAAACAAAATGATAAATTATTTAACCAAGGCAGTTACAAAATTCTTTGGTACTAAGTCAGAGCGTGACATCAAAGAATTAATGCCAATTGTAGAAAACGTCAAAGTTGAATTCGCCAAACTTTCTAGCTTGACGGATAATCAGCTTCGTCAAAAAACAGTTGACCTTAAAGCCCTTATTCAAGAACGTTTGGCCAAATATGATGCTGAGATTTCTGATTTCAAATTAGAGATTGAAGGTAATTCAGAGATGTCTGTAGATGTTAAAGAAAATATCTTTAACCAAATCGACAAATTGGAAGTTGAGCGTAACAAATCGCTAGAGGTAGTTTTGATGGAAATTCTCCCTCAGGCATTTGCGATTGTAAAAGAAACGGCTAGAAGATATACGGAAAACAAAAAACTTGAGGTAACAGCTACTCCTTTTGATATTGAGATGGCAAGCCGAAAGAAAAATGTTGAAATTGTTGGAGACACCGCCATCTGGCATAACAAATGGATGGCAGCTGGTAACGAAATCGAGTGGAATATGATTCACTACGATGTACAGTTAATCGGTGGTATCGTATTGCACCAAGGTAAAATTGCCGAAATGGCAACTGGGGAAGGTAAAACATTGGTATCTACTTTACCTTCATTCTTGAATGCTTTGGCTGGACGAGGAGTACACCTTGTAACCGTAAACGACTACCTTGCTAAACGTGACTCTGAGTGGAATGCTCCGTTGTTTGAATTCCACCAAATTACGGTTGACTGTATCGACAAGCACGAGCCCAATACAGATGCTCGTCGTAAAGCATATTTGGCAGATATTACGTATGGTACAAACAATGAATTTGGTTTTGACTACCTACGTGACAACATGGCTCGTAGCCCAGAAGAACAAGTTCAACGCAAGCACCACTATGCAATGGTCGATGAGGTTGACTCCGTTTTGATTGACGATGCTCGTACGCCATTGATTATCAGTGGACCAATGGCGCGTGGAGATGAACAAGATTTTGAGATTTTCAATCCATTAGTAGCTCGTTTGGTTGATCAACAAAAACGTATTGTTCAAGAGTTATTAGTAGAATCTAAAAAATTAATTGCAGCAGGAAAGAAAAAAGAAGGTGGCTTGTCATTATTCCGTGCTTTCCGTGGTTTGCCAAAGAGCCGCCCATTGATTAAATTCTTGGGAGAAGTTGGTGTGAAGCAAATCATGCAAGAAACAGAATCTATCTACCTTGCCGAAAATCAAAAGTTAATGCCTGAAGCAGATGCTCCTTTGATGTTTACCATCGAAGAGAAAAACAATCAGGTAGAACTCACAGAAAAAGGTCTTGAATTTATGGCAAGATTGATTGACGATGTCAATTTCTTTGTAATTCCTGATTTATCTGTTGATTTGAACACCATCGAGAAGGACGCAGAATTGAATGAACATGACCGCTTGGTTAAAAAAGAGGCTTTGATTCGTGATTATTCAGCAAAAACTCAACGTATTCATACCGTAAACCAATTGCTCAAAGCATATACTTTATTTGAAAAAGATGCCGAATATATCATCGATGAAGGTAAAGTGAAAATTGTAGATGAGCAGACAGGTCGTATCATGGACGGACGTCGTTATTCTGACGGTTTACATCAAGCTATTGAAGCTAAAGAGAATGTAAACATCGAAGATGCCACGCAAACTTATGCTACGATTACACTCCAAAACTATTTCCGTATGTACCACAAGCTTTGTGGTATGACGGGTACTGCCGAAACTGAAGCAGGCGAGTTTTGGACAATCTATAAATTAGATGTTGTAACCATTCCTACAAACAGAAAAATCTCTCGTAATGACCACGAAGATAAAGTTTACAAAACTGTTCGTGAAAAATACAACGCTGTAGCGCAAGAGATTCAAGAAATGGTAGAAGGTGGTCGCCCTGTACTTGTGGGTACTACTTCTGTCGAAAACTCTGAGTTATTGAGTCGTATGCTTACGATTCGTAAGATTCAACACAACGTACTCAACGCAAAGCATCACGCTCGTGAAGCCGAAATCGTTGCCGAAGCAGGTCATGCAAGCAAGGTAACTATTGCAACCAACATGGCTGGTCGTGGTACAGACATTAAGCTATCGCCCGAAGCTAAGACTGCTGGTGGGTTGGCTATTATTGGTACAGAACGCCATGAGTCTCGTCGTGTCGACCGTCAGCTGAGAGGTCGTGCGGGTCGTCAAGGTGACGTAGGTTCATCTCAATTCTTCTTGTCGTTGGACGATGACTTGATGCGTAAATTCGGTTCAGACCGTATCGCTAAAGTTATGGACCGTATGGGTATGGAAGAAGGCGAGGTAATCCAACACTCTATGATTACGTCGTCGGTAGAACGTGCTCAGAAAAAAGTAGAAGAAAACAACTTTGGTATTCGTAAGCGTTTGTTGGAATACGATGACGTAATGAACTACCAACGTAATGCCATTTATAAGCGTCGTCAGAATGCTTTGTTCGGAGAGCGTTTGTCATTGGATATTGCCAACACAACGTTTGACGTTTGTTCAGATATTATCCAAAACAATGTTTCTTACGATGAAGTAGAGCTTCGTGTTATTGATATTTTAGGAATGGAACCTCCATTCGATCGTGAGGAGTTTGCTAAGTTAAATACTCAACAGCGTACAAATCGTTTGTACGATGCAGCTGAGAAACATTATAGTGCCAAAAATAAGGTTTTAGCAGAAAAAGTAATTGATTTTGCTCAAGAAGCTTTATCTCAAGGCTATCAAGGTATTCAAGTACCAATCACAAATGGTGTATTGGTAACAGGTGTATTTGCTGATGCCAACGAAACGCTTACTACAAATGGTAAAAAAGTAATCTCTGAAATGGAGAAATTCATTGCATTGAGCCTTATTGACCAAGAGTGGAAAGAGCACCTTCGTGATATGGATGATTTGAAACAATCAGTACAAAATGCAGTTTTTGAACAAAAAGATCCGTTGTTGATTTACAAATTCGAAGCTGTCAAATTATTTGAACGTTTCTTGAGTCGTATCAACGTCGATACAGTTAGCTTCTTGATGAAAGCAGATATGCCTGATTTTCAGCAAGCTGTTGAGCAGCCAGCTATTCCTCAAGCACCAGCACCACAACCCAAATTACAAATACAAAAAGATGAAGCTATTTCATCTTTAGTAAGTGGGTTAGCAGGAAACTTGGACTCAGGTCTTGATTACATTGACCCAAGCGCAAGTCAACCAGTTGAAAAAGTTGCTCCAAGACAAGCCATCAAAATTGCTGATCGCAATCAAAGAGTAACAGTTCAATATCCAGATGGTTCAATCAAAGAAAATGTAAAATACAAAACTGTTGAGCAAGATGTAGAAAAAGGCATAGCAGTTGTAATTGCATAACAAAAACAAAAAACGCCCGCAAAACGGGCGTTTTTTTGTAAATTAACCATTTTTATATTAAGTTCTATATCTAAAATCCATCCAATTGGACTTTGAATTCGTAGTTTTCTACAAAGGTATATTTTTTATCTACATGATTCAATCTTAATAAATGTTTTCGCATTTTATGACCGTTTAATCTATTTCATCCCTTAGTTCAGCAATTTAAAAGCACTATTGTCCTTACTATTAAATTATATTTAGTATTTTTGAACCCTATAGTATTTGTAAACATATATATCTTCCAATCAACTGCGTTATCGGTCAAAATATATCGATAATCGTACCTAATATACTTTATACAACCACGTCACTTTTTAAACCTTCGTTAATAATAGTGAGTCAATTATTACTATTGGATACATTCAGCTCTGATGCAGGAGATTTAACTGTATTTGAAAAAATTCTCCCTGGACATATAAGACGAGTGTTTTATATTCAGGGAAAGGAAGATTCTGTCCGAGGTGGACATCGGCACAAAGAAACTTGGCAAGCCTTAGTATGTATATCTGGAAGTTGTCGTGTCCTTAATGACAACGGCCTTAAACAAGAAGAATTCATCCTTGATTCGCCTCAAAAATGCTTAGTACTAGCACCAGAAGATTGGCACGTAATGGATCAATTTTCTAGTGATGCCATCTTATTGGTTTTAGCCAACAAATTTTATGACAAAGATGACTACATTTATGAGCCTTACCCACAATCGACAATTACAATCCTATGATTATTCCTTTTTTGAGCCTACAAAATACTAATAAACCTTATCACGATGATTTAAAAAGAATTTTTGCAGAAAAGCTTGAAAAAGGTTGGTTTATTTTAGGCCAAGAATTAACTGAATTTGAAAATCGCTTTGCTAGCTACTGTGAAACTAATTTTTGCCTAGGTGTTGCCAATGGTCTAGATGCTCTAACAATTATCCTAAAAGCCTATAAGTACCCCCCCCAATCAGAAATCATTGTACCTGCCAATACTTATATTGCAACCATTTTAGCTGTTATCAATGCGGGTCTAAAACCTGTGTTAGTAGAGCCTTTATTAGATACTTACTTGATTGATTCTAATCAACTAGAGCAAGCCATTACAAAGAAGACAAAGGCAATTTTGCTTACACATTTGTATGGAAAATGTTGTGAGATGACCGCAATTCAAGCTGTAGCTACTAAATATCAATTACAAATTTTTGAAGATGCCGCACAGGCTCATGGAGCTACTTATTTAGGCATAAAAGCAGGTAACTTAGGTGATGCCGCTGGTTTTAGCTTTTATCCATCCAAAAACCTCGGAGCATTAGGAGATGGAGGCGCTATTACCTGTAATGACGAGTCGCTCGCTCATGAATATCGACAGCTTCGAAATTATGGCTCATCTCAAAAATATGTTTTTGATGAGATTGGACTTAATAGCCGTTTAGATGAAATTCAGGCAGCTTTTTTATCCTTGAAACTGCAATATTTAGATAGTGAAAATGTTTATCGCCAAAAAATTGCCCGCAACTACTTAGAACAAATCAACAACCCGTCGATTGTACTACCTCCTTCTAATTCAATTGATAAGGATGTCTGGCATTTATTTGTGATAAGAACAGAGAAAAGAGATAAACTTCGTACCTATTTAGCACAGCAAGGAATCGGAACTGACATTCATTATCCAGTTCCTCCACACAAGCAAAAAGCCCTTTCTGAATTTAATCACCTCTGTTTTCCAATTACTGAAAAGATTCACCAAGAAGTACTTAGTATTCCTTTAAACCCCACTTTGCAGGAAGTAGAAATTGAGTATATTATCGAAAAAATCAATTATTTTAACGGTTAATGATTCTTCTTTGGCAATTATTTTTAAAAGTCATCATCCTTTCATTTGAGATATGCTATTATCAGTTGTAATCCCTGTCTATAAAGGAGCTCAATCTATTAGTTTGTTAGTACATAAACTTCATGAAACCTTACAACATGTTTCATTCGAAATTGTCTTAGTAAACGATGGGAGCCCCGATAACTCAGAGGAAGTTTGTGCTTCATTAGCACTGCGGTACCCGCGAGTTAGTTTTATTTCATTACGTAGAAATTTTGGGGAATTTAATGCTGTAATCTGTGGCCTCAATCATATCAAAGGACATTTTGCCGTAATCATCGACGACGATTTTCAGAACCCTCCAAGTGAAATACTGAAGCTTTTGCATAAAGCCCAGTCTGATAATTTAGATGTTGTTTATAGTTATTACGAAGATAAAAAGCATCATTATTTTCGCAATTTCGGAAGCTGGCTCGTCAATCAAATGACATCTTATCTTTTCGAAAAACCTAAGAACTTATACTTGTCGAGTTTTAAGCTTATCAAAAAAGAGGTTGTAACCGAAATCTGTAAATATACAGGGCCTTATCCTTATATAGATGCCTTAATTTTTAGAGTAACCAAAAATGTAGGGCGTGTTTTGGTAGAGCATCACGCACGGGCCGAAGGACAATCCAGCTATACAATTCAGAAATTAATCGCCCTATTCTTATCTATTCTTTTTGGATATTCGCTCTTACCTGTTCGTATTATTCTAAGTTTAGGAGTAATTTCTTTGAGTTTCAGTTTTATACTACTTATTGCTCAAATTCTAGGATTGATTGATACTGGAGCCACATTTATCGCCATTTGTATTTTTGGAAGTATTCAGACTATTGGACTAGGTATCATTGGCGAGTACGTTGCAAAAGGCTTTTTGACCCAAAATAGCCATCCACAATTTGTCATAAAATCAAAACATATCAATCATGCTGAATAGTAGTCACGAAGAATACAAAATTATGTTTGAGGTAGAGGAGAAACTCTGGTGGTATCAAATACTACATCAAAGAGTCTTGGAAGAGATTGTTGAGAATTTTGGTCAAAACAAGGAAATCCAAATTTTGGATGTTGGTGCTGGAACAGGAGGACTATTGACTTTTCTTCAAAAACAAGGATACTCAAATATTCAAGGTATAGACTATTCTGATTCATCGCTCAGCTTTTGTCAACAACGTGGATTAAGTGTACAGAAAATAAATGCTGCGGCATTAGGTGATTTTTTTCCTAGTGAATCTTTTGATGTAATTATTTGCAACGACGTGGTGTACTGTCTTGAATCAGAATCCATTAAAACGACACTGGCTGGTATTTCTAAATTGCTTGGTCCTAAAGGTATTTTTTTAACTAATAACAACGCCTTTAATATGTTTTTTGGGACTCACGATATTGCAGTTGGAGGAAAGCATCGCTTTACAAAATCAACGTATGCTCAATATTTACCAGAAACTTTAACCATCAAAAAACATACCTACTGGCCTTTTTTTCTATCGCCACTCATATTGGCAGTGCGTCAACTACAACAGCTACAACTTAAGCTTCATTTAATTGATAAAACACAAGTTGTATCCGATGTATCTCTTCCTAGTGCAGGCATAAATCGTTTTTTTTATCAATGTTCAAGTATTGAGAGAAAACTTTTTGATTCAACTCCATTTGGTAGTTCGGTGTTTTTAACTATTAAAAAATAACTACTTTTTCAAAAGATATTTGTCAAAAAAACCTCCTCTTTTCAAGCAATACTCTTTAATTGCCGTAGTGTCGCCATAGGCGCTTTCTTGAAAGGAAAGCATCGAAGTGTAATTTTTTATGAAGGGTTTTTCAATCGTAGTTAGAGGCTTACTTGGTAATATTGCTAAGCCAAAATTACGTATTGAATGCAAGCCGCCTATTACAATATATGTTGTTAGAAGATAGACCCCCAATTTCTTCTTTTTCCAGTTATGAATAACCCAAACACTTATCCCACAAGACATTATAGTAAAAGCAGGTATTACTCCACGGATATTCAAATCGTTGTAGAGACCAACTCTATAAATACCTAATATAGCAGTAAAAAACATACTTCCATAAATTAACGGACTCCATTCAAAAGAATCTGATTGAATAAAATAAAACCAAATTCCAACATTTGCCAACACATAAATGGCATAGTATATCACCCATAAAGAAGTTCCTGTCTGCCAAATAAATCCTGTATTGCCACTATTAACTCCTTCTGTACTGATAAAGTAAATCATAAGAGGCATGAATGACGCTACTAACCCAGTCATTCCTAGTAGCTCTGAAAGCTTTTCTTGCTTGAAAAGTGTTTGAAAATCTTTCAAAAATAAGACCAATACAAACGGGAATAAACCGATACTCGCTAGAGGGCTCCAATACATAGTAGCAAGCAACATAAGCAGAAGCTCAAGTCGACTAACTTTCTTATTTAAAAATGCTTCTATAACAAAACAGGCTCCCAATACCGCAGGCAAAGTATGTTGAGGAGCCCAAGCCCAATTGTCCTCAAATTTGGAAAGTACAAGATAAAAATCATTAATAAGAATAAAATAGTGTGGAAAAACTTCTCTATGCCACCCTATCCAATCAATCAGGGCATATATTATCCAAGCATTCGGAAATATAATCACAAAGAAAACTAGCACAATACCGTTTTTTTTCACAAAAGTGCTTATCCACAGCAACACAAAAAATAAACCTATTACACTCCATGCCAAAGCAAAATATCGAGCACTCTCTAACGAAAACCATTTTGCTAATTGGGCAACAGGTAGATAGTATCCTAAATAGTAACACATGTGTACCTTGTAATCTGGATAGTACAAAGGCCAATCATGTTTAATCAAATCATAATACTTAAAATTATTTGCAATAAAGTCTGACTCTTGTCTTTTAAACTCTCCTATTCCTAACAATACATTTATACCTAAAGCCAATGCTAATATTCCTAAAATATGAACCCAGCTATAATATTGGGGAGACATCTCTCTAACTTCATTTGCAGTATCTTTTTTCAAATACCAAAAGAAATATATAACTATTGAGACACTGGCGCTTAGGCCAACAGCAATATTTACCCAAGTCAGCAAGAACAAGATGGATGGGATTAGAAGATAAATAAGAGAAGCGTACTTTAAGATTCGAATCAAATTCATAATCAAGTAAAGAAGACAATTCAAAGGGCCGATATGGCCCTTTGAATTTTATAGTAATACGATTTCGTCAGCGTTGGCAACCTCAAAATTTTGAGTCTTAAGATTTTGAGCAATCACTACTGAAGACTCTCTAGCTCTTGCAATACCAATAACATTGGTCGATTGATCTAAGATTTCAAAAACTTCTCCTCTTTCAAACTCTCCATCAACTTCAATAATACCAACTGCTAACAAACTTTTTCGTTTGTTCAGTGCTTCTACAGCACCAGCATCTACCACAACGTTGCCTGCAATAATACTACCGCTACCTAACCATTTTTGGCGTGCCGTCAAACTTGCTTCTTGAGGTGCAAACACTGTTCCTGTTTTCTCAGCAACTGCCTCGATGATGCCATCAGGTTGGTTCATACCAAATATCACAACTTTGATTCCCATTCGAGTAGCCAACCGAGTATAATTAAGCTTTGAAACCATACCACCCAATCCTAAAGCCGATTTATCAGTATCAACAAACCCTAATATTTTCTCATCAATTTGCTCAACAAAAGAGATAATTTGCTTTTGGTCATCAAGTAAGCCTCCCACAGAAGTACAAAGCAACAAAGCCGACGCACCAAAGCCTGTAGCAATTAGAGTAGCCAATTCGTCATTATCCGAAAACTTCAACTCTAAGTTACTTACTACGTCATTTTCATTAGCAATTGGAATAATACCATTGTCCCACAACTCTTGATAGGTTTCTTTTAGTTGTAAAAACTGATTACGATTGGCAAAGTGTTGGCGCTCGCAAAGACTTTGAGCAATCGCTATATCGTATTGTGAAAAATACTTAGTGTATTTGGCCAACAACAAGGGATTTCCAATAGCCGCCGCCGCTTTGCGTTCAGTGATTGTTCCTTTGTATTCTTTGATAAAGCCTTTTCCTGCTCCTACTGCACCCGACGATACCAATACAATATGATAATCCTGATGCAAAATTGCTACTTGTCGAGCAATTTCTTGCAAAACAGCCTCGTTCAATTCTCCACTTTTATGCGTAATGGAGGCCGTTCCAAATTTGATAACTAAAACTGGTTTTGACATTTTATATAAATTCTATCATACTGGGGTTAACAGAACAATGTGTTCTCATGATAACTTCTGCAAACAATACTACAGCAAGTCATACAACAAAGATAGAGGAATGAAAAAACAAAAAAATGATAAGGATTGATTTTCGTGATTTCTCACTCACTATCCTTCTATTTGATTAGGGTCAAAATAAATACTTGGAGTATCAGGAACAAAGCTTCTTGGCTGTTGGATTCCATTTCGGAGCATCAGTAAATACTCTGCTCTAGGGATTTCGATAGCTCCGTACCTTTTTACATTATCGTTGATAAACTGAGTATCGAGTAGCTCATATTCTTGTTTTCGTAGATTTTCAATTAAGTAATGAAAAGCTACTTTTGAAGAGTTTGGTTCAAGATAAAACATAGACTCTCCAAAATACACCCCACCAATTGCAACGCCATAAAGCCCCCCTACAAGTCTATCACCTATATAAGCCTCTACAGAATGTGCCATGCCCATTTTATGCAAATCACAATAAGCTTGTATAATTTCTTCCGAAATCCACGTTTCGGGTTCCCCATTACGTGGTAATGCACAATGGCGCATCACAGCTTCAAAATTCCGATTGATATGAATATCGAACAAATTTTTATTCAGAATTGGCCGTAATGATTTTGAAGGTTTATAGGTCTCGATAGGAATAATGGCACGTGGGTCTGGCGAGTACCAATATAATGAACCATCGGTATCGGCCATAGGGAATATACCATTCATGTACCCATACATCAAATCTTCTGCAGTTAATTCATCCATTTTTAATCTTTATCAATTGGCCAATCGAGGTGTTTATTAAGGTTGAAGTGTAGAGTGTCCTCTAAAATGCTCCACCTATTTCACTCAAGTGCTCCTGTTTATTAGTGCCTATTAAACCAATTTTAGGGAATTATTGGCATATTTCCAAACTCAAATCTCTTAAGCTATTAATGGGTAGCTATAAGTATAAATACTCCCAAAAAACATTCAATAAGTCCAATAAATAGCCCTATATACAGATAAGTATTATTAAATTTTCAAACTATTAAAAAAAAATCTTGCATCTTACATTTTGTTTTGGTAAACTTTGCACGATTTTTAGTTTTAATACTTACAAAAAACCAACAGGTCGTCTTAAATTAGGTAAAAAAAATACTTGAGCTTTCAAGTTCATTTTCACAAAACCTTACAATATCATAGTGAAAAATCTTTTTTTACATATCATCGTTGAACCTACTGCGTTACCACGCAGGCGACCATTCTTTTTTAGGGTTTGACCCTGACTCTTCCTTTGCTTGCCTATGTGGCAGGTTATCTCATTATCTAGTTTATTTTCTGTTTTTATCGAATTAACTCCTTGAACCGTAGCAGGTTAACGCTATCGCTATCATTCAATGAATCAATATAAAGTTCAGGTCGCATCCGCTGAACACTTACATCTGGCTGAGGCTATTTGTCTCGAAATGGAAGAATCCGCTAAAGCACGCGGAACAGGAATCGCTAAGCGTTCTCCACAATATTTACGTGATAAAATCAATGAAGGCAAGGCTATCATCGCTATCGATGATAACGGAGAGTTTGTTGGTTTCTGCTATATCGAAACCTGGGAACACGGTAAATTCGTGGCAAACTCAGGTTTGATTGTAAAACCAGAATGGCGTAAATACGGTGTAGCTAAAGCTGTAAAAGCTAAAGCGTTTGAACTGTCTCGCAGCAAGTATCCTGATGCCAAAATCATTGGTATTACTACTTCATTGGCAGTAATGAAAATCAACTCAGAATTGGGTTATGAGCCAACCACCTTCAGCGAACTACCTGTTGACGATGCCTTCTGGAAAGGTTGTCAATCATGTGTCAACTACGATGTACTTTCACGTACCGATCGCAAGCATTGCTTGTGTACAGGGATGATTTTTGACCCAGAATGGGAGAAAAAAGCCAAACAGCGTGAATCTGAAGCTTTGGTAACATCAGAGTCGGAGCCAGCACATGGCAATTGGGATTTTTTGAAAGACGTAAAAGTTCTTGAACGTTTACTCTCTATCAAAGAAAAAATGTTCTTAAAAATGTCCGAAAGAAGTAAGGAGCGTAAATTAAGAAGAGGGATTGCGTAATTGTGCGATTAGGATTCAGTATCGTACTTTCGGAAAGACAATTGCCCCAATATTTTAATTGAAGTGTATCTTGATCATATAAACAACCAGAAAGAGAGGTACTGTTAAACCATTCTTTCGAAATAAAAAAATGAGTAAACCAAAAGTATTATTAGCATTTTCAGGAGGCCTTGATACCTCTTTTTGCGTGAAATATCTTTCAGAAGACTGTGGCTATGAAGTACATTCGGCCTTGGTAAACACAGGAGGTTTTTCGGCAGAAGAATTGAAAGACATTGAAGAAAAAGCCTATGGACTGGGCGTGGTATCGCACGTAACATTGGATGTAGTTGAGAAATACTACAACGATTGTATCCGCTATATGATATTTGGTAATGTATTGAAAAACAATACTTATCCATTATCAGTATCTGCTGAACGTGTTTTCCAAGCTACTGCTGTGGCTGAGTATGCTAACCAAATCGGTGCCAAAGCGATTGCTCACGGAAGTACAGGCGCAGGCAACGACCAAGTACGTTTTGACGTTGTATTCAGAATTTTATCTCCTGAGGTAGAAATCATCACTCCTATCCGTGACCTTAAATTGTCGCGTGAGGCCGAAATCGAATACCTAAAAGAAAAAGGTGTTGTAAGAGAATGGCATAAAGCGGCTTACTCAATCAACAAAGGATTGTGGGGAACTTCAGTTGGTGGTAAAGAAACACTTACTTCAAATGGATATTTGCCAGAAGAAGCTTGGCCAACTCAAGTAACAAAGTCTGGTGAAGAAACTGTAAAATTACATTTTGAAAAAGGTGAGTTAGCAGGTCTTAACGGTGAAAAATTATCGCCAGTTGAAACAATTGTAAAACTCAATGAAATTGCCGCACCGTACGGTGTAGGTCGTGATATCCACGTTGGAGATACAATCATTGGTATCAAAGGCCGTGTAGGTTTCGAAGCTGCAGCGCCTTTGTTGATTATCAAGGCTCACCATTTGCTTGAAAAACATACATTAACTAAACAACAACTTTACTGGAAACAAAACATTGCCGAAATGTACGGTACGATGTTACATGAAGGACAATTCTTGGAACCAGTAATGCGCAACTTCGAAACATTCTTGGCAGATACGCAAGATAACGTTTCGGGTACAGTTGAAATTCATTTGGCACCATACCGCTATTTTGTAGTAGGTATCGAATCACAGTACGACCTAATGTCTTCTATATTTGGCTCTTATGGTGAAATGAACAATGCTTGGACAGGTGATGATGTCCGAGGATTCTCTAAAATTGTGTCGAATCAAACAATGATTCACCGTAAAGTTACAGACTTAGCCCAACAGCAATAAGAATATTTGTTTTACTTCATGCGACAAATTTTCGTGTTTAGCTTGGGCTACACACGAAAATTTGTCGCATTTTTTTATCATATAAAAAACATGATTAAAGTAGGAATTATCGGTGGTGCAGGATATACAGGTGGAGAGTTACTCAGAATTTTAATCAATCACCCAGAAGTCGAAATTGTCTTTGTCAATTCAAAATCACAAGCTGGAAAACCTGTTTATGCTACGCACTCAGATTTGTTAGGCGATACAGAGTTGGTTTTTACGGACGAATTACATACTAATATTGATGTAGCCTTCCTTTGTTCAGGACACGGCGAGTCGAAAAAGTTTTTGGAAGCAAACCCTGCCTTTAAGGAAATCAGTATTATTGACTTAAGTACAGACTATCGTGACCAATCAGAAGGATTTGTGTATGGATTGGCCGAATTACAAAGAGATAAAATCAAAGGTGCCAAGCATATTGCTAACCCTGGCTGTTTTGCTACTTCTATCGAATTGGCCTTGCTACCATTAGCTTCAGCAGGATTAATTCAAGATGCAATTCATATCTCAGCAGTAACTGGCTCTACGGGTGCAGGACAGTCGTTGTCGGCAACAAGTCATTTCTCTTGGCGTAACAACAATATTTCAATTTATAAGGCTTTTACACATCAGCACTTGACAGAAATTGGCATGACGCTCAATGAACTTCAAGCTGATTTTGATCAGCCTATTAATTTTATTCCATACCGTGGAAACTTTACTAGAGGTATCATGGCAAACGTTTATACAAAGTTTGAAGGTACTTTAGCAGAAGCGAAAGATTTGTACAAAAAATATTATGCCAATCACCCTTTTACTACAGTAAGCGATGCGGCAATAGATGTAAAACAAGTAGTAAATACCAACAAGTGCCTGATTCACTTAGAATTACACAATGGAAATTTACTAATCTCTAGTATTATCGACAACCTTACTAAAGGAGCATCAGGTCAGGCTGTACAAAATATGAACCTAATTTTTGGATTACCAGAACGAACTGGTTTGGCGCTAAAAAGTGTTGGTTTCTAAGAATGTGCTTTGCTCTGACTTAGAAATTCTGGTGTAGGTTCTATTCAGACTGATTTATATCATCTTTCCAAGTCGAGTGAATGCTTAATTTTGAAGTTGGAGGTTCTTGGCAATTTTTCAGAATTAAATAACCTTCTCTTTACCAACAATTTAAACAATCACTCTCTCAAAAATGAAAAAGCTAGTACTATTACTTGGGCTTATTTTACCAACACTGAGCATTGCTCAAGAAAAACAACCTTATAGTCGCAAAGGGCAAGGATTTGTTTACTGGGGATACAACCGCTCCACTTATACCAAGTCAGATATCACGTTTATTGGTCAAGGCTACAACTTTACACTACATGATGTAGTAGCCAAAGATGCTCCCTCTCCTTTAGGACGTGAATATTATGACCCAGCGCTATTTTCGATTCCTCAATTTAATATTCGAGGAGGATATTTTTTCAGTGATCACTGGGCGGTATCAATCGGTTGGGATCACATGAAATATGTAATGGTCAATGATCAGCAGAGCACTATTACAGGAACTATTTCGGCACAGGTATCTAATCCTGCGATTACAGTAAACCCTGCTTATGTGGGCACTTTTGATCATACGCCAATCACAATTAACTCAAAAGATTTTTTAACTTTTGAGCATACCGATGGTTTCAACTTTGCCAGTGTTGACCTAGACCGCTATGACAGACTCTGGAAGGCAAAAAATGGTGTACAAGGGCTTGATTGGATTGTAGGTGGTAGCGTAGGAGCATTTGTTCCTCGAAGTGATGTTCGCTTATTTACCGTAGGCAAAAACAACTACTGGAATGTTGCTGGTTATGGATTTGCCCTAAAAGCAGGTTTACAGTTTGATATTACCAAACACGTTTTCTTACGCAACGACATCAAAGGAGGTTTTTCTCGTCTAAACAATATCCGAACTACAGGTCGTGATGGCGATTATGCCAAACAAAGCATTTGGTATTTAGAAGATTATTTTGTTTTAGGCTTCACAATCGGCAAAATGAAGAAGTAATTATAAAAGACATAGCTCAGAAATTCGTTTTCTGAGCTAACGGTTAGTATCTTCTTCTCTTCCTTTTGGGCCATTTTCACTATCTCAAAACTCACAAAGAAATGAATCTATTCAATGTTTATCCCCTATATGATATTGAGCCTGTAAAAGCAAAAGGCAGTTATTTATGGGATAAAAATGGTCAAGAATATCTTGATTTGTACGGAGGTCATGCCGTGATTTCTATTGGTCACTCGCATCCGTACTATGTTGAGAAGCTTACAACTCAATTGAATAATATTGGTTTTTACTCTAATTCAGTAAAAATTCCTATTCAAGAAGAATTAGCAACTAAATTAGGTGAACTATCAGGTTACGAAGATTATGCCTTATTCTTGTGTAACTCAGGTGCTGAAGCTAACGAGAATGCTTTAAAAACGGCATCATTTTTCAATGGTCGTAAAAAAGTAGTAGCATTTACCAAGGCTTTTCACGGACGTACTGCTGGTGCTGTGGCAGTAACCGACAACAAGGCAATCGTGGCACCAGTAAACTATTCTGAACATGTAACTTTCTTGCCATTTAACGACATTGAAGCTTTAGAGCAAGGTGTAACAGATGAAACTTGTGCCGTTATCGTAGAAGGTATTCAAGGAGTTGGTGGTATTCAGGTAGCATCAGAAGCATTCTTGAAAGCAGCACGAGCAATTTGCGATAAAACTGGTGCAGCATTGATTCTTGATTCTGTTCAATGTGGCTATGGTCGTTCGGGCAAATTTTTCTCACATCAATATGCCGATATTCACCCAGACCTTATTACTACAGCCAAAGGAATGGGTAACGGATTTCCGATTGGTGGGGTATTAATTTCACCAAAGTTTCAAGCAAAATTCGGGATGTTAGGCACAACATTTGGTGGCAACCATTTGGCATGTGCAGCAGCAGTTGCAGTTTTGGACGTGATGAAGCAAGAAAACTTGATTGAGAATGCGTCAAAAATGGGAGATTATTTAATGAGTAATTTACAACAAATTCAAGGTATCAAAGAGCTTAGAGGCAGAGGGTTAATGATTGGTATTGAATTTGAGCAACCTGTAGATGAAATCAGAGATACGCTTTTATTCAAACATCATATTTTCTGTGGGTATGCAGGAAAACACACCTTGCGTTTATTACCAAGCTTAGCTTTGGGACAAACCGAGTGTGATAGATTTTTAGAATCGCTTCAAAGCGTTTTAAAATAAATATGTGTATTATGGAAGTGAGTAGTATCCAACTACTTGCTTCCTACTTGAACAGGTTTTTCTTCAGAAATAATTTTATCAAAAATATTCTTCCACATTTTCTCCTCTTTTTGTGATTCACTCACAATCTCACGCTTTGAGTCTTCTTCCCAAACACGCTTAAGTCGTTGATACGTCAGATTATTAATAATATTTTCATTCCGCCAGAGTTCTATTTCTTGTTCCTCATCTTTGGAGGCTCGACCTTCAAAGTGTTTGACTAAAAGTATATACTTTACTCTTAACATGTGGTGCGGGATAGTCGAAGCCAAAAATTAGTTAGAGAGAAATTACCAATTTTTACAACTAGCTATCTTAAGAAGTTTAATAAATAAGTTCTATAAAATAATGATACCTGTGTGTAGATGGCGACTACACGATTCATTATAAAAGACTGAAAAACAGTTCAGAAGTAACATTATTAACTAAAATTAATTCATAATTATTTTATTATTCTTTAGTTAATCTGACATAAATCAGTATAAATCTTGAAATGCTCCATATTTAGCAAATAAATCAAACAAAACTTTGACAATCAAACGATTAAGTTTTGTGTATTACATAAGTAAAGCTAGGTATTTTTCTTTTACTTCAGATAGGAAAATTGAATAAAAAAAAGAAAAACTCATCTATCTCTTTTAAGATGCCATACTGCTATTTTGATATTACAAAGTATTATGATTATTTTGCGGTTCTTTTGTGCAGAATATTGTATCTCGTAATTGGTGAAGAATAACTATCCCTTTTTACTACCAACCTACGAGTCTCGTTTCACCCATTAAAGCATAACGTTTTAAAGTACTAAATATGGCATTAATTACCAAAATCAGAGAAAAATCGGGAGTTGCAGCGGCAGCCATTGCTGTGAGTTTAATTCTATTCCTATTAGGGAGCGACATTTTCCAAGGCAAATCTCGCTTCTTCGGTGGGAGTAGTGACGAGGTGGGAGAAATCGCTGGAGAATCTATCAAATTTCCAGATTTTCAGAAAAAAGTAGAAGAAGCCTCTCAAGCTTACTCCGCTCAAACAGGTCGTGGACCAAGTGAGCAAGAATTAGCAATGATGCGTGAGCAAGTATGGAACCAATACCTTTTGGATTTCGCTTACGGCAAAGAATATGAAGCGCTAGGACTTTCTGTTTCTCCAGAGGAATTAGTTGATATGGTTCAAGGTAACAATATCCACCCTTCTGTTAGACAGCAGTTTACAAACCCTCAAACTGGTCAGTTCGACAAAAATTACGTTATTCAGTTTCTGAAAAACTTAAAGTCTATGCCGGCTGCTCAGCAACAAGCATGGGCTAATTTTGAGAAGTCTTTGGGTCAAGATAGATTGAGATCAAAGTATGAAAGCTTATTGAGACTTTCGACTTATACAACAAATATTGAAGCTCAAAAAGACTATCAAGCTCAAACGGCTAAAGCTGATGTACAATATTTGTACGTTCCTTTTTATTCTATTGCTGACTCTACTGTGAAAGTGACAGATAGCCAATTGGAAGAATACTTAGCAAAACACAAGGACTTGTTTAAAGGCGAAAACACACGTTCTATACAATATGTAACGTTCCCTGTGATTCCTTCAAAGCAAGATACAGCTTCTTTCTACAACGATATCAAGCGTTTGGCGAAGGATTTAGCAGTTGCTAAAAATGACTCTGCATTTGCCATGATGAACTCAGATGTTAAGACTCCATATTTGGTTTCATTGGCAGAAGTTCCAGCAGCTGTAAAAACACAATTAGGTTCAATGATTGCAGGTGGTATCTACGGTCCATTCAAAGAAAACAATGTTTACTCTATCTACAAATATGGTGGTATCCAGAAAGATTCTTTGTTTACAGTACGTGCTAGTCATATCTTGATTCGTCCAGAAAACACAAGCGATTCGTCAAAAGCAGCAGCTCGTAAACGTGCAGAAGGTATTATGGCGCAAATCAAAGGTGGTGCAAACTTTGAAGCACTTGCTCGTTTGAATGGTATGGATGGTACTGCTCAGCAAGGTGGTGACTTAGGTTTCTTCAAAAACAACGGTTCAATGGTAAAACCATTCGAAAAAGCTGTATTTGGATTTAGCGGAGCAGGTTTGATTCCTGGTTTGATTGAAACAGATTTCGGTTACCATATTGTAAAAGTAACTGAGCCAAAATCTAATACTCGTTATAAATTAGCGGCTATTAATCGTACTATCGCTCCTAGTCAAGCTACAATGGACGAAGTGTTGCGCAAAGCAGATAACTTTGCTGCTGCCAATACTAACTCTGAAGCATTTGATGCTGCTGTTAAAAAAGATAAAAGTATCTTGATGCTTCGTGCTGAAAGAATGTTGGAAGGTTCTAGCAATGTAAATAACTTAACTAATGCTCGTGACATTGTACGTTGGGCATTCAATGATGATACTAAAGTTGGAACAGTTTCGGATGTATTCCAAAATGACAACCAATATATCGTTGCTATTTTGACAAATAAAACGTCAAAAGACGAAGTGAAAGTTGCAGACTATCGTGACGAATTAACAGCACGTGTTAGAGCTGAATTGAAAGCTGAACAAATTATCAACAAATTAGGTGGTATTTCAGGAAGCTTGGAGCAAGTAGCACAAAAATATGGTGCAGGTGCTTTAGTTGAAACTGCTACTGATATTACTTTGGCACAAGGCGTATTGTCAAGCGCTGGTGCAGATCCAACTGCATTGGGTAAAGCATTCGGTTTGAAAGTTGGTCAAAAATCAAAGCCATTTAAAGGTGAACAAGGTGTATTTATCGTTCAATCGGTTAAATCAACTCCTGCACCAGCAATCGCTGACTTGACTATGTATAAAAACTCTGCTCGTATGATGGCTGCTCAAAGAGCATCGTTCTATATCAACGAAGCAATTAAGGAACATGCGAAAGTTGTAGACAACAGAGCTAGATTCTATTAGGATTTTTTCTTTTGAAAATATACTGAAAAGCACCTCAAACGAGGTGCTTTTCTTGTTTTATTAGTAGCTTTGCAAGAAAATCGCCTTGGCATCGTTAAGGAAAATATGAAAAATAAAATTATTAAATTTGCACTCGCATTAGGCTTTATTATTGGCCTCAACATACTAGCTAACTATTATTTCTTTCGTATCGACCTCACCGAAGAGGGACGATATACGATTGCTCCTGCTACTAAGAATTTATTAGAAAATCTTGAAGGAGATATCAATATCAAAGTGTACCTCACAGGCAACGATATTCCTGCGGGATTTAAACGTTTGGAAAGTGCTGTAAAAGAAACCCTTGATGAATTCAAAATTTATGGAGGTGCACATATATCCTACCGTTTTGTTGACTTAAATGCTGAAATAAAGGATACTAAATTGCGCAACCAAAAAATTATGGAACTTGTTCAAAAAGGTATTCCTCCAACCAATGTTGTCAACTCTGAAGATGGTAAACGCACTCAAACACTACTTTTACCTGGAGCTATTATTACCTATCAGAATAGAGAAATTACCACACTTTTATTGAAAGGTAATAAAATGTCTTCTCCTCAGGAGATTCTTAATCAGTCTTACGAGGGTGTTGAATATCAACTGGCTTCTGCTATCAAGGCTTTGACTTTACAGGAAAAGAAAAAAATTGGATTCTTTACCAACTATACTTCTTTGCCTGAAGTCAATCAATTGAGTATGATTGGAGCTTTGAGGAAGTTTTATGACCTCTATCCTGTCGACCTACGCAATTCTCCAACTTTGGACGGACTTGATGCGATATGTGTCTTGAAACCAGACCAAGCTTTTAACGAAGAAGATAAATACAAGATTGACCAATTTATCATGAATGGAGGAAAAGCTGTTTTCTTTGTAGATGCAGTAAAAGTAGATTCAGCAGCTCGTGAAGCTAATTTGTCAACTATTAATAATCTTAATCTCGACGATTTACTTTTCAAATATGGGGTTCGCCTCAATCACAATCTTATCAAAGACGCTCAGATGTGTGCAGCTATCCCGATGGATATTGGCAATTTTGGAGATAAATCAAATATTCAATTGGTTCCTTGGCAATATTTCCCATTAATTAACACTTTTGGAAAATCGCCTATTGTTAAAAACCTTGATGCAGTTTATACCAAGTATGTTGGTAGTCTAGATACTGTCCGTGCAGATGGTATCAACAAGACGCCTTTACTAATGACCTCGCAGTACACGCAGTTATTGAGTGCCCCAGCAGTTTTGACTTATAATTTTGCAAGTAAAGATTTAGATGCGACTCAATACAAAGGGGGCGTTCAGACTGTTGGAATGTTGTTGGAAGGAAAATTTGAGTCATTGTACAAAAATCGTATTTTACCAAGTGACCCACGTGCTAGCACATTCAAAGCCAATAGTGCTGCTACCAAAATTGTCGTATGTTCTGACGGAGATATTCCCATAAATGATTTTGACCAAAAGAATAATGCCCCACTACCTTTAGGCTTTGATCGTTTTTCTGGAAATACCTTTGCCAATAGAGACTTTGTATTAAACACCTTCGACTATTTATTGGACGATAATGGCGTTATCTCGGCTCGTAACAAAGTAATTACACTTCGTCCACTCGACAAGTCAGCTCTTCAAAATGAACGCCAGTATTGGCAAGTCGTTAACTTGGTTGTTCCAATGATAATCTTGGTTTTGATAGGGCTTCTACGCAACTACACACGTAAGAGAAAATTTGCCTAATCCAAGTTTATTTCAAGGCTTATTCGTACTTTTGTAGCATAACTAAACATGTCTTTTAATAATGTAAATACGCATTCTTTTGAATGTTTTTTACTTAAAGGCTCCAAATAAATCAATCAGCACTAATGAAATTCGTCGTATCTTCATCAGTTCTATTAAAGCAACTCTCTACGGTAAATGGTGTTATCACAAACAACCCAATTGTACCAATTTTAGAGAACTTTTTATTCCAACTCGAACACAGTCAGCTTACTGTAACAGCTTCAGATTTGCAAACAGTGATGATTACTACTCTTGAAGTAGAATCTCAAGATACTGGTGCAATCGCTGTTCCTGCACGCTTGTTACTCGATACCTTGAGAGGCTTACCAGACCAGCCAATAACTTTCAAAGTAGATACTGAGACTTTTGGAACTGAAATTATTACCGAAAACGGTCGTTATAAACTTTCTGGCGAAAACCCTATTGACTTCCCTAAGGTTCCACAAGTAAGCAAAAGCTTATCTGTAGAAATTGGGGCCGATATATTGGGTTCTGCTATTGCAAACACCATTTTTGCCGTTTCTAGCGATGATTTGCGTCCAGCTATGACAGGGGTATATGTTCAATTAAATTCGCAATACACCAATTTTGTAGCAACAGATGGTCACCGTTTGATTCGTTACCGTCGTAGCGATATTCAGTCAGAGCAAGAGTCAAGCATGATTATTCCTCGCAAGGCTTTGAACTTATTGAAATCATCATTGCCTTCTGATGACACCGTGGTAACAGCTGATTTTAGTTCATCGAACGCATTTTTCAGCTTCAACAATATCAAAATGATTTGTCGTTTAATCGACGAGCGTTTCCCTGACTACGAAAATGCAATTCCTCAAAACAATCCAAATGTATTGACAATCAATCGTCAGGAATTGTTGGGTTCATTGAAACGTATTTCTATTTACTCAAATAAAACTACGCATCAAATTCGTTTGAAATTAGGTCACAATGACTTAGTTATTTCGGCTGAAGATTTGGATTACTCAAATGAAGCAAATGAAAAGTTGATGTGTGATTATGAAGGAGAACCAATGGAAATTGGTTTCAATGCGAAATTCTTAATCGAAATGTTGAACAACTTGAGTTCAAACATGATTTCTATTGAAATGTCAGCTCCTAATCGTGCAGGTCTTATTATTCCTGCCGAAACAAAGGAAAATGAAAATATCTTGATGTTAGTTATGCCAGTAATGTTGAATAGCTACGCATAGTTATTTCGTGAATTGTGATTAATCGAAACAGTGATTGTTTTACCTGTAGAGATACAACACTTTGCATCTAACGGAAATATAGTATTAAAAAAGGCGTTCGAAATAAGTTTTTCGAACGCCTTTTTTGATAAAAATTCAAAGTTTCATCTTTATAATAAAATGTTGATTAACTAGTGGTTACAACGCTACTAGCACGTATATTTTAAAACGACCACTCATTCTCTCAATCATCATTCACTCAAGATTATACCTAGTTAAACTGATATTGCTTAAATGGAATCTTGGTCATACGGGTACCTGTCAAACTAGCAACGGCATTGGCTATTGCTGGTGCTATTGGTCCCATTGGAGGCTCTCCTACCCCACGAGGTTTATCTCCTGATGATAGTATTGAAACTTCAATATCAGGAATATCTCGTATTTGAGCCATTTGATATTGTAAGTATTGGTTTGGCGTTACTTTCCCATCTTTAATAGTTAGTTCTTCAAACATACTAGCACTCAATCCCATAGAAATTGCGCCTTCACACTGAGCTTTTACTCCATCTGGATTGATTACTAAACCTGGGTCTATGGCACAATATACTTTGAGGACTTTAATTGCCCCATTCTCAATTTTAACTTCAGCTACTTGCGCCACTGGCGTATTTACATCCGTTGCACAGGCGACACCCATTGAGTGACCTTCAGGAAGTGCTTTTTGACCAAAGCCACTGATTCTTTGCACTTCTTTTAAAACACCAATAAGTCGTTGACCACGTTCATCTGGTTTAATATGTGTAATTCTGAAACTAATTGGATCCTGCTTTGCTTTTTTGGCTAATTCATCGATAAATGATTCGATAGCAAAAGAGTTTGCCATCAAACCCAAGCCACGCCACCAACTTGTAAAAAAGGGCAACTGGCAACGCCAATATTTTACACTATTATTCTGAATATTTTCATAGTGAAACAAACCTCCTCGCCAAGCACCAAAGTCAGCACCCAAAACGGTAGGCGCAAAGCTTGGCACTAAACTCGAACCAAATGCCACATCTCCGCTTGCAATTTGGTGTTCAATGACTTCAATTTTACCATTATTCAGTTTAGCACTCAATTTATGATGGGTCGGTGGACGTAAATACCCATTCTGAAACTCTTGTTCTCTTTCGAATAAGACATGCACAGGTAAACCCATCTCTTGTGACAAAACTACGGCTTCATAAGCATGTGGGGTATAAAGCCTGCGCCCAAAACCTCCTCCCATAAAAGTCGGCTGAATATCGATATCTTCGACCCGAATACCTGTAGCTTCTGAAATTTCGTTTCTAGTATTTTTGACTGACTGTGTGCTCATTTTGACCACCACTTTACCGTCTTTATAATACGCTGCTACACCGTTAGGCTCCATCTGAGCATGTGCTCCCAAAGGCGTATGAAACTCAATTTTTATGCTATCCTCACCTTCTTCAAGACCAGTCACATCGCCATTTTCCTGTACAACAGTAAGGTCACCTTTACCAATTTGAACAATATCACTAACCTCTTTTTGTTGAAGTAAAGGCGTAGGACTAGTCCAAGCGATTTGGAGTTTCTCTTTTGCCATCAATGCCTCATATCTACTTTTTGCCACTATAGCCACAAAGTCAGGTTGCTCGACCACTCTGATTACCCCTAGAAATTTTGAAGCTTCTTGAGCATTTACGATGCCCCTAACAGCGCCGAAATAGGGTGAGCGTACCACAGCTGCATATACCATATCAGGAAAAGTGGCATCTATCCCAAAAATAGGTTCAGCTTTTACCTTCGCTTCCAAATCTACTCTTGGTAATGGTTTGCCTATTACTTGATACTTTTCAGGCTTTTTCAGCGTTGGTTCTGTATCTGGCAACGACCATTCAGATGTTTGAGCAACAATTTGTGCGTAAGACAGGCTTTTTCCTTGACCGATTACATAACCATTCTGAGCACTAAGATTCGAGAGTGGTATTCCTAATAAGGCAACCGCACGTTCACGCAACATTTCACGCATCAAAGCAGCAAGCATCGACAATTGAGAAAATGTACTCGAAATAGAATCACTCCCCCCAGTAGTATTAGGGTCTATTGGTCCATGTGAGGTAGCACTGTGAACTACCTTAATTTGATTTATAGAAACCTCTAATTCTTCTGCCACAATCTGAGCCAAAGCTGAAAACACCCCCTGCCCCATTTCGATTTTAGGAGAATGAAATAAAATGGTATTATCCTTTTGTACTTCAAACCAATATTGCGGCTCGGTATCTGTACTAAATTGTACTAAAGCACCCTTGTCTGCTTGTTCGACAATAAAACCTCTAATTACTTTTTTTCCTACCCAACCCAAACCTAAGGCTAGTCCTAGACCAGCTCCAGTTTTTATCAAAAAATTTCTTCTCGTTGCTTTCCACATGGTCTTTAGTCTTTTTGATTTAATTGAGCAGCTTTATGAATAGCCTTTCGCATACGATAATAAGTACCACAACGACAGATATTAGTAATATTATCGTCAATATCGGCATCTGTTGGATTAGGAATTCTTTGAAGTAAATCGGCTGTAGCCATCATAAATCCTGGTTGGCAGTAGCCACATTGGGGCACACCTTCTTCTATCCATGCTTGTTGTACAGCATGTAATTGCCCTTGTCCAAGCCCTTCTATCGTTACCACTTTTTTATTTTGAACCTGTGAAACAGGTATTGAACACGAGCGAATGGCATTGCCATCGAGGTGAACAGTACAAGCACCACACAAGCCTTTTCCGCACCCAAACTTGGTTCCCTTTTGTTGAAGTGTATCTCGAAGAACCCAAAGCAATGGCATATCCTCAGGAACATCCACGCTTTGGCTTTTACCATTTAAATCAAATTTCAGAAGCATCGTAAGTTTGTTGAGTTTTAATCGAGTCGAACGAGCAGTTATTTGATTTTTCCTAATCAAGATAAGCTATTCTATCGTTTATCATTAGTATTTTATGAGCCTACAAGATAAACAATTTCAGAACCAAGAAGTTTGACCGCCACATGTTTTGTACAAATTTTTGTCAAGAATATTCAAATTATATTCGTTTATAGCTTTTTTTAAGTACTTGAGATAAAATTCTTGCATCAGAAACTAAAAAGGTCGATTTTCACGTTAAATTAACAAACGCTTTAAATTTCATTACGATGCTCAAATCAAGATTTTTCGCGATTGTACTTACTTTATTTACAATCCACTCTTTTGCCGAAAATAACCCCACTTCTAAATCAAAGTCTGAAGGAACTACTGGTATTCAATTTTTTAGCGGTACTTTTAAGCAAGCTTTAGCTAAAGCAAAACAAGAAAAAAAATTAGTACTTGTTGACTGTTATACCACATGGTGCGGTCCTTGTAAATATTTGAAAACAAAAGTTTTTACAGATAAAGCGCTTGGTGATTTTATGAATAGCAAATTTATCAGTGTAGCCGTTGACTATGAAAGTGCTGAAGGTGAAGCTGTTGCGCAAATGTATCCAGTAGAAGGTTATCCAACTTTATTTTTTATGGATAGCAATGGAAAAGTAAAGAAAACATTACTTGGTGTACCACAAGGGGGAGCAAAAGAAATCCTTCAAACGGCTCAAAAAGTAAAATAATATTATCCAATAACAATTGTCAAAAGTCAGCCTCTCACAAAGCGCTGGCTTTTGTTTTTTAGGGACTATCTTCTGGTGTTTCTACAACAAAAAAGCGAATAGAGTATTCTATTCGCTTTTTTGTTGATGTTGAAGCTGTTTAAACGTTTTCGACATGGGTGAATAAATTCACCCGCTAAGTGGAATTATTGGTCAAGAACAAGTCATATTGTTAACTTTAACTCAAGCATTTTTCCCCCAGTTCAAACAGCTTCATTGAAAAGGCCGTAAGCCGTAATTGACTAATCTACATTATTCTCAACCTATTTATCATCTTCGTCTTCAAGCAAACCTTCTTTTTTAGCTTGTACTTTATAATCGTGTAACTGCACAGGTTTGGTTTTTTGAGTCTTCATATTCAAGAACTCCACTAACAATGAGAAGGCAATGGCAAAATATAAATATCCTTTCGGTACTGTACCAATTTCCGATGCAAAGATTGACACATGAGAGCCATGAGCACTTTCTGCAATCAACATAAAGCCAATCATAATCAAAAAGGCTAACCCTAGCATTTGAATTGATGGGTGGTCATTAACAAATTTACCCACAGGACCAGAGAAACCCATCATAATCAAAATTGACAATACTACCGATAAAATCATTACTGGTAAGTTATGCGTCAAACCAATAGCTGTCAAAATCGAGTCAATTGAGAAAACGATATTAATCAAAGCAATCTGTAGCACTACTGCTGTCAACTTATCTGCGGCACTTCCTTTCGGGCGATCTACGTGGTCTTCGTTTGGATCTCCTTCCAATTTGTGGTGAATCTCAGAAGTTGCTTTGTAAAGCAAAAACAAACCACCCACAAATAGAATTAAACTTTGTCCAGAAATCCCTGCTTTAAACCAACCCCAATCGATGTGAACAAAAGGTTCTTGTAAAGAAATGATAATCGACAAACCAAACAATAATACTACACGGAAAATCATAGCTAATAACAAACCAATATTACGGGCTTTGGGCTGGTCTTTTACAGCTAATTTGTTTGCAGCAATCGAAATAAAGATAATGTTGTCGATACCTAGTACAATTTCAAGAAATGTAAGTGTAATTAAACTGATGATAGCATCTGGACTTAATAGTTGTTGTAGCATTTTTAAAAAGTTGGTTTAAGAAATTATTGTTTTAAATTCTCCTCGAACAAAACAAGGAGTGTTTGTCTGTTCTTGTTGTTGCAAATCTATTAGGTTTTATGAATTAAAAAAATCTTCTTTTCTATAGAAGGAAAGTTTTGCTTACAAGCCATTCTTTTTATTGGTTTATTGGTAAAAATCGTTTATTAAATAGATTCAGACGTTTTTTTTGAAAATATTTTATTTTTCGTTCTACCTTTTAGAGGTAAAAGAAGAGGATTAAATACAATTTTTCTCCAAAAGTTACAAATTTCAGAAAAGTCTAGTAGTTTTTTTGAAAAAAATGTAAAAATTTTTCATCATTTAACTCTCTGATAACAAAAACGTTACTGAAAACTTTTAAAAAAATGTGATTTTTTTTCAGAAAAGGACTTGCATAATACATTTCAACCGTGTAATTTTGCACCACGTTAAACGCAACGACAACAACACAAATAAAATGGTTTCATAGCTCAGCTGGTTCAGAGCACCTGCCTTACAAGCAGGGGGTCCTAGGTTCGAATCCTAGTGGGACCACCACTTTATTTTTATTTCAGGTTTCATAGCTCAGCTGGTTCAGAGCACCTGCCTTACAAGCAGGGGGTCCTAGGTTCGAATCCTAGTGGGACCACAAAAAGCCCTCTTACGAAAGTTTGAGGGCTTTTTTATTGTTATATTAATCAAAAAGCAAATACCATTCTGGTCTGCATCCTTTATGCCCTTGCTCTTATTGATTCTACTTATTTCTTGCTTACTTTGATTCGCCTTTCAAATTCCAAATCTTTAACTTTATTACTTTAGATTTTCCATTTTCAGTAAAAATTGAAAGAGTTCTCGCTTTTTCTGATGGGAAAATTAAATCAGTGATTGTTATCAATCCATCATTGGCAAATACTTCAACAGACATTCTATCTACTAAAATTTGTAATTTTAAGATTCCATCTTTCAAATCATAATTAGCCTGTTCAACACTCGGAAACTGAGGGTGATGCTTTACCGAAGATTTAAGTCTATCTAAAATCAAGCTTTTCTTTTTAGCATCATAATATACTTTTGTTTCAAACTGGTTCTTTTTATTATTCAAAGAGTCTACTTCTTGAGCAATTTTAAATCCTACTTTATTAGCAGATTTTACTTCTATTTCAGCCTCAATCAAATAAGCATTATCCGCAAATAAGGTTCCTCCACTCAATTCTATTGAATTTTTAATCTTGAAATTTTCTTTTTCGAAAGAATCCTGCTTCTCCAAAAACTTCGAAGAAATCACAGGTACTTGAACCAGTCTCAAACCACCTGAGGTATTTTTTCTCAAGGACAATTTCCTTGGAATCGTCATTTGTCCTCGCCAAGGGAAAGTAGGATTATTACCTGTATAATTTAGGTTCGTCATCCATGCCACCAAAGTTGCTTGCTCTTTGGGTAATCCGTTGTAAGGAATACCTGCATACACATCTTTCCCATAGTCAACATACATGGCTTGTTTGGAAGCATTGAGGTTGGAGAAAGTCTTCCCATCAAAATCTCCTACAAAATATTGCATTCCTGTGTATCCTTCCGTCGAACCATTTGAAGATAGCATAAGAACCCATTTAGAGGTATTTGATCCTTCTACGGGCAATTCTATAAGCGAAGGACATTCCCAAGGCTTACGTGTATCCCCTTGGTTAGCAAATTTGCTTAACAATGACCAATCTTTGAGATTTTTCGAACCATAAAATAAAACTTTGTATTCGAGTGGTAAAACCACCGTCATAACCCATTGTAAAGAACCAGCATGCCAAAATACATTGGGGTCGCGAAAGTCCTTTTTCTCTAAATCAACTACTGGATTCTTGGCATATTTAGTAAAAGACATTCCACCATCATTGGAGTATGCGATGTACTGTGATTGTTTTTTACCATCAATATGAGCCGTATAAATCGCCACTAGACTACCTTCAGGCGAAGTCGCAAATCCAGAAGTATTGCGCTCATCGTGTACAAGACTACCCGAAAATATCATGGTTGTATCTTCTGGAATAGCTACAGGATGTTCGGTCCAATGCAACAAATCAGAGCTTGTGGCATGCCCCCAACTCATGTGTCCCCAGTGGTTTCCAAAAGGATTGTGCTGGAAATAGAGATGATATTGCCCTTTGTAAAATAGCAATCCATTGGGGTCATTCATCCAGTTCTTTTGAGGGGTAAAATGGATAACTGGTCGTAAATGAGTGGTTTCTTGTTCTTTTTTTTGACCAAAACTTACCAGCGGTAAACTGCCAATAGAACACAGCAATACATTTTTCAGAAAGTTTTTCATAGATAAACTCGGGTGGGATAAATTGTAGATATTATAGAAAATTATAAAATAACAAATTAGACAAGAGGCATTCTATCAGTCTAATTGCTTCAAAACAAAGATAAAATAGGTAATTATTTACTGACTATGGGATAGAGACTTTTGTAATTATTTTTATGATTTCCATTTTCAATATATTCTATTGAAATATGTTAGCTTCGTTTATATAAAAATTTTCCCCAAGCCAGACAAAAATGTCAACGCTTGGGGAAAATTTTATTTAAGCTATACCTCTAGTGCCGACTCTATTTGCATATTTGTTCCGTTCCAAACAGCATAGTGATAGCTCGTTTCGGCTGAATCATAACACCATTCACCAAGGTTGATATATCTGGCACCCGTTTCGCCAACCGCTAAATCAAGTAGTAAGTGACGATGTCCAAAAATATAGTAATCAAAATGTTGTTGTTGCTCCACTTTAAGGGCATGATTCAACAGCCATTCATCTTTTCCTTTAAAAACCAACTCTCTATTGATACGTTCAGGATCTTTACGACTACCCGACCACCAGTGAGCTAAAGAGATACCTACATGAGGGTGTAACCAACTAAATGCCCATTGGCAAATCTTATTTTCAAAAACACGCTTTAATACCTTATATCCATTGTCGCCAGGGCCTAAACCATCGCCATGAGCGATATAAAGCTTCATTGGGTCTATTTGTCCAGAAGTTTGAATGTTATATTGTTGTGGGTCACGATAGACTTTGATACCCATTTCTTTCGTAAAATAATCGAATATCCAAATATCGTGATTACCTGTGAAAAGGATTAGTTCGATACCTTTATCTGACAATTCAGCCAATTTCCCTTGCAAACGAATGAATCCTTTGGGAATAGCATTTTTGTATTCGAACCAAAAGTCAAAAATATCTCCCACTAAAAAAATAACTTGTGCATCAGCACTGATTTGATCAAGCCAGCGAACTATTTTTTTCTCACGAGCAAGGCTTTCTTCTGGTGTAGGATAACCAAGGTGAAAATCTGAAGCGAAATATATTTTTTTATTAGATTGAAGTTGAATAGAAATCATGCCTACAAATATCAGATACGAAGTTTTGTTTATGCGAAGATAAAGAAAGTAATTGTAACAAAAGATGATTTAAGTTGAAAGCCATTAAATAGAAAAAGCCCTTCACCGATGGCGAAGGGCTTTTTCTAAAACATATCTTAAGCAAGCGTGTCTTCTGTATCAGCAGAATCAACACTTGTTGTTTCTGAAGCTGAAGGTTGCTCTTGCTCAGCTTCTTGTTCTTTCTGACGCTCTAAAGCTTTCTCTTTTTCCTCCTCACCTTTAATAAACTCTTGGTAAGTTGTCAATTGTTCGAAAGGACGAGGGCCTACTAATCTTTCAAGGTCACTTTGGAAAAGAACTTCTTTTTTCAATAATTCTTGTGCCAAAATTTCTAACTTCTCACGCTTATCGCTCAACAAGTCAACCGTACGTTGGTAAGCAGTTTGAATAATCTGGCGAACTTCTACGTCAATTTCACGAGCAGTTGTTTCAGAGTAAGGCTTATTGAAATTATATTCTGAACCTTTTGAATCGTAGTAAGAGATATTCCCCAACTTGTCATTCATACCATAGATAGTCACCATACTGTATGCTAACTTGGTAATACGTTCAAGGTCATTTTGTGCACCTGTTGAAATTTTTCCGAAGATAATATCCTCAGCGGCACGACCACCTAAGGTCACGCACATTTCGTCGATTAGCTGCTCGGTACGATACAAGAATTGTTCTTTTGGTAAATACTGTGCATAACCCAAAGCTGCAATACCACGAGGTACAATAGTTACTTTTACTAATGGATTGGCATGTTCCAAGAACCAGCCCGCAATCGCATGACCAGCTTCGTGGTAAGCAACGATTTTCTTTTCTTCAGGAGAAATCAATTTATTCTTTTTCTCCAAACCACCAATCACACGGTCCATTGCTTCTTGGAAATCCTTCATATCTACCGCAGTTTTGCCGCGACGAGCTGCGATAAGAGCAGCCTCATTACAAACGTTGGCAATTTCGGCACCAGCAAAACCAGGGGTTTGTGCTGAAAGCTCTTTAGGGTCTACGTCAGCTGCTAATTTCAAAGGCTTTAAGTGTACTTTGAAAATAGCCTCACGACCTACGATATCTGGTTTATCAACCGAAATTTGTCTGTCAAAACGACCCGGACGTAACAAAGCTGAATCTAATACATCTGGACGGTTTGTTGCCGCCATGATGATAATACCTGAATCAGTAGCAAAACCATCCATTTCAACTAACAAAGAGTTCAAGGTATTTTCACGTTCATCGTTAGCACCTGGCATTGCACCACGTCCACGAGAACGACCTACAGCATCAATTTCATCAATAAAGATGATACACGGTGCTTTTTCTTTTGCTTGCTTAAACAAGTCACGTACACGTGCTGCACCCACACCTACAAACATTTCGACAAAGTCAGAACCCGAAAGTGAGAAGAATGGAACACCTGCTTCGCCAGCTACAGCTTTTGCTAATAAAGTTTTACCTGTACCTGGAGGGCCTACAAGCAATGCACCTTTAGGAATTTTACCCCCTAGGTCAGTGAATTTCTTAGGATTTTTCAAGAACTCTACAATTTCCTGAATTTCTTCTTTTGCTTCATCCAAACCAGCTACATCGTTGAAAGTGATTTTCACTTTAGCCTCACCATCAAAAAGCGTTGCACGCGAGCGACCAATGTTAAAGATTTGTCCACCTGGTCCACCTGCTCCTCCCATACGGAAGAACATAAAGTAAATTCCGACAAACATCAAGATTAATAATCCTGGTCCCATCAAGAATTCAAAAATTCCTGTTCTTTCTTCAGAAGTAGCGTGGATACGTTGCTCGCGAGGAATATCTTTTTGCAAATCGTTAAGCTCTGTTTCGAATGAGAAAGCGGAGTTAATAGGTAATTCAAAATGAGGTCCTGAATTTTGGCTCATTACTCCATTTCCTTGCTGTTCACCTAGTTCAGATTTATATTTTGGTAAAACCTCTTTTTTAAGCGTAATCTCTGCGATGTCTTTATTTTTGATAATGGTCAATTTTGCAATTTCTTTATGCAATACCATTTGTTCAAATTGTAGCGGCTCGATGGTTTTTAACACACGTGTTTTACTTAGGAAGTAAATACTCACCAAAGCAATAATTAAAGCTACTACTAACCAACCCTGAAATCCGCCGCTTGGAACGTTGGGACGACGAGAATTTTTTGGGAAGTCTGATTGTCTGTTATCTCCGCTATTATTTTCTGCCATTGTTTTTTTAATTACACTTTAAATTCATAATTCTGGTTTAGGATAATGACTCAAAAGATGTAGCCCTGATTTTACAAGGTTAGGCAATAGTCATAATCCTGAAATTTTACCACTCTACACATATCAACGTCTAGTTGAAGCAGATTGTTTCTTAAGCTGATGAATCGTGAGAAGTGGTAAAATACATTTATGAGAGGTTACAACTGCTGATTAAGCGGCTTCGTCGTCGATATAGGTAAACTGAGCGTCTCCCCAAAGTTCTTCAAGTTTATAAAACTCTCTTTTGTCTTTCTTGAATACGTGAACAATTACATCGTAATAATCCAATAAAATCCATTCACGATTTGACTTCCCTTCGATACTTTTAGGGTTTGTACGAGTGGCTTCCCATACCTCTTTATCAACTGAATCGGCTATAGCATCAATTTGAGTATCTGACGTACCTGCACACACTACAAAAAAATCAGCAAAGGCATTTTTTACTCCTCTCAAATCCATCACTACGATGTCCAATGCTTTCTTTTCTTGCATTCCTTTTACTACTAAATTGCAAAGTTCTTCTGAACTTGTTTCTTTTTCTGCTGTGATATCTACCATGCTAAATTCTTTATATGTTATTCTCTTGTGGAGTAGGGCTAGTATATTTGTACAAATAAATCTGAAATATGGCTATGTTTGCCCTTTTTCCCTTGTATTTAGAAACCTAAAATTACGAAATAACCTTGTACAATATTCAACCCAATACCTTATTTACTGGCAAAATTATTAAATATCTGCCAACTTGTCATTCTACTAACGACATTGCGGCTGAAATGATTCAATCGCAAGAGGTTTTTGAAGGAACGATTATTATCACAGACCACCAAACTACGGGTCGTGGACAACGAGGAAATTCGTGGGAAGCTGCAATAGGCCAGAATCTTACTTTTTCGTTGATACTAAAGCCTACATTTCTTCGTGCTTCAGATCAATTTCAGCTCAATGTAGCTGTGTCTTTGGGTGTTCATGAATTTTTGAGTCAATATCTTCCAGAGGGTTTAACGATAAAATGGTCAAATGATATTTATCATTACGATAAAAAGCTAGGTGGCATTTTAATTGAAAACACACTACAAGGATACAATATCGGATACTCTGTTGTTGGAATTGGACTTAATATCAACCAAACTCAATTTGCCGTTTCAACGGCTTCGTCGTTAAGTTTGGCTGCTAATGCGACACAAAGCTATGATTTAAATACTTTGATTACACAATTAGCCGAAAAAATTGAAAAATATTATCTACAAATAAAACAGGGATATTATGAATCACTTAAAATACAATACCTCAGAGTGATGTACAGATACCAAGAATGGCATTACTTCAGAAAAAATGGCGAACTTTTTTTAGGACAAATTATCGGAATTGACCAAACTGGTAAATTGGCGATTGAAACTGAAGATGAAGAGTTATTGTATTTTGACTTCAAAGAAGTTCAATTTGTCATTAACCCTTAGTTAATGTCGTGGTATAAACGAAGCAAAACTCTGGAAAAAGATATATCCTAACAACATTGTTAGAAAGCACATCAAAAGAACTCTTACGATAGCCTGCCTATTCATGACATCGGGGTTAGATATTGATTTGTATTACGCCACAACTCTCACCAAAAAATTCAAACAAATATAATCAAAATTCAATTTTATTCTTAAATTGTCTACAATATTTCTAAAGAAACTGTAAAACAGGTCTTGTCAGTAGGAGCCAATAGGTAATCTAAACAATACCTGTTTAGGCTCAATAGCTATTTTAATATGAAAAGACAATTTAAGTCAATGGTTGAAAACTTTTGCCATTGGGAAACTCATACGCCAGACAGCATATTTCTTAAACAACCACATGGCACCGAATTTAGAGATTTTAGCTATCAGGAAGCTGGGCAGCAAATTCGAAAAATAGCACAATGGCTTCTGTCGCAAAACTTGCCTCCACGTAGTAATATTGGGATATTGTCCAAAAACTGCGCCCATTGGATTATGACTGATTTGGCTATTAGCATGGCTGGACATGTGTCTGTACCCTTTTATCCTACTCTTACCGACGAGCAACTTCGGCAAGTATTAGTTCATTCAGATTGTCAAATTCTATTTGTTGGTAAGTTAGATGCTTGGGAATCTATGAAAAATGGTATTCCCGCTAGTATTCGTTGTATCTCCTATCCTAGTTACTACGAAGGAGCTCCAAGCGAGTTCGAAAATTGGGAATCCATCGCACAAATAACCCCTCCTCTGGCTTCATTTGCTTTAGCAAGTTATGAAGAGGTAAGTTCTATTGTCTATACTTCGGGGACAACAGGTGTACCAAAGGGTGTTATGCTCACACATCAAGGACTAATTTCGGCCTTAGAGCATACAAGGGAAGTGGGGCTATTAGACACGTCAAACGCTCGCTTTTTTTCCTATTTGCCACTTTGTCATATCGCAGAGCGAACTCTAGTGGAATCTGCGGGAATAGCCTCTGGCGGTACTATCTATTTTGCAGAGAGTTTGGACACTTTTGCGTCTAATCTTCAGACAGCAAATCCGACGCATTTCTTGGCAGTACCTCGTATCTGGACCAAGTTTCAGTTGGGCATTTTAGCAAAATTACCACAAAGCAAACTCGACCTTTTACTCAAAATACCAGTTGTAAAAAGTATTATTCGAAATAAAGTGAAAAAGGGATTAGGTCTTGCAAAAGCAGAGTTAATTTTGACTGGTGCCGCCCCAATGCCAAGTAGCTTGCTAGAGTGGTTTCATAAGCTAGATATTCAAATCCGAGAAGCTTATGGAATGACTGAAAATATGGGCGTAGCAACAATGATGCCTCCAAAATATAAAAAGGGAACCGTTGGCAAACCTCATAATGGCGTTACTATCAAAATAGACTCCAATACTCAGGAACTATTAATGAAAGCTCCTTGGAATACCGTAGGATATTATAAAGAACCTATTATGACTCAAGAGTTATTTAAAGATGGGTGGCTGGCTACAGGCGATATGGCTTCTATCGACGAAGATGGATATATCTCAATTATTGGACGAGTAAAAGATATGTTTAAATCTGCCAAAGGTGAATATATTGTACCTACACCCATAGAGGGAATGTTGGCGGTAAACCCAATTATTGAACAGGTTTGTGTGGTGGGAACAGGTTTACCTCAGCCCATCGCATTGGTAGTTTTATCTGAGATTGGAAAAAACACGGATGAAGGACAATTATGTGAAGTTTTTCGGGAAATGATCAAAAGAGTTAATCCACATTTCAAAAACTATGAGCATTTACGAAAAATAGTCGTTGTGAAAGAGGCGTGGTCAGTCGAAAACAATATGCTTACTCCTACCCTTAAAATCAAGCGAAATGTCATTGAAAAGCATTATCAAGGACAATTAGAAAAGTGGTTTGAAAGCCCAGAAGAAATCGTTTTTGAGAAACCATAAACAATATTAAACATCAGATGTCGGCTTTTAGCTTTGTGAAAAGTATTATCTAACATTTTCTCAAAACTGAAAACCGACACCTGATAGCCAGAAATTAATGCCCTGCGCTCATGCTTACCACTTGTCCTTCTTCCATTTTTTTGGATTTAATCAACATCGTGGCAGCTGCTGCTATTAGTAAAAATATCCCTGCAAAAGTTACAGCTTTACCAGAATCATTATCTAAGAAATGTTCAAGCACATAGCCAAAGGTTAAATTTTGAATAATCATCGGAATCACAATCATCATATTAATAATTCCCATATACACGCCATAGCGCTCCTTCGGAATTTCGGATACAACCATCAAATAAGGTATTCCCATCATACTTGCCCAAGCTATACCAAAACCCGTCATAGGAGCAAATAACATATACTTATTCTCAATATGTGGAAAAATCAATAGTCCCACACCAGCCATAATAAGGCACAATACATGAACAAGCTTAGGACTACTTTTTTTAGCTAGCCATACCAAGCCAAAAGCCGACATAAACGTAGCAACATTATACCAACCATTTACCAAACCAGTCCAACCTACGGCCTCCTGATATAAATCTGGGTTTTCTTTTGGTGTTGTCTTCCAAACAGACAAAGCAATACTTTTAGAAGCGTTTTGCCAGTAACAAAATAAAGCATACCATTGAAACAAATATACCAAAGCTAATTGCCACATCACTTTTGGCATATCTTTGATAGCTGACAAAATCTCAATAATAGGCTCTAACAAACCTCCTTTATTCGCTCGTATTTTAGCTAATTCTTCCTCGCTTGGTGGAATTTCATTCGTTTTTGACATAGACCACAATACTGAACCTATCGAGCATAACGAGCCTAAAAAGAATGAACCAAATACCCAGTAAGGAATTTGTCCGTAAGAACCTGTGATATTTTTTTGGAAAACGAATAAGGATACGTTTGCCAATGTAATCCCTAAACCCGTAAAGAAACTCTGTGTCAAGAAACCTGTGGCTTGTTGTTCTTCGGGTAAAACATCTGCAATAAATGCACGATAAGGCTCCATGGCAGTGTTATTGCCTGCATCCAAAACCCACAATAGACCTGCTGCCATCCACAACGAACTACTAAAAGGATAGATAAAGAGCGTCAAACTACAAAGAAGCGCCCCAATAAAAAAGAAAGGTTTACGGCGTCCCCAACGAGGGTGCCAAGTCTTATCACTCAAAGCACCAATAAGCGGTTGTATCAATAACCCTGTAACTGGCCCAGCCAAATTCAAAAGTGGTATTTCGTCGGGACTTGCCCCCAAAAAATCATAGATAGGATTTACGGCACTTTGTTGGAGTCCGAAACTATATTGTATGCCAAAAAATCCCACATTCATATTTATGATTTGTGAGAAGGTAAGTGAAGATTTTAAGGATTTCATAAAAATGGCTAATTTGTGGAAATAGAAAGCAATAATAAGAATAAATTAGCTTTATTTAAGAAACTTTTTCAATTATTTAAGTTTATCAAAACTAAGCTTCCAGTTCGCTCGATAACTCATTCCTCAAAGTATGTTTTTAGTAACGCTATTTTGTAACCTACTTCATTTTTTACAACCTGTCGAAAGTGATTCAGCCATCGTCATTCGTCAGATTTCTATCCAAGGAAATCAGCGAACCAAAGCGTATATCATTCAACGGGAGTTGGACATTCATGAAGGTGATACCATTAACATAAGTGATTTATCAAAAAGAGTTGAATTAAATAGAAGAAAGGTTTTTAATACTAGCCTTTTCAATTTTGTAGAAATCAAGCATAAAATAGATAGTCTATCCAACAATCTGGATATTTTGATTAAAGTACAAGAACAGTGGTATATTTTGGGTTATCCTAATATCCAGATTGCTGATAGAAATTACAATGAATGGTGGAGCCGTGGTGGTAGACTCGATAGACTAATATTTGGCGTGAATATTACTCATGCCAATTTTAGAGGGCGTGCCGAAAAATTGATTTTGAATGCTGAAGTGGGTTTTACACAAAAATTAGAGCTTTTTTATAGAATACCTTATATAGATAAAGCACAGAAAACAGGCTTAGGACTAGGAGTCTCGTATTCTACCAATAAAAATGTAGCCTTTGGTACTTTGCACGATACCCTGAGCTATATCAAGTCAGACAATAGTCTACGCCAGAGAATTTATGCTTTTGCTCAACTCAAAAAGCGCTACCATTTTTACGACAATCATACCCTTGAACTTCGGTATAATCAAAACTGGATAGCCGATACGATTCGAAAAGCGAATTCCAATTATTTTTTAGAAGGAGCAAATACCCAACGCTATCTTCAATTGAGCTATTATTTCAATTACGATTTCCGAGACAATGTCGTTTTTCCTTTACGTGGCTATCGACTTGAACTATATCTTAACAAGTTAGGCTTATTACCTTCCGATAATCTTAATCAATTAGATTTTACCCTTACTGCGAATAAATATTGGGCATTAGCCAAAAATCTCTTTTTGAATATTGGAGCTGAAGGGAAGATTTCCTTTCCTAATAAACAACCTTTCTTTAATACAAGAGGCTTGGGCTATGGCACAGACTTAGTACGAGGTTATGAGCTCTATGTGATTGATGGACAAAAATATGTATGGGCGCGAATGAATCTAAGAAGCAAACTTTTGGATAAGACACTAACGATTAGATGGATTAAATCCTCTCAATTTAATCGAATCCCTATCCAAATCTATCCAAATTATTTTATTGATTGGGGATATGTACAAAACGAATATTCTAATAAGAACCTTAGCTCATTAGCCAACAAACCATTGTATTCTACAGGCTTGGGAGTAGATGCCGTAACGTATTATAATCTTGTTATAAAATTGCACTGGGCTATCAATAGAGAAGGGAAGTCAGGTGTTATTTTTAATATTACAAGAGAGTTCTAGTGAATGGGCGATAGGCAAATCATATTGGGGGCTATCTACTCATTATTTTACAAATAAATTTTCATTTTTACAAGCTCTACTTTATACACTCGTGAAGACGCAAAGTATTACATGTCTACAATCATAATTCACTCTATATTCTTGACCCATATAAAAGACAAAAGGAGACGTTAAGAACATCTCCCTGTGCAAATTAATAGTTCTACACCTATTATCTTAAATATTTTTTAGCTGGATTAGCTATTTTTAAAAACATGGGGCGACAAGGGTCGCCCTTGTTTCCTAAATACCTAACCACTAATATTTTTTTACTATGATTAGTTTTCAAAGTATTGACGTCTTTTTTCTAAGAAATCTTTTTTCTTACGGCGAGATACGCTGATTTTTGCTCCACTCTTCAACTCCACATACATATCTTCTTTTACGTCGTACTGAACAATATAGTTCAGGTTAACCGCAAATGACTTGTGAACTCTCACAAACATTTCGGCATCTAATTTACTCAAAAAATCTTTCATTGTACGAGAAACTAGCAAGTTTTTTCCATTACTGAAGTAAAACTTGGTATAATTGCTCGTTGCTTCGAGATGAGTGATGTCTTTCCAAGCCACAGAGATGCTTTTTTTGCAGCAAACTGGCAAGGAAATAAAACCTTCTTTGATATTCTCACGTTTTACAACATCAGAAATTTTTGGTAGACGAAGTGTCTCCAATGAGTAAGAGTTGTATTCTGTGGTAGGAACAGATACAGCAATAGAGGGCAAGTTAGAAATTCTTGATGTTACCATGATAGTTAATAAGTTACGTTCGGAAAATATATTTTTAAAGGACTAAGTCATGGTTAGGTAAATTGGTATCACAAAATTCTTGTTTTTTATGGTACATGTCAATCACATCATGATGTGATACGCCTACCCCCATTAACCTATGAATCACCAAATTCATATATTTTCTCTTCGTAAAATACTACTTTCAGTATTTTGGTACTATCTATGATTTTATCTACTTACACAATTCTCTCATGAATTGCCTTGGCTACTGCCTCTGTTTGTGAATGTACATGAAGCTTATCATAAATCTTTTTGATATGCGAACGTACAGTGTCCATAGTTATACCACATTTGTCAGCAATCATTTTATAGCTATTACCTTTTACCAACAGATTAAGGATTTCTGTCTCTCGCTCTGTAAGTTTATACGAAACATTGTCGGCTACACGTGGCTGCTGTTGAGGTAACATTTGTAGTACTTTTCTCGCAATACTTGAGGTCATAGGTGCCCCTCCATGATGTGCATCGATGATTGCTTCAAGTAGTTTAGTGGGAGGAGTACGTTTGAGCATATAACCTACAGCTCCCGAACAAATGGCTTCAAAGATATTTTCATTATCATCAAATACCGTGAACATCAATACGTTAACATGTGGCGCAATTCTTTTGATTGTCTTCAGTCCGTTTATCCCATTAGCTACGGGCATGTCTATATCCATCAATACCACGTCAGGTTTGTATAAGTTTACTTGCGCTTCTACATTTTCGCAATTTACAAAAGCTCCGACTAATTCAAATCCCATAGAACCTCTCAAGAGTACCGAAAGGCTCTCTCGAAGGTCGGGGTTATCTTCATATACTATTATCTTGATGGGTGATGTATCCATGTTTTTACTTTCTTTTATTATGAAAATTAAGGGGTAATAGATGTTACAGCTTTCAGAGATGTATAAATCCCGTGATAAGCGTCATAAATATACAAAGAAAAGATAGAGATAGCTTCTAATAGAATCATAAAATAAGTTAACGCCACATCATCATGTGATATGTACAGAATTACTATACGATTCAAAGACAACATACTATTTATTCTTCATTACGAATTCGTTCGGCAAGACTCTCATTTGTGGAGTATTAATAGAAACCTAACAAACGACTCAGAAAGTTTTCTTACCTTTGTTACAATACTTTTACTGCATATTTGTTAACCATACATAGTGTTACTCAATCATTCATTTATTGTGAAAAAACAAATACTTCTCTTCTGTTCTATTTTTCTTTTAGGTGGATTACAAGCTTGCCAAGAAAAGAAAAGTAACGATCAAATTCAAGTCAATAGTCTCGATGCTACTACCAATAACCAAGGTTCAGATTTGAATAATTACTCTCCTATTTTTCAGTCAATTCTAAAGTCAGATACAGGAATGGCTAGAGGGGTATCGCTGGGAGATACATTTGATGGTATCAAAGAAAGCACACTTCCTTCTGAAACTCAGCCAGATAATGGTCGTAGCTATACTGAGTATTTTGACAATACCGACCTTAATTTTGCAGATATTTTATATAGTAAAGATAATACCAATAAAGTAAGCGAAATTGCGATTGATGTATATATCGAAAAACAACCAACGGTAGATAGTCTTTTTCAAGAATTCAAATCGTATTTTAATAAGAAATATGGTACAGGAACAGATAAAACAAAAACTACTTCTTGGGAAATTGCGAATGGACAATACATGGTTGTTCTCCAAAACGTAAGTACACAAAAAGACCCTGGATTTAAGATCGTTTTTGCCAATAAATCCGAGAAAAATGTTCAATAGAATAATTATTTCAAATTGCTTGATAGCTTTCTCAAATAAAAAGGAGTCCTATGATATTTCACAGGACTCCTTTTTATTTGAGAAAATGATTTTTCAATCACTAAACTTTATATACCCAACCTCTTGAATCTTCTTTCACACCTAAACGAATTGAGTTAATTTCCTCATAAACTCTTTTCGAGAAAGCATCTGCTGGACGCTCAGGTAATTCATAGTCTTGTCCTTCAAAGCCAATTGTTGAAATTGGTGCAATCACAGCCGCAGTACCCGCACCAAATGCCTCTTGTACTTTACCTGCTTTAATACCTTCTATTAATTCAGCAACTGACAATTGACGTTCTTCTACCTCCATACCCCAATCACGAGCGATTTGTAATACAGATTTACGAGTCACACCGTCCAAGATAGTATCGCCAGTTGGAGCAGTTACCAATTTGGTATCAACTACGAACAATAAGTTCATTGTTCCTGCTTCTTCTACATATTGGTGTGTAGCTGCATCTGTCCAAATGATTTGGTCATAGCCTTCTTGTGCTGCCAACTGCGTTGGGTATAATGAACCACCGTAGTTACCTGCATTTTTCGAGAAACCAACACCACCATGAGCAGAACGAATATATTGAGTTTCAACTTTCACACGCAAAGGTTTGCTATAATAAGCTCCTACTGGACAGTTGAAAATCATAAATTTATACGTTTTTGAAGGCGTAACTCCTACGTATTCGTCGGTCGAGAACATAAAAGGACGAATATACATAGAGCATCCAGGCTTAGCAGGAATCCATGCAGAATCGAGCTTTAACAATGCCGAAAGACCTTCCATAAAGATATCTTCAGGAATTTCTGGCATACACATACGCACAGCAGACTTGTTCAAACGAGCCCAGTTGTCGTGTGGTCTAAATACGAGGATTTCACCTTCAGCATTTTTGTAGGCCTTCATACCTTCAAAAATTGCTTGACCATAATGTAGCGACATCATCGCTGGCGTATAAGAAATAGGACCATAAGGTACAATTTGAGGTGTTTGCCAAGCACCATCTTTGTAATCAACCACCAACATGTGGTCAGCAAACGAGCGTCCAAAAACTAGGTTGTCGAAATCAACCGCATCAATTCTCGATTTCTCAATCTGATGAATTTCGATTTGCACTGTATCTGTCATATTAATATTGCGTTATGCTATTTTCTCAACTAAACTCTGGCTTTCCAAGCCACTTCTGCCACACCGAGTTGTTTGGCCATAAAACGGCAAAGTATAAATAAATAATCGGATAGCCTATTCAAATAACGGATAACCAAGTAATCGGTATCGTTTTCTTCTGCTAATCGTACCACTTGGCGTTCGGCTCTTCGGCATACGGTTCTGGCTACATGCCCAAACGATACATGTTGATGCCCGCCTGGCAAAATAAAGAATCGCATAGGTTCTAAGTCTTCATTCATGACATCCATCGCTTTTTCCAAAGCTTCGATATCACTCTCGTGCAAATCAGGAATTTGTTTCTTTGTTTGCTCTGGTTCTGAAGCCAATATCGAACCAATAGTGAATAATCTATCTTGGATTTCCTTTAAAAGCGCCTTTTTATCAGCATTTACTTCAAAATCACCCAGCAATCCAATATAAGCATTCAATTCATCGACTGTTCCGTAGGCTTCAATTCGTAATTCAGCTTTCGAAATTCTTGTACCTCCTACCAACGAAGTTGTCCCTCGGTCACCACTTTTTGTATAAATTTTCATGAAGAGCTTAATCGTCAAAGTTTTACAACCAACCTAATTTTTTATCTCTCGAAGCTAATTCATAGCCAATCAATTAGCCCAAATGCTTAATAATACAAAGCTATGTTTTTTTTGAGGATTTTTGCTTATAAAATTGCAAAAAATAATTGTTATAACAACAAAATTTTATTTGGCATAAATCCTTCAAACTCTAGTCAATATCCATTCGACACCAAACATCCTAATGCGATTAGTCAAGAACTGAAAAAAGTCAATCGAGAATTGTTCTCACAAAATTAGAAAACCTAAGCTTTCTGAAGTAATTTTGCAGTCTGAAAAATGGGGGTTTGGTCGCTCAGTCTCATGTCATTGGTTCATAAAACGTAAATCTGACTAAATCACAACCCTACCAAAGATAAGAGACAGTCTGAAAAAATGAGTGTAGAATTATTTATCTCAAGAACGTGGCGTTATGCCTCTATGTTAGCATTTGCGCTAATATTGTTGTTTACCTATCGTGGTCTGCCTGATTTTACGGCTGTTCACTTCGGGCCAAATGGTAGAGGTGATGGCTTCTTACCCAAAGACGAAATCTTCTATCTCTTCTTAGCCATCTCGCTGGTTGTCAATATTTTGCCTATTACTGTAGCAAAAATGATCCATAAATTACCAGATACATCTTTCTCTTGGATTCCGAATAAAAAATGGATAGCAAGTCGTAAAGACTTGAATGCTGCAATAAGCAACTGGTTGAACTTTCTACCTGCTTTTATCAATACTTTTTTGATTTTAGTACTTCGTGCTATTTTGACACTCAACGACGATCGTAGCTTTAATACTAGTTATTCTTATTTGTTGGTGGTGGGCGTGATACTTACATTGGCTTGGTTATTTTATTTGCCTATCAAATTGTTATATACCAATCCAACTGTAGTAGAAGTAGAAGATTAATTTTATCAAATTAATCACTCAAAATCCGAAACGATAAGTATCAGTACAAATACTTAATTAACAATACCATGAACGAGCTTTCTATAACGGATATTAAATTATCTGATTATACTTATGAGCTTCCTGATGAAAGAATTGCCAAATTTCCCTTGACCGAAAGAGACCAGTCTAAGTTGCAGGTATATCATCAAGGTGAAATTACTCATACTCAGTTTTATCAAATCACAGACTATCTTCCACAAGGTAGTCTGTTGGTTTTTAATAATACCAAAGTAATTCCAGCAAGAATTCATTTTCAAAAACCGACAGGAGCTACCATTCAAATTTTCTTATTACACCCCATTGCTCCAACTGCGGTCATCAATTTGGCAATGGAGGTAAGCGAGAGCTGTATTTGGGAATGTATGATTGGGAATAAAAAACGTTTCAAGAAAAACGATATTCTTCAGCGTACCCTACAAGTAAATGGTAATGAAGTAGTTGTGTCAGCCAAATTAGCCAATGAAGAGCAAAATCATGTAGAGCTTTCTTGGCAAAATTTGAGTAACGATACTCCTATTCTATTCGTAGATTTGATTCAGTCATTGGGTGAAATCCCTTTGCCTCCTTACTTGAATCGTGAGACAGAATCTTCTGATTATGAAACGTATCAGACTGTTTATAGCGAGAAAAAAGGAGCTGTAGCTGCGCCAACTGCTGGATTACATTTTACAGAAAAGGTATTACAAAAATTATACGATTCGGGCTTCAAACAAGATTTTTTGACCTTACATGTAGGCGCTGGAACCTTCCAACCTATCAAGGTTGAAAATATTGTAGAACACCGAATGCACAATGAGCAGATTGTTTTTTCCAAAAATAATCTTCAGACGCTAGTACAACACGAAGGTCCTATTATTCCAGTGGGTACCACGTCTATGCGTGCGCTTGAAAGTTTGTATTGGTTTGGAGTAAAATTAGGAAAAGGTGATTCTGAATTTTTCATTGAAAAACTCTATCCATATCAGCATACAGAGACTCTTCCTAGTCGACAAGAATCATTTGCTACTATTCTAAATTTCATGGAAAGCAATGATATTGAAGAGCTTACGGGGGAAACCGAGATTTTTATTTTCCCTGGTTATCATTTCAAGGTTTGTAGAGGAATTGTTACCAATTATCATCAACCTGAAAGTACTTTGGTATTACTTATTGCTGCTCTTATCGGCGAAGATTGGCGTAAAGTATATCAAGAAGCCATGGAGAAAGACTATCGCTTTTTAAGTTACGGCGACTCGTCGCTGTTGTTGCCATAATAGTAAGTTGTGAATAATAACATCTTATACTACCTCCTTACCAGTCGGCTATCAGCTTTTAAGTCAAAACGAAAAAATATTTTCCACTTGCCCAAAGCTGATAGCCGAAACCCCAAAGCTTTCTTAATACTGATACCACTCTCCCCAATCATTGCGTAGCTTTTGACGGATTTTTTCTTCTGCTGAATTTTGTTGTGGTTCAAATAGTTTTGTTTTTTCTATCTCTTTCGGAAAAAACTCTTGCTCGGCAAAATTCCCTTTATAATCGTGAGCATACTTATAGCCTTTGCCATAATCTAAAGATTTCATCAGTTTTGTTGGTGCATTTCGCAAATGCAGTGGCACAGGGAGGTTTCCCGTTTGTCTAACCAACTCTTGTGCCTCTCCGATTGCCAGATAAGCAGAGTTACTTTTTGGAGATGTCGCCAAATAAATGACAGCCTCCGACAAGATAATCCTAGATTCAGGCATACCAACCACACGAATCGCCTGAAAGCAGGTATTTGCCATCAAAAGAGCATTAGGATTTGCCAAACCAATATCCTCAGCCGCCAAAATAACCAAACGTCTTGCGATAAACTCTATATCTTCACCTCCTTCCAACATTCGAGCCAACCAATAGACAGCGGCATTGGGGTCTGAACCACGAATAGACTTAATAAATGCTGAGATAATGTCGTAGTGTTGCTCTCCATCTTTATCATACATGGCAATGTTTTGCTGCAACTTATCTACTACCATTTCATTGGTAATCTCCAGAGACTCTCCAGCCTGTTGAAAGTTTGTTACCAATTCAAGGATATTGTATAACTTTCGACCATCACCTCCTGAGAACTGAAGAATAGCATCGTATTCAACAATTTCTATATCTCTATTTTTCAAAAAACTATCTTTTAGTAAAGCTTGATTCAACATTAATATCAAATCATCTTTTTCCAAAGACTTCAGTACATATACCTGACAACGAGACAACAAAGCCGAAATTACCTCAAACGAAGGGTTTTCGGTGGTAGCGCCAATCAGCGTTACAACCCCTTGCTCGACTGCACCCAATAGAGAATCCTGTTGTGATTTTGAAAAACGGTGAATCTCATCGATAAATAAAATAGGCGAAGGCGTATCAAAAAACTTTTGTTTTTTTGCCGAATCTATAGTTTCACGAATATCCTTTACCCCCGCACTAATCGCAGAAAGTGTATGAAAAGGACGCTTGAGTGTTTTGGCAATAATACTTGCCAAGGTAGTTTTACCAACCCCAGGAGGTCCCCATAAAATAAAGGAAGGAATCCGCCCAGCCTCAACCGCTCTGCGCAAAACAGCTTTTTCTCCAACCAGATGTTCTTGACCCACATAATCATCGAGCGTCTGCGGACGCATCCTTTCTGCTAATGGTTGCATAGTAGTTATTATCTCTAAATTTCTTATTCAAAATATAATTTTTCGTTTCAAAATAAATCAAAAACACATTGATAATCAAAAAAAAATAGCCTAAATTTGTAACCATTGTATAAGGTTAAACAAGGTGGTTATGAATGATTTTTTAACATTAAATGAAGCGGCCGAAATATTAGGTAAAAGTAAAGAAACTTTGAGAAGGTGGGATAGAGAAGGTAAATTACAAGCCGTACGCGAACCAATGAGCAACTATCGTGTGTATTCTCGAGAGCAATTAAATATTTTTAATGATTTTATCAAATCAAAAGAAGATAAAGAAATTTCAAACTACGAAAAACCACTATATCATTATTCTGTAGTAGAGCTTTTTGCGGGTGCAGGAGGATTAGCTATTGGTCTCGAACAAGCTGGTATTGAGTGTACTGCTTTAAATGAAATTGATAAATGGGCTTGCGAAACACTAAGACGTAACAGGCCACACTGGAATGTATTAGAAGGAGATATAAAAAGCTTTAATTTCTCTGAATACCATAATCAAGTCGACCTTGTGACTGGAGGATTTCCATGTCAAGCCTTCAGTTATGCAGGGAAGAAGCTCGGTCTTGACGATGCCAGAGGTACGCTATTCTACGAATTTGCTAGAGCTGTACAAGAAATCAATCCATTGATTTGTGTCGGTGAAAATGTGCGAGGTTTGTTAAGTCATGAGAATGGGAAAACACTTCAAGGCATGATTTCTATTTTGAATGAAATTGGCTATAATGTAGTACCTATTCAAGTACTAAAAGCAGTCAATTATAAAGTTCCTCAAAAACGTGAACGACTTATCTTAGTTGGAATCAGAAAAGATATAGATATTCCATTTGAATATCCCAAACCTTACAAAAAGATATACAACCTTGCAGATGCTTTAAAAAAGGGTGAGCTTTTTGACACTGATGTACCTGAATCTGATGGTGCAAAATATCCAAAATCAAAGAAAGTTGTTTTAGACCTCGTCCCTCCTAAAGGCTATTGGCGTGATTTACCTTTGGATGTTCAGAAGAGCTATATGGGAAAAAGCTTTTATTTAGGGGGTGGTAAAACTGGAATGGCTCGTAGAATTGGATGGGACGAACCTAGTCTTACCCTAACTTGTTCTCCTGCACAAAAGCAAACGGAACGTTGTCATCCAGAAGAAACTCGACCATTCACTGTACGTGAATATGCAAGAATTCAAACATTCCCAGATGACTGGAAATTTGCTGGTTCTACCTCTCAACAATATAAACAAATTGGTAATGCAGTCCCTGTTAATCTTGGCAGAGAGGTAGGTTATTCAATTGTAAAATTTTTAAATCAGTATTATAGTTTATCAAAACCCAGATAATATTGGTAATTTTCATATGTAATTTCATTAAGGATGGTTCTACCAGATTTCTCTGAACCATCCTTAATTTCATTTAAAGCGGAGTTTTGCTTTTTCTCTGACTCTTCAATTCGAATACTTTTCAGATAATCCTCGATCACTTTTGGTAAAATGCTATACAATTGAAATAGTGCATTATCAACTCCAGTAAGTAGTTGATAAAATTGATCTCCTGATATTTTGTAAACTCTACTATGACTATATTCTTTGCCATTAATGATGCTAGTCCATTTTTCACAAAAACTTTGTGTAGCTAATATTTGTACCCAATAACACTTTGCTTGTTTATGATCATCTGCATATCGTTTTAACTTTTGAAATAGACTTTCAGCAGCACTACTATTCATCGTATTATGCTTATTTTTAATATCAGCAAATAGCGTATTATCAATAGCTTTAATATCAAATCCACTCAAATTACCTTTTTCGTAACCAGCTATTCCTCCTAATATTTCCTCATGAAAAGTTCCGATTGAATTATTAATTGATTTGTCTACTTGACGTAAAATTTCGGCATGAATTAATGCTTCTTCATCCATAGTATTGAATTTTACATCAAATACCATTTTAAAAGCATCAATTTTATTGCTGTAGAATTTCTTTTTATTAATATCATTTTTTGCCTTTTGATAAGATTGATAAAGGTTGCCAACACAATTCAATAGGTGCTCGTCACTAATAAATGATAAATAGGTATTTGCCATAGATATTATTTTTAAGTTTTGGATCAAAAATAAAATTTATTCATAACAAAGCCTTCTATTTTCAGAAAAACTCCTGAGAATAGAAGGCTTATTGTTCAAAAGATTTTAGTCTTCTGCCTTTTCACGACCGTCGGCCATTCGTACGATTTTTGGACTAAACTGCGCTATTACTTGCACTAAATCCGTTTGAGCATCCATGACTTTCCGAATATCCTTATATGCTTGAGGGGCTTCATCCAAGCCGGCACCTATGAGTTGTACCTGTGCTTTTTTGAGCTCAGATTGCAAATCATCTTTTGTCAACATACCAAGTGCTTTGGTTCTTGACATTTTACGGCCTGCACCATGCGAAGCAGAATTTAAACCTTCATTTATTCCTTTTCCACGAATCACATAGCCAGGCTGAGTCATAGAGGCAGGAATAATCCCTAAATCTTGGCTACCAGCAGGCGTAGCTCCTTTTCGATGCACAATCACAGGCGTTCCGTCAGCAAGGCGTTCTTCCCATGCAAAATTATGGTGATTCTCGATTCGCTTCAATGGGTTTTGATTGAGAGCGGCAGCGATTTTATTGTGAATCTCATGATGATTGGCAGAGGCATAATCACCTGCTAAATTCATAGATAACCAATATTCTTGCCCTTCATCGCTATTCATATCTAGCCAAGCCAAATGTTTAGCTTCCTTTGGAAGCCTAGTTTTTTCCATGGCTATCTTTGAATAATGATTGGCAATAGCCCCCCCAAATCCTCTTGAACCCGAATGCGATAACAAGGTAAGATATTTTCCTACGGGTAAATCCATCAGCTCATCCTGTGCTAAGACTTCCAATACCCCCCATTCAACAAAATGATTTCCCGTTCCTGAAGTTCCTAATTGTCGATATGCTTTATCTTTTAAGTCACGAATCAATTTTGTCGCAGTCCATTCCGAGCGGTCAAAAAGTGTATCATCATATTTCTGCTTCGACTCTGATCCCATTCCAAAGAAGCTATGGTTTGCTAGCATTTTTTTTAACAATTTATCTTCTCGTTGAATCATCGATACAGGTAAATCAAATACGCTCATACACATACGGCAGGCAATATCTACCCCAACAGCATACGGAATCACAGTATTTGCTGTAGTGGCAAAAACTCCACCAATAGGCAATCCATATCCTTGATGTGCATCTGGCATCAGTGCTCCAGCTACCGAAATAGGCAACTTCATCGCTGTTTGCATTTGGTCCAAAGCTCCTTGTTCTATGTAATTTTCTCCGTAAATTCGGTAGGATAATGCTTCTTCTCTTAGGTCAAAGAAGTTTTCTGTCTGACGACCAGTCTTAGGTAATTCATATTTAGGTTTGTTTTTCTCTGCCTCCAACAAGGATTGTCCATATTCTGATAAAACAAGTTCCTGATCTATTTCTTTCAAATGCTTGGTGTAAAGTGCCAAATTGGTTAGTTTGTTTTTAGAAAAACTAAACTTCTTTGGCGAATCTATCATTTGAGCAAACAACAACAATATATGTGACTTGTGATAAACCCCATTACTTAACAAACCATTGGCTACCCTTAAAAATTTTGGATAGGCTTCTTCATGATGTACACCCAATTGTTGTAAATCTTCTTGGGTAATGATTTCTGTTTCCATTTTTTTAGAATTTGTGCAATTGTTTTGTAAAAGGTGTAAAACTATTTAAAGAGGAAATAAAGAGGTAACAAGCAAAAAGCGACATTAATAATTTGCTCTACCACTGAGCTACTGTACAAGACAGGTAGGAGTCGAACCTACGACACAATCAGCCGAAGTAGCGCTTTTTTACGACACTCTTTAAAATCTTAAAAAAACAAAGGCAATGAGCAAAGAACGATGATAAAAGGAGTCGATCGAATTCGAAGTATCGCTCTTTTACGGCACTCTGGTATATTTTTTGTAAAAGCAATAGGCAGGTCGAGAATGGGGCATTGCATTGCTGGAGTCGAACCAGATGACCTCATTGTATTGCTCAATCACGCCATTCCTCCCCTGTATTGGAGCGAAGTATCTCAACCTTACAGCATTTTACAAAATCTTCAATATGATAGCCTTATGCTTAGAACTTAACACATAGGTACTTTACAAATCTATTCCTTGAATAAAATCCACAATACTCTGTCCATTTTCTAAGGCATCGAGTACTTCAAAAACTTTATCCGACCAGCCCGCCAACAAATACACATCTCCTGATTCTACTCTCAAGGGGCTTTGACCATAACCCGCCAAATCAAAGAGATATAATTTTGCCTTGGGATATTTACTCTTATACTTTTGCCAAGTCGTTTGAATGCTGTTTATATTCCTATTTTGGTTATTCCATAACTGTGTATCCGTAAAAATCATGACTTTGTCAGCTCGATACTCACGTTTTAGCAAATCTTCAATCACCAAATGTGCATTTGTCGAATATCCGACTTCGCCTTCACGTCTATGAAATGCTTCAACATTCGATAAAATACTTTTACTTGGCATTTGTATAACCTTCCAAGTATCTCCAAACATCCCCGTAACTACATTTTTACAACGACTTTGCAAAAGCATCGCCAATAGCAAACCTATATCATAATACATTAGACTACTTTTTGCTGACAATCTTTGTTGCATCGAGCCTGACACATCACAAGCTAAAACAACTCTGGTATCGTTCTCAAATCCTTTAATATTTTGAGCACTTGTTAGCATCGCTTTTTCCAAAGTATCAAAAACGCTAGTAACTCTACCATCCGTTAGATTACTCAATTCTCGATAAGCAGACCAATATCTAAATGGCAATTGTTTAGCACTCTTTATAGCGTTTTCATCAGCTAAGTACGTTAAAACAATCTCTAAACACTCATCTGAAATATTACTTTCAAGCATATTTCTCAGATTTCTTAGCAAGGCCATATAGCCTACTTTCCTACTCAGAATTAGCTCTTCCCACTTGGCTTTGAAGGCTTTATTTTTTGCATTTTTACTTTCAAAATGAAGCTGTCCAAGCGCAGAAAGTTCAGTTTCCCATGTATATGGTGTTGATAAGGTATCTTGGGTGATTTTATCAAAAACTGCTTGTTGTGCTAAATCCTTAGGTTTCGGATGAACCAAGAACAAGACATCTCTTAACTTTACCTCCGTATTTTGATTATACTTTGCAAACTGATATTCATCAAACTGATTAAAAGCCTTTGCCAAGCCTTTTTGAATTTGCTTCGAAAGTCTATTCAATCGCTTTGTACCTGTTCTTTGATTAGTTTGCTGATAATAGGCTAATATTTCTGTGATCTCATCTGGTCGCATAACTACTTGCTCAATAGCTTTTCCGACCCATGCTCCTGCCTCAGCTTTTTTCGCTAACTCTACCGAAAGCACAATTGGCACAGAGCGCAAGTTCATCGAACGACGCGCATATACGGCTAATTTAGCGCAGTATTCTGGCGATACTTTTTCAATCAATTGTTGTAGGCGTATTAATCGGTCTTCAGCTTTTTCGTAGAAACTGTCATGAAGCAGGCTCGACACCGTAGCACTATATAATTCCATTTCTGGACTCAATTGATACGAAAGTGCTCCTTCATAATTTTTGAGAATAGTATTAGTCTTCTTTAAGAAATTGAATTTCATGACATTAGGTTGTTTTAAATTTCTAATACAAAATTGCATGGTGTCTACGCAGTCTTTTTGCGTAGTTCAATTTATTTTTACTTTTTTGTAAAAAAATATCTCAAAAATCTATAAACAGATCGAATCTAGTATGCCTACTAATAGAAATGCCCTTATCCGTTATAAAACAATCGATGCTTGTTTACAAAATCGTCAGCGAAAATGGACTTTAGAAGATTTAATAGAAAAAGTATCAGATGCGCTCTATGAATACGAAGGAATCGATAAAGGAATCAGCTTGCGTACCATTCAAGCAGATATTCAAGTTATGCGTAGTGATAAATTAGGTTATGAAGCCCCAATAATCGTTATTGATAAAAAATATTATACCTATGCTGATCCTAATTTTAGTATTACAAAATCTCCGATTACCCAAACGGACCTTGTTCAAATGAATGAAGCGCTGTCGCTATTAAAGCAATTCAAAGGTTTTTCTCATTTTGAGCAATTGAGTGAAGTGGTCAATAAGCTGGAAGAACACGTTTATAGTGCTCAAGAAAAACGAAGTTCAATTATTGATTTTGAAAAAAATGAGAACCTGAAGGGACTTTCGTATTTAGACGATCTTTATCATGCAATTTTAGCTAAAAAAGCTCTTGTTATAACTTACAAATCATTCAAAGCACGACAGGAGGGTATTTTTATATTTCACGGATGGTGGTTAAAAGAATTTAAAAACCGTTGGTTTCTGGTAGGTAAAAGAAGAGCAAATGAAAGTATTTTACATCTTGCACTAGATAGAATCCAAAGCCTTCACATCTCTGAAGACATTACTTATCTACCAAATGATGCCATTGTTCAAGAAGAATACTATAGAAATACCATTGGAGTGACTGTAAATAATCTTCGTCCACAACAAATAGTATTAAAGTTTACTCCTTTGCATGCTCCTTATGTAATTACCAAACCTTTACATCACTCACAAAAGGTTATTGAGGAAAATGAAAGAGGTCTAACTATTGAATTAGCATTACAAATCAATTTTGAGTTAGAAAAAGAAATTCTAGGATTCGGAGATGGGGTTGAGGTTTTAGCTCCTTTAAAATTAAGAAAGGTAATTCAAGGTAGATTAAGCCGTGCTTTAAAGTATTATTAATCATAAAGAACAACATGATTTCGAGCATCATTCCAACTTGTTAGAGCAGTAAAATATCTGATTTTCTGAGTCCTTGTAAAACGCAAAAAGCCACTCTTTTGGAGTGGCTTCTGTTTGTTATAATATTTTTGAGCTTTTCTACTTTCCCGTATTGGTCGCGGCGCGTAGTCCGGGGCGCATAGACTACAGTATCCTCAACGATACTGACCTTATAAAACGCAAAAAGCCACTCTTTTGGAGTGGCTTATCTACTTTGTAATATTTTGGAGCTTTTTTACTTTCCCGCATTTGATTGCAGTATCATCAACGGTA
>NZ_JASHIC010000035.1 GCF_030056705.1 Flectobacillus longus
CTTTCGCTATCGTCAAAAACAATACTGTGTTTCAGAATGATTTTCAGGCAAATAAAATTGCGCTCACAAAATAATATTTGCCTGAAAGTTTGATTTTTAATACAGTTCATCACTAAATTAGGGATGACTCATGTTTGATGAAAAGTAAATGAGTAATCAATCAATAAGATTTCCTTAAATCATCAATACCGTACTCAAGATTACAACCGCTGTGAGAGTAATGAGTAGACCTATGACATACCATGAAAAGATAGATTGAGAAATAGAAACCCATTCTCCTAGCAAATACGACCAAAAATTGACAGTAAGCATGATAAAAATAAGATTGAGCATCCAAGACTGATACAGGTGCTGTAAATAGACTTCTCCCATACCATAAAAAAAGAATTGAAGATACCCACACAAACCTGCCAAGCCATAAGTAATCACATATCTACTGTCTATTGCAATAGGTACGATTCTTTTGATAGACTTTCTATTTTTGACTAGATACCAACAAAAGTTAGTCATAAACCCTCCCATACATAGCAGCATAAAGCCAATATTGTGAGCAAAAAACTTATTGGAATGTGCCAACAAAGCCATATCCGAAATCGGCTTGGAAAGTTCCACTCCGACCAACATAAAAGGCATAAAAAATCCAAAAATCAGAGCACTTATCAAGCCTTTTTTCAAAGAAAACTCTGGTGTTGGGAAATACGAAGTTCTTGAATAGAACGCCCATGCTTTATTGACACCCATATAACCATATATCGACAGCCCTAGCATTGCTAAGATGATGCCTACAAGTCTGATAAGCGCTGTGGTATTTTCAAATAATCGACAAAATCCAATTATTTGGTGCTCAAGAATGGAAGGAAATAGGAAGTTGGTTGTAAGAACACAAACCCCTAAAGCAAGGACTGTACCTAGAGCCATACCTAAGTGTCGAAGTGCCAGACCAAAATTTAATGCTCCCACTCCCCATATCATACCAGAAGCTAGTACTTTGATAATTAATGAGATAGGTATTCTTTGGAAAATACCTATCAATGAAGGTACTGTCAGCATTGTTGCTACTATTGGCAATATTATCCATGTACAAAACCCGTAGAAAATCCATGCGTCTTCCCATGCTTTTCCTCTAAGTTTGGTAAATGGCAAATAATAGCTTCCAGCAGCGAAGCCCCCACCGAAGTGCAAAATAATGCCAAGAAGTGTATCCATAATCAATCGTATTGTATCAAAAGTAGGCTAACTAATGTTGAAAAATATCGGGGTATTTTCTGATAAAGTACACAGGCGTACAGCTCCACGCATGACAATAGCTATTAATCAAATATGCGTTGTATGGAGACAAAAAATCGTCTTGAGGGTCATAAACTTCCCAAAAAGTATCAGCGCCTTTGTTGACCATATCTCCCCAATAGTTTATAAGCAACCCTTTGGCTTCTTCTTTCAAACCTACCTGAATCATAGCCTCAATTACATAATGGTACAAGTAAGGTGCTCCAGGTTTTACGGCATCGGTATGAGCTATGACGTTTTCTAAGGCTTTTTTCCCTTCTGTTTGCGAAGCAACGCCACTCAAAATCATCCAAGCTTGTGAACAATAGGAGATTTGTTGGTCTTTTCCACTGACAAATACGCCTTTTTGAGTGTCATACAAAGTACGGTGTGTAGCTTCGGTCATCTTTTGAATAAGAGCAGGTAATTCCTTTACCTCTTGTTCTTTCCCTAGCATTTTAGCCAATTCATACGTATTTTTATATGCCCAAATGACCACGCCTTGCAAGGCCGCTTGTTTGTCTAAACCATTTCTCCAGTCAAAAAACAACCACCATTCTTTTCCTGCTTTTTGATAGTCTAACATCCCATCTTCGCCCAAATATTTCTTGGGAATTTCGATTTGCTTTTTAGCTACTTTCCATAAATCCAATGCCGTTTTTTTGTCGCCTGTGGCTTGCAAATATTCTTTTAAGGCAACATTGTAAATTAAGGCATAGTCAAACAAAGGGTTGATCTGAGGATGGGGTTTGGGGCGCTCAAATACGTTTGAGGGTGCTACGCCATCTTCATAACTTAATCCTGCCAACAGATATAGACAGTGTTTGGTCAATTCATGGTTTTTGAAAGAATAAATATTGGCTAATGATTCTAGATATAAATCGCCAATCCAAAGGCGACGGTCGCGTTTGGGACCATCTTCATATACTGTTTGCATACATTCTTTCAATGTATTTAGTCCTATTTGGTCGATTTTCTGAATCATTTCAGGTGTACCTTTTGCCAAAGGAACAGCCGACTGCTTGACCGAAGTAGTGGCTTTTACAAATAAATCAGAAATCTTGAAATCAGAATATACCGAACTGCCCAATAGCTCGATTTTGACGTATCTGAATGCGACTCTACGTGGAATAGTGATAGTCTTGGGAACTTCCGAAATAGTTATAATTTCATCTTGTAGCCAAGCTCTACTCAAACCGCCTTTGAATGGATCAAAAGGCTCTGCTACTTCGGCAGGAACTTCCCCAAATGTGAACTTTAGTCGAATCGGAGCGTCGGCTGCACGCCCAAAGTCCTCTACACTGAAAGTAACAAATCCCGTGAGGTGTTCTCCAAAATCGAGTATCACACCAGCTTGTTTTTTGAACGAATCTTTAAAAAGATTTTTGGCTTCTGTTTGAGGTTTGGTATCCCAATGTTGAAATTTCTTTTCATTTTTTTCAAGACGAACTATGCTTAGAGGCTTTTTGATGGTTTCAACAAGTTTGGGGGTAGTCTGTTCGGCAATTTTGAGCCATTGTGCTCTTTCTTTTTGATAGAAATCTACTTTTTGCGCAAATCCCATCAAATGATAAAAGAAAATAGCGATAAAAAGAAGGAGTTTTTTCATGATAAAATTCAATTTAAAATCTTAAGTTGTATTCAGTAAAAGAAGCTGTGACGGCGATAAGGGTCAATGCAGTATTGTACGTTATAAATCGTGACTTTGAAATATTAACTGCCAAGTAATTTTGAGGTATTTTACTTTAGAAAAAACGAGCAGAGCAAAGCCCCGCCCGTTTACTTATTTATCATAATATAAAATCGTATTTTCAAGAAAATTCTTAAAAAATAAATTCAACTTTAACTCAAATACTCCTTAAAAATAAGGACTCAACAATGATTCACTAGCAGGAAGAGGGAACGTTAAATCAATTTTGGTAAACGCTGCTGGCGCAGGTGCTGCACCCGCAGGATAATAATATGCGGCAGGATTTGCTTTGATTTTAACGCCTTTTTCTAATAGTATTTTCTCAGCATTGCCTGTTCTTACTAAATCTAGCCAACGTTTATTTTCAAATGCCAATTCCACACGACGTTCAGCAAGAATGGCATTACGCAAATCAGTTTGTGAACTAGCTAAAGTGTTACTCAAACCTGCACGGTTACGAACTTGGTTCAAATAAGTGACTGCATGCCCCGATTTTCCGTTCTCATTTAGTGCTTCTGCATACAACAAAATTACCTCAGCATAGCGGTACACAGGCCAGTTAGTCCCTGTGATATTGAATTGAGCATGAGGCTGTAACAGCTTTTTGATGTATGGATAGGTTACGCCATCAATCGTAACTGTAGCCACCGAAGCCGCTTTACGTTTGTCTCCCGTTTCGTAAGCTCCCATAATGTCAGGGGTTGGAATATTCATCCCCTCTTCTGTACGAGCTTGTGCATTAGCTGCGCCTGTAATATCTGTAATTTGAGCAGCAGAGATAGGCATCGGTAAGAAATCATAGAAAAATCTACTGGCATATCCTTCCGTTCCTTCTTTAAATTGGACTTCAAAAACGGACTCTTTATTGTTTTTATTAGAAACCGAAAAAACAGAAGCATAGTCACTCAAAAGAGCATATTCACCTGAATCAATGATTTCTTTTAGAAGTGTTTCTGCTTGAGACCATTTTTTCTGAACGGCATATACATTAGCTAATAGAGTTTTGGCTGCTCCCGAAGTAGCACGACCTGCTTCCTGCGCAGATTTGGCAGGCAATAAACTCGCTGCTTGCGTAGCATCTTGAATGATTTGATTGTAGATAGCATCCACTTCCGAGAGTGGTAATGCTGCGCCATTACGATCAGTTACTGGATTGAGGTGCAAAGGTACTTTTCCGTAATACTGAACCAAATCGAAGTAAGCTAATGCACGCAAGAAAAATGCTTGTCCTTTAATATTATTCTTAGAGCTAGTTCCAAAAGTAACACCATCAATAGGTGCTAGCACTTGGTTAGCTCTAGCAATTACCTGATAATCTGATACATATTTAGCAGTAGAAATACTATTTGAAGCCTGAACCGTAAAATTGGCAATTGCCTCGCCATCGACCAAGGCACGATATCCTGGATTATGAATATAGTAAGTATTGTCTGAGTGCATTTCGCCCATAGCCCAAGCGCCTGAGATATTGACACCTGTCGTACCATTATATACGCTTCGTAAAGGCGCATAAGCAGCGTTGACTCCCTGCTGAAAATCTGATTCGGTCTTGTAAAAAGTTGTAGTACTCAAAGAGGTTTCCGATGGTAAATCCAAGAAACTATCGCTACAAGAACTTAACAATATAGCGAGTGATAATATAGAAATAAGCGTCTTTTTCATGTGATTGTCGTGTTTGTAAACTCAAAAGCTATAGTTCTTTTTCTCTTTTCCCTATCTCGATAGCTTTTGAGCGAATGACTTTGATTAAAATCCAATGTTTACACCAACTGTGAAAGTTCTAGGAACAGGGTAGGTTCCCCAGTCCATTCCAAGGCTCAAAGTGCTACCACCTGTACCATTTGCTGAAGAACTAGCTTCTGGGTTTACGCCACGATAATTGGTAAACACGAGAGCTTGTTGTACTGAAGCATATACACGTGCTGATTTAAAATGCTTATGCTTGGTCGGTACGTTGTATCCTAATGTGATGTTTTTGATGGTAAAATATGTACCGTTACTAATGAAGCGAGTACTAGCCCAGTCACGTTCCATATAGGTAGCAGCTGTTGATTTTCCATAAAGTCCATCTCCAGGGTTTGCTTCTGAACGCCAACGATTTGCCACATTTTTTAACACATTAAATACTCCATCAAGGTTGGTAGCACCTTGGTCGGTCAATACCATCAAATCATTGCCAAACGAACCAGAACCAACAATCGACAAGTCGAAGTTTTTATAATTGAATGTATTGGTAATACCAAAAAGTGCCGTTGGAAATGGATTTCCGATTACAGTACGGTCATCATTATCGCCACCGTAAGTGATTTTTCCGTCACCATTTACATCTTTATATTTAACTGTACCAATTTGAGAATCAGTAGCTTTAGGAGAATTATTGAAGTCAGCAGCATTTTTATAAACACCTTCTTGAATCATTCCATAAAATTGACCTAATGGCAAACCTACTTTTGTGATAGTTTGGTAGTTACCAAAACCTCCATAAATGCGCTCAACGCCATCTGCTAAAGCCAATACTTTATTACGGTTGAAGGAAATATTGAAATTGGTATTCCATTTAAAATCTCCAACCATGTTTTTGGTATTTACGCTAAACTCATGTCCCCAAAACTTGATTTCGCCAACGTTATCATTGAAATTGGTAAAGCCAGATTCTTGCGCCACTGCTACGTTGTATAATAAATTGGTAGTATTTTTTGTATAAAAATCATACGCCAAAGTAACACGGTCATTAAATAAGCCTATATCAAAACCAAGGTCGATTTGCTTGGTAGTTTCCCAACCCAAACGGCTATTACCCAAACTCGAAACGGCTGAACCACTCGCAATAGTATTGCCAAAAACAGCATTTGCGGCATTGTTAATCAAAGCATACTGCGTGTAATTTCCGATGTTATTATTACCAATTACGCCATAACTAGCACGTACTTTGGCAAAAGATAAGGCTTGAATATTTTTAGCAAAATTTTCTTCCGAAACTACCCAACCCAAACCAATAGAAGGAAAATTACCCCAGCGGTTATCAGTACCAAACCGTGACGAACCATCACGGCGAATCGCTGCTGTAGCCAAATATCTTCCTTTATAACTATAATTTATACGAGATAAATACGAGACTAACGACCATTCTTGTATGTCATTGTAGGTATTTACACGGTCAATATTCAAGGCTGATTGAATCGAGTGAATACGGTCATCGGGAAAATTAGTTGCTCTAATTTGTGAAACTTCTGCACGATACTTTTGACTGGTATAACCTACCAACGCTTCGATACTATGATTGCCAAAGCTCTTGCTGTAAGTAGCAGTGTTTTCGTTCAACCAAGAGGTATATTTTGTATCTTGGTTTACTGCACTAGCAGCTACTGGTGGCAAAGACGCAAACACTGTTGAGGCTGTAGAAGGATTAAAGTTGACAAAAGCGCTACTTCCCAAATCCAAATTCATTGTAGTTTTTAGTATCAAACCTTTGATTGGTTCATATTGCAGTTTAGCATTCGACAATAAACGAGACGTTTTTGTTTCGTTAGTAATTTCCTGCGCTGCTCTATACCAGTTTGGCGTTGGAAAAGCGCCATCCACAGATAAAGGCAATGAACCATCAGCATTTTGGTATGAAGCAAGTGGCCAAGTCAAAATCGCATTGCTAAACAAACCTCCTGGTACCGCAGAGTTGAGGTTGGTGGCATAAAAAGCTCCATCCGAACTTGGTGTGTTATTGATTGAATAGCTTGGAGCTAAGTTAAAACCAACCTTAATTTTGTCAGACAAATCGTAGTCTGTATTGATACGTAATGAAAAACGCTTGTAGTTAGAATTAATCATTACACCGTCTTGGTTGAAAATACCCGCCACAACCGAAGTACTCAAACGGTCTTTACTTGAGGTCAGAGTTAGGTTGTAGCTTTGCATAGGTGCTGTACGTAACAAAGCACCATACCAATCGGTATATTTGCCAGCATATTGTTCTGGGTTTTGAAACTTGGCAGGTACAGGCAAGCCTTTATCTTGATAAGATTCTTTTTGAAATTGCGCAAACTCTTGTGCATTCATCAATTGTGGGCGACCTTTTTCCGGAACAGACTGCCAACCTGTAAAAGCATTTACGCTTATAGTCGTCTGATTCTTTTTGGCTTGTTTGGTTGTAATCAACACAACACCATTGGCTGCACGTGAGCCATATAAGGATGTCGAAGCGGCATCTTTTAGCACTGAAATATTATCGATTTCATCTGGGTTGACACTCGCAATGTCGCCAACAATTGGAAATCCATCAACCACATATAGGGGGTCGCTCCCTGCCAAAATAGAGGCTTGACCACGAATACGAATGCTCATACCTTGTCCAGGCTTACCAGTAGTTTGATTGATTTGCACACCAGCCAACTTACCTTGAAGCTTTTGCGTCACTTGCGGTACGGGAATATCTTTAAGCTCTTTACTGTTAACAGACTCCACAGAACCAGTTAACTCTTTTTTGATTTGACTACCATACCCTACCACAATTACTTCTTCCAAAGCAGATAATTCTTCAGCAAGGGTAATGGTAAAAGTTCCTGAATATGGAATACTAACATTTATCTCCTTAGAAGTGTATCCCACATAGGTAACGATTAATTTGTAATTACCTTCAGCCAAATTGTCCATCACAAATTCGCCTTCAGCGTTGGATACAGCACCGCGCGTAGTGCCCTTCAACAACACACTTGCACCTGGGAGTATCTCGCCTTTAGTACTGGTAATTTTTCCTTTTAAAGGATATGTTTGAACAATTTTTTGTCCTTTTGTAATAATGATTAATTCTTCTGAAACCTGATAGCTCAACTCTAATGGCGTTAGGATATCGTTGAGCACATCGCCCAAAGGCTTATTATTTACCGAAATACTCACTTTACGATCCGCATTGATAATTTCTTTGCTAAAGGCAAAGTCTGCATTGGTTTGACGTCTAATCTCACCGATTACCTCTTTCACAGCCTTATTTTGCATTTGTAGCGAAAGGCGCTTTTTTAAGATAGCCTGTGCATTAAGCCCTCCAGCAAAGGTATTCCCCACAAAGACTATCGTCAGAAGGAATTGCAAAAAGCTTACTTGCATGATTTTTACAAGTGTTTTGTTGGATAATACATTTTTTTTCATACTTTTGAAAAGTTTTCTAAATTGAAAAATGGAGACAAAACAATCCCAACCACCTCTGCGAAAGGTGCTACTCGTGTGCAAAAACTTGTAAAGGGATTGATAGGAGTCGATGATACTGCGAATATCATCGACTTTTTTTATTCATAATTGTTGAAGGTTTTTATTTGAAATCTAGTCATATATGCAAAGGTTTACTGTTTACATTTTTGGGCATAGACAATAATTTTACCATCTATAATCTCATAACGAGCTTGAATCACCCGACAGATAATATCGAGTTTATCAAATAAATGACGCCCTCCCAGAGAAGCAGTAATAGTACAATTTTGGATAAGCTCTTTGTCGACAACAATATCTATTTCATAGTTTTTCTCAATTAAATCGAATGCTTTACTAACTGGCATATCCTCAAATTCGAAAATAGCTTCCTCGTCATAGCTGGCTGCGACCTGCGGAACGATTTTTTGTAAAACTGATTCTTCACGATTAAACTCAGCAGATTCATTTTTGACTAACACTAAGCCTTCCAAATGTTTGTCTTTGCTAAATTGTTTGGCCTCTTGGCTTGATTTAGTACATACACCCACTTTTCCTGAACGAACTTTTACGATAACTTTTTTATCTAAAGGAAAAGCTTTAACAACAAAACTTGTTCCTAATACCTTTGTAATCAATTCATTGGCATGAACTAAAAAGGGCTTTGCAGGGTTAGGCTCAATCTCAAAAGCAGCCTCTCCAGATAACACAACCTCACGACGCTCGCCCTCAAATGCTGTAGCATAACTAATCTTACTTTTAGGGCTCAACACAACAGTACTTTGATCCGGCAATACCACCAATAAAGGTTGAGTTGTGGTATTGGCAACTTCTTGCCATGCCTTTTTCTTCATCTCTTTTACATTGGTGGCGTAGGCATTATCAATGTCATTCATTTTTTGATAAAACCAAAAAACTCCAATTAGCATAGCAGCAACCGCCGCAACTTTCAACCAATTTGAATGCCAAATCTGGCGAATATTATCTTGCTCTTCAGGCTCATCTATCGATTCTTGGTCTAACTGATTTATTGTCTGAAATAAACTAGTTTTTATTTCAGCATGAAAATCACGTCTATCGCTATCACTTGCCAATGTCATCTCTATCAGCCTCCGTGCTTGCAACGCCGCTATTTGCGCTGCTGGATGCCTCTCAAAATATTCTTTCCAATAACTATTCTTTTCGGGTGTAGGATTTTTTATCCAATCCAAAAAAATATCATCTTCAAGAAATTTATGTATGTCTTCTTGTAAATGCATAACTCGGTATTTATTCGGAAGAGTTACGAACTCTTTGTTTTAACTCACTTTTTTCTAATTTTTTCAAAAAAAAGCATAAAAATCTATATCTGTCTGATTTTCATGTAACTATAGCAATAAATAATTTTATCATTTGAAGAAATAAAAAGTACAAAAAAGATGATTTGGGAATGTATTTTTAAAATACTCTCATCAACTCTCGAAGTTTTTGAATAGCTCTTTGAATCAAATTACGAACTGATTGTTCTCTAATTTGTAAAAAATCAGCAATTTCAGGATAAGAAAGCTCCTCAAAGAAGCGAAGCGTAAGCACTTGCTGCTGGTTATTGGGTAATTGTTCGAAATAAAGTTGTAATCTATTTTTTTGTGACTCTAATAATTCCGAAATAATGAGCAGTTCTTCAGGGGTTTCGGTATCGTCTTCGTAATTTTCCCAGCCCTCATTGGTATATACTCCTGTCTCATTTTTGGCCAATTTAATAATGCGATTGCGTACCATTGCCAATAAGTAATAACGCCAAGAAGTTGGCTGGTTAAGCGTTTGGCGGTTTTTCCAAACCTCTAAAAATACATCTTGAATGGCATCAGCAATAAGCTGATTATCCTTTGTCATACGTTGCGCATAGCGATCTAATGCCTGAATGTGAGTGTCGTAAAATACAGAGAAAGATTGATGATTTCCATTTTTGATGGAATCCCACAATGTTACCTCATTGATAATATGTTGTTTTACTACAGACAAAGGTATATCGTTAATGGTTGAATAAGTGATGCAAAATAAGCTAAATTTATCTTGGAATAAAACAAAATGTTTTTTCAAATCAACAAATCACTTACTCATGCTTTGCATAACCAGCGCTTTAGATTAGGAAATCTAATTAACCTTTTTGGATATACGTAATTTTAAAAATTACCTTTCAACGTAATCTAAGTTAGGGGATGCCTACAGTTTTGTATTGGAGATATTAAATGTCTATCATAAAGTTGTCCTCTTATAATTCTACAACAAATACTTCATGTGTAACATAAAATTAAGATGCAATAGTCATGATTGATTTTCTCATATTTTTATAAAAGGCTATTAATTCACTGGATAATCAACATATACATCTGTAGGAATGATAAGTTGATTTGTCGAAAACAAGAAGCAGAAAATTAGGCGTTTTTACTTTAGAATGTAAGATTAACTTTGAATATGATTTGAATTAAAGAATGCGGTAAATTCTAATAACTAAAAGCAACTTTTTTCTTGATAAATTAAGAAAAAGGTACTTTGTAGTTGGTACAAGTTTTTATACTTTGTTTACTCACTCTAATAGCCTATAAATAAAATAAAAAACTTGTACCTGAAATGGAGGGTTTTTATGCGTCTACCACTTTCCAACCTTCACGGTAAGTACGACCAACAAATTGGTTTGCATCGTCGAAGTTAGTAATCTTCATATCTTCCCCATTCCACAATAGTTTATTGCGACCATAGAAGTCAAATCCACCTTTTTCGTTTTTCTTGCGTAACATATAGCTACGAATGGCCAAATTACCCATCAACACTGTTTCAGTAAGCGGTCCAGAATAATCAAATGACGATGATAATTCTTTATGTTCTTTACTTGCAAAGCCTGCTTTACAAGCATTTGTCCAACTTACTTGATGTCCATATTCTGGCAATTTGATTTCGTTAGACAATTTAGGTGTATCTATAACCTCACCACTATTCAAGTAGATTTTAGGGTTGTTTCCATACATACCAATCGTCATAATACCTTTAGTTCCTGTCAAAATAATACCATTAGCACCACCATCATCACTAATTGGCGTATTAGCAGGAATTAAATCTGGGTGCATTGGGCGAATACCGCCATCCATCCAAATCATTTTTACTGCGGATTTATTTTTTTTAGTAGCAGGAAATTTGATTTCTACGTGTGAAGACGGAGGGCAACCTTCAGGAATATACTCAGGAGTCCAATCTTTGATAAATACTGCCCCCACACTACACTCTACTTCTGTAGGATAACTTAGTCCCAAAATACGGAACGCTGAATCTATGGTGTGGCAACCAATATCTCCTAAAGCACCAGTACCAAAGTTCCACCAGCCTCTCCATTTGAACGGATGGTAAAGTGGATGATAGTCAACCCATTGTGCAGGACCTACCCAAACATCCCAATCTGCTGGAGACATTGATTCAACCAATGCTGGCTTATCTGTTGGTACAGGGATTCCTTGTGGCCAAACTGGGCGATTAGTCCAAATATTTACCGTATGAACAGTACCAATTTTACCATCATCAAACCACTTGCCAGCCACTTGTTGAAGTGGGTTTGAGGAACCTTGATTACCCATTTGCGTAACAACCTTGTATTTACGGGCTGCTTTGGTCAACATACGAGCTTCAGCAATGTTATGTGTCAAAGGTTTTTGGACATATACGTGCTTCCCCATTTGCATACACGCCATGGCAGCATAGGCATGAAAGTGATCAGGAGTAGAGATTGTTACAGCATCTATATCAGACTTCATTTGGTCTAACATTACTCTAAAATCTCTAAACTTTTTGGCATTAGGAAATTTTTCGATTGCTGTTTTTGCTCTTGACCAATCTACATCACAAAGTGCCACTACATTTGAAGCACCATTGTTATAGGCATTAATGATATCCGATTGACCCTTGCCACCAGCACCGATAGCAGCAATATTTAGTTTGTCACTAGGAGCAATAAAACCCTTGCCTAATACATGGCGAGGAACAATGAAGAAACTTCCCACAGCGGCAACAGCCCCCTTTTTAAGGAAATCCCTTCTTGAATTTTGTAAGTTTTCTGACATAGTAAAATTGAGGATAGTTAAAATTGTACCAATATAAACGAATTAAGATGTCCTTTTATCCTGATTTAGCAACTTTTTTTAATTATTATTTTTCTTAAAAAAATAATAATTAGCTAATATTCTAGTTAATTATATGCTAAATTAAAAAGGGGGTGTTATATTTATAAAAGGGAATTTATTCTTTCAATAGAGAATAGGTTTCACTTTCAATACGATATAATCCCATATTATTCCTTTATCTTTGTTGGATAGACGTAACACAATCGCTTTTGGAATGTAATATTTTAATATGACCCCTTATGCAACACTGGTTCTCTATCTTCAGATATAGTCAATATTAATTGACATCACATTTTAACCCCTTCAATATGAGCAGTTCCCAAATAACGGCAAACAAAAAAGACAGAGAATCCAAAAAACGTAAAAAACGTCAAGAAAAAGATGACAAGAGAGAGGACAGAAAAACTAACTCTAATAAAGGGAAAGATTTTTCAGAGATGTTAGCTTATGTTGATGAATATGGTAATCTTACAACAACGCCTCCAAAACCTGCGGGAAGTGAGGATAATGCCGCTTCGGGAAAAAAATCAGATAGATACGAAAGAAGTCAAGCAGATAAAACTGCTCACCAAGGTATAGTTGAGTTTTTTAATACTCAGAAGAGATTTGGTTTTATCATTGATACAAAATCTAAGAAAAAGATATTCTTTCACGCAAATGATTTGAAAGAGCCAGTAAAAGAGCAAGATCAAGTTGAGTTTTTGGTTGAACCTTCAAGTAAAGGTCCCAAAGCTGTTCAAATTGCTAAATTGGCAAACTAATCATATTCTATGAAGAGTGTTTATAGTAAACACTCTTTGACTTTTCCTATACATTTCCGTCTGACCTTCTCTCAAGCTACTTATAGATGCTATTGGAAGCTGATTCATAATCAGTGAGTCAAACATCTAGAATAATATTTTTTAAGCAGGATTAAAAATCAGTTTATCCCCATATTTTTCTCTTTTTTTCTCCAAAAGAGTACGATCAAAAGAAATGGTAAAGTCTTTCACTGGATCTTGAATAAGACAAGTGATATATGTACTCAAATCTTTTTTCTCTTTTACTTTCTTATCTTTTTTTATCATAGCAGATGGCTCTTATTTGAGCTTGAAAAATGATGAATAAAATCTTAGAGGAGCAAAATAAGAAGGGAAGTCGGTCGGGAGACAGTGTAAATAAAATATCTTTAGAGAGAAATTCATCTATTATTATTGCTTACTAATTAAATCAAAGTTAATAGTAATATGTTACGAAACAAATTTATTGAGAATCATCTTATTAGATGATAATGTACTACAAAAAAAAGCACACCTCGAAAGGCATGCTTAAAAGAAATGATCAGTTATATCTTATATATTAAGCCAACTTTACATTAACGGCGTTTAATCCTCTTTTTCCTTGTGCTACATCAAAAAGAACTTTGTCATCTTGACGAACTGAATCTACTAATCCTGAAATGTGGACAAAAATGTCTTCTCCACCATTTTCTGGAGAAATGAAGCCAAAACCTTTTGACTCATTGAAAAATTTTACTGTTCCTGTTTGCATTTGTTTTAATTTTTCACAAAGAACGGAACAAATGTTGGCATTTGCAAATTGTTTTCGTTAAAATTTACAAGATTATGGTATTATAGATAGAACAGACTCTATTGCGCCATCTTTCCAGTCTATCTTTTCACTAGCTTGATCTAATTTTGTCTTTAATACAGAGATGTTTTGTGTACGTGCTCCACTAATTGTAAAAAAACGTTTGGCTCCTTTGCTTACCTTTATATTATCGAAAGTGATTTTTTGGCTATTTTCTAACGAAATAATAGGCTCTGTTTTTTCAGAAAGTAAAGCCACATTTTTACATGAAATCCCACTTGCATCTATCAATATAGCCCCTTCTTCTGCTTGAAGCGTTGCATTTTCGATAGCAATATTCTGAATTGGCATTTCGGGTAAGCCACGAACAAAGATGCCTTTTTTAGCACCATGACAAACAATATTCTCAAATTTCATATTCCTGAAAATAGGTGTTCCTTCATTTACAATCGGGCGCTCATCTCTTGGCGAATCAGTGGCAAATTTCACAAAGTAGTACATATCAAAGAAAATAGCCTCTTGAGCAATATCTTTCATATAAATATTTTTAGCATAAATATTTTCTACAATTCCGCCACGGCCACGCACGGATTTAAAACGAAGACCTTTGTCGGTACCCATAAACGTACAATCATAAATAAAAATATTACGTGCACCACCACTCATTTCACTTCCAATGACAAATCCACCATGACCATTATATACGACATTGTTACGAATGATACCATTTTCGGTTGGCATACCACGTTTACGACCTTCTTCATCTTTTCCTGATTTAATACAAATAGCATCGTCTCCTACGTCTAATGTACAGCCTTCAATCAAGAAATTTTTACATGATTCAATATCCATTCCATCGCCATTTTGAGCATATTCTGGATTTTTGACTACCACATTCCTAATTGTTAGATTTTCAGTCATTAAAGGATGTAAACACCATGCCGGAGAGTTTTGAAACGTGACTCCTTCTATTAAAACTTTCTTACACTGTGTCAAAACCAATAAGTTAGGACGAAGAAAATCCTTCATATCTGCAAAATCAGAAGGTTTTTTGCCCTCTGTAAGCAACATACTTTTACCTTCAACACTAGCTTTCAAAAATTGTTCGCTTGGATACCAAGCTTTACCGTCGGCTCTTACGACTCCGCCAGACGCAAGCTTCTCCTTCCATTGTCCTTCGGTCAGCTGTGCTTTATTTACAGCACGCCATACGTCACCGTTCCCATCAATAATTCCTTTGCCTGTTATAGCAACATTTTCAACTCCTGTTGCTGAAATAGGCGATTGATTACGAGCAGCTTTTTTCCCTTCATAAGAACCTTCTAGTAAAGCATACTGGCTTTTATCACCTGTAAAAAGCACAATAGCTGCCTTCTGAATATGTAAATTTACATTACTTTTCAACTCTATTGGTCCTGTCAGCCAGATGCCTTTAGGTATAAGCACGACACCGCCTCCTTTTTGGCTGATAGAATTAATAGCATCATTGATAATTTGTGTATTGAGTGTAACCCCATCTGGCTTGCCACCTAATTTCTGAATATTGAGGGTATCCTTTTTGAAATTTGGTTGAGTAATTTTTGGCAAATTGTCCCAATTATATGCTTGAGTTTTTTGTGCCAAACTAGTTAGTGGAGTAATTACAACTAAAACTGTGATCCAACAAAGAAAATAAGTTTTCATAAACCGTCTAATTATTAAATGTCATAGTTCAATCTGGAGTGTATTAGAAAAATTTCTTCTTAAAAATTACTCCAGAGAATCCTCAAATGAAAAGGGTTTAAAGGCAATTGAAGTAAAATCAATGCTTTTGTATTTCGAAATTGGGCTTCTATATTGAACTTAACAAATAAAAAACTGTCTTTTTTAGTGCAATCGTTACCGGCAACGTTGCCAGTTTTATAGATTCGGATATGAGTTATTCTTCAAAATTATACCTATTCCATTACAGAGTAAGTAGGGTCTTCGATGATATTTACATCTATCACATTATTGGCATTATGAAGTAGTTGACGACAATCTGCACTCAAATGACGCAGGCGAACAATCTTATTTAATTTCAGATATCTTTCAGTCAATTTATTTACGGCATCTATAGCACTCATATCCGATATACGACTTTCCTTAAAATCAATAATGATTTCTTGTGGATCGTTTTGAATATCAAACTTTTCCATAAAAGCAGCAGTCGAGCCAAAAAATAATGGACCGTAAATCTCATAGTGTTTTACGCCATTATTGTCTATATACTTACGAGCACGAATACGCTTGGCGCTTTCCCAAGCAAATACCAAAGCCGAGATAATTACGCCAATAAGCACTGCTAATGCCAAATTGTGAAGCCAAATAGTAATAAGTGCCACTAATATTCCTACAACGATATCTGCTTTGGGCATTTTGTTGATGATTTTTAAACTCATCCATTCAAATGTACCAATTGCTACCATCATCATAACACCAGTTAATGCTGCCATTGGTAGAGCTTCGATAATAGGTGATGCAAAAAGAATGATAGATAAAATAGTAAAAGATGCTACAATACCTGAAAGTCGTGCACGCGCTCCTGCAGAAATATTCACTAATGTTTGAGCAATCATAGGACAGCCTCCCATACCAAAGAAAAAGCCGTTGAGAATATTTGCAGCGCCTTGTGCCAATGACTCCCGATTACCATCGCCTTTAGTTTCGGTGATTTCATCTACAACGTTTAGAGTTAATAAACCCTCTGTCAGACCGACGCCACCCATAACCAAACCATAGGGAAAAATGATTTGTAGTGTTTCATACGTAAACGGAACTTGAGGAATATGAAAAGGAGGTAATCCGCCACTTACTGAGGCAATATCTTTTACCGTTTTGGTATCTATATGAAAGAAAAATACAATAAAGCCCACAGTAATAATAGCTACTAAGGACGAAGGAACAGCCTTGGTAAGACGAGGAAATCCTAGTACAATGATAATGGTTAAAGCAACCAAACCTACCATTGTATAAAGTTCAGAACCTGTTAGCCATACCAAATGCCCGTCAATGACTATTTTGAATTGCTCTAACTGAGCCATGAAAATAATAACTGCCAAACCATTCACAAATCCAAACATAACGGGTTGGGGAACAAGTCGAATAAATTTTCCTAAACGAAATATTCCAACAAGTAATTGAAAAACTCCCCCCAAGATAATAGCAGCAAATACATAATCAAGCCCGTGAGAGTTCATTAAGGCAATCAAGACAACGACTGTTGCGCCAGCTCCTCCAGAAATAAGGCCAGGTCTACCTCCAAAAATAGAAGTAACAATACCCATAATAAAAGCACCATACAAACCAACCAAAGGCGGAAGTTTGGCCAAGATAGCGAATGAAAGCGATTCTGGAATCATAGTCATGGCAACTGTCAAACCAGCCAGAATCTCAGTTTTGTAGTCTATCTTTTGTTTAAAATTAAATAATCGTGTCATTGTTAGAGAATAGTCTTTCACCACCGAAGAATAGATGATGTGTTTAATAAAAGCTGTTTAGAAAAGTTTAGATCAATATAAATCCCTGAAGGTGTACAGTAGAATATATCAAAATAAGAAAATTTGGTCAAGGGATGACTCAAGGCGGAGTAAGTTGAATTAGATATTTGATTTTTTTCTCAATCATAGCGTAAAGGTACAAACATACACATAATATGTTTGTACCTTTATTTGAATAATACAATTTATTCATGAGAATATTTTTGTCATATACATGACAAAACAATAGATAATTATATACTTGATAAAACTTCTAATGTTATTCCACTGGCTGTAACATCCTTTTTATTACTTCCAATAAGAGTGGAATCCCCGGGTTTCGATTATCCTTGTTCCAGACTAACGATAATGTCGTGCGCTGAGGAATATTAATTAAATCTAAAAATTCAACATTGAGATTATATCCTTTTTTTAGTGATGATGGTACAATTGCTACACCTAATCCTTCAGATACTAAATTAAAGATACTCAGCGCATTGACGGTTCTTAATGTTACATTTGGAATAAAATCATAGTCCTTGAAAATACTCATCACTAAGTCATAGTAGGAAGTGCTGTATTGCCTAGAAAAAAGAATAAATGACTCATTTTTGAAATCCATTAAATCAATGGGTACCTTACTTTTGAGTGGGTGATTTTTGGGAACAACTAGCGAAAAATGCTCCTTCGAAATCGCTAAGGAATTGATATGCTCATGTGATTCGCCGATGCGAACAAAGCCAAAATCAAGTTCTTTTCGCTGTAGCATTTCTATTTGTATTTCATTACTCAGCTCGTTGAGTGTAATATCTATCAAAGGTTGCTTGTGCTTTAGTTCAACCAATAATTGTGGCAATATTGTTTGTACAGCCGAACCGATAAAACCAAGTTTTAAAGAAGTTATTTTCCCCTCTGCAATTTTTTCAACCTGCGATTGAATATTATCTATTTGTGTAAAAAGCAAATCTACTTCTTGTTTCAGATACGCTCCAGCGGGTGTTAATTCTACAAATCGCTTGCCTCTTTCAAACAAAGTGGCGTGATAGATTTCTTCCATTTGCTTGATTTGTCGAGTAAGTCCTGGCTGTGAAATACACAGTCGTTCAGCGGCTTTCCGAAAATGTAATTCCTCTGCTAATATCTTAAAATAAAGAAGATGACGAAGTTCTATTTGATAATTCATAGTTATCAATTATTGACAAAATTGGTATTTCTAATTATTAAAGATAGAATATACATTTGTGAAAGACTAAAATCTATGGAACATTTTCACTACGGAGACGATTTTTTGAAGAGCTCCACCGCATTACATATTGCCCAAGGTAAAGTAAAGGGTATTTTGAATGATTCTACAAAAGAACGAATCATTCAAAGCGCTGATTATGTGGCAACTATTGTCGAATCAGGAAAGGTTGTTTACGGAATCAACACAGGGTTTGGCTCCTTATGTACCACAATTATCAATCCCAAAGATACATGTCAGTTACAAGAAAATATCTTAAAAAGTCATGCTGTAGGCGTTGGCGAGCCCATCGAAGAATCCTTGTCCAAATTGATGCTGATTTTAAAAGTTCATGCCCTAAGTAAAGGCTTTTCAGGAGTACAACTTAGCACCATTGAGCGGATTATTTGGCATATCGAAAACGACGTAATTCCTGTCGTACCCAAACAAGGGTCTGTCGGAGCTTCGGGTGATTTGGCGCCTTTATCACACTTGTTTTTGCCTTTAATTGGTCTGGGAAAAGTATTTTTTAACGGAAAAATTCAAGATACAGCGTCTGTCCTTCAACAATTTGGAATAGAACGAATAACACTGCATGCCAAGGAGGGTTTAGCGCTGATTAATGGCACTCAATTTATGGCAGCTCATGGTATAAAAGCAGTTGTTGAAATGAATCGCTTGATGGATAACGCCGATTTGATTGCAACGCTTATGGTGGAAGGTCTAAACGGTTCGATGAAACCTTTTTTCCAAGAAATTCATCAATTACGACCTTACAAAGGAAATATTTTTGTAGCCAGTACGGTCTATAATCTCCTCCAAGGCTCTTCTATTGTGGCTTCGCATGCCCATTGCTCTCGTGTACAAGACCCTTATTCTTTGCGCTGTATTCCGCAAATTCATGGCGCATCACGAAATGCGTGGTTGCATCTCAAGGAAGTTATTGAAATAGAGATTAATTCGGTAACTGATAATCCTATTGTCATTAATGATGAACTGACCATCAGTGGGGGCAATTTTCATGGTCAACCTATTGCTATGCCAATGGACTACGCTACGCTAGCAAGTTCTGAATTAGGAAATGTCTCTGATCGACGCGTATATCTATCTCTGGAGGGCGCAACCAATGGCGTACCTAGACTATTGATGAAAGATACAGGGCTCAATTCGGGTTTTATGATTTTGCAATATACAACCGCTGCGTTGGCAAGCGAAAATAAAAGTCTGTGTTTCCCTGCCAGTGCAGATAGTATTCCTACATCGATGGGACAAGAAGACCATGTGAGTATGGGCTCTATTTCTGGTAGAAAACTTTTGCAAGTTATTGACAACGTCGATAAAATCATAGGTATAGAGTTACTCTGTGCAGCACAAGCCAAAGATTTTCATACGCCTCTGACTTCCACCCCTATCATCGAAGCTATTCATGGGCATATTCGCCAGTCCATTCCACATATTGAAGAAGACCAACCTATGCAGGAGCTTTTAGACAAGGCTTTAGTATTGATAAAATCAGGCGTTTTGGTTGAAGTGGCAAAACAAACCGCACAAAAACAGCAAATCGAGTTTTGGGGTACAGGGGTTGAACATTTTGAAAACTTCTAAGCAAATGGATAATACTTTTTTAATAGGATCTTTCAAGCAATTATTGACTTTGCAAAACCTCCCGATCAAAGGAGCGTTGAGGGATGATGATTTGGAAATACTAGATAACGGAGGTTTGTATATAAAAAATGGTTTGATTGAAGAAGTAGGTAATTGGGGTGTATTAAATCAAATGCTTTCTCCAGATATTCAAAGAGTTGATATTGATGAAAATAGCATTTGCTTACCGTCTTATATCGACTGTCATACACATATTGCTTTTGGAGGAAATCGAGCCAATGATTTTGCCATGCGCAATGCAGGTCGTTCTTATTTAGAAATTGCCGAATCGGGAGGTGGTATTTGGAGTACCGTTCAGCATACACGTGCTTGTTCGCAAGAAGAACAAGAAGAATTAATTCTTGAAAGAGCGTACCAGCTATTACAACAAGGAATTACCACCATCGAGGTAAAAAGTGGTTATGGATTAAGTATCGAAGAAGAACTCAAAACGCTACGGGCTATTCAAAAAGCCCATCAACATTCTAGTGTCGATCTGATAGCTACTTGTTTGTCGGCACACATTAAGCCTAAAGATTTTGATGGTACTTCTGAGCAGTATTTACAGAAAATCGCTCACGAGTTGTTTCCCATTTTACAAGCTGAAAATCTTTGTCATAGAATAGATGCTTTTGTAGAAAAAAGCGCCTTTTCGGCTCAAGAGATTTTACCCTATTTACAAAAAGCCCAAGCACTTGGTTTTGACATAACCATTCATGCCGACCAGTTTACAACCTCTGGTTCGCAAGTTGCCATCAACCTAGGAGCATTGTCAGCCGACCATCTTGAAGCCTCAGGATACATTGAAATACAAAACCTTGCCAACTCCAATGTCGTAGCAGTTGCATTGCCCGCAGCGTCGTTGGGATTAGGCTGTGATTTTACCCCTGCTAGAAAACTACTTGACGCAGGTGCGTCGCTAGCCATTGCGACAGACTGGAATCCTGGTTCGGCACCAATGGGGCAGCTAATAACTTCGGCAAGTATTTTCGCAACGATGCAAAAACTTAGCAATGCTGAAATTTTGGCAGGAATTACTTTTCGTGCAGCCAAAGCATTAGGATTGGCGGATAGAGGTAGATTACAAAAAGGGTATCTCGCTGATTTTGTCTTGTATCAAACCAATCACTATCAACAAATTATCTACCAACAAGGGCGTTTACAGCCTTCTGAGGTATGGAAAAATGGTCAAAGAATTTTCAATAAATAAAGTAGTTTTTTCTGATATACTAATAAAATACTTTTTCAAATGACTGATTTTCAAAGACATATTCTTCAAGGTATTCCATCTACATTACCTCCCAAGGCAGTTTATGACCCTTCAGTGAGTCATGCGCCTAAGCGTAAAAGTATTTTGACAAAGGAGGAAGAAAAACTGGCTATTCGCAATGCACTTCGTTATTTTCCGAAAGATTGGCATATCGAACTAGCCACAGAATTTTTGGAAGAATTACGTAGCTATGGACGAATTTATATGTATCGATTTCGTCCTCAATATTCCATGTATGCTCGTCCGATAGAAGAATATCCTGCTCAATCTCAGCAAGCAGCGGCTATCATGTTGATGATTCAAAATAATCTCAACCCTGCGGTAGCACAACATCCGCATGAGCTTATTACTTATGGTGGCAATGGGGCTGTTTTTCAAAACTGGGCGCAATATTTACTGACCATGCAGTATCTGTCCACCATGACCGACGAACAAACCCTACATATTTACAGCGGGCACCCAATGGGTCTTTTCCCTTCATCTCAAAATGCCCCTAGAGTTGTAGTAACCAATGGCATGATGATTCCCAATTACTCAAAACCTGACGATTGGGAAAGGTTTAATGCCTTGGGTGTAACGCAATATGGGCAAATGACCGCTGGTTCGTATATGTATATCGGTCCGCAGGGAATTGTTCACGGCACAACGATTACGGTCATGAATGCGTTTCGTAAAACACTTCCCAAAGGGGAACATCCCCGAGGAAAAGTTTTTGTAACTTCAGGTTTAGGCGGTATGAGTGGCGCACAACCCAAGGCTGGCAATATTGCGGGGTGCATTACTGTTTGTGCTGAGGTAAATGCAGTTGCAGCCCATAAAAGACATCAACAAGGTTGGGTAGATGAACTCATCGACAATATGCCCTCCCTCCTATCTCGTACCAAACAAGCCATTGAACAACAAGAAGTTGTATCCATTGCCTATGTTGGAAATATTGTAGAAGTATGGGAATCTTTCTACGAAAACGATATTTTTATTACCCTCGGTTCTGACCAAACTTCTTTACACAATCCTTGGTCGGGCGGTTATTATCCAGCAGGATTATCATTTGAAGCAGCAAACAAAATGATTGCTGAAAGTCCTGATATTTTTGTTAAAAAAGTAAAAGAGTCACTTGTTAGACACGTAAAAGCTATTAATAAACACACAGAGCGAGGAACCTATTTCTTTGATTATGGTAATGCTTTTTTGTTAGAAAGTAGTCGAGCTGAAGCTGACATTTGGGCAACAGATGATATTAGTTTTAAATATCCTTCCTATGTACAAGACATTTTAGGCCCCATGTGCTTTGATTATGGCTTTGGTCCTTTCAGATGGGTATGTACCTCTGGAAAAGAAGAAGATTTACTAACAACAGACCAGATTGCGCTACAAGTATTGACCCAGTTGCGTAAAGAAGCTCCTGAAGAAATCACCCAACAAATGGATGATAATATCAAATGGATTACTGAAGCTGCCAAAAACAAATTAGTGGTCGGCTCGCAAGCCAGAATTTTGTATGCCGATGCCATAGGTCGAATCTCTATTGCCCAAGCATTTAACCAAGCTGTAAAAGATGGTATTCTGAGCGCACCAGTGGTATTAGGTCGCGACCATCATGATGTAAGTGGAACCGATTCGCCCTACAGAGAGACCAGCAATATTTATGATGGTAGTAGATTTACAGCAGATATGGCGATTCATAATGTGATTGGAGACAGCTTTCGGGGTGCTACTTGGGTTTCTATTCACAACGGTGGTGGCGTTGGTTGGGGCGAAGTTATCAATGGAGGTTTTGGAATGCTGTTGGATGGCTCAGAAAAGTCTGCTGAAAATCTACGAAAGATGCTATTCTTCGATGTTAATAATGGTATTGCTCGCAGAGCATGGGCACGCAATAAAGAAGCCATGCAAGCCCTTGAAACAGAGCTTGCTCGTACTTCTTCACTCAAAGTAACAAGAGCCAATTTGGTAGATGATGAGGTAATCAATCACCTTTTCGAGTAGCGACTTGACATTTCCTACCATTTTTTATTTACTCTTTCCCATAGATTATGGACATTTTTCATATCATAAACCCCACAGCACCAGTCGTACCAATGATCATAAGCTGTCCGCATGTGGGAGCTTATATTCCTGATTCTATTCAAACAAAGCTAAACCCTGAAGTATTATCTCATTTGGATGATACCGATTGGTTTGTGCATCAATTATATGATTTTGCGCCAGCGTTGGGCATCACAACAGTTGTTGCTACACATCATCGATGGGTCGTAGACCTCAACCGTGACCCTAACAATCAGGCTTTGTATAACGATGGTCGAGTCATAACGGGCGTAGCTCCTACCACAGATTTTAATGGAAATCGTTTATACCAAGCTAATCAAGAGCCTAATAATAACGAAATACAAAAACGAATAGAACAATACTTTATCCCTTATCATCAGAAATTAGAGGCGCTTTTACAGCAACTAAAAAACCAATTTGGTCATGTTCTATTGCTTGATGCCCATTCTATCCGAAAACAAGTATTAGGTATTCAGTCTTCGCCATTTCCCGATTTAATTTTGGGAAATAACGATTCTCTAACTTCTACTTTGGCTTTGGATGTGTCGGCACAAACCATTTTGTCGAGCAGCGATTATTGTTTTTCTTATAATCATCCTTTTAAAGGTGGTTACATTACAAGAAGTTTTGGAAAACCAGTGCAAGGCTTTTATGCTCTTCAATTAGAAATGGCCAAAACAAATTATATGGATGACTCCGAAACAATATATGACGAAGCTCGTGCAGACAAAATCAAAGTACTTTTAAAAACCCTTTGTGAACAACTTTTGGAACAATTGAAATAATGAATCATTTATGAAAATCCAAAAATATCTATTCAAAGCCCTTCTCACTCCAGAAGGTTGGTTAGAACAGGCAGTCGTAACAGTTGATTCGTTAGGAAAAATAGAATCAATCAAAGAATATATCGCTGATGAAACCATTGATGAACGTGTAGAAGGATATGCTTTACCTAGTTTCCAAAATGCACATTCTCATGCTTTTCAATATGCCATGGCGGGTTTGGCAGAGTATCATGAAGGGCAAACAGATGATTTTTGGAGTTGGCGCAATGCCATGTATGATTTGGCTCTGCGTGTTTCGCCAGAACAACTCGAAGCCATTGCGACACAACTATATGCTCAAATGGCTTGCATGGGCTATACCGCTGTAGCCGAGTTTCATTATTTACATCATCAACACAACGGGAAACCTTTTGAAAACACTTCAGAAATGGGGCAAAGTCTTATGCGAGCAGCTCAGCGAGCGGGACTTCATTTGACTTTAATACCGATTCTGTATCAACAAGGCGGTATTCATCAGCCTCCAAATGAAAAACAAAGGCGGTTTATTCATGCAGAGATAGAAGATTTTTTTACCCTAATCGAATCTTCCAAACAAGCATCATCAACATTCGAAAGAGTGAATATTGGCATTGGTGCCCACTCAATTCGGGCGGTTAATCTAGAAAATTTAAGAAGGCTTGTCGCCTATCGTTTGCCTAATCAAGCATTTCATATTCATATTGCCGAACAGCTCAAAGAAGTAGAAGATGCACAAAGAAACCTAAAGCAGCGACCCGTAGAATGGCTTTTTTCAAATATCGAAATAGACCAGCATTTTCATTTAGTACATGCTACCCATATTACAGCAAAAGAAATGGAGATGATTTTGACCTCACGTGCCAACGTCGTGATTTGTCCCTCTACAGAAGCCAATTTAGGAGATGGCATTTTTCCTTTTAATGCTTTTTATGCTAAAAATGGGAATTGGAGCATCGGTACTGATAGCCATATTGGGCTCAATCATTTAGAAGAATTACGTTGGCTCGATTACGGACAAAGACTTATCCATCACCAACGCACTTCCTTTATTCATCAAGTTCAGCCAGATGGTGCACAAAATGCTTTAATAAGTAGCTGGAAAGGCGGAAGAAATGCGATGGGTTTATCTTCAGCACATTTTTTTGAAATAGGGGATTATTTCGATGCCGTCGTGATAGATACCTCTGAGCCTTTAGTTGCTACTACCTCTTTGAAGCATCTTTGTAATACTGTACTTTATGCTCAAAACCAAAGTATGATTTACGGGACCATTTCGGCAGGAAAATGGATTGTAAAGCAAGGAAAGCACCAACATGCAGAATCTATTAAAAAGAATTTTGTTGAGACTATTCATAAAATGGCTAATCGTTGACACTGTTTATCTCAAAAAAATATTGCTCGAATAAAGAATCAATGTGAACAATTCTTCTTTCGAGCAATATTTTTGTTGGCTTAACAAATGTTCATCAAAAACTAAGTATAAATACCCTATCTATTTCCTTTATTATTATATTTCCAATAAAAGGTAATAGATTTAAGAAATATTTACCTTTTCTCGTTAGATAAACATATACTTCTCTTCCAATTAACCACATTATTAATATCTTATTTAGCCTTATTATAAATGAGTCAATTGTTGTTATTGGATAGTTATAGCTCAGATACTGGTGATTTAACCGTTTTTGAAAAAATCTTTCCCGAACACATCAAAAGAGTGTGTTTTATTCAAGGAAATGACAATATCACTTATGGGGGATATCGTCATAAATCCACCAAACTAGCGTTGGTTTGCCTTTCTGGAAACTGTCGTGTCAATTGCAAAAACAGCTCTGTTCAGGAAGAGTTCGTGTTAGATACAGCTCAAAAGTGTCTTCTTTTAGGACCAGAAGATTGGTTTTCTATTGATTATTTTTCTAATGATGCCAAACTTCTCATTATAGCAAATCAACCATATTGTATCGAAGAGTTGGTTCATGAGCCTTGTTAAAAAGACTTCATATCCACGACAAAGCGATATTTGATGTCTCCTTTTTCAAGACGCTCAAAAGCCTCATTGATTTGCGATACACCTATCAGTTCAATAGTTGTACTCATGTTTGTTATTTTTATTTTATGTCAAAATGAATTGTTACATCACTATTTCCCAGAGCTGAAGTAAGTCCAGAGGTATCAATGATACTACCGAGTTTGGTATAGCTGTAGGTAGTTGATAAAGGTTTGTAAAAAAGTACTAATGTGTTGGCACCATACAGCATCAAATCACCTGTATAAATGCGAGAGGGAACCGTTGGAGTAATAGGCAGGCTTTTAGGAAGACTAGCATATTTTTCATTGGTATTAAGCTCTGTCATCTTCAAGGTCAAAGGCAATAGCGCTCTAAATACTTTTGCTGTTTCATTATTCAAAAGAACAGCTGTAAATGATTGATTACCAATCTTCACCACAATACTATCTTCTTTCATACTAATTGAATCTTTGGGAGCTTCTTCTAAAACGATACTCTTATTTGGTAGTGTAGCACTTTTCTCACACGCAATACTACCTGCCAAGATGCCTCCTATCAGTACAATTTGCTTTATCATGATAAGTACGACTAAGAAACCTCCTGATTTACCACAGCATACTCCTCTGTTGTTACTGGCTGAAGCCATGTTACTTGTACACCTTCTTTAAAGTTGGTAATAGCAATATGCGTCATTGCTGAACTGTTTGAAGCACCATGCCAGTGTTCAATATTTTCAGGGATATTCACAACATCTCCTTTGGTAATTTTACGAGCAGGATTTCCCTTTTCTTGATAAAATCCTTCTCCTTCGATAACTATAAGCACTTGTCCTTTGGGATGCGTATGCCAGTTGGTCCTAGCGCCAACTTTGAAAGTTACACTCCCTGCCGAAAATTCGTTGTTATGGTCTTGCCCAACCAATAGAGTTAAAAATGCTTCCCCTGTAAACCAGTCCTGTGGTAATGGTTGTCCCAAGGGAAAGAGGCTATTTTCTGCTGACATTTTTGTAGATGTTTTCGTGAAAGATATTTGCAAAGGTAGGTTGAGAAGCACCCAACTATTTTATAAAAAATACGGTTTTCATCACCAATTTTACCGAAATATTTTCTCCTTATTGACTAGCAAATTAATCGTAAAATTATTGTTCAAAGCTTTTAATTACCCTCGCAGGAACTCCTGCTACCACGGTATTGTCGGGAACGTCTTTACTCACGACTGCTCCAGCAGCAACAACAGCGTTTTCGCCAACCGTTACGCCAGGTAAAATAGTTGCCGCAGCCCCAATCCAAGCATTTTTCTTGATATGTACCTTTCCTAATACCAATGCTTTTCGTTCACTCGGATGTAGTGGATGGCTTTCTGAAATAAGGCTTACTTTAGGAGCAATCATGACGTCATCTTCGATAATAATACCTCCTAAATCCAGAAAAGTACAATCGTGATTGATAAAAACATTTTTCCCTAGCTGGATAAACCCTCCAAAATTGGTATGAAAAGGAACAAACGCAGTGGTGCTCTCATCTATGTTTGTTCCTATAATTTGAGAAAGTATTTCTCTTGCTTGTTGTATATCAGTGGCGGTATTTAGTTTTGCAGACAATTGCATCGTTTGCGATACTTTCTCCATGATTTTAGGATATTCTGGATCATGAAAAAAAATTGTCTCGCCTGCGAGCATTCTTGTGAAAATATCGTTTGAGGGTGTATTCATTTTTAGAAGAGTTTGTTAATAAGAGATAGGCTGTAAGTATCAATGATGAATCGTGAGTTAGGACTGTACGAAGGATTTCAAACTATTGCGGATTTGGGATTTCTGATTTCGGAAATGAAGCAAAATACTTTTATTTTTTATAAAATATGGAAGCTTACACTTCCAAAATCCAACATCCGATATAAACAGTTTTTATAATCCTTCGTACAACCCTAACCCCCAATTTATCATTAGTATATTGTAATAGCTTGACGAATAACAGCTCCTAAACTAATGCCTAACAACTTACCACTATTTCGCACTAGCTTAGATTATCTATGTCAAAAGGCATTTTACGCACACGGATACCTGTTGCCGCAAAAATCGCATTAGCCAGTGCTGGTGCTACAGGAGGCAGACCCGGTTCTCCAACACCTTTGATTGTTTTGCCACCTTCTGCCAAGATATGTACCTCTATTTGGGGAACTTCGTTGATTCTTAGTACAGGGTTATCATGAAAATTGCTTTGTTCTGTTTTCCCTTCTGCAAAGGATATTCCGTTTTTGATAGCGGCAGTAATACCCATTATCACAGCTCCTTCCATTTGGGCTTTTACGGTATCTGGATTTACTACAGTTCCTAAATCTATCACAACATAGACTTTATCAATCTTTACAGCCTTGTTTGACAGTTTTGTTACCTCTACAACATGCCCGCCCAAACCTGCAAAAAACTCCCATTGAGCTATACCGCGTCCTTTTCCTTTAGGAAGAGGTTTTTCCCATTTGGATACTTCTTTTAATTTGAGTAATAAACGTTTAGTATCTGACTCTTTGGTCAACATTTCTAACCTAAATGCCAAAGGATCTTTACCAGCTGTGTGTGCCAGTTCGTCAATAAAGCACTCATGTGAAAAAGCCAACGTTGAGCTAGTTACCGAACGCCACCAAAAAATAGGAACATGAATATCTGAATACACGAAAGTGTTTTTCATATTCGGAATTTCATATTGCTGATGACTAATGCCTTCAGTCATATTTTGGTCAAGTTTCGTTTTGTCATGATTTGGGTCTAAAAATGACATAATGGTTGGTGAAATAACTTTATGCTGAAAAGCCACCAATTTACCATCTTCCGAAATTGCTCCTTTCATGGCCGAGAAGGTAGGCGGACGGTAAGGGCCAAACTGTGTATCATCTTCTCTTGTCCAAATGAGCTTGACAGGCTTTTGAATAGATTTAGATAAATTGACCGCCTCAATAATAAAATCGATAGCTAATCTACGTCCAAAACCACCACCGCTCAGTTGGCTATGCAAGGTAACTTGCTCTTCTTTTAACCCATATCTACCTGTCAAATCTCGTATAATATCAGAAGGCACTTGCGTTGATACCCAAATTTCCAAGGTATTGTTCTCTTTCCAATGTGCCGTACAATTCATTGCCTCCATCGGTGAGTGCGATACAAAAGGGGTTTCGTAGAAAGCCTCTAGTTTTTTAGAAGTGTTTTGATAGGTCTCATCAAACTTTCCCACATTTGCGTCCTCTACTCCCTCTTTTTGGGCTAATTGATGCAAAGAGTTAGTATAATCTTTCGAACTAAATGTTTCTTTTCCCTGATAATCCCAAGAAATTTTTAGGGCTTTTCTTCCTTGTAAAGCTGCCCAATAGTTTTTGGCGACAACAGCAACACCTATAGATTTGTAAACGCCAAATATACGTTCTACTTCTATTACCTGCTCCACTCCAGCTATGTTGAGCGTTGCGGTTTTATCAAAACTTTTTAGACTTCCTCCAAAAACAGGACAACGTTCTACCGAGGCATATACCATATTTGGCACTTCTGCGTCTATGCCGAACACTGCTTTTCCTGTTACTTTCAAGGGAACATCCTGACGCTTGATGGATTTGCCAAGTATCTTAAAATCTTTAGCATCTTTCAAAGTTGGATTTTTAGGAACTTCCAATTTTGATGCTGTTTCTACCAATGCTCCATAGGCTATTTTTTTACCTGTTGGTTTATGAAAAACCTGAGCTTTTTCGGCATAACATTCCGTAATAGGTACATTCCATTGCTGACTTGCGGCGGTAATCAGCATTTCGCGTGCAGCAGCTCCCGCTTTGCGCATATCAAAATAACTCGAACGCACCGAAAAGCTACCTCCCGAAAACTGAGCAGGACCAAACTTACTTTCTCCTCCTGTTTGTTGTACAATATATTGCTCTGGAGAAACTTCCAATTCTTCTGCAACCAAGGCTGTAATTGACTGATAGGTACCTTGTCCAATTTCTGGTTTAGAATTAAAAATGGTAATTTTTCCTGTATCCTCGATAATAATGTATGGCGTGAAATTGTAGGGTGTCGATCCTACATCCAGAGATATCACTACCTCTAATTCTTGAGCTTTTGCTGAAGAATTAGAAACACCCAAAATAATTGCCGCTCCCGATAAACCTGCATATCGTAAAAAATCACGGCGCTGAATCTGTTTAGATGACATAGTTGTAAAGTTTAGCGAGTGTTTGAAGGGCGTTTAGTAGTACCTTTTTCTGTTTTCAACTCCTTAGCAGCTGAATGAATAGCCTTACGAATACGCACGTAAGTACCACAACGACAAATATTCCCAGCCATATAAGTATCAATATCTTCATCCGATGGATTAGGATTGGCTTTTAACAAAGCCACAGCCGACATTATCTGACCTGACTGACAATAGCCACATTGAGGCACTTGTTCATCAATCCATGCCTTTTGAACTACTTGGTCGATTTTGGCGGCGTGGAGTCCCTCCGAAACACCTTCGATGGTAATAATCTTACTATTCGTTTTTATGGTAGAAATTGGCGTTTGACAAGAACGAATCGCCTGTCCATCTACGTGAATTGTACACGCCCCGCACAAGCCCATACCACAACCAAACTTAGTACCTTTTAAACCAACATAGTCACGAAGTACCCAAAGCATAGGCGTTTCAGGTTCGGCTTCGACTTTAATCGTTTTGTTGTTGACAGATAATGTGTAAGTTTTCATCTCTTATTTCTGATTAAAGTTTTTACTAAAATTATAACTTAACATTACATTCCACATAAATTGCTTGTTATCTGGAATAGTAGAAGTAAATGTCTGATTTATTGTTGATTGTATAGTAAAAGGACTCTCTTTTTTTGATAAAATCCCTGTTAATGAGAGATATTTACCTGTGTAACCATCTGTATTTAAAAAATAGAAGGATGGCACAAGCTGAAATCTCAAATCACCACCCAATTTTATGTTAGAAATACTGGTATTCAGAAACAAAACTTTGGTTTCTTGTGGCCCGTGCAATTGTAACGAATTTCCTTGCAAGTAAACAGCACTCACACTCCAATTAGGTGTAATTTGATAATTGGGCGCAATTTCATAAGCCAAAAATCTCAACATTTCTGTAATTTCTTGCGATGCAGTGTTATCTGAAACAATTCTTTTTACAAGTGTAAAAGCTGGATGTGCACTTACACGTAAGCTAAATTTTTTTTGTTCGACAAGATGGTATCTCAACCAAAAAATCATTCCTCCTTTGCTGGCATCCGACACTAATCTTATGTCAGGATTGAAGCTAAATCGATTTTTTCTCCACGCAAAATTGGTTACTACCGCTGGCTTATTTAAAGAAAATGTAGGAATAATTGAAAAGCCATTATTGGTCACTCCTACAAAACCACTAAAGGTATTAATCGTTTTGGTACTGTCTTGTTGCCCATAAACAAGCCTACCCATGAGGGCAAATGCCATCAGGGTACATAATTTCATCAAGTTCATTTATATTGTGTTTTTGGATAATGTAAATCAGTTTCAAAATTATACTTTTAAAAGTCTTGTTTTTTTATAAATTTTACGGTTTTACTTACCACTTTTACTGGTCTATGCCACACGAATATTTTTCTTCCATAATTTAGAAGTATCAACAAAATGGAAAAGACCATGGTTATTTATGATACCGTCAAGCAGTATAGTCAGACATTCAACAACTCAGCGTTGCATCCTCTGATTAGTTTAGTCGATTTGGGGAAATCGAATCCTTTACCTCGTAGTAAATTCAAAATGGGGATTTATGCTATTATTCTCAAAGAATCCAAGTGTGGTGATTTACGCTATGGTAATACTTACTATGATTATGATGAAGGGACTATTGTATTTTTTGCTCCTGAACAAATTATTTCGACTGAGCCAGAAGGAGAAATTCATCAGCCCTTTGGCACTGCTTTGGTTTTTCATCCAGACTTAATCAAGGGAACATCTTTGGGGCGTCAAATTCACGAGTTTAGCTATTTTTCTTATCAGTCAAACGAAGCATTACACGTATCTGAACGAGAAAAAGAAACTATCATGAATTGTATCGAAAATATTTCTTCTGAAATAAATCAAAATATTGATAGGCATAGCAAAAAGCTTATTATTGCTAATCTTGAGCTATTATTGAAATACTTTTCAAGATTTTATGACCGACAGTTTATCACTCGTGAGGAAGTTCATCAAGGTATCCTTTTGCAATTTGACCAACTATTGACCGATTATGTATATGGGAAAGATTTGGCGACGAAAGGGCTTCCATCGGTAGCATATTTTGCAGATTGCCTGCATTTATCCGCTAATTATTTTGGAGATTTAATCAAGAAGGAGACAGGAAAAACGGCACTAGAGTATATCCAATTAAAATTATTGGATTTTGCCAAGGAACGTGTTTTGGATACTACTAAATCGTTAAGTGAGATTTCGTATGAATTGGGTTTCAAGTACCCGCAACATTTTACTAGATTTTTTAAACAGAAACTAGGTGTCACACCATTAGAATATCGCTTAAATTAGCCCTGAACCACCCTTAATTGAGTGAATGAGTAATTATTTTCAAATTAGGATTGCATTCCAATTTTTTGATAATACAATACTGGGTGACACAATTTTATTACGTCTTTACAAGTGAAATATTTATTTAAAAAAATAATCACTCATTCACTCAATTCAAGCTTTTTATTTACTTGTTCAGACTATTTCTTCGTGTATTGTACATTTGCCAATAACCTCGTTTGTTGCTGTCATTCAAATAAGAATGATTGACTAAGGTTTCAACTAATTGTTGTTTTTTTAGTAATGGCATAAATATTTTTTCTATTCTACTTTCCAATACTCCTATTCTTTTGCCAAATTCCACAAAATCGGCTTTGGAAGGATGTCCTGAGTTTTTGAATTCTATACTTTGAAAATCATCCACAAATAGCCCTCTGTCTAAGGCAAAATCAGTATCATCAACATGAAGTCTTGTATTGATTAAATCATAGGCTGGACTCATGAAATAATCCCCACCAGAAGACTCAAGCAAGGAAAAGTTTTTCAAATGGGCATCGCCATTGCTAAATAAATAATTGAACACCACCAGTACAAAATACTTTTCAATCTCGACACGCCACGCTGGTACGTACTGTTTTATGAGTGCGCCAATTTCTTCATAGCTGTATTCGTATTTGAAATTAGCACCAGCATTATCTTTCGTTTTTCCTGCCAAGGTTGCAAAATCCTCTTTACCCCATTTTCCTCCATCTTTTTTTACATCAAATCTTTTGGTGATATAGGCTGGCGAACCATCTTTAAAAAATATCAAAGCATTTTCTGCGGTATTGAGTCCGTACACTTGTTTGGCAATTTGCATCGTCAAATGCTCGTTAGCGGGTACTTGCTCGACTTTCTTTAAATCTCTCGGAATTGGTTTTAAAATATAAGTACCTTGTTCTCCTTGATGCGTTAAGCGAAGTTGATTTTTTTCGAGTACTAAACTCAATTTCTCTTGCACCCCTGAAATAGAAATGCGTTTGCGATTCTCGATAAATAACTCTGCTACTTCTTCATTTTGTTGGGCTTGTTCATAAGGCAAAATGTGGATTACCTTTTTTCCATTAAACATATTTTTCAAGCAACTCGGACTGTAAGTAGAAAATCCTTCTGCTAATGTTCCTGGACAATATTTTAATGTATTTAGATTCATTTTATACGACAGGTTTTACCGTTACTGCTCCAATAGTGTCGCTTTGTGCTGTCGCCATCAACAAGCCAAAACTATCATCTTCGTCTATGCGTAGTTGTGTACTTTGTAATTTACGATTTACCCCTTCGCTAAGCATATTAAAAAAGAACGGGAACAGTACCTCGCTTGTATATTCTTGCTTGTTCTTTGGAAGTGTAAGGCTTATGGCTGGCATTTTGATATCGTCAAAATATATTTTTTCATACTTAAAAATATATCGCTTCCGATTTTCTTCCATGAGTATTCCTGCAAAAATACCATTTCGATAAACAGCTGCTTTTCTCATTGTTTACACACTTTTTCTAATATTCATTGATAATTCTAAGCCAAGAACTTCAGCTAATTTGTTAAGTATATCTAAAGAAGGATTTCCTTGCCCTCGTTCGAGTTTATACAGTGTATTTGTACTTATGCCTGCCAACTCAGCCAAATGAGGTTGGGTAATCTTCAATTCTTTTCGTCTTATTTTGATGATATTTCCTAAATCTTGAACTAACATTATATTGTGATTTTTTATGTAAAAATATCTATTTCTAATAAAAAATAAACTAAAAATCACATTATATTATGATTTTAGTAAAATATCACAATACAGATATTAAAATGACGCTAAAACACACATTATAATGTGATTTTATCGATATTACTCAAAAAAACAAATTTCCAAATGGATAATAAATATGCTAGAAAAAGGGAAATTATACCAAAGTAAAAACGACTTTTATAGGTCTTTTAGCTTTATAAAAACCCCTATACACTTCATATTGCCCAAAAGGACAAAATGTCCGCTAGCATTGTAAGCCTCTATTAAATCATCTTTTAAAAACGACTTTTATGGGTTATTTTAGAAAATTAACTTCTATAAGCAGTAGCTGAAAACTCTCAAGAGGACAAAATGTCCACTTGGTTTTCTCTCACCTAGAACATAAGTTTATGTATATAAATTTCCTCAAGAAGATCCTCTCTAATTTTAGTATTTTTTATCAAGCGGGCATAATGTCCGCTTGATAAAATCATTATTTTAAGAAGTTTTAATAACGACTTTTATGGGGTATTGAGCACTGAATCAAATGCTTATCATTGTTCAAAAACTATAAAAAATACAATTTTTATTTCAATAAAATATTGCAAAACTCAAACTATAAAAAACCAATAGCCCAAGTGGACAAAATGTCCACTTGGGCTATTGGTAGAAAAGTAGATACTGTAATCTAATCAGTCATAAAACTTTCAAGCGAATTTACCAATTGTTTTAGTTGATAAAAGTGCACTTTAGATTTTGACGATTGAATCATCTTAAGCATAGTATCAATATCCTTAAAAACTTTGTCGGTAGCAGTCGCATTTGAAGAATTAGACACAGGCGTTGGCTGAGCAACAAGCAAATCTAAGGCCTCTACACTTGAGATAGGTTGTTCGATAACCGTTTTACTCAATTGTTGAATTACTTTTTTAGGAATCTTTACTTCACCCGCAAGTACTTGCTTACGAAAATCAATATCTAGCTTTTCAAGACCACTGGCAAAATCCCCATCTCTACGAATAGTTTTTTCATCAACCTTAAATTGCTGCGCAATTTTTTCGGAAGTTTTTAATTCCACTCCTTCAGCCAAAAAATTAGATTCTTTAATGGTCAATTTCTCAGCATTGTATCTCAAACCACGATAATAGGCCATCTGTGTTGGACTCAGATTTCGACGACCCATTTGTAGGTCAAGCATATAATTTCTAACATCAAGAATTGTCTCAAAAAACATCAAAACAATATTGAATGGTAGATTATGTTTTTGACAAATCAAGTATCTATTATGACCATCTACCAATACAAACAGCTCGAGATCAGTCTCAGAATTAGGATTTACTTTTTGTTCAGTGGTTTGCCAAATCACTAAAGAGTCCTTACAGCCATTTGCTAAAATATTAGTTTCGAGCCCTTCAAATTCATCTTTTTGTAAAGGTTGAATCAAGTCTTTGAGTTCATCTAAAATCGTGATTCGTTGTTTAATATTCTCATTCGAAATCAAACCTGAAGTCACTGTTTTGGTAACATTTGATTTCATTTGAGCTTTAAAATCTATCTTCTTAGCCATCTATTTCGAATTACGTTTTGAATTAATATTATTGAGGAGCTCCAGAGCCAACTCATCATAAGATTTGGCAGCAGCAGAATTTTTATCAAAGTCAAAAATTGGGGCTTTTAAAGCTTGAGCTTTTTTAATTTCGATTCCTTTCTTAATCTCAGTATCAAAAATATTGACACTTTGATAGTTCTCTCTTACGGCCTCTTTCATACTAGTGTGTACCGTATTTTTCTCAACAATCGTAAACAAAATACCTTCAATATGTAGTGTTGGATTTGAAAAAATCTGAGTTTCGTAAATTACGCCAAAAAGCGAGTTAAGACCATTCACTGCATTCATTTCAGGTTGCATAGCCACTATGCACGAATTAGCGGCATTCAATGCGTTGAGTGTCAATACCGATAGGGAAGGGGGGCAGTCAATCAAAATAAAATCGTAAATATCCAGAAATGGAACTAGAGCTCTTTGCAAACGTTGTTGACTAGCTGGAGCCGACAGTAAGATTTGTTCGGCCTTTTGGAGTTCTAAGTCAGATGGTGCAATATGCAAATACTCAGTAACTTCTTCGATATGCAATGGAATGGTATAATTCACCAAAGAATTAAATACTTGTCCATTTTCGGTAGTTACGTTAAATATCTGACTCAAGTTTCCTTGCGAGTCGAGGTCAATTAATAGTACTTTCAAGCCACGATTTGATAACGCTTCACCCAAATAGGCTGTTGTAGTTGTCTTTCCTACACCACCTTTGTTATTGGCTATAGCAATAACAGTAGCTTTAAGGTTGAAAGCTTCGTTGTAACCATATTTCATTAAAACAGGTAACAATTTGCTACGTTGCTTGTCAGTAAGTTCGCGTTTGAGAGAGATAATTTGAGTAAGCGAACGAATCGCCATACCAGCTTCTTTTTCAATACCGGTTATGGTGAGGGCTGGATTTCTATTGAGAAAACGAATTAGTAAGTCTGTAGTAAGCATAAAAAAACATTTATTGCGTAAATATAATATTTGTAATCTATTTGAACAATAAATGTCTTTTTTTATATCTTATAAAACCAAACCAAATTCTTTTGCTTTTGGAAGATAGGGTTCTTTGATTTTTTGAAAATTAGAAGCAAAATGATTTTTACACCAAGTTACAACAAAACTTGTTACCATAAACTGCTGATTTTGAATAGCTCCATAAAATTTCATTGGAATAGAGCTTTCGTCCGAAGCCAAAATATACTCCCATACCAATTCATCTGTAACAGTTTTAGGGCCATTTTCAATTTTACCTTTAAGTTCATTATAAATAGCAACTCCAACAGACGTATCAGACTTCAACAAATGGATAGCATATTCCAAGCAGTCATCATAATAGGCTTTAAGCAAAGAATCTTTTTGGTAAGTAATCGACTTTTCTTGGACTTTAATATTCTCCGTAATAATCAACTGTTCTTGATGAGCTCTAATCTTGAGTTCTTTGGTTTCTTGTTGTTTGACAATATCTTCGGCACTCACCATCTTTTGTAAATAACGAGCTGGATCTTGTACTTTTCCTTGTTTTATTTCTTTGAGTGTATATTCTACTCCTGCCAAAATTTGGGCATAAGGATATTTCTTAAACCAGGTATTCACAACTGCCTCTGTAACATAATCTTTCACGAGTGTGTGAATCTCTACAATTTGGAATTGCAAACTTTCATCCACTTTTGTCTTCTGGCGATTTTCGATAATAATAAAGCGTAAACGAATTACTTTTTTTCCTGATTTAATTTCTTCAAAATCAAAATATAAATCCGAACTACTCTCTAATTCTGTTCTGGCTTGTTGCAATACTTTAAGTTTGAAATCAAAATAATTTTTGTATCTGGTCGAAAGCCCCAAACGATCTTTCAAATCTTCAACATCTAACTCAAATGAACCAAAGCGCTCGTATTGTTTACAGAATTCATAAAATCGAATGGCATAAATACTATCTAAAAAAAGTAGATTACGTATATCTAAAACCGTAAAGTTTTCTTTGATTTGTAAAAGGAAGGGTTTGAGCTTATTGGAAAACTCAAAAATAAATTTTGCCTCAACTTTGTCATAAACGATTGAGCTAAAGAAGTTTGCTTCTAATTTGATTTTATCATCTTCGTAATAAATATCTTTTTTACGAAGTTTGGTCAGTTCTTCTTGTAAGTATTTTAATAAGTTTTTGGTTTTCCCACCTACAAAGTTTTGAAATTCTTTCAAAGAAATCTGAACATCAGGCAAATCGTCATTACTCTGATCGACAGATGCAATGACTTTCAGAAAAACTTTCATCTGTACTGCTGTAATGTCAAACTTAGCATTAATAATCGGATTGGTCTTGACTAATCTATTAGGATCTCTCGAAATAACTTCAATGGCTTTTTCTCTATGCTCTTTACTCATGGATGATTTGGGCAATGATTTAGATGGTAGAACGACTAATTATTTCTTTAGTCGTTTTTACGAAATTAGTACCTTGAAGTCACAAAAAAAAGTAAAAACGACACAATTTATCCACAGTCGTTTTTACAAAATGTGGATAAATCCCCATAAAAGTCGTTATTGACCCATAAAAGTCGTTATTGTACCCCATAAAAGTCGTTTTATGACCCATAAAAGTCGTTTTATATCCCATAAAAGTCGTTTTATGACCCATAAAAGTCGTTTTTATGGTACTTAAACCATTGAAAATCAATTAGTTGCGAAGCCTGAAAGAATAGAAAGAAAAGGAAAGAAATGAAAGAATTTGACAAACAGCGTTGATTTTTTTTTAATTTTTTTAAAAGTTTAAAAATAAGGATTTTTTCATTCAGTGATTTAGAAAGAATTGTTTATTGCGGCACCCCATAAAAGTCGTTTTTCTTTTTTCAGCGAAAAAAGAAAAACGAAAAAAAATCAAGTAAACTTTCAGAGGGAATTTTTTAACTTTAAAAAGCGCTCATATTTTGATTTTAAGCGCTCAAAATACTCGACTTAGGTATTTTATCATTTACTCAGCAAAAAGTCTCGCAAAATGATTTTCTAGGTGGTTTCTCATGCCATTACGGAAAAGTTCTGGCGAGCCATTCTCAAGAATGTCAACCAAGCCTTTATGAGAAACAAATTTCCTTTGTGGTAAATCTTTCTTCAGTAGACCACTATTGTGTACATAATCAAAAATAGGGAGTAACATTTTCTGAAAACTCTTGAGTGTTTTGTTTCCAGTAATTTCATAGAGTTTTCCATGAAAATTAATTTCGTGTTCGATATTGAACAAATGAGATTCGCTAGAACTAGGTTCATTCTTGACAATTTCCTTCAACTCATCGATATCCTTTTGCGTAATTTTTTGAAAAATTAAATCTGCCATACCAATTTCCAACACCAAACGCAATTCAAAAATTTCACGCAAAGTATCCTCATCGAGAATGTAAGGATTCATGCTTTTGCTCATGATACTTACAATGTCGGGGCTTGTAATCACCGAACCTTTTTTCTTTTTGGATTCAATAATACCCATAGTACGCAGTCGAGTAATCGCTTCACGGATTACTGTTCTACTCACGCCCAAAAGCTCAACTAATTCTACTTCTTTGGGAATTACATCACCAACTTTGAGTTTGCGGCTTTGGAGCAACTCCACCAAATTGGCCTCAACTTTATCTACCAACGAACTATTATCTACTGTGATAAAGCTATCATTAAAATCTTCATTTGTCATATTATGTATTACTTATTTTTATAAAAGTAGTATAATCTATCGAATTTGAAAAGCAAAAATCATGAAAATTCGAGCAAAAAGGCATTTAATCGCCATTTAATTATTTTGTCTAACATGAAGCTTATGTTTTCTATAAATCACTCATATATTATAAATGATTATTCATAATTATGATTATAAGTATTACATGTTATTAGCATAAAAGCTTATAAATAAGTGCTACCATTTCAAATAAGTAAGTATTTACTACTAAAATAAAATAATTTATAAAAATGTTACTAAAAACTTGCATAAATGACTCGCTAGTCTATACCTTTGTTATGTCATACATAATACATTAACTAAACTTTAATATGAAAAACATTTATCAGAAAGTGGGTTTACTCATGATTTGCATTTTGTGGACATTTGTTTCATGGGGGCAAAGCAAAAAAGTGAGCGGAAAAATTACCGCTTTAGAAAATGGCGAAGCGCTGCCCGGTGTTTCGATTCTCTTGAAAGGGAAAACACAAGGAGCCAGTACCAACGAAAAAGGAGAGTTCTCTTTGATGGCTACTGAAGGGGATATTTTGGTGATAAGCTATGTGGGATATATCAAGGAGGAAATCAAAATAGGAACTGCAACAAATTTGAGCATTCAGTTGCGTTCGGATGTTACTTCTTTGGGAGAAGTAGTGGTGGTAGGGTATGGAACACAATCGAGACGCAACATAACCAGCTCGATTGGAAAACTCGAAAAAGACATTCTTGCTAATGCCCCAAGAGCCAACCTTGGGACAGCCTTACAAGGGTCTTTGGCTGGTTTGCAAGTCATCAACCGTTCGGGTACACCTGGAGCGGCACCTACCATTTTGCTTCGTGGGGGCGCCTCAATCAACAGCCCTGGAGCGCCGTTGGTTGTAGTTGATGGTGTTATTAGAGCACTCAATGATATTGCGCCAGACGATATTGAATCGATGGAGCTTTTGAAAGATGCTGCGTCAACAGCCATTTATGGTGCAAGAGCCAACAATGGGGTTATTTTGATTACTACCAAACAAGGAAAAGCAGGTGTTGCAAGAGTGAATTACAAATTTACCTTGGGTTATAACAAAAACCGAGAAGGATATAAGTACATGAATGCGCGTGATTATATCTATTACAATCGTTTGGGAAATTTGAACTCAGGTAGAACATTGGCGCAAGTCAATGCTACTCGTGGGTATGGCTTATTGACGGATGCTGCCAATTTAGGCTTATTTGATATTCGTGCCAATACGCCTGTCAATGCGGGTCTGTTGGCGCAAGGCTGGCAATCGCTAGACGACCCTTATGGCGGTTCAATTTTGTACAAAGATCATGGTGGCGAAATTGAGAATCTGATTTTTAGAAATACCTATACGCAAGACCATTACCTGAGTGTAGAAGGGGGTAATGATAAAGGGAAATATTTTGCAAGTTTTGACTATTACAACGAACAAGGTGTAATTGTTGGTTCTGATTACAAGCGTTATACAGGTAATCTGAACGGTTCTTATAAAGTAAGACCTAACTTGGAAATTTCGACGGGAGCAACGTTTTCGACTTCGTCTCAAATCGGAACGCTTGGTTCGGAAGCCAATACTTTGTACAGAAGTTTAGCAATTTGGCCAACGATGAATCCTTGGTTGGATTCTTTGAAAACTCAGCCAAACCCCGGCAATGGCGTTACAGATGGAAACCCATTGTATTGGTTACAAAAAACAAAGCGTGAAAATGAGGTAAATCGTATTACGGTCAATGCTTCGGCGAAGTATGATATTACCAAAGATTTATATTTGAAGGTTTCAGGCAATGCGTATTTGTTTGAGTCACTGAACAACTCATTTAGTTTAGCTACTCAAAACTATACAAACTTGTACACTAATCCAGTGTCGTATAGCAATACTACTAGAAATGCGTCATCATTGTTCTCTCGTTCGTTTCAGCAGCAATACAATGCGATTTTGAATTACCAGAAAAATCTGGGAGATAAACATCATTTGACTGCCATGATTGGTACGGAATATTTCAAACAAAAAACTTTTGAAATGCAAGTTTTAGGTCAAAATGCACCAACCGATGACATTGAAACCGCCAATGCTTCGACCACATTTGCTGCTGGAAGTAATTATTCTTACAAAGACGAATATCGAATTTTCTCACAATTTGGTCGCTTGAACTATGATTTCGATGAGCGCTATTTATTAAATTTTGTAGTAAGAAGAGATGGTATTTCAAGTTTGGCTTCGGATAATCGATTTGGTATTTTTCCGGGAATGTCGGCAGGTTGGAATTTGCACAAAGAAGAGTTTTTCAAAAATAGTAGTTTGAGTGATTACGTGAGTTCAGTAAAACCAAGATTTAGTTACGGAGTAAACGGTAACGTAGCAGGTATTGGGAACTATGAAGTGCAAGGAGTTTATGGTTCGCAAGGAAATTATAATACCAATTTGGGCTTTTTGAGCACAAGCATTATTAACACAGGCTTGCGATGGGAGAAAAGTACCACTTTGGACGTTGGTGTAGACGTTGGTTTACTCAAAAATCGTATCAGCTTAATGGTGGATTATTATGACCGTCGTACCAGCGATTTGTTGACCAACTTGACCCTACCAAGTTACACAGGATACAGCTCCGTGCGTACCAATTTGGGTACATTCCAAAATACAGGTCTGGAACTGACTTTGAATGCAACAATTCTACAAAAACCAAACGGATTAGTTTGGAATGTTGGGGGTAATGTTTCATTTGTTGCAAACAAAATTTTACAACTTCCATTCAACGGCAATGAAAATAATCGCCAAGGAGGTCTACAAGTTTATGACCCTGCACAAGGAAAAGTCGTGTGGGTAGGAGGTTTGCAAGAAGGTCAGCCATTGGGAGCTATTTATGGCTACAAACAAGTGTCGATTTTCAAAAATGATGAAGAAGTAGCTCGCATTGCGGGTAATAGAGTAGATAATGTTGCAGCAATTGGCGGCCCATCGACAACAATGACTAATAAAATTACCCCAGGAGATGTCAATTGGCTCGACGTAGATAACAACAATATCATCGACTCTCGCGACCAAGTGTATTTGGGAAATGTCAACCCTAATGTCATAGGAGGATTTACTTCAACCTTGTCTTACAAACGCTTTTCGCTCTTTACCAGATTTGATTTTGCATTAGGACATACGATTTATAATGACCTTGTGGCTCGTACACTGGGTAACTATCAGGGAACTTTCAACTATCTCGAATTGCAGAAAAATGCTTGGTCACCAACCAATACCGATACTGATATTCCAAAAGTGTATTATGCAGACCAAGTAGGAGCACCAGCAGGAAAGAAAAACTATACGAGAGCCAATAACGCTGGAGCGGTTTTGAATGGCAACAACTCAAGATTTTATGAAAAAGGAGATTACTTAGCTTGTCGTGAAATTACCCTTTCTTATGATTTATCGAAAAGCACCATAGTGAATAAACTATTCTCTCAAGCTCGTATTTACGCCAACTTCAATAATCTTTTCTATATCACGAAGTTTAGCGGTCCTTCGCCAGAGCCAGCCTCAGGAGGAATCTATTCGGGTACGTATCCAACGCCAAGAACTGTTGTGATGGGAGTACAAGTGTCATTTTAATATTAAAGAAACCGATTTATGAAAAAGATATTTAAGATAACCTTTTTGGGAATAGCGATAGGTTTGGGAATGACTGCTTGTAATACAAGTCTCGATCTAGCGCCTATTAGTAGCATCAGTGATGCTAATTATTGGAAAACAGCCGATCAATTCGATGCTTTTGTTTCAGGAATTCATTCTAGACTAAGAAGTCATAATGCCAATATTCAAGCCTTGGGCGAAATGCGCTCTGATATATTTGGTACTGAAGCTAATAATGCCAGTACCTTCACGGGTGAGGCTACACAAGGCTTAGAAAGAATGTGGCAACATACCCTCGATTTAGACAATTCAGGCGTGAGCAATTTTGGAGGATTTTATACCAATATTGTGCAGTTGAATTTATTGATTAGTAAGTTAAATACGACCAATATTGTAAGTACTACCAACAAGAATTACTATTTGGGAATAGCCTACGGAATGCGTGCCTATTATTACTTCCATTTGTATCGTACATGGGGAAGCGTAGTGATTCAGACTGAGCCAGTTTTGTCCATTGATATTGCCAACTTGGCGAAGGAGGCTTCTCCAGAATCAGCAGTGATGGATTTGATAAAATCAGATATTGATAAATCTATTGCTAGTTTTGGTAGCGATTATTCTTTCAGAAATAATAAAGGCTATTGGTCAAAAGCCGCTTCATTGATGCTCAAAGCAGAAGTATCATTATGGAATAGTCAAAGAGGTGGTGGCGTAGCCGATGCTACAACAGCATTGAATGCTTTGAACGAAATCAGAACCAATATCCCAAACCTTACGCTGTTGCCAAGTTTTAGCAATGTTTTTGCCTCAAATAATAAAGGTAATAACGAAATCATTTTTGCTATTCGCTATGTGTTGAATGAAGCAAGTATGGGTTTTGTATCAAGTAGCTTTGTTCCACAAACAGGCTTGATTTCAAACTTTTATGACTTGAATGGCTCTCGCCAGTTCAACGTAAATGTTGACAACTGGAGTGGCTTATTGCGTGCCCCTGTGCGTATTGCCACATTCAAAAAATTTGATGAAGCTGATACTCGTCGTTTGTCTTCGATTCAGCCAGCTTTTGAGAAGCGTAGCACAGGTTTTGAGTTGGTGGGCTGTTTTACCAATAAATTCCAAGGCGAGCAAAATGCAGGCTCACGTGTATATACCAACGATTATCCGATTTATCGTTTTGCTGATTTGTTGTTACTTACTGCCGAAGCGAAAATACTGTTAGGTCAAGATCCTTCTACCGAAATCAATCAGGTGCGTGCAAGAGCTTTTGGGGCTAATTATGTGGCTAGTAAATATGGCTTTCCGAATCAAGCCAGAGATAAAGACCCTAAAAATGCTATCTTAGATGAGCGTTTGTTTGAGTTTATTTTTGAAGGAAAACGTTGGTACGACCTTCGTAGATTTGGCAATAGTTATGTTTTTGCCAATACGACTTTATCAAGCAACGAAGCTTACAAAGTGCTATGGCCAATCGACCGTAACTCATTGACAAATAACCGTTCGTTGGTACAAACAACGGGGTATCCAAGCTTTTAATTTGAATTAAGAAAACTATAAAAAAGGCAATTATAGAGGTACAAGTGAAAAGATTTTAGAGTAAAACTGTACCTCTATGCCTTTGATTCATTGTCCCTAAAATAAATAATATTATGAAAATAGCTCATCTTCAAGGACTTATTGCTGCTCCTTTTACTCCTATGCACTCAAATGGAAGTTTGCATCTGGAATTGATTGAAGAATATTACCATTTGCTCAAATCCAATGGTGTGACAGGTGCCTTCATTTGTGGCTCAACTGGCGAAGGGGTTTCGTTGACGCATACCGAAAAACGAGCGGTTGCTCAGGCTTGGGCGAACGCAACTTTAGGTGATCCAGATTTTAAAGTAATGCTTTTTTTGGGCGGTACAAGTATTGCCGATTGTAAAGAGTTGGCGCTATATGCTCAAGAATTAGGCTTGTATGCTATTTCGTTTACTTCGCCCTTTTATTTTAAACCAAGTTCTGTAGAAAAGCTTGCAGAGGTTTGTCAAGAAGTAGCTTCTGTAGTGCCCGAGATGCATTTTTACTATTACCATATTCCTGTGTTGACTGGCGTTAACTTTGCCATGTATGATTTGTTGAAAGCCATAGATGGAAAAGTACCCAATTTTGCAGGAATCAAATATACGCATGAGGATTTCATGGATTATCAGTCGTGTTTAGAATTTCAAAGCAGGAAATATGATATGCTTTGGGGACGCGATGAAAATATGCTGGCAGCTTTGAGTTTAGGTGCAAAAGGTGCTGTAGGAAGTACCTTCAACTATGCTGCACCTTTGTACCATGATTTGATTGAGGCTTTTGACAAAAATGATTTACCTAAAGCCAGAGCCTTACAAATGCAATCTATCGAAATGATTCGTTTGTTGGGCAAATATGGGGGAATCGCAACAGGAAAAGCTTACATGAAATTGGTTGATTTAGATTGTGGAATGTTTAGATTACCCGTTAGAAATATGACAGATACTCAATTCGAACTTTTCAAGAAGGATGTCGAAGCATTGAATTTCTCTGTATTTTGTTCAAAAATGCACGCTTAAATTATGAAAAATTTACTTATGTCTACGATTATTTCTTGTATGGGATATAGCAATGATATGTTGAATGATGTACAGCCTCAAATTCAGTGGTCGGTATTGCATTCATTGCCAGTGGCCAATGGACATACCAAACAAGCGGGTTTGGCTGGCCCAATCGTTGGTGTATCTCAAAATGTGTTGATGATAGCTGGTGGAGCTAATTTTGAAGATGCTTTGCCTTGGGAGGGTGGAAAAAAGAAGTATTTCGATGACATTTATGTATTACACAAAGATACTAATAAGGCGCTTTTCTGGCATTCTCAAACTTTTCGACTGCCTCAAAAAATGGCTTATACAACCACCGTTCAGTCTTCTCAAGGGCTGATTTGTATCGGTGGCGAAGACCAAGAAGGTTATCGAAAAGATGTTTTTATTCTGAAATGGAATCCACAGAAGGAACAACCAGCCATAGAATCTTTGCCTGATTTACCTCAAGGCATTAGTAATGCGGCAGCCACCATTGTTCATGATTCGGATATATACTTGGCTGGTGGCGAAACCCAATCGGGTGTTTCGAGTCAATTACTCAAGTTGGATTTGAAACATATATCACTTGGTTGGCAACTCGTTGCAGCGCTTCCTGTGCATCTTTCACATTCTTTACTGTTTAATCTCAACCATCAATTATATCTAGTTGGCGGACGCCAAAGGCAAGCCAATGGCATAAGCGACTTTTACGATTCTTGCTATTCTTTTGATAGTGATAAAAAAGCTTGGACTGCACAAAAATCTTTGCCTTATGCTATTTCGGCAGGAACTGGGGTTGTGGTAGGCAAAAATCAATGTATGTTATTTGGTGGAGATAAGGGCGAAACTTTTCATCAGGTAGAAATTTTGTTGGCACAAATCGCCCAAGAATCTGACCCTGAGAAGAAGACTAAACTCATTGCGCAGAAAAATATTTTACAGGTCAATCACCCAGGTTTTAGTCGCGAAATATTACTTTTTGATTCCCAGAAAAATACATGGAAAAAGCTTGGCAATATTCCTTTTTCTGTGCCAGTAACCACTACGGCTATTACTTGGGATAACAAAGTCATTATTCCTTCAGGCGAAATAAAAGCAGGAGTAAGAAGTGTAGAAATATTAGTAGGAGAAATCAAATAGGGTTTTAGAAGAGGTATTTGTTAGTGATGAGTTGTGAATTGTGGGTTTAAGATTAATACTGTAAGAGAGTTGAGCTTTATCATTAAAATAAAATTGGTGTAGCGGTAACTCTTGCAGTTACCTCATTCAAAATATAAAATATTTGTAAACAAAAGTTTACGCAAAGAACTCAGCACTCATACTTAATTCGTTTGTTCAGTTTTTTATAAAACATAATACCGAGGTTGATATTCGCAATCAAAAATCCAAAATCAATAATCAAAATGTTATCGAATTCCAAAAACTATAAATGGCTTGTTGTAGCGCTACTTTGGGTGGTGGCATTGCTCAATTACCTCGATCGACAGATGCTTTCGACCATGAAAGCAAGTATGCAGGTATCGATTGTTGAGCTTCAGACTGCTACAAATTTTGGGCAATTAATGGCCATTTTTCTTTGGATATATGGGCTTATGAGTCCTATCTCAGGATTGGCTGCCGATCGTATCAATCGCAAATGGATTATTGTCAGTAGTTTGTTTGTATGGTCTGCTGTGACATTATTGATGGGTTATGCTCAAAATTTTCCTCAATTGTTGGCTCTTCGGGCATTGATGGGCTTTAGCGAATCGTTGTACATTCCTGCCGCTTTGTCGCTTATCGCAGATTATCATGATTCTAAAAGCCGTTCAATTGCCATTGGCATTCACATGACGGGCTTGTATATAGGTCAATCGCTTGGTGGATTTGGAGCAACGATTGCGGCATCTTTTTCATGGCAGGCAACTTTTCAACTATTTGGTTTTGTCGGTGTGGGATACGCCCTTTTACTAATAGTTTTATTAAAAGAAAATCGAAAAAAAGTAGAAGATAGTAGTATTGAATTGTCAGAAAATCAGATAGTTAATAATTTGAAAAGCTTGTTTGGGAATACCGCTTTTATCTTGTTATTACTTTATTTTACGATTCCTAGCTTGTCAGGCTGGGGTATCAAAAATTGGCTTCCTACGCTATTTTCTCAAAGTCTCCATATTGATATGGCTCAGGCTGGTCCGTTGTCTACCATCACCATGGCTTTTTCCTCTTTGGTTGGCGTTCTTGCAGGGGGATATTTATCTGACCGCTGGATACAAACACATATTCGAGGACGAATTTTTGTGAGCACCATTGGTTTGGGGCTCACGATTCCTGCCTTATTTTTACTCGGTTTTGGTACAGAAGTTTGGCATTTGGTAGGAGCTGCTATCTGTTTTGGATTAGGATATGGCATGTTCGATGCCAACAATATGCCTATTCTTTGTCAAATCGTTTCCGAAAAACAACGCGGTACTGCCTACGGACTTATGAATATGTGTGGGGTATTCGCAGGGGCATTGATTACCAATATTCTAGGAAAATCTACCGACCAAGGAAATCTAGGATATGATTTAGCGAGTTTGGGAGGCTTAGTTTTTATCGCTTTAGGGATTTTTCTAGCATTAATAAAGCCCAAAATAGCAAAGTGAAAATTGGATAGTTATGGACAAAGGGAAGAGCGATTGATTACCTGATGTGTACATGCTTCATCAAGGTAAGGGCTCTCCCTTTTCTTTCAATTTCTAAAAAATATACAATCCAAAATGAACATCCAACAACTTACATCATTAAGAGATTTTTATAAAAAACAATTACTAGAAGATACCATACCCTTTTGGTTTCCTCGAAGTATAGATTGGGAATATGGCGGTTATCTGCTCATGAGAGACCAAGATGGTTCGCTCATTGATGACGATAAAGCCGTTTGGATTCAGGGAAGAGCGGCTTGGACACTTTCGACTTTGGTAAATACTTTTGGCGAAAATGAAATGTGGCTCAATGGTGCCAAAAATGGGATAGATTTTCTGAACAAACATTGCTTTGATACCGACGGACAGATGTTTTTTCATGTAACTCGGCAAGGTGAAGGTATTAGAAAACGTCGTTACTATTTCTCTGAAACTTTTGCTGTAATTGCTCACGCTGCCTATGCCAAAGCATCGGGTGATGAGGCTGCGGCTCAAAAAGCTCGTGAGTTATTTGGTAAATGTTTGGAGTACGCCACCAATCCAACCTTACTACCAGCAAAGTTTACGAATACGCGTCCAACACGAGGTATAGGTGTACCGATGATTATGATGAATACCGCCCAGCAACTTCGTGAAACCATTGGTGATGAACGCTGTGATGTTTGGATTGAAACTTGGATTCAGCAAATAGAACAGTATTTTGTCAAAGACGATATTCGCTGTGTGATGGAAAGTGTGGCGCTCGATGGCAGTATTATCGACCATATCGACGGGCGTACTCTCAACCCTGGACATGCAATTGAAGGCGCTTGGTTTATTTTGCACGAAGCTCAATATCGTAACAACGACCCACATCTGATTGAATTAGGTTGTAAAATGCTCGATTATATGTGGGAAAGAGGTTGGGATAAAGAACATGGTGGTATTTTGTATTTTAGAGATGTTTACGACAAACCTGTACAAGAATATTGGCAAGATATGAAGTTTTGGTGGCCACATAACGAAACCATTATTGCTACTTTATTGGCTTACTTGATGACAGGAAATGAAAAATACGCCCAGTGGCACCAAATGGTACATGATTATGCCTATAAGCACTTTTATGACCCTGTTAATGGTGAATGGTATGGGTATTTACACCGTGATGGAAGTCTTGCGCAAACTGCCAAGGGTAATTTGTTTAAAGGGCCTTTTCATTTACCTCGCCAAGAATGGTATTGTTATAAAATTTTGAATGACTTTTTAGAAAAAAGAGGATAGAAAATCAGCGTTAGATTTTTAAATATAACTATGAAAAAAATACTAGTAATCATTCTAAGTGTCTTGTTGACAAGCCAGTTGTGGGCACAAGTGCCTGTTTTTACCTCAGGACAAGAGGGACATAAGTCTTTTAGAATACCTGCCATAATCGGTTTACCTTCGGGCGAATTATTGGCTTTTGCCGAGGGAAGAGTCAACGGAAGTGGCGATTTTGGCGATATTAATATTGTCCTGAAACGTAGCAAAGACCAAGGAAAAACATGGGGCAATATCGAAGTTGCTATCAATTATGATTCTCTTCAGGCGGGCAATCCAGCGCCAGTCGTTGACCTTACCGACCCAAAGTATCCGCAAGGGCGTATTTTCTTGTTTTACAATACTGGAAATAACCACGAAGGAGAAATTCGAAAAGGACATGGAATTAGAGAAGTTTGGTATGTGACATCTGTAGACGCAGGGCATACGTGGTCGAAGCCCCAGAATATCACCACGCAAGTACATAGACCTAACCAACCGAAGATTAATCCAGCCTATCAGTTTCAGGAAGATTGGCGTTCGTATGCCAATACGCCTGGGCATGCTACGCAGTTTTTGAAAGGCAAATACAAAGGGCGTATCTATGTGGCTGCCAATCACTCGCAGGGCGAACCACAGGCTCATTTTGTAGATTATTTTGCACACGGATTTTATAGCGATGATCACGGAAAAACCTTTCATTTGAGCGAAACCATCAACATCGCAGGAGGTAATGAAGCTACAGCAGCGCCATTGTCAGGCAATAAATTGATGTTTAATGCTCGTAATCAAAAAGGAGATATTCGTCAGCGAATTGTAGCGATTAGTAACGATGGCGGACAACATTGGCACGATACCTATTTTGACCCCAACCTTCCAGATCCTGTATGTCAAGGAAGTATTCTGAGTTTTACAGAAGGTAAAAAGACGATTCTTGCTTTTTGTAATGCCGCAGATACCAAAAATAGAGATAACCTCACTTTAAGAATTAGTTATGACGAAGGAAAAACGTGGGTGAAAAGTTGGGTCATAGACAAAGCAGAAGAAGGACATACACGTGACAATGCCGCCTATTCGGATATTGTACAAGTAGGAAAAGACCAGATTGGAATTTTGTACGAAAAAGACAATTACAAACAAATCATTTTTCATACCGTGTCATGGAAGTAAAAGTGTTAATGGTAGGTTTGTTGACGTTTTTGAGCCATTTTTTTGCTTTGAGTCAAACACCACAGTATCCAAGTTTGCTTCCTTTGCCCAAACAATTGACTTGGACATCACAAGCATTTGACTTGACTCAGGCAAAGGCTATTTATTACAATGATAGACGTTTAAAATCCGAAGCAATTTTTTTACAAAAACAGCTTTCAAAAAAGGGATATAAGCTAAAAGTTCTTTTTCAAAAAAATGCTCCTCAGCATGGTATTAGTCTGAATATTATTCGAGTAGTTTCTGAACATTTACCTGAAGAAGCTTATCAACTTGACGTATTTTCTCAAAAAGTGATGCTAAAAGCTAATACCTCGCACGGGATTTTTAATGGTATACAAACCTTTTTACAGCTACAAAAAAACAAGGAGATTCAGGGTTGTTCTATCAAGGACAGCCCAGCTTTTGCATGGCGAGGCTATTTGGTAGATGTTGGTCGTAACTATCAATCTATGTCACAGCTGAAAGAGCAAATCGACGTGATGGCCAGTTATAAGCTCAACGTTTTTCATTTTCATCTAACCGAAGATGTGGCTTGGAGATTAGAGATAAAAAAGTATCCCCAACTTACCGATGCCAATACGATGTTGCGTCAAAAAGGGAAATTTTATCGTATTTCTGACATGATTCAATTGATAGATTATTGTAAAGAACGACATATAGAATTTGTTCCTGAAATAGATATGCCAGGTCATAGTCAGGCATTTGAACGAGCGATGGGAGTATCGATGCAAAGCAAAGAAGGGGTACAAATCGTCAAAGAAATTATCAAAGAGGTTTGTCAAACTTATCCGATTAAGTATTTGCATATTGGGGGCGACGAGGTAAAAATCACCAATCAAGACTTTTTGCCAGAAATGACTCAATATGTCAAAAGTTTTGGAAAAAAAGTAATTGGCTGGTCGCCTGGGGGGAATTTACCCCAAAATACTATCAGACAATTATGGATGGGACACGAGTCTATTCCTGAGGGAGAAGTTTATATCGATTCTCGACATTTGTATATCAATCACATAGACCCGCTGGAGGTTGTAACAGCACTTTTTCAACGAAATATTGGCGATCGTTTACAATCAGACCAGCAGGTAATAGGCGCCACTTTGTGTCTGTGGCATGATAGAAATATTCGCCAAGAAAAAGATTTATTGACCATGAATGCCGTATATCCTAGTATGTTAGCTTTTTCGGAACGAACGTGGGTAGGAGGGGGACAAACACAATGGGTGACTAACATCGATGTGAAAGAGGTAGATGCTATTGCTAAATTTGACAATTTTGAAAAAAGATTACTTACACAAAAAGCACAAAATTTTCGAGATAAACCTTTCACCTATCACCCACAAGGGCATATTCGTTGGCAATTATTTGGTCCATTTTTTAATCAAGGAAAACTTGATAGCACTTTTGTTCCAGAACAGACTAATTTTCTAAATCATAACCCAATACCTAATCAAGAAGCACTAGGCGGTACGGTCGTTTTACGGCATTGGTGGTCGCCCGTTGTAAAAGGCGTATTATCTAATCCACAAGAAAACACCACTTGGTATGCTATCCAAAAAATCTGGATGCCTACCGATACCACTGCCTATTGCTGGATAGGATTCAATAATATTTCTAGGTCGATGGCTACCAATGTTCCGCCTTTGTCTCAATGGGATACTCGTGCAAGTAAAGTTTGGGTCAATGATCAACTCATACAAGCTCCTTTATGGACGAATGCAGGGCAAAAACCTACATTGGAACAGCCCCTAACAGACGAAGGATATGAGTATCGCCAACCGATTAGGATTCAACTACATAAAGGCTGGAACGAAATAAAAGTTAAAGCTCCTGTAGGTACTTTCAAAGGAAGCGATTGGCAAAACCCCGTGAAATGGATGTTTACAGTTTTGCCATTTTTTGAATAAGCAATTATGAAAAAATATCTTTTTACACTTCTAGGCAAATTGCTGTGCTTGAGCCAATTGGCGCAAGCACAGCTTGAATTACCCGCTATTTTTAGCGATAACATGGTATTGCAGCAGAAAATGGCTATTCCTGTTTGGGGAAAATCGTGTCGAGGTTGTGAGGTGAACGTTTCGTTTGATGGTTTTTTACTAAAAACTAAAACAGATAAGAATGGTAATTGGAAGATCAATATGCCTGCTCATGCCGCAGGAGGACCTTTTCAATTACTGGTTACCTCTCAAAAACAGCGACTAGTTTTTCAAAATATTCTAGTGGGCGAAGTGTGGCTTTGTGCTGGTCAGTCCAATATGGAATTTCGTTTGGAACAAACCAAAAATGCCAAACAAGAAATATCGCAAGCGGATAATGCTCAAATTCGATTGTTTCGCATGACACCCCGTGCTGTGGCTCGTCCCCTGTCTAAGGTGGTATTTAGTGATAGTCTTTTGTCTGCTTTACAAGGAGGAAAGTTTTATGAGCCTACAAGCTGGCAACTATGTACGCCCGAAACGGCCGCTAAATTTTCGGCGGTGGGTTATTATTTTGGTAAACAAATACAGCAAAAGCTCAATGTCCCAATTGGGTTAATTTGTAATGCCGTTGGTGGAACTACTACCCAAGCTTATATCGATTCGGCAAGTTTGGCTTCGCATCCTCAGTTACAGCAGTTTGTGGATAAAGATTGGTTACAAAAAGCCCAAGATATTCATCCTTGGGTATTGGAACGAAGTAATGAAAATTTGGCTCTTGTGCTACAGGATGCTACGCCCAATCGTAAATTATTACATCCTTTTGCGGGTTCTTTCTTGTTTAATAATGGCATAAAACCTCTAGCGCCCTTTGCCATCAAAGGTGTGATTTGGTATCAGGGCGAATCCAATGCCACACATCCCGAAATTCACAAGCCTTTGTTTGAGGCTTTGGTAAAAAGCTGGCGAGAAACATGGAATCAAGGTGATTTTCCTATTTATACAGTCCAGCTTCCTGCTATTGCTAATCGTTCTGGTTGGCCTGCTTTTCGTGCAAGTCAGTTTGAGTTGAGTCAAAAAATTAACAACGTTGGAATGGTTGTGAGTATCGACACTGGGGATTCATTGGATGTTCACCCGACTGATAAAAAGCCTATTGGCGAGCGACTGAGTTTATTAGCTTTGGCCAAAACCTATCAGTTATCCCTTGATTATTCAGGACCTATTGTTAAAGAATATCAACAAAAAGGAAATATTATCGAACTTAGCTTTGACTTTGCCAGACAACTGCAAACCAGTGATGGATTAAATCCCAGAGGCTTTATCTTGCAAGGATTTAATCTAGGAGGAACAGAAGCATCTTTTTTTTATCCAGAAAAAATAGCGCTTTTTTCTAATAAAATAATCCTTACTTTGCCTTTGGATAAACAGGTTACGCAAATCAATTACGCATGGTTACCCAATCCAAAATGTAATATCGTCAACGAGGCTAATTTACCATTGATGCCATTTAAAATAGAATTAAAAGGAAATTTTTAAAACGGATTTTACGATAAAAAACATATTTAACATATCATCTATGAAAATCAGATTTGCAATAGGCTGTGTATTCGGCCTATTTTTTGCCTTTATGGCACAGGCTCAACAAGTAAAGTATCGTTTTCCAGATTCCTTATTTTCAACCTATTACCACCAAAGAGTAGCTCTTTTTAAAGTTTTGCCCAAAACCTCAAAAGATATCATTATGTTGGGCAATAGTATTACCGACGGTGGAGAATGGGCTGAAATGTTTCAAAATTCTCATATTAAAAACAGAGGTATCAGTGGCGATATTAGCGCAGGAGTTTTGAACAGAATCGATGAAGTTGCTGAAAGAATGCCAACAAAAGTATTTTTATTAATAGGCACAAATGATTTGGCAAGAGGTATTTCACCTGATAGCGTGGTCAAAAATATTCGTCAGATTGTGGCAATTTTGCATGAAACATCGCCTAAAACGCAGATTTTTGTACAAAGTATTTTTCCTGTGAATGAGTCTTTCAAGAAATTCGGAGGGCATACTAGCAAAAAGGCTGAAATCATTCAAGTAAATCAGTCTTTGAAAAGTTTGAGCGAATCAATGCCATTTGTTTACGTTGATGTATATACAAGTTTGGTAGACGAAACAGGTCGCATGAATCCACGATTTACCAATGATGGACTTCATTTGTTAGGAGAGGGATATTTAGCATGGAAAAAAGTGATTGAAAAGTATCTCAAGTAGAAATTAATAATAGCTCATTTATATGTTGCCCGAAGAGAAAATTTATAACTATCTAAATAAACGTTGTGCCCCTCAACATCCTGATTTTATATTGGTATTGGGAAGCAGTGATTTGCGTGTACCGAAGTTTGCGGCTGAGTATTTTTTGCAAAATCCTGTAAGTTATGTCATCGTTTCAGGTGGTTTGGGAAAAATTACCGATGAAATCTGGACGGAGGCAGAAGCACAAATGTTTTCCAAAGTCATGATAGATTTGGGCGTACCACCCGAGAAGATTTATTTAGAAGAAGAGGCCTCTAACACAGGTGAAAATATTCTTTTTTCTAAAAAAATTATTGAACAATACAACTTACCACATCATGAAGGTTTGTTGATTGCCAAACCTTATATGACTCGCCGAGCTTATAATACCGCCTCTCAACAGTGGACTGAGGTAAAATGGTCGACCGCAGCCGAACCACTGACTTATCATGAATATTTAGATTTGGTAGACGATAAAGAAACCTTTATTCACTTGATTGTAGGCGATTTGCAACGTATAAAGATTTACGGAGAAATTGGGTTTCAGATTCCAGAGCAAGTTCCTGAGGATGTTTGGTCTGCATTTAAAGAGTTAGTTGACAGAGGATATAATCGATATGTCATTGATGATATTAGGTAAGAGTTCTTCTTAACACAAGCATGAGTCATTTCAAATTTAGTGATTGGGCGCATGAATGATTATTTTTAATCTAGATTTTACTTGTAGAGACGCAATGCTTTGCGTCTCTACAAGTAAAATTAATCACTCATTCACTCAACCACAAATCACTCAATTATTTTAATTTAACAGGAAAACCATTTCTGACTTCTTCGCTGGCGGTTTTTACAAGCTTATCACCTTCTTTTAAGTCGCCAAAAATTTCAATTTTACCATCTGCTTCACGACCTTTTTCTACGTCTATCCACTCGGCATTGCCATTGACAATCTTGATAACAAAAATTCTCTCTGGCGCACTTACTACCGCAGATTTTGGCACCACAAAAGTAGGAACTTGCGAAGGCATATTCAATTTGACTTCTGCAATCATGCCTGGGAGTAGTTTCTTACTCGAATTATCAATATCCATCTCAATTCGCTCTGCTCGGAGTTTGGTGTCCAATGCTCCTGCCACACGTTTGATTTGCGCTTTGAATAGTTCATTTGGTCGAGACCTTACTCGGAAACTAATCGTACTCTGTGGTGATAAATAGGCGGTGTACATTTCTGGAATTGCTACCGCCAAACGAAGTACTTTTTGATTTTGTAAGAAAAACATCGGTTTATCCGACCCTTTTCCCGATGGTCCTACATAAGCGCCCAAACTAATATTACGTACCGAAATCGTACCATCAAATGGTGCACGAACTTCTAAGTAGTTTTTGGTATCTGCAATTTCCTTATAATTAGCTTTTGCTGCTTCTAACAAAGCAAAATCAGCATTTTTACGCGCCAAAGCTTGATCTAATTCGTTTGGTGAGATAGTCCCAGGTGTTTGGGAGGTATGATACAAACGATCATAATTGGCTTTGCTAGCAATATAAATAGCTTCTTGTGATTTTAAACGAGAAGAAGATGCTGTCAACTGCGCTGTGATTTCTGGTGCGTCCAAGCTTGCCAATAATTGTCCTGCACGTACTTCAGAACCTACATCGACAGTCATTTGGCGTACAAAACTGTTGACTTTTGCGTAAAGTTCTACATCTTGCTTGGCTGTTAGTTCACCTGGTAATTGTAGTGAAGCCGTCATTTTTTCTTTTGCTAAAGAAAAACCTTCTACGCTAGGAATCGTTGGTGCTGAGGCTGTTTTTTCTTTATGCTCAGATTTAGCTTCAGACTCGCCACAACTTGTAAATATCACAGAACTTAATACTAATCCCGTGGCAAAAAGGGTATATCTAAAAACAGTTGGATAATTCATAACTTTTGTCAGTTGCATGTTGGAATCTTATTTTGATTGATAGATAGTCGGGATAAAATGCTTGCTTTCTTCGTCTTCTGGATCGAGTGAAACCGATTCAGTCGTGGTTGTTTCTTGGAACCAGGCAAAAACTAATGGTAAAAATACCAAAGCCGCAAATGTCGAAGCCAATAGTCCCCCAATTACAGCACGCGCTAAAGGTGAGGTTTGGTCTCCTCCTTCGCCCAAGCCCGAAGCCATTGGAATCATACCAACCACCATCGCTACACTGGTCATCAAAATCGGACGCAGACGCAAAGACGCCGCCTCACGTGCAGACTTGAGCGCATTGCCATTATGTTTACGCAAATGCTCGGCATTGGTAATCATCAATACGGCATTGGCAATAGATACCCCCACCGACATAATAATTCCCATATACGATTGTAAGTTCAGGGTCGAGCGAGTCATTACTAACATGAGCAATGCTCCTAAAATTACCGCAGGAACCGTTGTAAGCACCACAAAAGATACTTTGAACGATTGAAAATTAGCAGCCAACATCAAGAAAATCACCACAATGGCTACTAACAAACCCGACTGTAAACTATCTAGTGTTTCGGTCAATACTTTACTCAAACCTACTGGCTCAATCGTCAAACCACGAGGAAGTTCCCCAAGGGAATCCAAAGCTTTGGTTACGCCTGTAGTAGCTGTACCCAAATCAGTTTTGTACAAATTGGCAGTAACCGAAATCACTGGAACCGCTCCTAAGTTGTCATTTTCGCCATACGTTTTACTTGGTGTAATCGTAGCAACATCACTCAATACAGGTCGGCTAGCATTTCTTGTAATAGGAATCTCGCCAATATCCTGAATACTTTTAAGCTGATTTTCAGGAACTTGAACTTGAACGCTATAAGTCTGATTTGATTTTTCATCTACCCAAACACTTTTATCTGTGTAGCGCGACGACGAAGTTGAAGCGGTAATAGAACGAGATATTTCGGCAATATCAATACCCAATTGTGCTGCACGAACACGGTCGATAGAAATATTGATAGCAGGATAGTTGGTTGATTGACCTATTTGAACATCTCTCAAATAAGGTAACTCATTCAATTTTTCTATGACCTTTTTGGCATACTCCTCATTATTTTTCTTATTTCTTCCCGAAATTCGAACCTCGATTGGTGTTGGCGAACCTTGACTTAATATCTTGTCTGTCAATTCAATAGGCTCAAAAGATAATTGAATATCAGGTACTTTTGCTTTTACTTTTTCCCGAAGCTCTTCTTTTAAATCTTCCAAATTCACTTTATAGTGCTCTTCCAATTGAACTTGTAAAACCGCTTCGTGTGGTCCACTCATAAACAAATAAATAGGACTGGTAGAAAATAGCCCAGGGTGTTGTCCGACAAAAGCCGAAGTAATAGAGATGTTTTCTCTACCTACCATCTGTTCTAAAATACTAACTGTCTGAATCAATTTTTGCTCTGTGCGCTCAATACGAGTACCTTCTTTGGCACGAATACGTACCTGAAACTGACCGCCATTGGCTCTTGGCAATACATCACGACCAATATTTTTGAGTAAAAAGAACGCCGCCACACTTGCCAACACTAAATAGCTACCTACAACCAATTTGCGATGCGGTAATAGTCTATCCAGAAAAGCCATAAAGCGAGTTTTGAATCGGTCAAACACTCCTAGTTTAGTAGGTTTTGGTTCTGGCTCCACTAATACTTTTTTCTGATTTAAAGTATCCTTTTCTGACTCAGGACTCAAACCTGTCATTTGGAACTCCTCATCTTCTGTTATGGGATGACCCGCTTGTTTGGCATGAGCTTTAGCGTGACCTTTCATCATCCAGTTGGCCATAATTGGCACAAAAGTTTGAGAAAGTAAAAACGAAACCAACATCGAAAAACCAATCGCTAACGATAAAGGCAAAAACAAAGCACCTGGAATACCTTTCATGGTAAAGGCTGGTGCAAAAACCGCCAAAATACAAAAGAGAATCAGCAATTTTGGAAAAGCAATTTCTTTACAAGCATCCCAAATGGCTAGTGCTTTGGGTTTGCCCATGTCCAGATGCTGGTGAATATTCTCAATCGTTACGGTAGATTCATCTACCAAAATACCAATTGCCAAAGACAAACCACTGAGTGTCATAATATTGATGGTTTGTCCGCACAAATACAAAAACAAAACACCTGAGATAATCGACGTTGGAATGGTCATAATAACAATCAAAGCACCACGTGTATCTCCCAAGAAAAGTAATACCATCAAACCCGTCAAAACCGCACCGATGGCACCTTCGCTCATCAAGCTTTTTACGGCATTCATTACATATACACTTTGGTCAAACTCGTAAGACAACTGTACATCTTCAGGCAATTGACTTTTAAATTTGGGAAGATTCTTTTTCAAATCTTGGACTACATCCCAAGTCGAGGCATCGGCCGATTTGGTGATAGCCATATACACAGAGCGTTTGCCGTTGACCAAAGCATAACTAGTAGTAATATCCGCAGCATCTTCCACCTTTGCTACGTCACGTAGGTACAAGTTGGCAACTCCTCCTTTAAAAATTGGAATATCCTGAAAATCTTCAATTTTTTTAATGGTTGTATTTACTGGCGTAATATAATTTACATCGCCAATACGAACGTTTCCAGAAGGTGAAGTTTGGTTATTGAGTCGAATAGCCTCGACAATTTGGTCTGGCGTAATATTGTGCGCCCGCATCAGCTCAGGGTCGGCTTTTATGACCACTGTTCGGATATTACCTCCAAATGGTGGTGGCGCCACCAATCCTGGAATTGAGGTAAATGACGAACGGATATAAGTATTTGCTAAGTCGAGCAATTCGTTATTTGACCGAACATCACTGGTCAATACCAACTGTCCAACGGGTAAAGTTGAGGCATCAAAACGCAAAATAAAAGGCGGTTGTGAACCGGGAGGAAATATGGCTTGGGCACGGTTACTAAACGCCGATACTTCGGCAGCAGCTTGTGCCATATTTGTACCTTGATAAAAGGTTAACTTCATCAAGGTAAGTCCCTGAATATTTTTGGTTTCGATACTTTTTACCCCCGAAACATACAAAAGGAGGTTGACATACTGCTTGCCAAAAAAAGCCTCCATTTGGGTAGGAGTGTATCCACCAAAAGGGTGCGAAATATAAATAACAGGTAAGTTCATATCTGGAAAAATATCCACTTTAATATTGCGGACTGCATTTATTCCAAAAAAGACCATACCTGCCACCAATACCAAAATAGTAATGGGTTTGCGTAGGGCTGTTCTAATTAAATTCATAGAATTATCTAGCTTGTTTCATGAGTAAATCGGCATCACCAGAACTGGCTGCTTTGAGCAATAGGGCTTGCCATACGTTGGCATAAGCTACGTTGATATTGGTTTCGGCTCTGTTCAATACAAAAAGCGCTTGAGTAAGATCAATGATATTCGACAAACCATTTTTGTATAATAATGCCTTTTGATTATAAGCAGTACGTGCCGCCTCCAACTGAATAGGAGCTTCGTGATAACTTGCCAACGCATTTTGGATACGCTGATCTGCCAAAACAACCTGATTTTGTAGTTGCAAACTCATTTGTTCGTATTCATAGCGCAGCCCTTCTCGCAATAATTTTTGTGATTCTATTTGCTTATTGATTTTGGTTGGAGCCATAAAATTCCAAAATATCCCTGCACCCACTAAAAAGTTGCTTCTAGTAGGAACTACTCCTCCAAAATATGAACCATCAATATGATGATTATCAGGAGTGTAGTCATTTTTAAAACCAGAACCTTTGGTCTGAAAAGCACCAAAAAGGTTTACCGTAGGGAGCTTATTTCTTTCATATAAAACTTGTTGTTTTTCGGCTAAAGTAATTCTTGAAGCATACCATTGAAGAGTTGGATTTTGTTCAATAGACTGAGCTGTTTCCAAGCTTTTGGGAATACTGATAAAATATAAACTGTCCAAATCAAAAGCTTGAGGAGACTTGTTGAGAAATTGCGCCAACTGTGCATTTGCCTGAATTTCAAGGTTTTTGGCATCAATAATCCCCTGACGTGCATTAGAGACTTCTGCATTGGCAATAGATGAATCAACGCCAGCATTCAAGCCATTTTTGGCACGTGCTTTTACTACATCTTGTAAAGCAGTAACACGTTTGAGATTTGCCTGACTGACTTCCACAAATTTTTGTGCTGCCAATACATTAAAATAAGCTGCACCGATTTTCATGCTGTGCGCAAATTTTTCTTGTAGTACATCCAAAGAATCACGTGCTACTTGTGACTTTGCCAAGTCGAGCGTAGCATCCAAACGCCCAAAAGAATACGCCTCCCAGTTGATATTGGTAGCATAAAGCGCCCCAAAAGCGGTGTTCCAGTTTTGGGAAGTTGAGCTTGGCCCCGAAGCCGCTATACCTACACCTTTATACGAGTACAGTGGACCAAATTGTCCGTTGGCTGTTCCGTAGTTTTGTTGAATGGCAGTGTTTACATCAGGCAAAAATTGTCTTCTGGCATTTTCAACCATGACAGTCGAAGCACTCTGATAACTTTTTTTGGCCTTGATAGAATTGTAGTTTTGCAAACCCGTTTGGATTGCTTCCGAAAGAGTAAATACTGGTTTTTGTGCAAAAGCAGGCCGAAGCAAGCAAAAGCAACACAAAAACATGAACAAGGATTTTAGAGACATAGTTTTATAAGAAATTAACGACTTTGGTATCTTTGCCACAAAGCCTCATATCATTAATAATTGTTGAGAAAACAGACGTATTAACGCTTGATTAATTCAAATTTTCAGCAAGATTTTGAGGAGATTTTGAAGTTTCAACAAAATTGAACAGTTTTTATGCTGTGTCCTGTTCTATAGTACCAATATGATACAATAATTGTAGTATTTTAAGAAGAATGAATTTGATTCGTTAAAGGAAAAGGATAAAATCAAGAAAATATTGATACCGTTAGAACTTCAAATTTGCTTCAAAAAGAATTTTCTATTTTAGGCACTTATGAAAATATTAATCGTAGAAGACCATCCTGAACTGGCTCAAAATATTTTCCAGTTTCTCAGCAAAGAAGGCATTGTATGTGAACTTTGCGCCACTGCCCAACAAGCCGAAGACCGCTTGCTGGGTTTTGAATATGATTGTATTGTGTTAGATATTATGTTGCCCGATGGCAATGGTTTAGATATACTCCGTTTTATCAAACGAAATAAGATTCAAAGTTGCGTACTAATTATTTCTGCCAAAAACTCCTTAGACGACAAAATAATAGGGTTAGAAATTGGTGCGGATGATTATCTCACAAAACCCTTTCATTTATCGGAGCTATTAGCCAGATTACGAGCACTTTATCGCAGAAACCATTTAGGAGGTGACAACGTGGTGACCTTCAATGAAATAACTATTAATACCACCACCTACGAAGTACAGGTAAACCAACAAACCTTAGATTTGACCAAAAAGGAGTTTGATTTATTGGTTTATTTTTTAGCGAATAAAAACAGAGTTATTACTCGTCAGTCTATTGCAGAGCATCTTTGGGGAGATTATACAGATACTTTATCTAATTTTGATTTCGTTTATCAACATGTAAAAAACCTAAGAAAAAAAATAAGCAATTTTGGTGGAAACGATTATATTTCAACGGTTTATGGTCTTGGGTATAAATTTGATACAAATGCGAAATAGAATGTATTAATGGGCTTTAGGCTGTAAGCCGTAGGCATTAAGTTTAATGCTCATTGCAGGCAAGAAGATGGGTAAAATTAAATTTAAGCATTAAATTTTCAGCAAAAGAAACATTTTAAAACTATCTGCCTAATGCCTGTTCCCTGAGAACTTACGTATTACAAATCCTCTTTGTTGCTACGAAACATTATGAAACTCATCAATAAATTCACTTCTTGGTATTTGGGTATTTCGGCCTTTGTATTTTTGGTCGGAGGAATACTGACTTTTTATAGTTTTGAATCTCATATCGAAATAGCTCAAGCGAAAGAACAAGAGAAGCTATTGCATCATATTTGTCAAAAAATAAGGAACGGTGTTCCTTATGAAAAACTGGTACGGGAACAACTGCACATTGCTGAAATACCATACAATTCTCCTATCAAAAATGTTTCGCTATCCGATACTTTGGCATGGAGTCCGCAATTACAACGCATTGACCGCCAGATAAAAGCCTCAGCATCGTACAAAATCAATGGACATCATTATGATATTTCTGTGTACAATATGATGATTAATACCGACGATGTCACCAAAGTGGTATTTGAATCGATGGCGGGTATTTTCCTATTGCTAATTGTACTTTTGTGGGTTTTCATCAGGTTGGGTTCAGAAAGAATTTTAGCTCCTTTTCATAATACTTTAGAGCAAATACATCGTTTTTCTTTAAAGAATAAACAAGCCATCCATCTTACTGAAACAAGCACCAATGAGTTTAATCAACTAAATCATTTTCTTGAAAAAATGATGAATAAAGCCATTTGTGATTATAATTCCTTGAAAGAGTTTTCTGAAAATGCTTCTCATGAATTACAAACTCCTTTGGCTATTATTCAAGGAAAATTGGAGTTACTCATGCAATCGCCTATAAGCGATGAGCAAGCAGGGTTAATTTTATCTTCCCTAAATGCCCTCGACAAACTCAACAAAACCAATCAATCGTTGATTTTATTGACTAAACTCGAAAACCAAGAATATGAAAGTATCGAAGAAATCAACTTTTCGCAATTGGTCAATGAAACGCTGGAAGGCTTCGAGGAACTTTTAGAGATGAAATCTATTACGCTTCAAAAGCAAATCGAACCTCATATTTCGCTCAGACTACATCCTGTATTGGCTTCTATTCTTTTGAATAATCTTTTTAGCAACGCCATCCGACACAATATTTGTAATGGAACAATATCCGTAACCTTGACTCCCAAAAAACTTTATATAGAAAATACAGGTAAAGCGCCAAGCATGCCAACCGAAGAGCTTTTCAGACGATTTAAGAAAGAAAACCCCGACTCTATCGGTTTAGGACTATCAATTGTTAAACAAATTTGTGAGCTACATTTTTTTGAAATTACTTACAAATACATCGACTACCGCCATACGTTTGTGGTATGTTTCAAAAATGCCAAAACTCAAAAAGAAGCTGAATACATGGAGGTAGCATCATCAGGCGGATAGCTACTTTTTCTTTAAAATACCTGCCTTGATCAATTACCTAAATCCTATATGAGTTCCTATAGACCAATATCTGATTCTATAAAGATATTTCCAAATAATAGGTTACTTGGCAGCACCTCGGCATTTTATCAAGTAATTATCTTAGGAGGGTTGTCAAAAGTTAGTTAAAAAATACCTCATCAATAAATACCCATCCTGGTTGCCCTTTACCATTATGCCAATTAGGGAGTTTGGTTACAGAACGTGCGATAATTTTGACAAATGAATAGTTCCCCTCTTTCAAAGTTGTCTCAATTGGGTCTATTCGCACAGGTTCATCTTTCGAAGGCTGAACAGGATTGATTTTCTGTACCAGTTGCAAATTATTTTTAGCAGTACCTGCCCATATTTCTACAGAAGTAGGAGGAAAAATAAAGCCTCCTATATTTCGTCCAAGACTCAACATTACCGACTTGATTGGAATTGGTGTGTCAAAGGTAAAAAGTGCCTCAAAAGGTTTTTCACGATAACCCAACCATGCCTTATTTTTAAAGTCATTGGCATCGCCTTTTTTCAAATTAATGAGTGTATTTCCTCCTTCACCCATGTATTGAGGGTTGGGTTGATTGATTAATTCTACACTTTTAGGGTGATATTTTCCTTTAAAAAAGACATATTCAACCATATCACTGGCATACCAATGTGCTTTGACGGCCTTTGCTTTGAGTACAGTATAAGTATTGAGCTCGAACGGCTTTTGGTAAACAGGTGAACTCAGTGAATCGGGTTGTTGACCATTGATCGTATAACGAATGGTAACACCCTTCAATGGATGTTTGAATGAAATAAGCGTAGGTTTGCTCAACACAAAATCTTCATTCTCAAGAATTGGAGGGGTAAGCTTGAGCATTTCTGTATCAGTTGGAATATACCCTTTTTCAAAGCGAATCGATGGAAATTGTTTCTGTATTTCATTCACTTCTACTTCGGTAAGTGAAGTATTCCAAACGAATACCTGCTTGAGGGCTGGTAATTTTGCCAACTGAGCAAGGGAGTTTTTAGTCTGCTTTGTACCAGATAAAGATAAAGATTTTAGGTTGGTCAAACTTTGTAGGCTAGATAAATTTTCGCCAGTGATGTCGGTATTATTTAAGACAAGTTTTTCTAAATGTTCAAATTGCCCTATGGTTTTTAGGTCTTCATTTTTGATGGGCATATTTGATAAATTAAGAACTACCAATTGTTCTTTAATTTCTGTTAATTCTGCTAATTGCTCAGGTTTAAAAGCTTGACGCACAAAGAAATCCGCTTGCAAGGCAGGTGAATCATTTGCCAATGGAAAAATCACTCTAAAAGGAGTATTGAGCTTCTGTCGGGTTTGTTCATTCGCTGGTTCAAAGTCGTAGATAATGTCAGTAGAAGCAGCTGTTTTACTTTTACTATTTTTCCCCCAATATGCTTTAATTGGGCTATTTTGAGCCAATTGTTTGAGTGTCTTTTGTGTATTGGTTCCATCGTTAATCCAAGCACTAAGTACCGCAATTTCTTCAGGAGTTAGCTGAGTTTTTCCCTTGGGTGGCATGTGCTTTTTGTCATCAAGCGGCAAATTAGCACGTTCAATCAAATGGCTTTGAAGTGCGTTACCACTCATCCAAATAGGTCCGTTTTTACCTCCTTTTTTTAAGCCAGCGAGAGTTGTCATTAGTAAGCCACCTTTCGTTTTTTGTTCATTGTGACACTGATAACATTTTTCTTTTAAAATAGGCTGAATTACCGCTTCGAAAATGGGCGTATCTTCGGTAAATACAATGTCAGCTTCTACTTTACTATTAGGAAATAAATAGTCCTCGCCATGAGTCAAACTGGCACCATAATGCCCTGTAACTAATAGAACAGCAATACTCAGTACTAAAACTGAAGTAAAAATGCGTGGTTTGGTTGAAGGTTGATCAATGAGCCAAAGTCCATAACACAAAAAACTTAACACAATGCCAGCATATTTGTGCCAAGTAAGCAAGCTTGCCGTGTAACCTTCTTCCTTTGACAAAAAGAAACCCATTAATGCTGCAATATTGGCTGTAAAAGCTGTAATAGCTAGGACAAACTTCAAGAGCTTCTCAAAATTTTCCCCTTCAAATTCTTTTTTAAAAACCCAAAATAAACCCGTTACTAATAGCAATCCAATAGGCAAATGTAAAACCATGGGGTGCATCCGACCTATGGTTTGTAAACCAAGAGGAATATTTACTTTTTCTTGAAAAACCAGCAAGAATAGCAACAAAACATGCAGAGCAAAAAGTAAATATGAAAGTATATGCTGAAAACGAGTCATGTAAACGAATCAATATTTAGAAAGAAAATTGGTTTTAGAATAGGATAAAATTGATGAGATAAAATATTAGTAATCATAAAATTACACTCAAAACTCATCACTCACAATTCAGCACTAATACTAAGCCATTAAGCCTGGTAATACTTTCCCTGCTAAATCGGTAAGTCGGTAGCGACGTCCAAGATGCTTGTAAGTGAGTTTTTCGTGATTAATCCCCATCAAGTGCATCACAGTCGCATGAAAGTCATTGATATGCACGGGGTCTTTGACAATATTATATCCAAAATCATCGGTTTCGCCATATACAGTACCAGGTTTTACGCCACCACCAGCCATAAACGTGCAATAGGCTCTTGGATGGTGATCTCGTCCATAGTTATCTTTTGAGGCTGTTCCTTGTACATAATTGGTACGTCCAAATTCGCCACCCCAAATCACAAGTGTTTCGTCGAGCAAGCCCCTTTGTTTGAGGTCAGTAATCAAGGCAGCTGAAGCACGATCTGTGTCCATGGCTTGCATCGGCATTTCACCAACCAGATTACCGTGTTGATCCCAACCCTGATGATAGAGCTGAACGAAACGAACACCTGCCTCAGAGAGCTTTCGAGCTAAAAGACAATTAGCCGCAAATGTTCCGGGAACAAGACATTCAGGACCATACATTTTGACAATATAGTCAGGTTCTTTACTTAAGTCAGTTAGCTCAGGAACAGCCGTTTGCATTCGATATGCCATTTCATATTGCTGTACTTTAGCTTTAATTTCAGGGTCACCAAAATCGTCATAAGCCATATTGTTGAGTTCGGCCAGATGATCTAACATTTTACGATGCGAAGCTCTATCCGAATTAGCTGGATTATTGAGATATAAAATAGGATCCTCGCCGCTACTAAATACCACACCTTGATGGGTCGAGTCTAAAAATCCGTTTGACCAAAGTTTAGAATACACCCCTTGGCCATTCCCCTTTCCTCTTGACAACAAGACTGAAAATGCTGGTAAGTTTTTATTTTCACTCCCAAGACCATAGCTTACCCATGCACCCATACTTGGACGATTACCCTGTTGTGCACCTGTTTGCATAAATGTGAGGGCTGGGTCGTGATTAATGGCCTCGGTGTGCATGGTTTTAATCATACAAATATCATCTGCAATATTGGCAATATTGGGAAACAACTCACTCATCCACATACCCGATTGACCATATTGTGCAAATTTAAAGTAAGACCCAACCAATGGAAATTTAGCCTGACTAGCTGTCATTCCCGTTAGGCGTTGCCCCATACGAATAGAGTCAGGCAATTCTTGACCAGCCATTTTGTTGAGTAAAGGTTTGTACTCAAAACTTTCGTATTGTGAGGGAGCGCCATTTTGAAACAAATAAATAACACGCTTTGCTTTTGGGGCGAAATGGGCTATTCCAAGAGGTAAACCTTCAGCATCATCAGCCGAACCTCTAAACAAATCGGGCACTAACAATGAGCCTAAGGCAAGTCCACCGATACCCGCAGCCATTTTTCCCATGAAGTGTCTGCGGTTAATATTCAGACGATTTTCTATAAATTCATTCTTATTCATCTTATATGATTGGGTGCTTTATTCTGTTGAGTATTAGTATAAAAGTAGGAAGACATTATTAGTCAATAGTATATTGGTTATTTAAAGGTATTCATAATCAAAAGGTTATAGTCAAATTACACCTCAGATATACTATTAATTTAATCTATCCTATTACTTAAAGGATATCTATTAAAGGTGAATATTTTCTGCCGTATGCCCATAGCTGACAGCTTATTTCATAATTGCCTCTTCGAGATTATACATCATAAGTACCGATTGCATGAGGGCTGCGGCTGTAGGACGTAAATTGGTCTTATCCTGCGTTTTTGCCGACGCCAACAAGGACGGCTTCTCTCCTACTTTCAGGAGTTTCAGTGCTTTTTGAGGATTTTGACTAAATACTTCTTTTTCACTGGTAAAATATTTTTCAAATATTGTCAGCTCTTTTTCTTTTCCATTTCGACAAAGAACCGTGCGAAAAGCCTTTTTGATTTTATCTTCATTAGAACTATTTTCAAGTGCTATTTTTTCTGCTAATACTCTGGCCGATTCTAAAATGACGAGGTCATTTAGCATCACTAATGCTTGTAATGGCGTGTTGGTTCTTGAGCGTTTTACTTCACATTGGTCTCGGTTTGAAGCATCAAAAATCAACATAGAAGGCGGTGGAACGGTACGTTTGATAAACACATACATGCCCCTTCGGTAAAGACTATCGCCATGATCTTGTATATAACTTTTGAGACTTCCTCGTCCCGATGTGGCTACCTCCCAAAGTCCTTTGGGTTGATACGGTTTTACACTTGGTCCACCAATCACAGGACTTAACAAACCACTTGTAGTGAGTACAAAATCACGTACCAACTCGGCCGAGAGACGCATACGAGGCGCACGAGCCAGCAAAACATTTTCAGGATCTTTGGCTAAATGTTCTTTGGTGATAGCAGCCGATTGTTTGTAAGTAGCTGACATGACAATTTGTTTTACCAAGCGCTTGATATTCCAGTGATTGGTACGAAAGTCTACCGCAAGCCAATCGAGTAACTGGGGGTGAGACGGCAACTCCCCTTGCATACCGAAATCCCCTACAGTTTTGACTATCCCACGTCCAAAAAACTCTTGCCATATTCGATTGACAAAAACTCTTGCTGTAAGAGGATTTTTCTCATCTGTAAGCCATTGGGCTAAACCAAGGCGGTTTTTCGAATATTTCTTTTGATTAAATGGCAATAAAAAATTAGGCATTTGAGCCTCAACAAGCTCAGAAGGTTGGTCATAATTCCCACGACTCAGTACATGCGTTTTTCGCAGAGTATCCGCATCTTGCATTACCATTACTGAAACATCGGCGGTATCTCTTTTATTGATAAAATTCAAAATACGTTTTACGTCCTTACTCGTTAATTTAAGGTTGGGAGGATCGGCAAAAGAAGCATCAATAGTACCAAATAACCCTTTTTCGGGCACTTGATTGAAAAAGGCAAACGCGCTATAATAGTCTTTTTGTTTGATAGGATCATATTTATGGTCATGACATTTGGCACATTCGTAAGTGAGAGCCAAAAAGGTTTTACCAAAGGTATTGGTACGATCAGTCACATATTCTACTCTGTACTCTTCATCAATAACACCACCTTCTTGCGTAATTTTATGATTACGGTTGAAGCCCGTAGCCAACACAGCCTCTTTCATGCGTGGATTTTGGAGATTGCCTTTTTGATTTTTGACAATAATATCTCCAGCCAATTGCCATGTCAAAAATTTACTATAACTATAATTTTTATTAAAAGCATGAATAACCCAATCGCGCCAAGGCCACATGGTACGTAGTCCATCATCCTGATAGCCATGTGAGTCGGCATAGCGTGCAACATCAAGCCAAGAAATCGCCATTTTTTCACCATAGTGTGGCGAAGTAAGTAATTCATTCACTACTTTTTCGTAGGCATTGGGGGAAGGGTCATTCAAAAAGCGCTCTTGTAGTTCGAGTGAAGGAGGAAGTCCTGTAATATCTAAACATACCCTTTTTAAGAGTCTTTCTTTATCCGCTTCTTCATTAGGCTTTAAGCCATTTTCTTCCATTTTTGCCAAAGTAAAATAATCGATAGGGCTTTGAGGCCAGTCGGTATCATTTACTTTGGGTAACTGAGTTTTTTGAGGTGCTGTAAATGCCCAATGAGGTTTGTATTTTGCTCCTTGTTTAATCCACTTCTCAATCAAGGTGATTTCTTGCTCCGTCAGTTTGAGATTTGAGTTTAATGGAGGCATTATGTCAGCAGTATCTTTTGTAACAATGCGTAACCACACAGCCGACTCATGGGGTTTTCCTGGCACAATAGCATGAAATTTGGGATTATCCTTAAGACCTGCGTAGGCAGCTTCTTCGGTATCTAGGCGTAAATTAGCCTCTCTTTTGTTGGCATCGGGACCATGGCACTGAAAACAGCGATCGGAGAGAATTGGGCGAATATGATAATTATAATCTATCTCACCCGCAATAGCATCAGTCGATGCACTGCTTCCATTTCTCAGAAAACAAGCCGAAGTGATACAACACAAAAACACGAATAAGATTAGTAAAAGCTTGTTAGTCAACAAGTATGTCAATAGTTTGTTGTTCATGAAATGATAGAAATAGTTTGATATTGATGAACATTATTACTTCTAAAGGTCAAAACAATATCGTAATACCCAAACACTTTTTTAGATAAAATTAAATTTCATCTAGGAATTGTAATACTGCTTTATCCTGAACCTCTAGTAATAGACTCTCTCATTACTATGAATCTGTCCACTTCTTATCTCATTTTACCAAATCTCTTTTTACTTTTGTAACCTGCCTTCAGCTCTAGGTGTTATGCCGTAGGCTTCTTCATGAAATAGTAGAAGCTGTTCTGCATAATGCCTACGGCTTATAGCCTAAAGCGCATTAATACAATTTTACATGAAAGAATTTAAACAGCTGTTTTTTAAAGATATACAGTCACCCGTAGGGGAAATTAGGTTGGTAGCAACAGACGTGGGACTTACCGCTATATTATGGGAAAGTGAAGATTATCAGCGAACCAAACTACCTATTCCTGAAAGAGATGATGCGAATCCAATTCTTTTGCAAACAGAATTACAACTGGCAGAATACTTCGAGAAAAAAAGAACGACATTCGATATACCACTGGATTACTACGGAACGGATTTTCAAATTAGCGTTTGGGATGCTCTGCTTAAAATACCCTATGGAGCAACAAAAACATACGGAGATATAGCTCGTTTGTTAGGTGATATAAAAACGGTGAGAGCAGTTGGTGGAGCACTTAATAAGAATCCGATTTCGATTATTGTTCCTTGTCATAGAGTAGTAGGAACATCTGGAAAGCTGGTAGGTTTTGCAGGAGGATTGAGAAATAAATCTTTGTTACTTGATTTGGAAAGTAGCTTAAGAACTCCAATGCTTTTTTAGTATATCTATTTCAGATTACTTCGATAATACCTAAAGTCATTAGAAAAGGGAAAGATACTAATTAATTTATTGTCATACCACAAATAAGTTGCTTGTAATCAGTACTTTACCAACTGTTTATTAAAAGATTTCTGTTATAGGAGCTACTGGGTACCTTGGTGATGCCACGTTTGAACATTTCTTAAATTTTAGCAAGAGATGAACACAAATCAAAGTATTTCTTAGAGAAATGAAGTTATAAGAGTCTTTAAAAAGGACATACGTTGTTAAAAAATTAGCGATAAGAAGGTAAGTCAAAACGACTTACAAAGTATTTAGTATTAGTTTTAGGCTACCAAGATGAGGAAAATAACTCGTATGTACACGCTACAAAAGTTAGGTTATCTTTAGAATCTTCTACTTGATGAATTGCTTTTTTTGGTTTGATTTTATGTATCACTAATGCTATACATAAAATCAAACCAAAAAATCTAGGTTATTCTACCTTAAAAACTACAGATGTTTCAAAAGGCATCTTTGAAGGACAGGTAATTGTTAAGCCGTCAGCTTCTTGCTTCCAGTTGAGTTTTCCTTTGTGACCAAGTAAAGAAACCTTCTTTATATTTTGAGAATAATGACCAGCATTTGAACCCAAAGATTTTATTTTTATGGTTGTATTAGGAGCAGGTACTGTCATACAAAAAGTGTAAAGTGCATTGTCTTTTCCAACTGTAAATCTGAAATCTGTTTCATTAAATTTAAACTCGGCGTGTCTTTTCGTTAATCCACCTCCAGGCAACATTTTCAATTTATTATTGATAATTTCTCCTTCACCGGGAATACTCCAAGCCTTGCTCCCATAAACAGCAGCGCCATTTCTGCGCATCCAAATGCCTACTTCTTTTAACATTTTTAAACTGCCTTCGTCTAAAGAACCATCTGGTAGTATAGAAATACAAAGTGCGGCATTGCCGTCACGGGCAATGGCTTCAATTACGTATCTAATCATCATTCCCGAATCATAAGTAAAACCGGGGGCATAAAACCAGTCTCCAACTGGTGCTTCAGCAATCCAAGTTTGAGCGGTATTAATTCTTTCAGGAACACCAAACTCCTCAGTATTCACTGTACCATTGGTATTATCACGGAATTTTACGATACTGAAAGTATTTACGTTACCTCTTCTTTGAATTGTACGGTTATAGAAATCAGCAATTACATGTTGCATGGCATCAGCTTTTATCCCTGTTCCTGTGCCATTTCCTGTAAAAGGACCTTGTACAGTACCATCAGTATAAATAAAATCTGGGTCATAATGTTCTACAACATCCATCATTCGTAAAGCCCAATTAGTGGTGTACCACTTGGCGTAATCAAGATGGTTTGAGAAAATACCTGCTGGTGGTGGTGACCATTCTGAATTTGCATTTTGTTCTACTCCTTTGTATTCTCGGAGGTCGATACCGTAAAGCATTCGAGGGTCATAGCCTTCCCACCATTTTCCTTTGCCATCGGCAAGCGTCAGGTGTCCATCGTAAGGAATCCCTTTTTTCTCGCCTTCTTTGTCACTTTCAAAGGCTGTTTGCCACCACCACCAGGTATATTCATGATGAAAGGTTACGCCAAAACGCATTCCATCAGTTCTACAAGCTTTTGCCCATTCGCCGATTAAATCACGTTTGGGACCAATATTGACCGAATTCCAAGGTTGATATTTTGAATTCCACAAATCATAATTATCATGATGCACCCCTTGAATCATCAGATATTTTGCTCCTGCATCTCTGTATATTTTAGTGAGTTTCGCTGGATTTAGTTTGACAGGATTCCAGTCACGCAATACTTCTTTATACCCAACCTCTGATGGATGCCCGTACTTTTTTAAATGATTGGCATAAGCTTTTTTATCAGGTCTGTATAACTTTCGTGCATACCAATCACCACTTTCCCCTGCTGATTGTGGACCAAAGTGAACCCAAATACCAAACTTGGCATCACGAAGCCACTGCGGAGTGCCGGGGTAGTTTTTTTCAATAGACTCCCAAGTAGGTTCAAAAGGTCCTTTGGCGATGGGAATATCCAGTTTCATTTCTGGAAATGTTTTCCAATCCCCTAGAGTTTCGCTATCAACGGGTTTAGGCTTTGAAATTGGTGGTAATGGATTCTTTTCCTGTGCATACATACAAACAGGCAATAGGAAGGGAATAAGAAGTATGAATATTTTTTTCATGGAATTAGCTCAAATGAGCGTTTTAATTAAAAAAAACTTAGCGAATGAAAACGTGTTTTCATCCGCTAAGAGGTTACAGAGATATGATTTTAATGAATTATGAGTGGTGAATTGTGAATGTAAAAAAATAATTATCAATACTTTATGCTTCCAGTTCATTAGATTTAATTTTTGGGCTTTCGGCAATGGGATTTCGGTAAAAATATTCCCCATGAATTCAATAAAGCTTTTGACCTAATACCTAAAGCTTATACCCTAGAGGGTATTAGTCGAATTTAATGTTTTGATAATCAATGTTTTATATTTTCAATTCACAATTCAGAACTCATAATTCAGCACTAATATTTAATATCCAGGATTCTGTGTAAGGTTTTTATTAATGTCTCTTTCCGACTGAGGAATTGGCCATAACTCATTTCTTCCTGCGACAAATGCTCTTTTTTGATAAAGCAAAAATCCTTGATTATCTACAGGAAAATCTTTGTAGGTAGAAGGAGAATTGGTGAGTTTCATCCCTGTAAACTGTCGGTTCAGTTCGGTTGCGGCAGTTCCCCAGCGAAGAATATCAAAATAATGTATTCCTTCAAATGCTAATTCTACTTTACGCTCTCTTCTGAAGATAGTTCTCAACGAGGCAGCATCTGTAACTTTCACTGGTGGCATATTTACTGAAACTCTACCTCTTACTTTATTGATAGTTTCATCCAATAACGCCTGATTGATAGCATCTCCAGCTTCTACTTTTGCCTCAAGATAGCTTAAAAGTACTTCTGCGTAGCGAATCAGAGTAAAGTTACCACCATAATTCATCAGGTTTCCTGCAAAGGTCGAATCCATAAACTTATTGACACAATAGCCACTCCAATTGTATCTACTCATTCTATCAGGAGACGTTGATTCTGGTCTTGAGATGTATTTTACGCCTTTAAATACCGCACGGTCAGAAATCATAATCGTTTGGTCAAGTCTTGGATCACGATTATTATAGGGATTATTTGAATTGTATAAAGGTGATTCCTCAATCGTTTTTCCATCAGTACACTCGTACGACTGCACTAATTCGTTATAGGGCGAAAACTGGTGCCATCCTCCGTAAGTCTCAGGATAAAGATATTGTAAAAATACATGGCTGTAAGTATCTTCATGGTATTGCGAAGCAAGAATGATTTCATTGCTATTTTCACCTGTTTGAATAAATAACTTTTTGAAGCCTCCTTGTTCAATCGAATAAACACCACTATCTATGATTTTTTTGTAGGTAACGGCTGCATCACTCCATTTTTTCTCTGCCATTTGTACTCTACCCAAGATAGCCAAAGCTGCTCCTGCTGTAATACGTCCCATTTCACTACTAGGACGAGTGGCAGGTAATAGTGCGGCACTTTCTTTCAGCTCATTTTCTACAAAAGTCCATACTTCAGCTTTAGGCGTACGCAAAATAGAGTTTGCTTCATCTAAGGTTAATAGCTTTTTAGGCAAAGGCACATCCCCAAAGTATAGGGCAAGGTTGAACAGACAATAAGCTCTTAGCGTACGAACTTCAGACTTTAGGATATTCTTCTTGGTTTGGTCCATCGGAATAGCATCAATATGATCTAAGAAGTTATTGCATTTGGCAATCTTGTTGTAAGTATTGCTCCAATAACTATTCGTTACCCAATAAGAAGCATTCAGCGTACCATCGGTAACATGGTCAGGAATCAGCTCTTTTTCTGAACCCAACCCTGCCATCAAGTCGAGATAAAACACCGCTCTAGCATTCCAAAAATCCTCTCCAGACCAACCTGCGCCAATATTATAGCATCCAATCAAAGCTAGATTTGCGTCTTTTTCTGTTTTCCAAAAAGTACCATCTGAAATAGAGTCGAGTGGTTGTTTGTCGAAATAATCACTTTTACAAGCTACCATCGAAAAGTATAGCACAAACAGTAAGCCTATTTTGAAGGATGGTAGTTTTGAATATATATATTTGAATTTCATGTCTCTCAATCGTTTAGTAAAATATGTCAGTATAATTTAGAATGATACATTTACACCAAAAGTATAAACACTTGTGAGGGGATAGAACCCACCATTTTGTGCCATTTCTGGGTCCCATCCTTGATAATAGGAATTAATTGAAAGGAGATTCTGTCCACTAAAGTACACTCTGAGTCTATCAATCTTCATTTTCTCCATCATCTCATTACTAAATGTATAGCCTACCTGTAAGTTTTTCAATCTTGCAAAACTGGCATCTCTATTCCAAAATGTTGAGGCTTGGACAATACCACTTCCTTCATTAAGACTGGTTAATTTTGGATAAAGCGCATTTGGATTTGGGTTCTCTGTTGTCCAACGGTTTTCCACTTGCCATCTCTGGATTTGTCCTCCGTTAAAGAAGGCAAATGCCTGATAGTTATTCATTTGTTTTTGCCAACCAGCAAGTCCTTGTACTAGCATTGAGAAATCAAATCCTTTATAATTGGCCGTAAGGGTTAGCCCAAAATTGTATTTTGGTACGGTGTTTCCGATAAAGGTTCTATCATAAGTAGCATCTACTTTACCGTCTGGTACGCCATTAGGACCACTAATATCCTTGAATCTGATAAACCCAGGTTGTGCAGAATAAGGTTGTTGAGGGTACTTAGCTACATCATCAGCATCCTTAAACAACCCATCAGCAACATAACCATACGTAACGCCCAAAGACTGCCCAACAAATAAATTGGCTCCAATATTTTGCTGAAGTCCATTGGCGAGTTCAGTAACCTTATTATTAACAACCGTAAAGTTTGGCGATATACCGATTTTAACTTTTCCTATGTTTGCATGATAGTTTAAGCTAGCCTCAAAACCTGTGTTTTCTACACCGCCAACGTTAACTGGCGAAGTACTAAGACCCAAAGTAGCAGAGCTGGCTACACTGTAAAGCACGCCAGAAGTTTGCTTTTTGAAAACACCTAAAGTAAAATCTAACTTACCTTTCCAAAGACTAGCATCTATACCAATATCGGTAGTGGTAGTAGTTTCCCAAGTAATATCGGCGTTACTAAGTCGGGTAGTGGCTGCTCCAGAAACCAAAACGCCACCTAAAGAATAGTTTTGACCAAGCGAAACAATATTCTGATAAGGATATGTTCCTACGTTTTGGTTACCTAATTTACCCCAGCTTGCTCTTACTTTTAAGGTATTAACCCAAGAAACATTTTTCAAGAAATCTTCTTCTGAGATAATCCAACCAGCGGAGAAAGAAGGGAAATAACCCCATCTACCTTTTGCTGGGAAGCGAGATGTTGCATCTGAACGCATGTTGGCTTCAAACAAATATCTGTTGTTAAACGAGTAGTTCACTCTACTAAAAAATGAACGCATTGACCATGCCGAAGCAGAACCAGAATTACTCATACCTGTGGCAGAACCACCATTGATTTCATAAAGTGTATTCGTTGGAAAATCTTTACGATACGCCGACATGCCCCAATCATCATATTGCTCCTGAGAAACACCCCCTAATATCGTAAATGAGTGCTTGTCTATCTGTTTGGTATAGGTTGCTAACGACTGCATGGTTAATTGCTGTCCTTGTCCAGAAGATACGCTTAAATTATTAGGACCAACCGTTTTGTTTGGATTAAACACAAATTCTGAAGCATAGTCTTTGTTATAATAACTCCAAAAATTATATCCAACTTTACCACTCAAGGTTAACCCTTTGATTACCTCCCAAGCAATTTCACTACTTCCTAAAAAGTATTTGTTTGTTCCTTTGTAAAAAGACTCACTGGCCATCCATGCTTCAGGACTGTAGTTATCTTGATAACCATACGTTCCGTCAGATTTTTTCCCAGCATAAATAGGTCCTTCTCTTACTGCGAAATTTATCATACTATTCATACCACCGTCATATTGACGAGGAGAATGATTTTCGGAAGTATAGCCTGACAAATTCACCTTTAACGTAAGATTATCTTTGATTTTGGTATCAGTGTTCAAAAGGATATTATATTTTGAATAGCCATTTTTAGCTACAATACCATTTTGTTGAAGATAACCCATAGAAAAAAGGTATCGTGTTTTATCATTTCCTCCCATAAAACTTAAGTTATGGTTACTCTGAAAACCATCTCCTGAAGTTAGAAGGTTTTTGAGGTGCGGGACATTAGGGTAATTATCAGGATCGGATCCATTTCTGAATTTTTCAATTTCAACATCTGTATAAGATACACCTGCACCAGCGTTGATATTTGCTTCATTTCTTAACTTGGCATATTCAGCAGACTCCACAAAATCAGGTAGTTGTGTGGGGTTTTGCCATCCTGCATAGCTATTATAGCTTATTTTCATTTTGCCAGACTCACCTCTTTTAGTTTCGATAAGAATTACGCCATTGGCAGCTCGGCTACCATACATCGCTGCTGAGGCCGCATCTTTCAATACCGAAATACTCTTGATGTTGTTGGGGTCAACATCATTAATAGACGTTGCTAATCCATCAACAAGTATCAAAGCACCACCACCTGCACCATAAGAACCAATACCGCGAATCGTAATACTTGCACCGTTATTGCCTGGTTGTCCAGAACCTTGCGATACTGAGACACCCGTCATAAGACCTGCCAATGCCTGAGAAGATTGTGTAATGGGTCTATCTGCTATTTCTTTAGAAGAAATACTTGAAACAGAACCAGTTAAATTGATTTTCTTTTGAGTACCATAACCCACAACCACTACCTCATCTAAGCTTTGTTGCTCTGCTACTAACTTTATATTGAGCTCAGTTGCTTTACCCACTAGGATTTCTTGCTTTTTATATCCTATATACGAAAACACCAAAATGCTAGAGCCATTTGGAATATTGACGTTAAATTGCCCTTTGTCATTGGTTACTGCACCCCTTGTCGTTCCTTTGATACTAATATTTACCCCAACTAAAGGAACTCCGTTTTCGTCTGCTACCGTACCAGAAACAGCTTGCTCCTGATATTCAGTTTGGGAGTCTATATTTTCGTCGTTTTTTACGGAAAGAGTACTGGACTTTTTTAGCAAGATTCTGTTTCCTTGAATTTCATAACTAATACCAAGTGGTGTAAATACTTCATTTAACACCTCTTTTAATTCCTTATTTTTGACGTTAACGCTTATTTTGCGCTTTGCACCAATACTATTTGGGCTATAGAAAAAGTTTACTTTTGCGGTATTCTCAAATTCAGAAAGCGCTTCGATTAACCCCTTTTCTTGGATATGTAGGGTTATCTTTCTCTGTAACATATCTTGTCCGCTAACATCTCTAGCGTACGATAGGGTTGTGAAAATAATCGCAATAAATATCTGTCCAGCTGAAATTTTCATAATGGATAGTAACGTTGCTAACGTTAATAGATTTTTTTTCATAAATTGTAACGTTTTTGTTTTTCTCGAAAAATTGACAAAAATATTCCCATACACTTCCTCGAAAGAAGTGCCTAAAATTGTTTCAACGGGAATTACATGGAGTCGGTAAATGGTGCGAACATTTGCCGACTTTTCTTTTTTAGAAATAATTAGATGCTTTTAGCGTCATAGTTGTTTGTAGGTTTTTATAGTGTTTAAGAAATACATTTGCTAACAATTAGTAATTACACCCTTGTCCTGATATAATTATTTGAGCATCAACTACTTGGTAGCTCAATCCAGTAATTTTTGTAATACTGTTCAACTTGTCAAACATAGTTTCGTCCGACAGATTACCATTAATTGTACAATCTTCATAGCGTTTTGAATCATACACTATTTTGATACCATAGGCTTTTTCTAAATCTGAAAACACCTTAGTTAAGGATGTGTTTTGGTAGATAAATACTTGATTATCATAAGTATTGGCTAGTAGCTGAGGTAACTCCACAATCTTTTTAACTAACTTGGCCTTTGATAACTCATAAACTACTTCTTGATTTGGCGTAACGATGATTGTATTTGGATTCATAACGTTACTTTTATCGCTACGGGCGCTCACCTCTGCTTGTGCAAGTACCGATACCTTTCCTGTTTTAACAATGACTCTTTCTTCTTCTATATCAGGGTTTGCTTTAATGGTAAAGCTTGTCCCTAATACCTGAGTGATTAGCTTCTTAGTGTAAATGATAAAGGGTCTTTGTGGATTTCTTTTAACTTTAAAAAATGCTTCTCCGACCAAATAAACCTCTCTTTTACTTTTCTCAAATACTTTGGGATATTTAATCCGTGTATGCTTTTGGAGTACTATTTCTGATCCATCACTCATTTGAATACTCAAGGGTTGATTGGTCGTGTTTTGGTTTTCAACAAATTCAATTTCTTTATTGGTGTAATTTGCTAATTGCGGAATCTCATAATTTCTATTCTCTCGCTGATAATAGTTTGTCCAATACCCTAGTCCTATCAGTAACAATACTGATGCTGCTAGCTGCCATTGAAACCTTTGCCAATAACTTGGTTTCTCAGACATTTGCATCTCTAACTCTACCCCATTCCATATTTTTTCAAGAGAAGCATCTTCATCAATAGGTGTAGCTTGCATGGTACCAAGTGTTTTCACCAGTGATTTTGCCTCTAAAATCACCGTTCTTTTTTCTGGATGATTTCGCATGAAATCTTGCCAGAATGTATTTGTATTTTTATCTGGATTTTGTACCCAACGACAAAAAAAATCGTCTTTTACAAAATCGATGGTATTGTAATGAGAGTAGTTCATAGCTGTCAATTATAGAATGACATGAATAACAAAAATATATCCTATTTTTTTGAAAAAAATTTATACATCAACTATGTAAAAATAGTTAAGTGATAATAAATCAGCGATTTATCTAATAAATGAGGAGAAAATAAGTAGAAAAAAATGAATAGAAATATGTATAGATTGACGTAAAGACATCAATGCTTTTTGGATGAGATTACCCACAGAAGCATAATTCAGCTCCATTATTTCGGCAATCTGAGCATTTGAGAATTGGTGATAATATTTTAAATTGATGACTTCACGTTGGCGTTGAGACAGCCCATCGAATGCCATTTTGAGTCTTTCTAAGCGTTCTTTTTGGCTTTCTTCCTCTATTAAAATTCTCTCAATAGAAGCTTCGAAAAGATCTGCACCTAATGTTTCATCTATTTCATCCGTATTTTTAGAAAAGTCATACCTAACTGTTCGCATGAGTTTGTTTTTAAGCGCACGAAACAGGTAAAACTTAATAGAATCCGTGTCAGCAAGATTTTCCCTACTTTGCCATAGTTCCAAAAATAAATCTTGAATACAGTCCTCTACAACTGATAAATTTGAAGAGATTCGAAGAGTTACGCCATAATTCAATAATGACTTAGCGTGTAACTGATAGATTTTAGCAAAAGCAATCTTATCTCCTTTTTTAAAGGATTGCCAAATTTCTAAATCACTGTTATGCAAGGAATTGAAAGCCAAAATATAAGAATTAATAAAATTTATAAATGATTACGACACAGCTATTCATCATCTACAACTCAACGTGTATTTATGACACAATTACTTAAGTAAAATAATACAAAAAATACTATCATAAATATTATTTTTTAGCAAAATAATACTAAACATTACTCCTACAACAATTTATATTCAACAATTACTCTCTTTAGACACCCTCTAAAAGCAGTTGAATTCTTAGATTTTCCCACATATAAGATAGGTATTAGTGCTGAGTTGTGAATGTATTTTTTTAATTATCAATATATTACCTCTGAAATTGATTAGATCTTATTCTGCACGATTATTTAAGTAATCGTGCAGAATAAGATCTAAGTTATGTGTTTAGTCACTAGGCAACAGGCACAAGGCAAAGAGTGTTAAAATGTTTTTTAATAACCACAGCCATGCTTTTTCCAAAGCCCACCGCCGAAAGCCGTTACCTGAAAGCCCAAAGCCCAATCTTAAATTTTACCCGCTTTAAGCTCTAGGC
>NZ_JASHIC010000036.1 GCF_030056705.1 Flectobacillus longus
CAAAAAGAAATACCATTAATAAAATGGAAGAAAAAAACCTCGAAAGTAAGTCCTTCCGAGGCTAATATTAATCAAATTTTATAATCTAATCCTTGTCAACTTTTTTCAGGACTAGACATGGGATATCCACCCATTCGATTTTTCAATACAAAATATTCGCATCTTTAACCTTAATAATTACGATGAAAGTAATCAATAGTTCTTTAATAGCAAGCTTCTGTTTGTTATCAATCTATTTAGGATATAAAAGTGATATAGTTCCCACTAAAGAGAATGAAAAAATTATTGAAGTTCAATCTGGAAAAGAGACCAAAATTGAATTCAATAATAGCATTTATGTATTCACGCTTACGAGTGTAAATGATGGGCGAGTCCCTGATTGTAATATGCATTATGGTAGCTTACTTCCTGCGAAGTTGAACATAGCAGTAAATAAACAAGAGTATCCTTATGAGTTCTACAGTTGTAAGCTTGATGATGAATTTAGTTGGACTGAATTAGACCGTCAATCAGAGGCATCTAAATTAACAAAGGTAATTAATGAGAATACTGAATTTAGAGTATCAAAGGTGTCAACAATGAACGGGGATCATTCAAATGCTTTGGTAAAAATAATTGTTCGCTCAAAATAGGAATAGCTTTTAAGTTAATAGTCATCAGTGCTGAATAGTAATCCAGCACTCTTGCTTTCTTGGGATTCTATAAAAATTACAGTCAATTATTGTCAGGTTATCAACTCATAGAAAAGTCAACGATTTTGAAATGTTGCTGTACGATAATATAATACTTTATAACTGTTGTTTGAAATTCAAATAGTTGAAATTGGATTTGTTAATAAAAAATCACCTCATTATTAATTTATTCATTATCAGTTATTTACTAGGAATTATCTCGAAATTTATTGTTAATTTCAATAGCTATCATCAATTCTGAGACACTAGGCATCACATGAAATTTACACCTCCTTATTTATTTGCTTTTACCTCTGTACTTTTATTAGTAATAGGTATCTTTTCCCAAAACCAAACTATGAATATTCAGTTCCATACCTCTTTGTTTGTTGTAGGGTTTCTCCCCATTTATCTGATATTTGGCTTTTTATGTCTATTAATAGCCATATTTTATCTCGGGCTTCAAAAAATTGGAAAGTTTGTTAGCAACAGGACAGGTTATTGGCATTTTGGTCTTTTTAACATTGGTTTATTCCTTTTGGTAATCTCAGTCAATTTAGAAAATCTCTGCAAAAACCCTGACTTCTACGTATATTCTGCGTATTCATTTGTCGGCGCCCTTTCAGCACTTTTAATTAGCTTTTTAATATTTATATTTGGAGCTATTAAAGCCATTATGAAATAACAGCAACCCCAACGTGTTATCGATTCATTGGGAATCCAAATATCCTTGTCTTTATAAAAACCTATAAAAATAGAATTCAGGAAATAAATGAACCTGTATTAGAATTGTAAAATTGGCATAAAATTTACCGTACAATAATTATTCTACGAATAAATTGCATTTTATTGCGTTTAAACCTAGCTTTGATCAAGATTTTACGTCGAAGAAAGCAGGAATTATTTTTGTCAATTATCTTCGTATTACCCCAAAACAAGCCTATCCTAATACTTTTTTGCTTAAACCTCTACCTCAAAACCCCAATTCTACGAGTTATTAACACCTTTACCAATTTTTACTATGAATCTAAACATTCACCCCTCAATTGGCATTGCCCGCTTAGGCAACAGTCCTACAGAAATTTGCCTTTCTCCTGACAGTATTGGAGGTCTACCTTATGATTCCGATAGTTTCGGAAACAAAATTGGTCCTATTACGAGTTTTAAAGACTCCATAGGACGGGTCAAAAGACAAGGACAGCCATTCAAAATTTTAACGGACGACGGCGAAGAACTCAATCTTGATTCTCCCAATGTTGCATCGATTACGTGGACGGTGCATTTGGCTAATAAAAAAGCCGAATGGTATCAATACAGCGAGCTACAAGGTAATCTTCTGTATGGAGAAGACAACAGCTACGAAAATCAAAATATTCCCAAAAGGAATCCTGAAAACACGACTGATCGACAGAATTTATTTATTGACCCAGGCCCAAGGTCAATATTCGGTAGACAACAATCCATAGGATTTGATGTGTCTAATGTACCTGAAGGCTACCCGGCTCAATATCCTAATACCAATCCAAAATATGGAGTAGGAATTACAACACTTGGGGATTTAGTCACCGATGAGCAAGGCAGACTCATCGTTTTAGGCGGTTTTGGAAATGCAGGAGGCGACCTTCCTTTGATTTCCTACGGAGGATCAAGCACATGGCATGATGATATCTCAGATGGTCCTGTGTATTGTTTAATAAGCTTCAACGATGGAACTGCTCCCATCTCGCTTTCAGCTTGGTGTATTGTTGGTTCACCTGATTTTGCCCCAGAGATTGTTAATATCTCTAATCTAAGTGATACCATGTTTGACGTTGGGGTAAGGTGTTTTAATTTGGTTCCAGAATTGTATTCAAACGGGCAATATAACCCAAGTTTCACTGCAAACTTTAAAAGGGATATACTACCCATCATCAATAGAATTAGCAGATATCAATGGGTAGCAAACGTCCAGCCAATGATGGCATTTGCCAGTTATCAGTTCGATTATTCTGACGCTAGTGCGGATAATCTTCAAAACAGACAAAACTATCTCTCCTATTTTAGACAGAATGATTCGCAACCTCCTCAACCCCCATATTTACCGCAAGAAGAGCTATTTAAAATAGATGGTGAAAATATTTTTCCCATGATGCCGCTCAATTCAGGAAGTAACTCTGTGAGTAATATCAATATTATGAAATTTCTCGCATTGAACGACACTCAACTATTCTTGATGGAGCAATGGGCAAACGGAAATTTTGAGAATAATTCGAACTTTCAGCCATATCCTGTCAATCCATTAGATGCCGCAAGTGTTGGAAACTGCGTTGGATTACCTATGTGTCCGGGCATCGAGGTAACGTGGAGTATGCAAAATCCCACCGTTTATAAAGCACCGTACCAAATCCTCCAGTACCAAAATGAAGCTTGGTATTTCGACAACGGACTTACTCCTTCGCGAGACGAATGTGCTGGTGGCGGTTGTGAGCCTGGTGATTTAACCAAACGAATGGCCTGTCCATGGCAAGCAGATTTCTTTCAGTGTACGATACAATATATCAATTTTACCAATCCTGCTGTCAATAAGGAAACTCTTTCAGATGGTTCAACTATTCCACTCCCTCCTACGTATTACTCATACTGGTGGCCGCCTCAAAGCCCGTGGGATGTATTGGTGGGAGAATTGACTCCAGAAGGACAAGCTGCCAATGGAAATATCCCTGCTGGACAGCAAATGAACTATGCAAGGGGTATAAACAGCTTTACTCAAATGGTGCAATATTGGTATGCACTTGGCTTTATCCGAGATAAAAATGCAGGAAATGTTGGATTCCCTTATTTGCTTGAAACTGAAAGAAATAACGAGCTATTTACCTCAGAGGAAGTGCCTGTTGGGAAAATAAGTGGAAACCCAGAGGATGACGCTACGACTGTTCCTGTATTTTATATCGAAACTAAATCTTCAATGGCCAAAACGCAAAATGCTAAAGCACTCTCATTGCTAGAGCATTTTGAGGGTATAGGATTTAAGGAAATTGAGGTGCACAGTGATGGACTTGGTTTCCCACGTTCAGGTACAAGATCTAGACGATAACACTATGACTGGTACATTTGAAACAGATGTGCTTATCGTTGGTGGAGGACCCGCAGGGTCTTCCACCGCTTTAAGTTTATTAAGATACACCAATTTCAAGGTGGTAGTCTTAGAGCAAAGTAATCTCAATACAATGAGAGTGGGTGAGCAAGTAAATGCCAGCATTTTTGACATTCTTGAATACATGGGTATTACTAAAAATGATTTTGACAACGAAACATTCCTACCTGCATTTGACAGTCTTGCTGCTTGGGGCAACTCCAATGTTTCTTCGAGGCATTCAATATTTAGCACTCAACATGATAGTTATCAGCTTGATAGAGAAAATTTTGATTTACTGTTAATAAAAAAAGTATCTGAAAGTGGCGCAACTGTCCTACCTCGAACAAAAGCGCTAGAATTTTCTTTTGAGAATGGATTTTGGGAGGTTTTATTGGAGCATCAAATTAAAGGCTCATTCAAAATAAAAGCTAAATACATTGTAGATGCAAGCGGTCGACAAAGCTATGTGGCTAGGAAAGTGGGGCTTAACTTTGAACAACATGATGAGCTGGTGGCGGTAGGCACTTTTTTACATTTTGACAAAAATATTGCCTTGACGCAAGAAATATTTGTTGAAACCGTAGAAGATGGTTGGTGGTATTTTGCCACATTACCCGACAACAAAGTTGTTGTATCCTTATTTTCTGACGCTGATATTGTAAAAGAAAAACAACTTCACAAAGCTGAGAATTGGGTTAAAGAGATTCTAAAGACCAAGCATATCCAAAAGAAACTTCCATCAACTGTGACAATCCATAAGATATGGACGAAAAATGCGTTCTCACATTTTGTTAAAATGGATTGCCAAAATCACCTCTTGGCAGTTGGAGATGCTGTTGCTTCATTTGATCCTATCTCGTCAATGGGAATAGGCTTCGCAATGAGTTCTGGGAGTTTTGCTGCCAAGGCAATAGCCGATCATTCTAGCAACCCAGATGCTTTAAAAGTTTACGTGGAAAGCATACAAAATATCTTGAGCAACTATAATGAGACTAAAGGTTTCTATTATAGAAAAGAACAGAGATGGCCAGATTCTATATTTTGGAAAAAAAGAATTTCCTTCTAAATCAAATAGAATCAAACACTTACGGAAAATAAACTTTATCAATTATACAACATAAATATGTCTGTTTAATAGGGTTTTTCTAGAATTCAGTCATTCCATCAGCTCCGTAGTTGCGACAGCATTCAAGATAGTCAGCTTTCTGTCGCAGCTACGGAGCTCAAAAAGTAGAAAACGGTCTAAGATGATTTAGGGAAATTTGCTATTTTTAAGAATATCCCATAAAAATACAGTAGACTCAATAATTGATTATTCCAAAAAGAGATAGCCTATCTTCCTAAAATCTTCCTTCTATGCCCAGCGCCCCAATCGCTTAGGGTTCTCAATACGTCTTTTAGAGACTCGCTGTATTCGGATGCTTCGTACACAATACTTACTGGAGTTGTGGCAAATACCTTTCGCTCAACCAATTCATTTTGTTCTAGGTGTTTAAGCTCTTGAGCTAATATTTTTGGGGAAATACCTTCCACATCCTTCATGAGCTCATTAAATCGCTTGGGTGAGTTCACCAGACTCAAGACAATAGGCAATTTCCATTTGCCATTCAATACATACAAGGCATCAATCACATTTTTGAGATTGCTTGAGCACTCCGCTTTTGTCAACTTTGTTTTCATGATACAAACATAATAGCTTTCCTAAAGGTAACCGCTTTCCTTTGGGAAACTGCTATCTTTCAAATACTTACTTTATCTACCTTTGACCCACAAATTTTAAACAATAAAGTAATGAGTTCAAAGAAAATATTACAGCTTAATTCTAGTATCATGGGTGAGCAGTCGTTCAGTAGAAAACTTGGCAATGCGATTGTAGACAAAATCTTGGCAAAATATCCAAATAGTATCGTTGAGCAGTTGGATTTGGTAGAAACGGGTATCCCTCATCTTAGTCCCGAAACGCTTAAAGCGATGTTTACCCCTACAGAGTATCAAACAGACGACACCAAACAAAATCTTATTTTATCCAATCAATTAGTTGACCAACTATTTGATGCTGATATACTTGTCATTGGAGCACCATTGGTCAATCGAACCATTCACAGCTCCTTGAAAGCTTGGATAGACCATATCACACGACGTGGGATTACCTTTGGATATGGAGAAGATGGATTACCGAAAGGTTTTGTTTCGGGCAAGAAGGTATATGTAGCAATGAGTTCAGGTGGGGTATATACCGATGAGCAAGGACAAGCACATGATTTTGTGGCGCCATATTTGCGTTCTTTTTTAGGTTTTCTTGGCATGACAGATATGAGTGTATTTAGAGCTGAGGGGCTTCACGTACCAGTGCTCCAAGAAAATGCTTTGCAAAAAGGGATTGATAGTATTGTAATCGACTAGCTATCTCGAGAATAACCAACGTGAGACTTCTCGAATTGAGTGGATATTCTTTAATTCTAGGTTTTGTCAACAGCCCTACAGTGCTTTTCGTAGATAGGAACAATTCTGAAATATAGTATCAAATAAGGCGGTTGAAATTAGTTTTTCAATCGCCTTTTTGATTAATTTTCATCAAATGCCAAATTGTTGCGTTATTTTTAAGATATTCCTGCTTTCATTTTATTAGATTGGTACAAACCTTATTTACGCCTAAAAATCCTTAAGCACACCTCAAACAAAAAGTATCTACATGAAGATTCTCTCCTACCTATTGGCTATACTCATGAGTTCCTGTATACAAGAAACCCACCTTTCAAGTCATGCTGACTATCCTTACTTTCACTCACTCAATATTCTGGATAATTTTCGAGAAGGACAAATCGTCGCTGGTGCTGGATTCCTATCCAGCACTCTTTCTTTCTTGGGATTTTATCCCAAACAATACTATATTTTTTTCTACTTTTATCAATTGATGTTAGTAAGGAGAACCTTTTAGGAAAGAGTTTTATCTATTTTAGTCCAACTCAAATTACTGGTAAAATACATAAAGCAAAAGCTTGTCATTCTAGTTAGTAATCTTGTAGTGTACATCTTCAGAAACAATGACAGAAAGGGAAATAATCATCTACAAAACTCGACCGAGGCTTATTCTTTTGAGTATAACCCTTTGTGGTTTTGCCTGTTTTCAGCTTTTAAGTATTTTAATAATAAAAAGTGCAAACACGCAATTCAGCGTTTTATCTATATCATTTATTATACTTTTTGAAACGCTATCGCTAACCGCACTGTATTATTTGCTTACCATGCGAGGCATTAAGCTTAGCGGAAAAACACTTTTTGTTTATCATTTGAATCTACCTATGAGGGAGGAATTCAAATTTGAAGAAGTAAGGAGTCTACTTCAAACGAAAGAAAAGGTTATTGTCAACGAGGGTATATTTTCGAAATCAGGCTGTAGCTTTTATCATATAACAACTACAATACTGCTCAAAAATGGCAAAGTAGTTAAGCTTTACAGTATTGGTGAAATGGACTTTCAGGAGTTAAACCAAACCTTTCGTAGGTTGAGACAGAGTGAAGGTAAAATCAAAGTTCAACAACAGCATAGATTCTTATATCTATTGGACAACTCATCTGATGTATTCATGACAATTTTTTTCTTATTTATAACCATCGGACTTGGATACGCCCTTTTGTTTGGTTAGTTTTTACCTGCTTTTGAAATTACAGATCAATTTTTAAATTCTCAACAAGTGACAATTTGACTACTTTCATTTTTCTTCCTACTATTTCAGTCACTGGTGTTGGATTCCTATGCAGTACTCTTTCATTATTCGGACTTATACTGTTTTCAAATTATAGAGATAATTCCAAATAAAACCCAACCAATTTATGCTATCAAAAGAACAAAAAATCGAGAAACTAGGCGAGTTTATAAAAAGAGATAAATTCTCCGAAGAAGCATGGAATCAACGAGGGCTTCTTCCATCTAGTGATGAAATGAGTCAAGAATTGAATGCTTTTTTTAACACTACTGCTCAAAAACTCATAAAAAATATTGAAAAAAATAGCGCATCTAAAACACTCCAAAAGACCTTTAATTCACAGTTAGCCACGTTGGAAAATGATGATTTTGATACAGAAGAAAATGAATTCGTCTGTGATTTATTATATGAATTAGCCTCGTTGGTAGAAGTAGAAATTAGTGAAGATTTGAACAAGTGGCTCTATGGATCCACCCTTGACACCATTTCATACTTACAAGAAATGTTTGAGTCTCAAAAAAAGTGGAAATAATTGAACAAGTATGTACTAAATATAGTAGTATGATTGAGTTCATTATCAAAGACATAGATGACCATACCGCACAAACAGACTGGTTGGTGGTGGAATGTGTCACTTGTTTAGAGCTAAATTTAATTCCGACTGGTAAAAATATTAGGCTACAAAATTACGGTACTTATCTAGTAAAAGAGCAGCTAGATGGAAAGGACTATAACCAGCATCAAGCTATTGAACATCTAGAACAACTCAAGAAAAATTCTAACTAACTCATTTATTACACCAATACAGAATAGCGTTGTTTTGATAATAATATAAGAACCTTAACTAATAAAACCTCTAACAACTCTTTCTCACCATGAAGTATTTTTCTATTTGCCTCTTCATCGTTATTGCCCCATTGGCTTTCAGCCAAAACAGCCCATTTACTGAGGTGCTAAACTATTACCAAACTCATCAAAATTTTAATGGGACAGTATTGGTAGCAAAGGAAGGGAAAATAGAATTTCTGGGTGGAACTGGACTTGCCAATCGAGACACTAAAGCGAAGATTACCAATAACTCAACTTTTAGAATAGCCTCCATTACCAAAGCATTTACGGCTGTACTGATTTTACAACTCTATGAAAAAGGCAAATTAGAGTTGAATGTTCCTTTCGGTAAATATTTTCCTTCCTATAAAGGCAATGCGAAAAATGTAGCTACCATCGAAAACTTGTTAACCTACAGCTCAGGTATTCCCGACAAGGGGGCTAAGTTAGACATGAAACCCTACGAGAAACAGTTGAAACTTGATGATTTTATCAATCTGTACTGTAGTGAAAATGTTGTTGATAAACCAGGAGAAAAAAGCATATACAGCAATGTTGAATACATTATTCTAACCAAAATAATTGAGAACATTACAAAAAAGCCTTACGAAAGGGTTCTCCAAGAGCAAATTTTGACACCGTTAAAAATGACTCATTCGGGAATGATTCATACTCAACATTATCCAAAGGGACTTGTGACTTCCTATTCTGTTGATGACAGTACCAAGGTTATTACAAAAGATAAACCTTACTTTGCCGAAAATTACTTCGGCGCAGGTGCGATGTATTCAACGGCTGAAGACTTATTCAAATTTGATCAAGGAATTTTTCAAGAGAAATTACTCAAACCCGCTACGACCAAACTCTTACTGAAACCCAATCCCAAACTAGGCAATGTTGCCTTTGGTGTATGGTATGCCGATGGATATGGAACATTTAGCAAACCCTTTATTTATCGTACTGGCGGGATTTTAGGTGCAAGCTCAAACTGGATACATTCGCTGGAAGACCAAAGATGTATTTTAGTTTTGAATAATACCAACGGGACAAATCTGTACGGAATGTCTGAGCAATTGTATTTAGTAAGCAAGGGCGAAAAACCTACCATTAAATAGTATGATGAAAATCAAAAAGTACTAAATAAGCCTAAAGAAATGATGGAATTTATTCAAGAAATAAAAAATCGAAACGAAACCTTATTCTATTTTGGTCAAGTCTGCCTTTGGGCTGGATTTGTATTTTTGGTATTCTCAACAATTTCTCCTCTAAAAATCTATGGCGTGAGCGCGTGGTACAAACCTTTTAAATTTGCCGTATCACTGGGTGTATATTCATGGACGATGGCATGGTATTGTCATTATTTACCCAATTTTAATTTAAACTTATTCAACTGGACAGTAGTAGTTTTATGGAGTTTTGAACTCATTTATATTGCCTTTCAAGCAAGTAAGGGACAACTTTCACACTATAATTTATCGACTCCTGTTTATACAATATTGTATGGTCTAATGGCAATTGCGGCAACTGTTGTTACACTGTACACTGCTTATGTTGGATTCTTATTTTTCAATGATGACTTCCCATTACTACCAGCCTATTACCTATGGGCAATCCGATTGGGGATTATTCTCTTTGTAATTTTCTCTCTTGAAGGTTTCGCCATGGGCTCACGACTCAATCATAGTGTAGGAGCGCTTAACGATAACTCAAATTTATGGATTATTGCATGGAGTAAAACGGTTGGGGATTTGCGAGTTGCACACTTTATCGGAATGCATGCTTTACAAGTACTGCCAATCGTTTCCTTTTATTTCTTAAAAGATACCAAACTTACTGTGGGGCTTGCCCTAATATACGGGCTTCTCTCCTTAAGTACGCTTATTCAAGCTTTACAAGGCAAGCCTTTTCTCAAAAGCTTCTTATAACTTTATCCCTTTTTAGATACTTTGTATTCTTTGGGTCAATGAGACAGTGGATATCGCTTTGACCTAATTTTGTTTTTATAGTTTGAACCGTTTCCAACAATATTGAGCTTTCTTTGAAAAGAAAAAATTACTTCGTTAAATTGTAGAAAGTTGTCCATCATGAACCTCTAATCTTCAAAATCCAAATGACATCTTTCAAAACAACTATCACTTTTAGCCTTTTTACACTATTATCTTCTTGTTTTGGACAATGGAAAACACAAGAAAATAACTCAGCGCCTATCGTGGTAAAATCCTTTAAGACAACTGGGCTTGTACCAGATTTTGATACGACTTTAGTAAGTCAATACATCAGGAGTATCTTTCAAGATTCAAAAGGGAATTTGTGGTTTGGCACCATTGGTGATGGCGTGGTACGTTATGACAAAAAAAACTTGCAATATTTTTCAAACACAGAAGGATTTATTTCAAAAAGCGTTTTTGCCATAAATGAAGACCATCAAGGAAATATATGGTTTGGAACAGACCACGGAGTCTATCGATACGATGGTAAAACCTTTCGAAACTTTAATCAAAAAGACGGACTCGAGCATTTAGATATCAGTCGTAGAAGTATCCTTGTAGACAAATCTGGTAAAATTTGGGTAGGCACTCATAGAGGCGTGTATCAATATAATGCCGAGGCAGACCAGCAAGAGAAGCCCAGTTTTAGTCAATTTTCATTACTACCAGAAATCAACACAGCCGATATATTTGAAGATAAAACTGGAAATATTTGGTTCGCCTCCCCGAATCAAGGAGTTTTTAAATATGATGGAAAAACAATCACAAATTTTAATAAAAAAGCCCAATTAGGAGAAAACTACGCAGGAGGAATTGCGCAAGACCCAGCAGGTAATATGTGGTTTGTGTTCAAAAATGGAATCTGTAAATATGACGGTAAAACATTGACAGAATATACCGCTAAAGATGGCTTAGGAGGAACTGAGTTTTGGGGCATATTAATAGAGAAATCTGGGATAATCTGGATTACTGCCAGAGGTAGCACCACTAGATTCAATCCATCCATTCCATTACCAAACCCTAAGGCATTTAGTGTATTCACTTCTGCGGATGGATTTACTTGTTGTGTACAAAGTATGTTTCAAGATCAATCAGGTCATGTATGGTGGGGTACGGGTCAAGGATTATATAATTTTGATAAAACAAGATTTTATCAGGTAAAGCGTAATGGACCTTGGCAAAATTAGGTATTGCCTGTATTGGATTGCAACTGACTCGCTGGTGCTGGATTCCTTTGCTAGTGCTGGATTCATATCCAACACCGACCATTTCTAAGGATTTTATCCGTTTTGTATCGATATAATTATTTTGCCGATTCAATTATAACTTCATAAGCTACTTTTTCTAAATTAGTGCAGAAATTAATACTTCTACCAAAAAAAGTTAACTTTTAACCGTAACTCAAATGAAAATATTTCTTACACTTAAACATTGGCAACTTTTCGTAATTTCCTTCGGGTTACCAATCATTTTTCAAATCATTGCACTAGTATCAATTTTTGCAAGTAAATCCCCAGCTAACTTTTTTTATATTTCTTATCTCTTCCCGCTTTTGACGCTTGTATTCATGGGTACGTATTTTGGTTGGTTTTATGCTGTTGGCACCAATTTACACCAAAAATTACCTCCCTCTGTAAAAATGAATCTAACGCTCTTCAAAACCTTTTTGGTTTTCCCAGTAATTTATATTGGATTTATATGCTTTTTTATTTTTAACATAAGCCAGTCGGTTGAGCCAAATTTCATGCTTCTGTTCATGATATTTCCTCTTCACCTATTTTCAATGATTTGTGTATTCTACTGCATATATTTTGTTGCAAAGGTTTTAAAAACGGTAGAAAGTCAAGAAAAGGTAAGTTTTGGTGATTGTTTAGGAGATTTTTTCCTGATATGGTTTTTCTTTATTGGAATTTGGGTCATTCAGCCAAGAATTAATGCGCTATCTCAAAACGATGTTGCATAACAATTTATAACATAGGTAAAAATTACGGATGAATATTTTTCAGTTTTAAAACTGCTGAAAAAATTAGTCCAAGAATAAGTCTTGAACTAGGTATAGAATCCTGAAGATATCATCAACCTCTTACGCCAAAACCTTCCATCAAATCATTTATGAATAAAGCACCACTCCTTTTACTCCTTTTTTGTCTATTGGGTTGCCAGAAAGACAAACAGCGTCCCGAACAAAAGATATTTGATAGAATCCTATTTGTATATCATTTAAAAGAATCCGTAGAAGCAAATACATGGACGACATTCGATGATCCTCAATATGATGTGCCATTGATATACTTCACTGATTCGAGTTCTTATGTGGCAAATCCTACCGAAAAATTCCTCAAAACTTTCAAATCTGAACTCGTATTAGAGGATGGCACTATCAAAATTTACAAAACTCAAAAAAGAGTGGATGACTCTCCTTTTCACATGGAGACAGGCATGACTTTGGGCGACCCTACCCCTGAGTTTAATTACCATTCACCATTTATGATGTGCAGTAGTTTTGAAGAAACCGTCAAAACCATTCCAGATGTTGGCTCTACGGATGAATGGACTACCATGATTATTCACGAATATTTTCACGGTTTTCAGTATAAGCACAAACCTTATATGGATTATTATGAGAACGAAATCGTTCAAGTCCAGCCAGATAGTTTGACGACTTTCTACAAAAAACTCCCTTGGTTTAAACAATCAATCGATGCCGAAAACCAGTTACTACTCGATGCAATTGCTGAAAAAGATAGTATCCAAACAAAGAGGCTAATTCAGGCTTTTTGGGATAAACGAAAACAAAGAAGATGGCAATTTCAACAGAAACATAAATTTAGCCTTGACAAATTTGAAAAGTGTTATGAAACTATGGAAGGAACTGCCAGATATGTTGAATTTTCGTTATACAAGGATTTTGCTAATAGAAAACCCGATGAAAGTTTGCTAAAATCTGATAGCTCTTTTAAATCATTTGCGAAATTCAAGAACTATAATCTTCAAAAGGATAAGTGGTTGTATTTGACTGACAAAACTACCTACTTTTACGCCACTGGTTTCAATATGGCTCGCTTACTAGACAAACTAGGTATCGAGTACAAATCAAGACTTTTTAAAGATGGTAAAATTTCGTTGGAAGATATCCTGAGAGAAAAGTATTGATTACCTAAAAGCTTATAAAGCTTAAGAGGCGACACAAATGAGTAAATCTACACCCCTAAAAAGTAATTCTAAAAAGCAAAGTCAGGTACATGCTCATGAAAATGACGAAGAAGGATTCTTTGATTGTATACTCAAGAGTTATAAAAAACTCACGAATACCATATTTTAAAATTACAATTTAGATATGTAGTTTTGATTTCATACTCAAATATAGATTATTTATATAGCTCTAAAATTGAATGTAAAAATCATAAAAGATATTATTGATGAGGCTTTTAATGAGGAATTTTTCACAATTATCTTTAGCAGTATTGATATTTTGTCTTCTACCTGCCTGTCAGAACAAGGGTACGAAAAATACATTCCTTGAGTCGAAAGAAAACTCCCAAAGAGTTGATTTTGAACTTCCTAAACCCTTTGGGCAAATTTCTATTTCCTTGCCTCAGCGATATGATACCGTATTTCATTGGGTTGATTATTCGGACTGTTCCTCATGCCACAAAGTTAAGTATCGTGCTCAGTCAAAGCATTTTATTATCCAGCATGAATCAGGATTTATCTCAGAAAAAATACCAGAAGATTCGATAGAAAGGTTTACGATTAACCATCATCTAAACCTCGAAAATCTAAAAGTAGATGACAAAACATCTATAAAAAGCACTCACAAGCAACTAACCCTAGCAAATATGAATTTCTGGCAGGAGATATGCATGGACTGCCAATACATAAAATTTGATACCATAACCCAAATAGGCTCTCATACTTTTTCGGTATTTGGACTTGAGGGATATGATTCAATTCAAAAAAGATGGACGAAATTTACAATCGCAAAGACTTACATCCACGGAAACTCCTTAGAATTTAGATTTGAGCTAGCTACCAAACGAAATGATGAGCAACAAGAATATTTCTTCAAAAATTCGATGTATTACCTACAATCAATTCAATTTGAAACTCATTAACCTCCCATTCTTCAGTTCAAGATTTCAATAAAATTACCTAATTTGTAACAGTATTAAGTTATTAATCATTGGGTATTTTAACCGCTTACTTCTTTCTAATCAAGGTAGTAAAATATATTTATGTTAATAGAAATTTGTAAAAAGACTCAGTATGCTTGTGAATACAGCATTACCAGAGATGATACAACTCAAGAGCATTTTACGCTTGAGACAAAGACTTATTTTTTACATGATATTTGTCACTATGTGGTCGAAAAGCAACTTCAGTTCAATAAAGGCTTCTGGGGAATGCTTTCAATCGGGCATTCGCTTCAAGAGCTTTTCGGAAAAGAAAACCCTTTGACTCCTGAACTTCGATTTATTGAGCAGATTGTTGGACCTATACAATCTGTATATGCTGGGCATTTGCCAAAACAGAAATTTTCTCAATTCATCAATCATCTGAATTTTGAAATATCCGACCTCCGCTTAGATAATTGCCTCGAAGAAATAGCAACTATTCAAAATCACTGGAGAAATCTTGAAATTGGCAAGTCTATCACTCTTACATGGACTTTATAAATGGAATGAAAAGAATTTTGCTCACTAAAATAAAGTACTGAATAATATTGATCATCAACATGAAGCTAGATTTATATCAAATAGATGCGTTTACTGACAGAGTCTTTGGAGGCAACCCTGCGTGTGTGGTACCTCTTGAAAATTGGTTACCTGACGATTTATTAATGAAAATTACACAAGAAAATGCTGTCGCAGAAACTGCTTTTTTTGTACAACACAAAGACTATATTCATTTAAGATGGTTTACTCCCGAAATCGAAATGGACTTATGTGGTCATGCGACCTTGGCAACGGCTCATTGTCTCAAAACAATGCTTGGGTATTCTTCAGATATTATTCAATTTGAAACACTCAGTGGTAGGTTGAAAGTGGTAGTCGACGGTGATTTATATCGAATGGATTTTCCTTTAAGAATGCCTACAAAGGCAGCATTACCTGAGATTATCTCCCAATCCTTGAGTATTCAACCTAAGGAGATATTCAAATCAAGAGACTATGTGTTAGTTTATGAAAGCGAGAAGGACATCAAGAATATACAAATTAATAGGCAAATATTTGACCAAATAAACCTCGACCCAGGTGGGGTAATTGTCACTGCCAGAGGGTTAAAAGATGATTTTGTCTCCAGATTTTTTACTCCTCAAGCTTCTATACTCGAAGATCCTGTCACAGGCTCAGCTCACTGTTCATTGATTCCATTTTGGGCAGAAAGATTAGGAAAAAATGTACTTGAAGCCTCACAAATTTCAGACAGGAACGGTAAGTTGTATTGTGAAAACCTTGGAGATAGAGTAATTATCAGTGGAAAAGCTAGAACTTACTCCGTTGGAACACTTTGGACTGAATAATTCTCGTTTTTATCGTTTGTATTGAAATCCAGCTTTATTTTTTTTACAACAGATATATACGATTTTCCATCTTTATACAAACATCACAATATTTTATGAAGGCAAAAACCATTCAAATCATGCATTCATATTTTTTTTAGCATCTCTTTTTTGCCATTCCAAAATAGGTGTCAATATGACCTTTAGCATAACCTAATTAATCACCATGAAAAATATCCTTCTCCTTGCTTGCCTACTCACCTCTTGTATTTGTAAAGGACAAATCAACGTTGCCTACGCAGACTCCCTTAGAAAACACTACCATATACCTGAGTTGAGTTATGCAGTCGTGGATGCTAAAACTGTTTTGGAGATAGCAGCATTAGGAAAACACTCGATTCAACTTACCGATACAGCCAGCTTGAACGACCGTTTCCATATTGGCTCAAATACAAAAGCTATGACGGCATTCATTATTGCCAAATATGTAGAAAAAGGAAAACTCAATTGGAACACCAAATTTTTTGACCTGTTCCCGAGCTGGAAATCTAAGAGCAAACCAGAATATGCCAAAATGACCCTTCAGGATTTACTGTCACACAGAGCTGGGATTTTACCATTTCAAGGGGAAGATGACCCACAAATCCCTGATTTTAAAGGAAATAATATTCAAAAAAGAAAACAGTTTGCTCAATTCGTCCTTACATTTTCACCTGTAAAAATAGATAATGAGCATCCTTTTGTTTATTCAAATGCAGGTTATACCCTTGCAACACTTATGGTAGAAAAGGTTACGGGTAAAAGTTGGGAGCAGTTAGTGGATCAGGTCTTTAATCAGGATTTAAAACTCAATGTAAAACTCTCATGGCCTGAAAATCAAACCAATAAAGATACATGGGGGCACCTCACCGAAAATGACGTACTTACGCCCGTTCCATCAAAAAATGATTTTCATCTGGATTTCACCGAACCCGCAGGAGACCTCAATATAAAGTTAACAGACTATATAAAATTCATTCAAATGAACCTTGACGGACTTGAAGGGCATAATAACTATCTGACAGCAAGAACATACAACCTAATTCATAAAGGAATCAAAAATTATTCGCTAGGCTGGTTTAATATTTATGAAAACAATAAAGAGTTATCTGTTCATTCTGGTACTGGCGCTTTTACTTACTTTAGTCTAGTACATATCGATCGTATAAAACTTCGAGCCTATATCATTTTTACCAATTCATTCAACAATAATACACAACAAGGAGTAAGACTTATTATGCGAAAACTAAAAGAGAGTTATGGGTATTAAGTTGGTATATATGCATAGAATTATTTCTTCATCTTTTTTAGCGATTTTGATCGCTCTATTAATGTACGTTTTGGAGAGCTATCAGAATAAGCTTCAAATCATGATTTTTAATAAAACTGTATATGCTCTCGATTCTCTTGAATTTGAGGGTCACTACTTTCACTTGGCAAATTCAGATTCCTTGACGCTTAATAACTGCGAAAGCATTTCTGTTCAAGATAGCATACCACTGGGTTTGCCACAGGCAAAATAAATGGACATGGTAGACTAAATTACAATTTTCCTATTTGTGGAAATGGAATAATAAAAATCGTTAACGGAATACATAAGTACGATGTAACTCTTCGCTCGAAGCAAGACTCAACATTACTCATCTGGCAAAAGCATCAATAATATTCAACAGTGATAAAACCTTTTACTTATGGAATTTTCTCCCTTCAATCCAATTGTAAAATTATGCTTACAAGGCATGGAATTAGAAGCCCAAAATAATCGTGAAAAAGCATTACAAATCTATTTAGAAGGATGGAATGAGGCAAACAACGATTTTGAAAAGTATCTTACCTCCTACTATATCGCCAAGCTCCAAGATGACACTCAGCAAAAGTTATTTTGGTTAGAGTCAACCTTATCTTTTGCCTTAAAATCAAATAGTCCCGCTGTCAATACAGCCTTGCCTACTATATATCTTAGTATCTCCGAATGTTACAAATCATTAGGTGAATTTGAAAAAGCAGAGGAACTCTTAGCTCAGTCGGAGGCTCATCGATACAGCCCTTCTGATAAGGGACCTTTCTATCATGGAACAAAAGCAGATTTATCAATTGGCGATTTCTTAGTAGCAGGAGGAAAATCAAATTACCAGAACAATCTCAAAATGAACCATATCTATTTTACTGCCTTGGTGGATGGTGCAGCTTTAGCAGCAGCACTAGCAAATGGAGAAGGTACTGAAAGAGTCTATGTGGTTGAGCCAACTGGAAGTTATGAAAATGATCCCAATCTTACAGATAAAAAATTCTCAGGAAATCCAACCCGTTCTTATCGTTCGGAAGCACCATTGAAAATCGTTGGAGAAATAAAAGAATGGGCAAGCCGTAGCCCTGAGGAAATACAAAAATTTAAAGAAAAACTAGAGAACAATAAGGGAGAGATTATTAATTAAGATTTTAGTAGACCTTCAGGATTGAACGAGCATTTGTAACCAAGATCATTCGACATCGCTTTGACCTAGCAACACTTCTCTTCCGATACTGCAACAATTATTCATTTCTAAAACACAGTACACTCAATTAGTTCTTTTCATTAAATAACCCTAACCAACACAGCACAACATAAAACCATACTCCTTTATAATGTATATTTGGCAAATACCTCATGCGCTATACTAAACATTCTAAATTACTGTGAAAATTAAAATTTTACCCGTAACTCTTCTTTTGCTATACTGTGCTTTATTAATCAAAATCATGGTATTCAAAGACTTGCCAACGATAAATGTTGGAGGTTTGATGCTAAATTTTTCAGGAACAAACCCTGGACATGCCCCAAACTTTATTCCCTTCACCACCATTTACCCGTATCTTCTCGGTCACAAAGGACTTATTATCGCCAGTATTAACCTACTAGGAAATATTGGGTTATTGATTCCAATAGGGATATTTGCGCCTTTGGTGGTTGAAGATTTTTCTACACAAAAATCTTTGCTTTTGGGTTTTTGCTCAGGTCTATCCATCGAAGTCATGCAGGTAATATTACAGGTAGGAATCTTTGACATAGACGATATTATCTTAAATGCTTTGGGTGTCATGATCGGTTATTGGACTTATTCAATCTATCTTTTTTGGTGGCAAAAGAAGCAATATACCCTCATGATTGTGGCTAGTTTATTAGTCTTAATTATTTCGTTCGGAGGTTTTTATGCCTTTTTTCCAAAAGGAAATGCTTCAAGTCAATTACAACATAAAAAGCTAGCTCAAAATGAAGATTTATGTGGCGGAACTGGGGGAACTGGTGAAATTATCAAAACAGGTATAAATAGGTTTACCATCAAAAGAAACGATGGAGTTGTACAACAAATTCGACTAACAAACCAAACGATAGTCAAAACTTCATCAGGTCTCATTGCAGCCTCAACCCTAAAAGTTGGAGAAAGAGTCACGATTGTAATAGATGAAACCGAAACTGCTTCCTTGGTTTTGGTTTGTGCATTGGCACATTCGAATATTAAAAAATAGAAAAACTACCCAAAACTATAATCATTTTTGCAGTAAATAGAACAACGCCCTATTCTTTAAAACAAACCCAAATTCTATAAAAAACTGATATACAAACACTTAATCTAAATGAATCAAGAACATTTAAGTTCGAAGCCCCATTTTCAAATTTTGGATGGGCTTCGTGGAGTAGCCGCTGTGCTCGTTGTATTCTTTCACCTTGCAGAACCACTTGCTAGCAGTCACGATAACGTTGTAAACCACGGTTATTTAGCAGTTGATTTTTTCTTTCTTCTTTCTGGCTTTGTCATCGGATATGCCTATGATGATAGATGGAAGACGCTAACTTTTAAAAGCTTTCTTCGTCGAAGGTTAATCAGGCTTCAACCTCTTGTAATTTTAGGTATGACCCTTGGCGGAATCACCTTTTACTTTACAGACTCCTCAATTTGGCCAATGATTCATACAGTTCCACTTTGGAAACTCATCATTGTAATGCTAATTGGGTACACCATTTTACCGATACCACTTTCGATGGATATTCGAGGTTGGCAAGAAATGCACCCGCTCAATAGTGTTGGTTGGTCACTTTTCTTCGAATACATCGCCAATATGATGTATGCTCTTGGTATTCGAAAGTTATCCAATAAATCACTCGCCATATTTGTATCGCTGTCAGCTTTGCTGTTAATACATTTTGCAGTCACCAATCCAAACGGTGATGTCACTGGTGGGTGGACGCTCAACTATGAACACATGCGGGTTGGGATTACACGAACTCTTTTCCCATTTTTTGCTGGCTTGCTTTTATCCAGAGTCACTCAACCGACCAAAATTAAAAATGCCTTTTTGTGGTGTAGCCTTTTGGTTATAGCAGTTTTATTGATGCCAAGAATCGGCGGAGCTTCAAATTTATGGTTAAATGGACTGTTTGAAGCATTTTGTATCATCGTAATTTTTCCGCTGATAGTCTATATCGGCGCCAGTGGAGTATTGCATCCAAACGAAGATAAAATTTGTAAATTTCTTGGAGACATTTCCTATCCTTTATATATGACGCACTATGTGCTAGTCTATTTTTATGTAGCATGGATTAGTAATCATAAAGGTATAACCCTTGTAGAAGCTTGGCCAACGGCTTTACTAACCTTTGGAGGCGCTATTGTTTTGGCAATTATAAGCTTAAAACTATATGATGAGCCAGTGAGAAAATGGTTGCATCAAAAGCTTGGATAAGCCTCAGGTTCAAGTCTTTGACTTGAACCAACTTTATCTAAAGTTTTCCAACTTACGCAAAAGTATATAAATACGACATCTTGCTTTCTTCATAATGTTTTGCCTCAAAAAATAATCATGATTAAGTTTATTCTACTTATTTAAAGTTACCTGCCATTTTCTATCTTGGAAAACACTATAATTACCAACACAATTTATATAACAAAGTTGCTTGTACAAAATTCGATTAAAAATAAATATTTATTGTTTATCAATAAATATTTGTTAATTTCATGACATAACTTAAACTTCTTAAAATTATGTCAAGCAAAAACAACTTTGTATTTAAAGGTTTACATGTGGTCGCATGGATTATCTTTGTTGGCTTATGTATCGAAGCAGGTGGGTTGGTAGTCAACTTTATTTTTAGCATTTACAAACCTGAGTTTGTCCAAAATCTATATCAAAAATTAGATTTAAGCGACATGTATCGTCGAAGTAAATGGGCATTTGGTAGTATGTACAGTTTTATTTTAGTCATCGCCTTTCTAAAAGCTTATTTATTCTATGTCGTCATCAAACTCATGAGTAAGCTGAATTTATCAAAGCCTTTCAACAATTTTACTTCTGCACAAATCACCCAAATTAGCTACTATACCTTTGTCATAGGTATCGGTAGTTATATAGCCCAACAATCTGCCAAAAATTTACAGCATCACGGTTATCTTGTCGATAATCTAAATCCATTTTGGGCAGATAGTCAGGCGTTTATCCTGATGGCAGCAGTTATTTCAGTGATTGCCACTATATTTAAAAAAGGAGTAGAAATCCAAAATGAAAACGATTTAACAGTTTAAAATATGCCGATTATTGTAAATTTAGATGTTATGATGGCCAAACGTAAAATGTCACTTAATGAGCTTTCTGAGAGAGTTGATTTAACGTTATCTAATCTTTCTATCTTAAAAACAGGTAAGGCCAAAGCAATCCGTTTTAGTACTTTGGAGGCTATTTGCAAAGCATTGGATTGTCAGCCAGCCGATATTTTAGAGTATGTCAAGGAGCAATAAGGTCATTTATCAAAACTCTTTTTCGCCAAACTCGCTTGCTGGGAGTTTGGCTTTTTTATCTGTTTTATTGAAAAGATAGGATATATTTATCATGAAAATATTGGTTTCCTGGATATAATTGGTGGTGGTGTAAAAGTCTTTTCCCCAAGTCGTAATTCGTTGTTCATTGACCTTCATTTGACCAAACGCCAGATTTTGCCACTGTACACCAATAGACATTTTGTTGTTCATCAAGGTTTTTTTAAGGGAAATATTGGGTTGATAAAACCTCGAATCCCTACCTTGAGCCGTATTTCTTGCCGACAAATACGTCATATTGAACTGCGTACTCAAACTAGGACTGATTTGATAACTAATATTGGTGTTTAGCGAATATACCCAACCGTTATTATCTACTTGAACAGAATTATTGAAGAGATCCCCATTCATTTTTAGGAAATAGGTATTCCCGCCCAGAAAAACTTTTACCTTTTTTACAGGCAAATAGGTAATCCCAATTTCTGAACCCAGCAACTGAGCTTTACCTGCGTTGGTATAAATTCGATTCAAAATCGTATCGTTATAAACGCTATTTACTCGATTGACGATGTCATTGATAAATTGTCCATATACATTACCATACAACGAAACTTTTTTCAAATCTTTCGTAAAACCGACCTCTACCACATCAATAAACTCGGGACGAATATTGGGGTCGCCTTGTTCCATGGTTTCGCTATGCTCTCGTTCAGGATAGGGATTGAGTTCGTTGTTGGTCGAGCGTTGCACGCGTTTGCTATAGGATAATTTTAGTTTTAGGGAATTATCGACATTATAAAGTACGTTGGCTGAAGGGAAAATATTAGAAAGATTTAGGACTTTGGGCGTATTACCTTTGTTGTCTTTAAATTCTCTCAAAGCATTTTCATAACGTATGCCTGTAGAAAATTCCCATTTTTTGAACGTCCCCCCATATTGCGCATAAACGCCATGAATCCGATTGAGAACACTTACATTGGCAGTAAACAAAGGATTGAGCACAAAAGGTGTATTACTACCCTCTTTTTCGAGATACACAAAATTACCATCTTGTTGTTGTTGTCGAAACTGATATCCAAGGGTAAGCTTACCTGCGCCAATATTTTTTTCATAATCGGCTTTTAACCTAATGGCATTCAAAGGATTATAGCCTGTATTGTACGTGTATTGTAGCGTATCTGTATAATCATTGATGTTTAAATTTCTATTTTTGGTATAACCATCAATTAGGGCATTTTCGTAAAGTGAAGAGATAGTCAGAGAGGAATTATTGTGAAATTTATGGGTATAATCTACATTAAAAACCTTAAAAGCTCCAGATTTTAATACTAAGTTGGTATTGTAATAATTGGACTTCCCAATTACTTGACCAGTGCTCAAATCTGTTTTGGTATTGTGATAAAAAATATCTGCGGTACGATATTGGCTACGTTCGCCCCAATAAACTCCAGCCGAAATTTCATCTTGTTTTGATAAACTATAAACCAAAGTACCACGAACACCATAATTTTCTCGTTTCAAACTACGCTCTCCATCGCTTGGAAATTGTGTAAATATTTGATTAATCGTTGTATTTACATCTCCTTCTCGACGTCCTGCAATGTCGTTTTGTAAATAATTTCCTGCAATCGTTGCCTCTATTTTACCTTTTCGGTAATTGATGGTTGCGTCAGCACCATAACGCTGTGGTTCATTGGCATTATAATACGTTTTAATGCGAGGAAGTCCATATTGTACATTGGTAGACAATGAAATCCCGTCGTTTGTACCTGTTTTGGTTACGATATTAATAATTCCAGCTTTTCCATCAGCATCATATTTGGCGGAAGGAGCCGTTATCATTTCGATTTTTTCTATCGTATTGGCAGGAATTTGTGCAAGTAAAGTAGCTGCATCTATTTGACTAGGTTTGCCATTAACCAAAATCAAAAAGCCTTTCGAACCTCTCACGGTAATTTCACCCTCAGCATTGACTGTCACCGAAGGAATATTTTTCAGTATGTCTGTGGCAGTTCCACCTTTGGCGATTTCAAACTGTGATGCTTTAAAGGATTGTTTTTCTAAAGACGAAATCATGTTGGGTTTCACACCTGTCACGGTAACAGACTCAAGCAATTGAGTGGAAGCTCGTAAAAAAATACTTCCTAAATTACCTTTTTCATTTTCAACCGTTATAGCTTTTTTCTGATAACCCATATAATCAAATCGAAGCATAAGGTTCGATTTGAGGGTTGTTTCGAATCGAAAATCGCCCTTATCATCTGTCAATACTACTTGTGGTTTAGCATTTTCTGAGGTTTCCAGACGAACGGTAGCGTAGGGCAATACCTCATGTGTAAGCGAATCGAGCAGTCGTCCTTGAATAACTCTGTTTGATTTTTGAGCATAGCCAGTCTGAAAAAAGAGTAAGATAGTTAAGATTAAAACACCAAATGATTTCATGAATCTTGAAAGGATAGTAATATGTTAGAGATAGATCTCCCAGAAGGAGATTTTCTATCTACAAAATTCTACTATCGATTCTCAAAAATGCGGTATATATGAAAATGTTATAGTATTAAAATGGTTGACTTCTAAAAACCATTGGTGTAAATCCTGTATGTCGTTTGAAATATTTGACAAAATGAGACGCATCTACAAAATCTAAATGAAATGCAATTTCCGAAACTCTATTGTCTGTATAAATTAGTTGCCTTTTCGCTTCGTTTATCAGCCGAGTGGATAAAACCTGTGCAGCCGTCTGATTGACCTCTTTTCTACAAATGGCATTTAGATTTTGAGGCGTAGTATTGAGCAATTCTGCATAATGAGCCACGTGATTTCGGAGGTTGGTAGACTGAGAAAGTAATTCGATATACTGTTGAAAAAGCGTTCGAGTTACTCCTAAATGTATTGTCTGGGTAGTTTCTATTGAAGCAAAAATCTTCGATATTAGTGCCTTGAGGAGGCTTTCAATTACCACAAAATTTGATAAATCACTGGTATTACCCTCTATCACAAGCAGATTAAACAGTAAGTTTACACTCTCCGAAGGTTTGGTATAATGCACCGCTTGTTCGCTGAGTTTGGCAAAGAGCCTTTTTAGCTCCCCGTCCAAACTTTTCTCGATAAATCCATTTTTGATAATAATCACAAAGCCTTCAGGTTCAGACGTAATATCCCAATGATGTATCTGATCTCTGTGCATAAAAAAAAGCGTAGAAGGCTGTATTTCATACGTTTGATAATCTATCGTATGTGTTCCAGTGCCTTCAGAAAGATAGATAATTTCAAAATAATTATGATGCTTATGAGGAACCGTTTTTCGAATATTTTTCTTAAATGGTAATGCCTTTATCAGCACCGATTGTTCTATTTTATTTTTGATGGTTAGCATAAAATGAGTCACATAAATTTATCAATGCTTCTTCCCTATTTCCCGATTATTTCACGACGGTGTCGTCTTCCCCAATCAGTTAGGTTTCTGATAATGGTCTGCAAGGTTTTTCCGTGCTCAGTAAGTTCATATTGCACGGTGATAGGCTGGGTTTCCAACACGGTTCGTTTGATAATTTTGTTAGTTTCCAACTCTTTCAATTCCTTACTCAACATTTTGTTGGAGATACCATTGACATCGTTAAGAATGTCCGAAAATCGTCTTTTGTTGTAATAGCAAATCGAAGATATAATATTAATTTTCCATTTCCCACTCAGCACATCCATCGAATCTTGGACTGCCAGCATTGCTTTTTTGTGTTCATCCCCTTGAAACTCTTCACATTTCATATTTTTCCTTGTTACTAAAGTGTTACTGTATTACCCGAATGATACTGTTACTTTTTGACACTAAGTTACTAAAATAAACTAACAACATATACCTTTACCACTCAAACTTTAAAGAAAACAAACATGAGCAAGTTATTGAACAAAGTGGCAATTGTAACAGGAGCTTCAAAAGGTATTGGAGCCTCCATCGCAAAATATTTTGCCGCAGAAGGCGCCAAGGTAGTCGTAAATTATGCGTCAAGTAAAGAAGGAGCGGAAAAAGTAGTGACCAGTATTACTGAAAATGGTGGCACTGCTATCGCCATTAAAGCCGATGTATCCAAAGCAACAGAGGTAAGTCAGCTTTTCGAGGAAACAAAAAATGCGTTTGGGCAAGTAGATATTTTGGTCAATAATGCAGGGATATATCAATTTTCACCAATTGAGACATTTTCGGAAGATTCTTTTCATCAACAATTCAATACCAACGTATTAGGATCATTGTTAACTATCAGCGAAGCAGTTAAGCAATTTGATGAAAAAGGCGGTGTAATTATCAATATCAGTTCGGGTGCAAGTACAACGCCTCCTGCTATGATGTCGATTTATTCTGCCACAAAAGCAGCCTTAGACGCCATCACAATTTCCTTATCTAAAGAGTTTAGCGGACGAAATATCCGTATTAATTCACTACTTCCTGGCGGAGTCCAAACAGAAGGAACAATCACCGCTGGTATTACAGGAAGTGATGCCGAAAAAGCCATGATTTCTAAAACACCACTAGGACGAATCGGTCAACCAGAAGATATTGCCAAAGTGGCAATATTTTTAGCCTCAGATGATGCTGGGTGGATTACTGGAGAGAAAATAACCGTTGCAGGTGGCTTATATGGCTTGTAGTCATTGGTTTAACTTTTGAAAATAGGCAAAGCAATTGATGATGATTGCTTTGCCTATTTTTATTTTATTGGTTTCAAATATTCATTTTAATCATAGTTAAAAGCAAAAGTTCTTTTTAACTTAGTGTAGGTTGGGCATTTCCCAACCAAACATGTTAACAACTAAACTCTTATACTATGGCACTCATTAATCCTTATCTTCATTATAACGGCAATGCTGAGGAGGCATTCAATTTTTACAAATCTGTATTCGGTGGCGAATTCGCGATGATTGCAAGATTCAAAGATCTAGAAAATCCCGAACAACCTTTTCCAGAGGAAGAAGCCAACAAAGTAATGCATATAGCTTTACCAATCGGCAAGACCAACGTATTGATGGGAAGCGATGTGCCAAACGTACTAGGAAAAGTCAATGAGCAAGAGAATCGAAGTAAAATCTCAATAAGTGCTGAAAGTAAAGAGGAGGCAGATCATTTGTTCAATGGACTTTCAGCAGGCGGAAGTGTCGAAATGCCAATAGCAGATAGTCCTTGGGGTTCGTATTTTGGTATGTTTCGAGATAAATACGGTATAGAGTGGATGGTAGATTTTGACCCAAAGTATAATGGTCAGGTGTAAGAAAATAGTTTTCAAACTTTTTAAAGGAATTAGCGTAATATGCTTCTGAATACTAACAAAGCTAGATATTTCGTTGCTTTGTAAAAATTATACGCAACAACATGAACTCCATTCTTAAAACCATAGGCTTTATTCTTTTATGTGTTTTTTCATTTCAATGTACCTCTTTAAAAAAGAAAGATTTTGATACTCGTCAGGTCTATAAGTCTGATAAACTAATCATTCTTCAACTAGCACCAAATTCATATCAACATATCTCCTATCTCAAAACTAATGATTTTGGCAATGTGCCTTGTAATGGTCTTGTGGTAGTCGACAACAAAGAGGCAATCATTTTCGATACACCGACTGATGATAAAGGTTCTGAAGAACTCATTCTATGGTTGACTGAAAACCAAAAATGTAAGATTAAAGCGATTATTCCTACGCATTTTCACAATGATTGTTTGGGAGGTTTAGGAATATTTGACAAATATCAAATACCATCTTATGCCAACGAAAAAACCATCGCATTGGCCAAGGAGAACGATTCAATTTTACCTCAAAATGGCTTCAAAGACTCTCTTTCACTGGTGATTGGTGATGAAAATGTAACCATAAAGTTTATTGGTGAGGGACATACAGTGGATAACATAGTTGGATATTTCTCAAAAGATGAAATCATGTTTGGCGGATGCTTAATCAAGGAACTGGGTGCTACCAGAGGCTACCTTGGAGATGCGAATTTGAAAGCTTGGTCTTCAACTGTTTTAGAAGTAAAAGCCCGTTATCCAAAAGTTAAAATTGTGGTTCCAGGGCATGGAGATGCAGGCGATCAAAAACTGTTAGATTATACAGCAAGATTGTTCAAACCAAAAGAATAACTATTTCGATTAGGGTGCGACTTGAGTCGCACCCTAATCGCTAGTGCTGGATTCCTATCCAACACTCACAACTTCTTAGGATTTTATCCTATTTCTTTTGAAGAAAATATCAACAAATACAAACTAGGCAATCGCAGCTATCTCAAAACCCGCAGATTCTATTACTGCTTTAATTTTATCACTTGAAAGGTCTTCTCCCTCAACAGTCAATATTTTTTCGGGTATCGATGTATCAACCTTCCAGTTTTCGATTTCTTCCACCTGATTTAAGAAAGGGGTTACTTTGCTTACGCAGTTACCACAATTGATATTTGTTTTAAATTGTAATTTTTCCATGATTTTTGTTTTTATAATTTAACTATTGATTTGAGATATTTTCTCCTTATTTTACTTTTTCAATCTTAAAGAATTTGTCACTACTGATACTGAACTAAAAGCCATGGCTGCACCCGCTAACATAGGGTTCATCAAGAAACCATTGATCGGAAACAACACGCCAGCCGCTATCGGAATCCCAATGATATTATAAATAAAAGCCCAAAACAAATTTTGTTGAATAATGGACTGCGTTCTTTTGGACAAGTTTATTACTTCAGAAATTTTGGTTAATTGATCCGAAATCAAGGTAATTTTTGCTACATCCATCGCTACGTCCGAACCTTTACTCATTGCTATACTGACATCCGCCTGTGCCAAAGCTTCCGAATCGTTAATACCATCACCTACCATTCCGACAACATTACCTTTTTGTTGAAATTCTCTGACAATCTTAGATTTATCACTTGGCAACACTTCAGCTTTAAATTGTGTTATTCCAAGTTCAATCGCTACCTTTTGGGCTGTTTTATGATTATCTCCCGTTAGCATGACTATCTCTATTCCTGCTTCTTGTAAGTTCGAAATCGCCTTTTTTGCATCTGGTTTTAGGGTATCTTCTAAGGCAATTCCAGCTAATATTTCCTTCTCATTCGCTAAAAACACAGTGGTATATCCCAAGTTTTGCCAATTATGATATAATTGATTTTCTTGATATATCCCTAATTCACGCATCCATTTGACACTTCCTAAAAAATAGGTAGTTTCTTCCAAAACAGCCTTTACTCCTTTCCCAACAACATTTTCAAAATGACTCAAAGTTTGAGTTTTACCATTTTTTTCTTTCAAAAATGGAATAATAGCCTGTGCTAATGGATGTGAGGAGGCTTGTTCTACACTCACAAATAGGTCAATTATGTGGCTGTTCTCTAATCCAAAACTGTCTTTGATACTTGGTTTTCCTTCAGTCAATGTGCCAGTTTTATCCAAAACTATGGTGTCTAAACGATGTGCTAATTCCAAACTTTCAGCATCTTTAATGAGCATTCCTTCTTCGGCGGCTTTGCCTATTCCGACCATAATTGCCGTAGGAGTTGCTAATCCTAATGCGCAGGGACACGCAATCACTAACACCGAAACAGAGGTAATTAGCGCATAGGAAAAAGCATTCGTTCCACCAAAAACCATCCATGAAATGAAAGTGACAATCGCTATTCCTAGTACAACAGGCACAAAGACACTTGCAATTTTATCAACCAACTTTTGTATAGGAGCTTTACTGCCTTGCGCCTCTTGTACACGTTTGATGATTTGAGACAATAAGGTTTCTGAGCCTACTTTTTCGGCTAAAAACTTCAAGGTTCCTTGTTGGTTGATTGTTCCAGAAAAGACTTTTGTTCCCTTCGACTTTTCTACTGGAATAGGTTCGCCCGAAATCATACTTTCATCAACAAAGCTATGTCCGAATAGGACTTTTCCGTCCACGGCAATACGTTCCCCAGGTTTAACAACTACCCTATCCCCTACTCGAACTTCGTCTATAGACACTTGTTGTTCTTCGCCATTAACGATGAGCCAAACCGTTTTAGGTTGAAAACCAATGAGCTTTTTGATGGCTGAAGAGGTATTTGATTTGGCATTTTCTTCTAATAGTTTTCCAATTAAGACAAAAACTATCACGATGGCAGATGCCTCAAAATAGATGTGAGCATGCAAGCCTCGATGGTGCCAAAACTCAGGAAAAAGGGTGGTAAAAACGCTAAAAAAGTAGGCTACTCCCGTACTGACAGCCACGAGTGTATCCATATTGGCACTCCCATGAAGCGCTTGTTTCCATGCGTTGAAAAAGAAGTTTTTTCCAAAATAAAAAACCACTGGCGTAGACAAAATCCAAGACACCCAAGGCCCCCACGGTTCATTCATAAAGAACATGCCTAATATAGAAACAGGTATGCCCAAAATCGCAGAACCAATGGCACTTCGTTTTAAAGAATCATGTTTTTGAGTTTTGTATGCCTCAACCTGAGTTCGGGTATCATCCGAAGGCAAAATCAAATCATAACCAACGGATTGTACTTTGGACTGTAGTTTTTCGATAGAAGTTTTGTCGCCATCAATCGTCAATTGAACGGTTTCATTGGCAAAATTAACCGCACAATTTTCAACACCCTCCTGCTTTTTTAAGACTTTCTCTACGCTTAATGCACAGGCTGCACAGGTCATTCCTGTAACAGGGACTTGAATATGAATTGTAGTATGTTCCTCTAAATTTTCCATGTCATATCGATTTCTTGGATACAAAATTAGAGGATGTTATGTGGAGAATTGTTACAGAATTTACGAATAGATGTATATAATTTTCAAGAAATGGACGGTTTAAAACACAAACTTATTGAGTGAATTGAGATTGTGTAAATGAATGTATATTCTAGGTTGTAGAGACGTAATGCTTTACGTCTTAAGCAGAGCTAGCCATAGCGGAGTAATATCAAAAAAGCGGTCGAAAAAAAAATTTCGACCGCTTTTTTGATGAAAAGTTGGAGAATAATCCCAGTTTTAAAACTCAGGATTATTCATACTTGTCCCAATATGGTTATTATTCGTTAGTAGTGTACGAAGGATTTCCAACTATTTCAGATTTGGAATTTCTGATTTCGGAAATCAAGAAATGCCTTTACTTTTTGTAAAATATAGAAGCCTACACTTCCGAAATCCAACATCCGATATCCGAAATAAACAGTTTTTATAATCCTCAATACAGTCCTAATTATGAATTCCCCCTGAAACTTCGATACGCTGTCCGTTAATCCACTTGGCGTCGTCACTACACAAAAATGCTGCCACGCTTCCAATATCATCCGCCAAACCTACTCGCCCAAGGGCTGTTCTTGATGCAATAGCCTGATTTAGCGCCACTTTATCACGAACATTCCCTCCTCCAAAATCTGTCGCAATAGCACCAGGAGCAATCGAATTAGCTCTGATTTTGCGACTACCGAGTTCTTCTGCTTGGTATCTGGTTAGGGTATCTATTGCAGATTTCATAATCGCATACGCCGAAGAACCTGGGTAAGAAAAACGTGCCAAACCAGATGATGTATTCAAAATACTTCCACCGTCATTCATCAAGGGTAAAAGTTTTTGAGTTAAGAAATAAGGTGCTTTCAAATGGATGTTAACCATTTTATCAAAATCAGCTTCGGTCGTTTCTGTGTAAGCACTATAATGTCCTACGCCAGCATTATTGATAAGGGCATCAAATGTATCTGTACCAAATTCTGCTTTTAATATTCCTTGAAACTCGGCGATAAATGCGTCAAAATTTGAAGTGTTAGAAATGTCTAAAGAAATAGCTGCTGCTTTCTGCCCAATTGCCTGAATTTCAGCAACCACTGCGTCAGCATCGCCCTTTTGACTTTGGTAAGTAATTACTACCTCGAATCCTTTTTGGGCTAATTGGATAGCCTCATCTTTTCCTAAACCACGGCTACCGCCAGTTACTAATGCTATTTTGCTCATTGTTGTAAGTGTTAAATTTGATGTTACAAAGTTGTGACATCTCTCAACACTTTTGTTTGCAAAAAGAAAAGCATTATTTGCAAAATTCAAACAATGGCTAAATTCTATATTGAGCAGGTGAAAAAGACGTTTGTCTTTTGAAAAAATTAGAAAAATGCGCTATCTCTTCAAAACCAAGGCTGTAGGCAATTTCAGAAATATTCCAATTGGTTTCTTTCAAAAGTATTTTAGACTCTTGGACAATTCTACTACCGATTATCTCAGTGGTAGTTTTGCCTGTGCTATCTTTTAACACTTTGTTCAAATGGTTGACGTGAACAGCCAAGCGGTCAGCATAATCTTTAGCACTTCGTAAGTGTAATTTTTGCTGCGGTGACTCTATTGGAAATTGTCTTTCGAGTAGCTCCAAAAACAAAGAAGATATTCTGTCTGAAGCATTGTGTGCAGAATACAATGCTGTGGCAGGTTGTAATTTTTGCCCAAAATGTAAAAGCTCCATGACATAATTACGCAACAAATCATACTTAAAGGCATAGTCAGAGGATAATTCTTTGTGCATTTTCTTGAAAATGTAAGAAACCTCCTCTACATCTTCAGTAGAAAGCTTGAAGATAGGAAAACCATCAGGACGAAAAATCGGAAGCTCGTCAATAGGAAAGCCTACCTTATTTTTCATCATAAATTCGGAAGTAAATACACAGAAATTTCCCGACTGAAACTCATCTTGAGGCAGGTAATGATAAGGAATTTTGGGAGTAGCAAAAAGCAAGGCATTTTCCTCAATATCAAAAACTTTATTGGCATATTCAGCACGATTTTTTCCAATAATCAAGCTGATTTTGTAATAAGAACGTCGATTGTAAGGCATCATATTGCGCTCTCGAAGTCCACGGATAAACTCGTCGATAGCAAATACATTAAAATGACCGATTTCCTTTTTAAAATTTTCAGGAAGCGGAATATTAACTTCATTATAAAACTCTTCTACAGATTTTGTGCTCATGTTTGTAAAAATCAAAGAATGTATTCTTTAGAAACACAACTTCATTAAAACAAATTCAACAAATAGTCTTTAATCTGCATAGGGTAAGTCTTCAGGACGCTTACAGGCTGTAGCAGTAAAACGAGGAAAATTATTCAAATCCCTTACGAAAGCATCGTCAATACTTAGCGCAAATTTTCGATCCGATAACAATACAATTGGTATGTGATCCCAATCCTCCAGATTACAGGTTAACTTTTTCTCTATTTTCTTCGTAAAATACTTTGATCTAAAGCTACTTATCTCTGGATTCTTAACAAATACCAAACGACCTTCCTTCTGTAGTCTACTAATTATTGCAATGATATTTTGGCTACCTTTTACATCCTGATTTGAACGATGATATTCACTCAATAATTTGTGAGAAACGACTAAATAAGCATTACTATCCTCTTGACCTTCATTTACCTCTTGAAATCGAATCAACCAATCTAGTAATTTGATATACTCTGGATCGGCTGGATTTTTGAATCGACTTGCAATATTGTTATCTATAAAAATATCTTTTTTCATTGTGCAGAAGCAAAAAGGGCGATGTCCATTACATCCATTTCGTAAGTATCAAAAAAACCTTGAGGGGCATTTTTAATTTGTCCATCTGTTGTTAGTTCTATTTTGTAGGTAGTTGTTTTATCTCCATCGTTTTCCATATAATAGAGCTTCACATCGTCAGGATTTAATTCACCTTTTACAATGAGCAACCTTAAACGATTGATAAGATATTCTGAATGGGTTTCAACGATATACTGTTTTTCGGTTTTCTTTATTTGTCTTGCAAAATAATCTCCTAGAGTTGCCTGAATTTTGGGATGTAAATGTATTTCTGGTTGAGAAACAGCTAAACACGAATCATCTTTTAACTGAAAATCAGCTACGATAATTGGTAAAAATTGACTTATTCCAAAACCTACGTCTGTTAGGGAAGCAAACGAACTATTTTTATTAGTTTTAACATTTACTTCAAAACGCCCACCTTTCATTCTATTAGTTTCAATGTGGCTTAATAAGCCTAATTCCTTGATTTCATATATCAGATTATCAAGTAGTTCTCTGTCATGTTCTTCCCACGAAATAATCTGATCAATATACCCTTCTCCATTCACACCAATTAAACTTGCGTTGGGCTTACTGTAATATGTCCTTTCAGGAGGTAGACGAAAGGATCCAATATAATTAAAATCAGAAAAATCAGTATCTTCATAAGTAGGTACATTATGGAAGATAGTTTCATTCAATAATTCTAAATTGGGAAATGAGTACCGAATTTGAACTATTTTATCATCTTCTAAAACTATTTCATAATCACTATTTAAAATTTTCTCAAGCTCAATATTTTCAATTAAAACACCGATTCCACGTAAACTCCATTTAGATGGAGCACTACGTAAATTCTTATCGTTAATCATCTCGATAATTTTACCATAAGTCTCTCTTTTAATAGTTAAATTTACATCAAGCCTCTCCTCATATTCAATGCTTATATGTTTAGTAAAACTTATATCCTGATAAATAAAATCAACTAATAACGGTTGCTCGTTAAAAGTATTCTGCTTCCAGGTAGAGGAGAGCTTTTCTCCTTTAAAAGTGACTACAATTTCAAAATGTTCAGCATTTGAGTTCTTCCTAATCACATCTTCAAACCCTCCCATATTTACCAATTTCCCATTCAAAGCAAAAAACTGGGGAAAATGTTTACTTTGCATTATCCCCAATAAGGCATAAATTAGTGAGCTTTTACCACTACTGTTTGCACCAGTAAGAAGGGTAATTTTACCAAACTCGATATCAACTTCTTCAAAGCATTTAAAATCCTTCAAAGACAATCCATCTACTAACATATTATATTCTTTTCGTTTTGTTCAAAAGTAATAATAAATTGGTCTACAAAGTATATCCTTAGAATCATTTACTTTAATTCAATAAATTTAACCTGTTAACAAAACCTTTTTTAATTGATGAGAAAAATCACATTTATAATTTTGCTCCTGTGCATCCCTCTTTGTCAAAGTTTTCTTTTGGCACAATCCTCCGAAATCAAACCTCGTATGCGTGTCATTGTCGATAATGATTTTAGTGGTGACCCCGATGGATTGTTCCAAATGGCGCACTTATTGTTATCTCCTTCTGTTGATATTCGTGGGATTATTGGTTCGCATTTGAGTGTCAAAGATGGATTTGATCCTTCTACTACACAAGCCGAAAATGCTGCAAAAAAGACTAAAGAACTTCTTCAAATCATGAATCTGGAAGGAAAAGTACCTGTAGTGGCTGGCTCTAACTCAGGCATGACAGACGATAATACACCTGTAAAAAGTGCTGGTGTAGACCTGATTATCAACGAAGCCTTGCGTACCGATACCAAACAGCCACTCTATGTGCTTTGTGGTGCTGGACTCACAGAGATAGCTTCGGCACTATTAACGAAGCCTGAAATTGCTGGAAAAATTACTTTGATTTGGATTGGTGGACCAGAATATGCAGATATTGCCTTACCGCCTCCTGGGTATTCGAAAGTGGAATATAACCTCAATATTGACCCAAACGCAGCTATGGCTGTATTTAATAAAACAGATGTAAAACTGTGGCAAATTCCAAGAAATGTATATCGTCAGGCGTTGTTCCCGTATTCGCATCTGGTGACAAAAGTCAAACCACAAGGTAAATTGGGCGAGTATTTGTACAAGGAGCTTCATACGCTCATGAGTCGCGTTGGACGCATTGGTGAAACTTATATTCTTGGAGATAGTCCTTTGGTTCTTTTTACTGCCTTGCAATCCTATTTTGAAGCAGACCCGTCATCAAGTTTTTATGTGGTAAAACAGGCTCCAAAAATCAATTCAGATGGGCAATATCAATATAATTACGATGGGCGAAATATTCGTGTTTATACTCAAATCGATAATTATTTGATGTTTAGTGATTTTCTTGCCAAGTTGGAAATGAATAATAAGTAACTCAAAAATCAACGATTTTTTACAATTTCTGGAAAAATCAAATGCCGAATTTTGTGCTATCAAACTTAAAAACAAATCAAATATGTTTACGGTAAAACAAATCAAAGAAGCACACGCAAAGGTAAAATCTGGAGCAGATTTTCCACTATACATTCAAGAAATTAAGGCATTTGGTGTCATAGGTTTTGAAACTTGGGTAAATGATAGTCATACAAACTACTGGGGTAAAAATAACTTTGAAACCTCATCTGAGCCCGTATATGATACTCTAATCATTGAAGATGACTGTACTCCAAGTATTTTTGCAGAAGACCTTAAAGCTCATCAAGCTGGAAAAACAGACTATTACCAATTTTGTAAAGATTGTGCCAAATCAGGTATTGAAAAATGGATCGTTTCGCTCGAAGAAATGACTTGCATTTACTATGATAAAAAAGGAAATCAGATTTTGGTAGAAACTATTCCAAGTTAATCGTAAAAGTCTAATTGATAGAATGAGTGATTATTCTAAAATTTAGTATTCTAGCTTAGAGACGCAATGCTTACGTCTAAAGAAGTGTATCAAAAAAGGCGTTAGAAAACCTATTTTCGAACGCCTTTTTTGATACTTCTGTCAAGATATTCCTAATATATAAGCAAATTAATTTTTAATTTCTATACTTCTTCCTCCTCTCCCATTAGGGGAAAACACCTTTAATTTGATTATTCCTTTCTCAGAAATTGGCTCAGTATATAATTTGCTTTGAGCAGTTGGCTCCGAGCCATCTACAGTATATCGAATTTCAAAGGAAGGCATCTGGGTATTGGCATACACTTTACCATTTTCCACTTTTGCGCCAGCCGTAGGTATTCTAAACTGATAGCCTCCTGATAATGACTCAATTTTAGGAAGTTCTTTTTGAGAAATGGTATTAACAAACACATTCCAAGCTTCTTGATATTGCTTTTTAGATAACTGATTATCGGCAGTTTGCGCCCATTGCGGGTCAGGAGCCCAAGCTCTTTCCACCAATCCTAGCATTTTGGGAAGCAACATATATTCCAACCTTTCTGGAGATTTAACGTTTTCGCTCCAAAGCAATCCTTGTATGCCGACAATATTACTTTTCCCAAAATCTGTTAGTCTGTCTTTTCCGACAAAATAACTTTGTTCTATTGGGTTACCTCTTCTGTCTTCTGTCGAGTTTTTGAAATAATCAAAAGGAATAAAGTAGAAAGGCTTATCAACATCCACAAACCCACCCCAATAATAGCCAGGCTCTTCGTAAGTTTTTTGATAAGACAAATCAAAATACATATTACTTACACAAGATAATATCACTTTATAGCCCGCATTTGCCAAGCGATATGGTAAATCTTCATTGCCCCATCCAATCATGTTATTCCAAACATTTACCTGAAAACCTTCATTTGCCAAACGAGGATTAGGAATCATCGTTTTTTGTCCCATCAATTGCGTTTTACGCATGGCGATTTCTTCCCATCCTGACAAAAACAATCCTTTCTTTTTGAGAAATGTATTAATCTTCCCAAAATAGTAATACCACAAATCATCTATATTGTCAACGGTTGGGTCAGCTTTTACCATATCCAGACAAAGTGGTGATTGTTCCCAAACTCCTGCGGGCACTTCATCTCCGCCAAAGTGAATAGTTGTCAATGGTGCGCCAGCGTCTTTGTACATGGCAATAATTTCGTCGGTTACTTTTTCGAGAAAAGTGTAAACTGACGGACGAGCTACGCAAATAACATTGTCTGTCCAAAGTTGAGCCGTGCGATATTGTGATTTATCCTCAGGGTCACGAAGCCAATATTTCTCTGCTTCTTCCATATTGCCTTGTGCTTTATATTTTTCATAACGAGCGTCCATGGCTTTGATCGAAGCACGAGCGTGCCCAGGAGATTCCACTTCAGGAATGATTTGAATATGGCGGTCGGTGGCATATTTCAAGATGTCAATAAACTCGGCTCTACTATAAAAACCACTACCTGAACTTTGTCCTGCATTCGGACCCGCGCCAAAAGAGGCTGGAAGAAAGTTTTTACTATCTAAAGAATGTCCACGATTGGCACCGACAGTTGTTAATTCGGGTAAGCCATTAATTTCTAATCGCCATCCTTCATCGTCGATAAAGTGTAAATGCAAAACATTCAGTTTGTAGGTTGACATCAAATCCAAAACACGCTTTAACTCCGCAGGTTTTTGAAAATTTCTTGCCACATCCAGCATCAAACTTCTAAAACCAAATCGTGGTGCATCTTCCACTTTCAAGCATGGAATCTGGATTTTTTCCACGCTATTTTTCCAAACTGCTACTGGAAATAAGTCCTTGAGCGATTGGATAGCATAAAAAGCCCCTTTTCTGGTGGAAGCACTAATGTTGATTTGTGTTGGCGTAATAGTCAAATGATATGCCTCCTCAGCCAAGTTGGTTTGTTTTGTAAATACAATCGCACTAGCACTTGCCTGAGAAGTTTCTTGTAATTTTTTACCCAAAACCTTTTGTAAATCTTCCTGAAAATAATTGATTTCAGTTTTCCATTCTGAAGGTGCAACGATTGAGGTTGTGGCATTTACCTCAAAATTTCCACTAGTCTTTTGATAAAATTGTGGCGTAGGAAAAATTGGGGGCAAATCACCAGCATTGACTTGATGAATCAAGGCATTTTTCTCATACAACTGAGTAGAGGTCAAATACCCTACTTTGTCCTCAGTTGGAGGTATTACTTTATACTTTTGAATGGTTTTCCCTTCTTCTGGTTTTTGCTCATTGACCCAATATAATCCAAATGGTGCATCGGCTATGTTGACAAAAATTTCGGAAGATAGAAAACTAATATCTAAGGTTTTTCCAGCTTCAAGTCCAGCGAAATTTGCTTTAGGGCTCAATTTGAAAATATCGCCGTTGACATGTTCAATCGTAATATTGGATGAAATAGAATTAGGATCTATATCTCGGATATAGTTAAAGTACAAACTCCAACCCGATTTTGGAAGTGCTTGTTTACCTGTATTTTTTAGTGTAAAAACAGATACATATTGTCGTTTTCCTTCAAAAGCATTTTGAGTTACTTTCCATGAAAACTCTAATTGTTCAGAATTGAAGATAGGTACTTTTTTTTGCGCTTTTCCTTCTAAACACAGCGTAAATAGAAGCGAAAAAAGCAGCCATGTTATTGATTTTTTTTTCATACGTATTTATAGAGTTGAAATAATTGGGTGGTAAAATTGGTACGTTCTCTTTTACGCACGATGATAATCTGGCTTCCAGTTTTGAATAGCGTGCTTGATTTCTTTTGCAGAAAGAGCTTCTGTTACCGCACGTTCGACCAAGGCGAGAAGTTCTTCATCAGGAGCAAACCTTAAAGCTATAATTTGTCCCATTCGCAAATTTGACGGTAAAAGTTTACCTGTCAGGACGAAATAACGTAAATTTTCTTCTGCACGGATAGCTCTATCTTGTGCTCGCAATGCAAAAGCTCTGGCATACCAAAACAATCCTAAAAGTGTGCCAACTATCAAAAGCAAGTTTGTTGCAAGTAGTGCCTGTTCGCTACCATATTTGACAGCGTAGATAATTGCAGCAATCATGGCACCTACCAACAATATAGACGTAATTACATGATAGCCAACGACATACTTTGAATGATTCTGAAAATTTTGTTCTTGCATGGAAAGTTTATGTTTGAATTATTTAGTTATTCCTCAAACTTAAAGACTTTCCGAGTTAAATCAAAAATTCATAGATAGGACCATACAAATAAAAAAGGCTATCCCTTTACAGAGATAGCCTTTTGGTAAACTACTTTTTCTAACCGTTTAGAATTTGATAAATAAGAGGCTTTATCGTTTCAATCTCTGCATCAAATTCATCCAGAAGACTCTTGAACTCTTCCTTATCAAATACTTTTAATTTTTCGATTTTACCTGCTCTCATTCCTAACTCTCTCATCCCAGCTGACAGAGCAGTACCTTTCATTTTATGACCCAATTTATTAAGGGCAATTAAGTTTTCCTCCTCAATTAGCGTTTGAAATTGATTAGTAATGGTTTCAAATTGAACCAATACCATTTCTAGTACTTCTTTGGCAAGTTCAGGATCGTCTCCCATTCTTTTAGACAAATCGGCAAAATCTAAATGTTGAGTGTCAATCGAACTAAGTAAGGCTGTTCCAATTGGATTATTCATATTCTGTTCTGTCTTGAGCCATTTATTAAGCGCTCGTTCGAGGGTATCCCTCACGAATGGCTTCATTATATAATCGTCCATACCAGCGTCTAGGCATCGGGTTTGCTCGCCCTTTACTGTACCTGCTGTGAGCGCAACGATTGGCGTGTGTTTACTAGTTTCTTTAGTTCTGATGATTTGTGTGGCTTCATATCCGTTCAATTCAGGCATTTGAATATCCATCAATATCAAATTTGGCGCATGTTTTTCATACATTTCCACTGCTTCTCGACCATTCTCAGCGGTAAGAATACGGGCTTCTGGCAATACTGCTTTCAAGACCGTCAATGCCAAAAACATATTCACATTATTATCTTCAGCAATCAAAATAGTATAATCACCTGATTTCATCAGGTTGTTTACCATATTAGCTCTATCAAAATTAATATTATTGTCCTTAGAACGTCCACTTACTTGAAGTATTGCTTCATATAGCTTATGAATGGTAATAGGTTTCACCATTCTTTTGGCAACATCTAGCTCCTCACAGGCTTTTATCACCATATCGTCGTCTGAAGAGCTATGCAATAGTATAATTGGAGTATCTAAGAGTAGCTCTTCTCGAATAATTCGGATTGTTTCGAGGCCATCTATTTCTGGCATGTGATAATCCATGATAATCAACTCTGCATCTTTGGGGCTTTCCTGTAGATATTGAATTACCTTTGAGCCAGATTCTAAAGATTTGGCATAAATCCCAGAAATACCCAGCATTTCTTCCAAAATTGCTCGATTGCTACTATTATCATCAACGACCAGCACATGAGAAAAAGTTCCTTGTAAATTGAAGGCAATGTCCTCATCTTCATGACTTTCAAACTCAACATCAAAGAAAAATGTACTTCCTTTATCCAACACACTTTCAAGCTGAAGCTGACTATCCATCAACGACAACAATTTATTAGAAATAGTTAAGCCCAAGCCTGTTCCTCCAAATCGTCTGGTTACAGAAGCATCTTCTTGGGAAAAGGCTTCGAAAATTTTTACGATATTTTTGGGAGCAATCCCTATTCCTGTATCTCTAACTGCAAACCTCAGTATATTATGGTTAAGGTCTATTGCTTCTATTAATTCTACCTTTAATTCTATTTCGCCATGATGCGTAAACTTGACAGCATTGCCTAATAGATTCACCAAAATTTGTCTCAATCGCACCCCATCTGCGTGCAAATAACGTGGAATCGCTGGAGAGATATGAAGTAATACCTCTAAGTTTTTTTGATGTGCTTGATAACTAACCAAGTCTACGACCTGACTTCCTAATTCGAAAACATCTATTTGTTCGATTGAAAGTTCAAGTTTGCCAGCTTCAATTTTTGAAAAATCAAGAATGTCATTGATCACATCCAAAAGTGCATGAGCAGAATGATGAATTGTAGACACATACTGCTTTTGCATTTCGTTCAAACCAGTCCGAATTAACAAATCTGTGAATCCAATTACTCCATTAAGAGGCGTACGGATTTCGTGACTCATATTTGCCAAAAACTCAGACTTCGCTCTACTAGCAGCCTCAGCATGTTCTCTAGCATTATGTAATTGTTGCTCTATTTGTTTTCTTAACGTAATATCTCTAACAACTGCTTGAATCAGTTGCTCACCTTCAATGTTTAGTTTTGATAATAGTACTTCGGCCAAAAATGTTTCGTTAGTATCTTCTTTTTGGCAAATCCATTCAAACTGATGACTTTGATTTTGTAAACACTGTAAAACATGGGCATTTAGGGTTTCGGCAATATTTTCAGTATCTTTCTGGAATGTTGCAGATAGGTCTAATGCTGATTTTTGACATAGAGACTCCTTTGATTTAGCACCAAAAAGGCGAATCGCCGCAGGGTTACAGTCGAGACATCTATATTGGGAAAGTACCAATACGGCATCGCTTGTAGAATCATACAAAGCTCTAAATTTTGCCTCGGAACGAACAATTTCTAATTCAGCTTCTTTTTGTTTAGTAATATCATGCAAATAGCCATGCCAAATCACACCATCATCTACTTTTTCGGGTGTTGATTCACTACGAACCCATATTTTACCCTTGTGTGGTAAAACCAAACGAAAATCTATAGACTTTACCTCTAATGTTTGATATGATTCTTCAATGGCAGTTAATAATCCTTTTACATCTTTGTTATGGATTCTTGAAAAAGCTTCTACATAGCTAGTTTCCTTATATCTTATAGAAGTCTCAAACAAATCAAACAATGACTCTGAACAATATACAATAGTCATGCGACCATCATGATATCGTTTTAACTGATACAAACCACCAGGGACTTGATTGGAAAGTTTTTTGAAAAGCTTATTATCATTTCTAATGGCTACTTCATTTTCTTTTTCTTTGGTAATATCTTTAAACGTTCCGTAGAGTCTTTTACATTTTTTCCCTTCAAACTCACCTTCGCCAATGATTCTAATCCATTTTTTCCTATTTGTAAAAGTCTCAATATGTAATTCTATATCAAACGGAATACCTGTTTCTACAGTAGACTTAAGAGCTTCAAATAGAATCGATTTACTTTGAGGGTCTTTATAAAAACTTAAACTACCTTCAACATCCAAATCAAAATTATCTGGTACTTCGAGTATCTCTCGGGCCTCTTTGGTCCATTTCATTTGATAACCTGGCAATTCAATTTGCCAAGCACCAATACGGGCCATTTGGCTACTTTTAGCAACAATTTCCTTAGAAAGCTGCAACTGTCCCTCGTTGTTTCCCCATTGACTTGTAAGGACTAAATTATTTTGAATTTTTTGCTGAATTTTTAAAGAGGTAATATTTTCAAAATGAATGATGATTTCTTTTTCATCTGTACTGTCATTCCAACCACATTTTGCACGTATCCACACCAAATCACCTATAAAATGCTTTGCTCTAAATTCCAAAACCACCACTGGATTATTCAATTGTACAAAATAATTTAGTGAGGAAATACACTCTTCTTTATCTTCGGGATGAAAAGCCTCAGGATGGTGAGCCAAATTTTGCACACTCTCATAACCCAACAATTTTACTAATTGTGGTGCAAACCAAAACCTATCGAGGTTATTGACAGAGCAAGTCCATAAATCTTTAATAAAAAACTCATAAACAAACTCTGAAAAGCCCGACGTTGTAGTCAGATGAGTGTCTTTATGTTGATTGAATTGATTCATATAGATTTGAAGCACGAAGTGTATTGGTTAACAAAATACTGGTTAGTAAAAATCAAATAGATAGTTTTCATACTAAAAATTAGCGGTTATGGTTGTATGAAATACTACAAATGTTATTTGATTCAAAAAACTAGCCAGTGGGAGCACTTATTCTGAAACCTTATCTACGAAAAAACTACCCTTTTGGACGTATTTAATTAACAATATTTTCGATTGAAGATGAGTGCCTTATTTTTCAGTTATAAGGTAATCCTAAAACTTAGCTACACTCAATAATTTAACGCAAAAATTTCTTCTCAAAGTTCAACATAATTCGCGTTTTAGGATATAACCAATTAGCTATAAGCAAGACAAAAAAGTTATATTTTGGAAAGATACTGATAGAGTTTTCCTGAGGGTGAAGTTGGATTTTTCTGAAAAACTCCTGCATTTCCTATCACCACAAAACTACTCTTAGCTCTCGAAACAGCCACATTTAGCATGTTTGGGCGATTTTTCCTATCAAAAAAGAATACTTCGGCATCATCTTGGGCATACACCGGAGAAAACACAATAATTTCTCTCTCTGCTCCTTGTAAAGCATGAACCGTGCCTATTTTCATAAGATGCGTATCTATCCCTATTTTTTTTAGTTTTTTATATAAAATTTTTCGTTGACCTCTAAATGGCGTTATAATTCCGACCAGTTCTTCGATTCGTTTGTATTGCTTTGCTTTTTCGGTATAGTGCCTTTCTATGGTACTTTTGTTGGTCAATAACCAGCGACAGATTTCGTCTGCTTCTTCCTCATTAAATCTTTCTTTATTCCTTACTGTCGAGCTACTTGGTTGGTCGAGCAATACCATCGGAGGGAAAATTTGTTGGGATGAATCCGATAGCTTCATGGGCTTCAAAAGTCCTTTGTAAGCCAAATCATTGCAATAGCTAATTATGGCAGGATGACAGCGACGATGCTCTAACAACATAATACCTTTTTGTTCACTAATAGGGTCAAAAACGTCTGTCGCTTCCAAAGCCATTTTCATAATGGAGCCATTAGATGCCGTAAAGCCTCTTTCTTGCAGCTTGCTCAAAAACGCATCTTGTTCATTTTCAATCAATTCGTTTTTCAGCAAATTTCCTAAGTCTATTTTAAAAATGGTATTCCAAACAGGCTCAATCTGCTGAATATCGCCTACAATTACTGCCTGCTTTGCCAAGCCAAAACTTGCTAATCCTACCTCTGGACTTACCTGACCTGCTTCGTCAACTATCAGAAAATCAACAAACTCTAACATCGGAGGGGTTTCCCATTTTTTAGTTCCGTCTTCATTCTCTCCTGCAAATTTGAGATAGGAAAAGAAACGAGGAGCCATAAAAAATGTACTCACAAAACAAGGTGTCAGCATGGCACGGGTGCGCCACATGAGTTTGCGACCAGCCAAACCCTTATTGGGCGACTCATTTTTGAGTTGATCTGTAATAGCTTCTAGCCAACGTCCCTCCCAATAATGGGTTGCCAGCAAAAAGGCTTTATATCTAATTTGGGTATCTACTTCGTCAAAAAAATATTGGTTATGAGTATTAAACTGCCGTAGCTTCAGAAAATCCTTCTCCCAAACTTTCTCTTCATCTGTACAAGGGTTCGAGAAAATTCCGTACTGGCGCTTCCATTTTTCCCAAACAGCCCAAGCTTTCAAGACTTCTTGAATCAACTTCAATTTTGTTTCAAAAAAGCCTTTTAAACGACTTCTAGACGTATCTTTTAGCGGTTCTAAATTCAATACTGTTTGACGAACCATCGGTCGAGCAGTGGCCTGAATATGATACAGCTGGTCTTCGATACTACTCTCAATGGCTAACCAATAATCCTGATTTTCCTCCAAATCAACCCAATGCTTTTGGTCTATCGAACGTTGGGTAAATTCTGCCATTTTTTCGCAAACTATTTTCCATAAAATCCGTCCTTTTTCCAATGATTTTTGGAGGTTTTTTATCTCAGTTTGCAACCAAAAATAAGCTTCTGAAATATCATCTGTTCGCTTGTGGGTATATCGCTCGACCATGTTTAAAAAATACCTTTCAGCCTTTTCGACATAAGCTTCTTCTTCCAGACGAGCAAATAGCCCAGAATCGTCCAATTTCATATAATTGATATTGACGAGTTCTTTTTCGTTTTTATTTCTTGCTGGCAAATACGTGGCATACCCTTCCAAATCGGGTAGCCAACGCTCTTGTAAATCTTGAATTCGCTCGGAGCGTACAGGTTTAAAACTTTCGATGATATTTAGCACCGCTTGGTTATTGGCAGAACACGCCAACAAGATTGCAGGGTCTTGACCTTGAATGGCGGTTTGCACCATTTGATTGGCTACAATGCTTTGGATTAGTGTTGTTTTACCTGTTCCTGGAGGGCCATTTACAGCAAATACCCTTGATTTTCGTTCTTGGCTGAGCGTTGCCAAAGCATTTCGTTGCGAAATACTTAAAGGAAAAGCACCGCCCATTTGTCCCAAATGTTGCAAATGGGTTTCCAACCACTGTGAAACTACCACGGGTGAGGTAAAGTTTTTTTGTTCCTTCAAGCCAATCATATCCTTCAGTAAGGCTGGCAATTGCTTGGCATTTTCGAGATGTTCGTACAAGGATACAATGGCTGCGCCCGCCTGCATATCTTTTTCGGGTACGACAATGGTAGTTTCGTAAACCACACGATAATCATCTTCCGAAAACTCTTCCATGGCTTGTCCTCTCAACAACAAAAAACTTTCTTCGAGATATTCTACATAATTTTCCCAACGTAAAAAAGTATTTCTGTCTTTGGATAAAAGTTCTTCAAGCGAGTCTAATTGACAGAAAACAAAATCGGTATCTTCATTTCCCACAGGACTCATCCATTCGCGAGGAACAATAGGATAATATTCATCAACTATCGAAAAATGACCTCCTCGATGAAGCAAAATCGGAAACCAAAATGGATATATAGGTTTTGGTGTAAAAAACAGATGCTCCTCTCGCTGGGGTTCGAGATAGCTGGGCGAAACTAGTAGCTGTAGCACCTCGGGACGTTCCCATTTAGGGTCTTTGTCTGAACGAATGCCTTTTTCGTAGTTACGTTTTTTTTCTTGTTCCTGAAAAAATGTTTCGCATACTTGTTCATCAATCATTCCCAAGCGCCAAACATCGGCAGAAAAACGAAGCTTTTCGTTTACTTCTACATCAATATTGGCTTTCATGGCTTGCGCCAAACACGTTTTCCAGTATGCTAATAATTTTTTTTCAATCATGGTTGGTTGTAGTCCTCGGTAAGAAATAAGAAAACAAAGGTAAAGGCTTAGCGCCAAAGTGAAAAGTGAACACGCACAAAGTAATTAGCATCCATCTATTTTTAATTTTAGTTCAGAATTATGATTAACAATTGCAAAACATTAGTTATCAACCTATTACATTCGTAAAAGTCGAATCTCAGACATTCAAAAAGATAACCTCCTCATTTACAATTATATACACCCAAAGCTAATCATTCAAAACTCCAAACTTATTTGTCTTTCACAAAATATTTTATTCAAAAAATAGTTATATTAGCAATACGAATGTAATTTTGTTTAGATTCCATTTTGAATGATGTTAAATACTAAGTGATTATGGCTCTTCTTAAAAATATCATGGCTTTTTTATTTGGTTCAGCAGAATCAGACTATCCAGTTTTGGGAAAAAACTCAAAATTGATTTTGTCCGATGCCAACATGGCTGAGCAATTATTAACGGCTATCGACCGTGAGAGAAATAGCGAAAATATCATTACTATTTCTGGAACAAAAGGCTCTTTCCGTGTTGAACGAGTTTCTGAAATTTAACCAATATCTCTTCTTTTACAGATTTTCCTGTAGACCTTAACTGCATTTATGTCAGGAATCACCTACGGCGTTGCGCTGATTATTTTATTCTTTATTCTTCCTGGGGGACTTTTCCGAAAAGCTTATTCTCCGATTCATCTTTCTAATTATCATTTACGAGCCAGTAATTTTGCCGAAATCGCTACAACTTTAGGATTTGGGATGGTTATTCAATGTCTTGGTATTTTGATGATTAACAAATATCATCCATCACTTTATATCGATTTTCGTTTGTTGGCTAAACTACTATCTAGTCCCGACGAGGTAGTGCTTTCAAAAGTACAAAAGCATTTGATTCCAATTTTTAGTTACAATGCCTGTTTGTTACTTTTTAGTTACGTCATAGGCAGTTTGCTACAGCGACTAGTGCTATCGTTACGTCTAGATGAACGCTTTTTAGTACTAAAATTCGACAATGCTTTTCACTATGTTTTTTCAGGAAAAATGTTCTTAAAGAAAGATACAGAAGAGATATTGACCTACATGAATGTTTGTGTCAAGATTGATAATGACTTTTTTGTGTATTCTGGTTTTTTATTGGATTATCAGCTCAATAAAGACGGACATTGTGAATTGATAGAACTTGGAAAGGTAAAAAGAAAGGTAATCGATAAACATAACACAGAGTTTAGCCATATTCTCAAAAAGAACCAGCATCATGAATACAATCTGTTTTGTGACAAGTTGTTTATTCCATATAATCAAATTCTCAATTTTGGCATAACCTACTTCCGTGTTCAGCGTTTAAATGGATAAATAAATATTATCCTTCCCTTCTCGTTTTGTCTGTCTGTAGTAGATTTAGTATTTTTGCCGATTCATTAAAAATCAAAAACAATGTTGTGGATTGATATTCTAGTAGAAGCCTTAGGTTGGATTGGCTCGGTGTTGATTGTCGGTGCGTATGCACTCAATATTCAAGGGAAACTGCGTGCCGACCAGCCCTTATATATTTGGAGTAATATGATTGGTGGCGTATTTTTTATTGTAAATACGATTGCTCATAAAGCCTATCCTTCTGCTTTGGTCAATGTTGTTTGGGTAGCTATTGCGGTTTACTCTATTTTAAAAACTAAACAAACAAGGTGATAGAAATCTCTAATTTAGTGATTTGAGATTGACTGAATGAGTGATTTTTTTAAACCTACCTTTCACTCGTAGAGACGCAATGTTGAAATATAGTATCAAAAAAGGCGTTCGAAATGAATTTTTCGAACGCCTTTTTTGATAAACAGTAAATAAATGCCTAGCATTTGAGTACTTTTCCCAAAAATTCGGGAAGACTCTTGTTTTGATACTACTATGCTATGTCTAACTCGGCTTTAGACGCAATCATTGCATTTCTACAACTAGAATACAAATTTTAGAATAATCACTCAATCTCAAATCACTAAACTAGGAAAGTCGCTACTCCATCGGACCAAGGAAGGAGGTTTTTACTTCATCTATTACTTGTCCGTTGCTTAAAATCTCGACTTTGAGTTTGATCGAAGGAGACTCCAACTCTTTTTTAGGAATAACGATAAAGAAAGAACCTTTTGTCAAATCGCTTTTATTGAGCTGAAGAGGTTTGCCAATCAGTTTGATTTGAGCCGCAGGATAGTCTTTCACTCGCAATGAAACTGGCATAGAATTGATGGTCTTATTCAAGATTTCAATATTATACAAGTTAGAAACATTCCCTTTTTCCTCTTGATACGTTAAGCCTGGTGTGCGCAAAAGCGTTGTTTCAACGTCGCTACGAGTAATTAACATATATGCCAAAATCCCCAATAAAGCTACTAATACACCCGTATAGGCTTTTATACGTAAATTAAACGATAATTTATTTCCCTGTTCGATACCATCTAAAGAAGCATAACGAATCAAGCCTGTTGGTTGGTTGGTTTTTACCATTACCTCATCACAAGCATCGATACAAGCTGTACAGCCAATACATTCGAGCTGAGTACCATTACGAATATCGATACCCGTTGGACATACTTGCACACAAATACTACAATCTACACAATGTCCTTTGTTGGCATTAGGATTTGCCAACGCTTTTAGCTCTTCCAATGGATTGGGTTGTTCTTCAACCTTTTTCTTTTTGCCACGAGGTTCGCCACGAAGAAAATCATAGGCTACGATAATAGATTTTTTGTCTAGTAATACCCCTTGCAAGCGACCATAGGGACAAACTACAATACAAACCAATTCACGGAATTTGGCAAAAACGAAATAGAATACAAAGGTAAAAATGACAATAGCGACTAACCCAGAAATATGATTCAGTGGATTATCGAGAATGATAGAAAACAGCTCTCTTTTACCGATAATATAGGCCAAAAATGTATTAGCAATTAGGAAGGAGATAATGAAGAAAATAATATGCTTGGAGGTTTTCTTCACAATCTTTTCGGTATCCCAAGGCTGTGCATCAAGACGTTGTTGAGCTCGATAATCACCTTCAATGAAATTTTCGATTTTACGGAAAAGCATTTCCATAAAAATGGTTTGAGGACAAGCCCAACCGCACCATACACGACCAAAAATTACGGTAAAAAGTATAATAAAAACGATAAAAGTAAGCAAACCAAAAGCCACTAGATGGAAATCTTGAGGAAAAAAGGTTACTCCAAAAAATATAAACTTTCGTTCAATTACATTAAAGAGAAATAGTGGACCACCATTAACTTCTACAAATGGAATTCCGAAAAGAAATCCCAACAAAAGCCATGAAAAATAAGTACGAAGCTTGTACAACTGGCCTACAACTATACGTGGATATATCCAAATACGTTTCCCTGTTTCGGTGACATTCGAAAGATGATCACGGAATTCGGTGGTATCAATTTTAGGAGGTTTCATAATTTTAAGAGTTAAATTTCAGCACATAAGTGAATTAGAGTATGTTCAAACTTTATAAGTTGCTCAAAATAGGCACTTACAGTTTGGTATTTGGTTTTATGAAATCCTACTGTTTGAGCCGCAGGCGAGTTTAGGATTTCTTGACTTTCTTTTGCGGCCGCCGCGCGGTTACTTTTCTTGTGTCAAGACAAGAAAAGTAAGGAGTTGCGAACGGAAATTTCGTTTTTTCAATAAATACCAAATGATTTTATTAACATACTTTTAGAAATAGTAATTCAAACAAGCTATTCAACTAAGCTATCTTGTTTGTTTTTATATATTATCTAATGGCTATTTCATTTAATCAATCTTCTTTAAAAAACAATTCGAACGCATCGAGGCTTATGCACTACCCATAAGTCTCGAACGTCCGAATCGTAAAAAAGTATTCTTGAAAGGCATTCATTTCTGTTAGCCTTCAAACATTATTTCATGCTAACAGCAGCTTCTACTTTGTCTCCTTGTGGAGCTTTAGCATTTGCAGGCTTTGTTCCTTGAATCGACACAATGTAGCTCAACACTTGTTGCACTTGAATTGGGTTCAATGTTTTTTTCCAAGAAATCATCCCTTTTTCAGGCACACCCTCGTTGATAGTATGGAAAATAGCTTTTGGTGAACCACCATGCAACCAATATTCATCTGTTAAGTTCGGACCAACAACCCCTTCACCATTTGCACCGTGACATGCTACACAGTTTTGAGTATAAATCTTTTTACCATCCTCAACACCTTTGGCATCTGTCAATACTTTCACGTTGTCTTCGTTTACCGAATTAGCAAACTTTTTCATGTACTCTTCGCGTGCTTTTTCGGCAATGGTTACTTCTTCGGTATATTCATTGTTCATGATTTTACCATTTCCGATTACGTGGTAGCCTATCAAGTAGAAAATACCAACGATAATCGTGATGTAGAAAAGGTACATAAACCAAGGAGGAGTTGGGTTGTCAAGTTCAGCAATACCATCGTATTGGTGCTCCATAATTTGGTCTTTTTCAAACTGAATAGGCTTCAAGCTCCAGAATTTTTGCCAGAAAGTACGATTTTGCATCGCCTGTTCAAACTCAGAGCTTTCAGTTTTAGGTTTGAAAATATTTCTGATTTGTGAGTTCAAATTGAGCGTAACAACAATAATTACTGCACAAATCAAGGTCATGATACCGAGCAAAGTGATAATGAATAACTCCTGCCCTGATTTAAGCCCTGGAAGAAAAGTATTTTGGGCTTCTTCGGCCGCAAACATCGAGAATGAGACCAGACTTAATATTGCTAAAATAGATAATCGCTTCATCGGATTGGTTATCAATTAGAAAGTTGTCAAATAGAAATCACATCTTGAAGCTCATTTTGGTTACTGTCTTCAAGTGGTAGGTTTTGCATTTTATTCAAGTAGCTTTTGTCCATAATGAACAAATAAATGCTTACAAGAACGAAGAAGGCCATAAATATGATAAACGAGGTAATCATATATACATCAGCGCCGTCTACTTTATCGATAAATTGCTTAAACATGGCTTTAGTTTTTTTTTACAGCTAAAGAGAATTTTGAGTGGTGAGTTGTGAATTACGAATTATAAAACGTAAAATATCAATAAATTAAAATTTTAAATTCATCACTCACAACTCAAAACTCATCACTCTATTTAGTTTGCCGCAGTTTCAGTTTTCTTAATATCTGTACCTATTCTTTGTAGGTAAGCAATCAATGCAATGATTTCTTTGTCTGAAGAAACTTTTACACCTTCCTTAGCAAGATTTGCTGCAATACCATCGGCCTGAGCTTTTAGGTTTTCTTGTGCTTTTTGAATTTGATAAGTATCATAAGGCACACCTAATTTTTGCATCGCTTTCATTTTTGCCTCAATGTCAGCAGTATTCAATTTTTGTTCTAACAACCAAGGGTATGGAGGCATAATAGAACCTGGCGACATCGAAACTGGCTCACGCATGTGGTGATAGTGCCAAGAGTCTGGATATTTACCGCCTTCACGGTGCAAATCTGGACCAGTACGTTTTGAACCCCACAAGAATGGGTGATCATATACAAATTCACCTGCTTTTGAATATTGACCATAACGTTCGGTTTCACTTCTGAATGGACGAACCATCTGGCTGTGACAGTTTACACAACCTTCACGGATATACAAATCACGACCTTCTAATTCGAGCGCAGTGTATGGCTGAACAGCACTGATAGTTTCTACATTTGATTTTACCATGAAAGTAGGAATCAATTCTACAGCAGTACCGACCAAAATCATTACCAATGAACCTACCAATAATGGAATTGGTTTGCGTTCGAACCAACGGTGCCAGTAAGTATCTGTTCCTGTTGGTGTGTATGCAACTTCCAAAGCTGGAGCTTCTGCTGGTTCGTTTGCTTCCAAAGAACCTTGCGCCATTGTTTTGAACAAGTTGTAAGCCATTAAGATAGCCCCTGTCAAGTAAATCAAGCCACCGAAAGCGCGCATTGCGTGCATTGGTAAAATTTGTAGCGTCGTTTCAAGGAAGTTACCGTATTTCAAGGTTCCCTCTGGTGTAAAGTCTTTCCACATCATACCTTGTGTAAAACCTGAAATATACATTGGTACTGCATAGAAGATAATCCCTAAAGTACCTAACCAGAAGTGTACGTTAATTAATTTTTTAGAGTAAATCGTTGTGTGGTAGATACGAGGAAGCAACCAGTAAAGAATTGCAAAGCTCAAGAAACCATTCCAACCCAAAGCACCAACGTGTACGTGTGCTACAATCCAGTCAGTGAAGTGAGCAATAGCGTTTACGTTTTTCAAAGAAAGCATAGGTCCTTCGAAAGTTGCCATACCGTAGCTAGTTACCCCTACTACCATAAATTTCAAGATAGCATCTTCACGAACTTTGTCCCAAGCGCCACGCAAAGTCAACAAACCGTTAATCATACCACCCCAAGATGGAGCAATCAACATAATCGAGAATACCGTACCTAATGATTGTGCCCAGTCTGGTAAACTAGTGTATAATAAGTGGTGAGGACCAGCCCAGATATAGATAAAAATCAAAGCCCAGAAGTGCAAAATCGATAACTTATAAGAATATACGGGACGATTCGCCATCTTTGGCAAGTAGTAGTACATCAATCCTAAGAAAGGAGTTGTCAAGAAAAATGCTACTGCATTATGACCATACCACCACTGTACTAAAGCATCTTGAACACCTGCATACAAAGAGTAACTTTTGAAAAGAGTAACTGGTAATTCAAATGAGTTAACTACGTGTAATACTGCTACTGTAATAAATGTTGCAATATAAAACCAGATAGCTACATATAAGTGACGTTCGCGGCGTTTGAAAATAGTACCAAACATATTGATACCAAATACTACCCAAATCAAAGTGATAGCTATATCGATTGGCCATTCTAGTTCAGCATATTCTTTACTACTTGTTAAACCTAATGGAAGAGTAATGGCTGCTGCTACGATAATTAATTGCCATCCCCAAAAGTGAATTTTCGAAAGAAAATCGCTGAACATTCTGGCTTTACAAAGGCGTTGAAGGGAGTAGTAAACACCCATAAAAATAGCGTTTCCTACAAAAGCAAAAATAACTGCATTGGTGTGTAAAGGACGGATACGTCCAAATGTACCATATTGCGTAACATTAAGCTCAGGCTTGAAGAGTTGAGAAGCGATAATAACGCCCACCAACATGCCCACAATCCCCCAAATAATCGTCGCAACGGCAAAGTTTCGGACAATCTTATTGTCGTACTCAAAGCGTTCGATGTGTGTACTGATAGCTGACATATTTTTAGATTATAAATTGGTTACGAGAACAATTGCGATTGAGAGCAAATTTTGTAGATTCTACCCTCCCATTTTACTACGTCGGTTGAGTCTAACTCAATGTTTGATTCCCTGTTTATTTCAGAGTACTTTTTTGGTCGTCCAACAAAATACGCATAGCAGGAGTGTGTAAATCGTCGTTTTGTCCGTCTTTCATTGACCAAAAAAACGCACCTAAAAAAACAAGTGCCATCACCAAACTGATTCCGATCATGATGAAGATGATTTGCATTTTTTTGTGTTTTTTTGTGTTTCTATGCCTCAAAATTGGGGCTTTCTGCTGTGTTCAGCTATGAGGAATGTTAGTGGGGGTACTCGCATTTATTAGTCCATTTTATGACAAAAGTCAGTAAAAAAGACTTGTCTGACTCAGGATTGAATAGGTGCATAAAAAAAGGCACAAGAGTTATTCTTGTACCTTTAGGGATAAACTTCTTAAAATCAACACTATGACTGGGTCACTTCGATGGTTGGTGAATCATTCAATTTGTTCATATAGTCAATCTTATGAGCCCAAGCATTGGCTATATTGTAGGCTCTTTCTTTAGCTTCTTCTGCTTTTGGCCCCTCAAAAAGTTCGTCCAAGGTTTGAAAAAACAAGCTCAACCATTGCTCAAAATGAGGAATTGTAAGCTGATGTACCGAATTGATGACAAAATGTGGGCGTAATGGATGTCCATCATATCCTTCGGTACCAAATAAAATCATTTCCCAAAAATTGTACATTTTGGGTAAATGCTTTTGCCAGTTGACTCTTGCTACATGGTCAAATATATGTCCGAGCATTTGATTATCTCGTACTTTATCATAAAATGTATTCACAAGAAGCTCAACGTCTTCACGCCCCTCCAAAGCTTTTTTCACGCTAGGAACGGAGGTGTTAGTCTCTATATGTTGTTCTGGATTCATTGTTTGGGTTGTCTGTCAATCTTTTGACACTCAAATCTCTAAAAAAGTTCTTTTTGAATAGCTTATATCTTTATTGATAAATAAGAGATTCTCGCAAAATTAAGTAAATTTTATCCGCAATAGGCATCAGGCTTTATGCAGTACGCAAAAGAGTCAAAGGATTTCTATTCCTAGTCCAAGACTAAGTCTTAAACTAAGTCTTGAAAAAAAGCACAAAGCTAACAACATAAACTGCCCAAAAGCAATCCTATAGATGTTTTCCTTGTGCTTTAGTATTAAAAAATTGGATTGATATGAATTTAAGATTTACCCGAAATTAATCACTATATTAATTGGTGTCAGTAAATATTATCGTTGAACAATCTTCGCCAAACGATGATAAAATGGCGTCGAACTGTTTTCGTCTTTTGGCGCATATTTGCCTTGAATAATCGGGAAGTACATTACACGACGGCGAGATTTTTCGCCTGTAAATGGACAAACTTCTACGCGATGCCAAAGGTCACCGTCGTGTACTGTCAAGTCTCCAGCTTCGATGTCCAAACCAACTTCATTCGGGTCAGGATTATGGTCAATGAATTGTTTTTTCAAAAACAAAACCTTCATTTTGCTCAATTTATGCGTGCCTGGCAGTACTCTCAAACCACCATTCTCAAAAGGGCAATCGTCCAAATGAGTACCAATATTGAGCATTTTCAAAATCTTTTGTCCCAAAAACAAATCTCGCGGGCTATCGGTATGCCAACCCATTTGTGAGAATTTACTATTGTCCTGATTGATGTAATGATTAAACACTAACCCATCCTTTTCTACCTCCGCAATACGATTATTGTTGGGTTCTAACAAAGTCAAAAGTGCCTTCAAACGTGGATCTTGCAAATATTGATGTAATATTTCGCTATGTGTCGAAAGAAAACACATACGCTGAATCATGGTATTACCTGCTGGATCTTTGCCAAATTTCAGAGGCGTGCCGTTCATTTTTTCTATTCCCTTATCAATCCAATCTTTCTCAACTCTGTGGGCTTCTTGCAAAAACAATTTGACAGTATCTTTAGACAAAAAGTTTTTGAAATGTAAAAATCCATATTCGTTAAAAAAAGCACGCTGCTCGTCTGTTATCTGCTCACCGAGCGTAAAGGTCTTTGCTTCAAATTGTTTCCCCATATCTTTAAACATTTAGCATATTTTGTTTCAGGTCAAACGGTAGGCTTTAGTCAACTAGCCACAAAAGCCTATTGCCTAAAGCCTACCGTTTTGCCTGATATTACATATAATTCAAGTCGTTGTTTTTCTTCAACTTAATAATGTGTAAGGCATTTAAAAGTAAAATCACTGGATATGTCGGGTCAAACTCATGCCATTTTACACCGAAGTTGGCACGACCACCCAATTTGTGGTGATTATTATGGTACGACTCGCCCATCATCAAGAAATCAAATGGAAGCAAGTTTTTTGCTGTATCGTTTACTTTAAAGTTGATATAACCATATTTGTGTGCAAACCAGTTGATTACTACTCCATGTACAGGACCCATCAAATAATGAATCGGCAACAAAGCATATTCCCAAGGTGAAGTAGCAAATTTCATGTAGAATAACGTATAAAGTGTTCCCCAGAAAAGACGCATCAACCATTGGTCGCCTAATTTTTCTAAAAACATCCAGTTAGGTACATTTTTTTTGAATTTAGGATCAATATCTGCTCTGTCATACAATACGTCGTTGTAAATCTTCTTGGTCTTCCACATCATATCAAACAAATTGTTTGAATAACTTGGCGAATGCGGGTCATTTTCGGTATCGGCATAGGCATGGTGCAAACGGTGCATGATACCATAAGCTTTGGGACTCAAAAAAGAAGACCCTTGCGTAATGAGCGTAAAAACATAGAAGAATTTTTCCCAGCCCTTAGACATCGTAAACATTTGGTGTGCCGCGTAGCGATGTAAGAAGAATGTTTGCGAGAATAATGACAGATACCAGTGTGCTACAAAAAATAATAAAATTGCCATGAAATTGGGATTTATAGATTAGGTAAAAATTTGACTAATAACCTGTGAAAACCACTCAGAAAGCCAGCAGGCGAGCCAATGCTCACAACACGGTACAAGGAAAAAATAGTGATTTTTCCGATGAGTGATTCATGCACTATCATTAGCCAAATCATTACGAATTTGGAACAAATTTAATAGACTATCTATTTTGTAGAGTTGACAAAAATCAGTGCTTAAACTGATTTTTACCACGTAAAATCATACCTACAGAAGCAATAATCACCATTGTTGACGAACTCATCGGCATCAGAATCGCCGCCACCACAGGGTGTAATGTACCAGAGGCCGCAAAAGTCAAACCTACGAAGTTGTAAATCAAGGATACCACAAAACTGAACTGAATCAGACGTAAGGCATATTTGCTGTACTTGAAAATAGCCGTAAACTTGTGTAAAGAGTTAGCCTCCAAAATACCGTCGCTTGATGGCGTAAAGTTGAGCGTATCATCAGTGATGGCAATACCAACATTTGATTGTTTCAGGGCACCAGCGTCGTTAAGTCCATCGCCCACCATGACTACTTTTTTGCCTTGGGCTTGTAGTTTCTTAATAAAATCAAGTTTTTCTTGTGGTGTGCAATTAAACTTCAAGTTGTTTTCATCCGAAAACCAACTCTTCAACTGATTGCGCTCTGCTTCATTGTCGCCCGATAGCAAATAGGTATGATACGTTTTGCTAAGCGCTCGAATTTGACCCTCTATATCGGCACGATAATGATTTGGTAACGAGTAATAGCCAATATATTCATGATCGATTTTGAGGTGCGCTACACTTGCATTAAATCCTTTTTCAGGTTTTTTCCCTTCTGGATTCACAAACTCAAACGAACCCAATTTGATTTGGTGATTCTCGTATAATCCCTTCAAACCTTGCCCAGTGATTTCCTGAAAATTTTCTATTTCTAAAAAAGTAGGCTCAGGATATAAGTATTTGATTTTTTGTGAAATCGGGTGTGTCGAATTTCTTACTAATGATGACACCAACATTTCCTCAAACTGATTCAAAGGACGCTGACTATGAAAAGTCGGTAAACTTCCCTCCGAGGTTGTTAGAGTACCTGTTTTATCAAAAACAATGGTGTCACATTGTGCCATCGCCTCAATAATGTCTGCATTTTTGAGATAAAAATTCTGTTTTCCCAAAATTCTCAAACCATTACCCAGCGCAAAAGGATAGCTCAAGGATAACACACACGGACAAACCACAATCAGGATAGCCGTAAAGGCATTGATAACTTTTGAAGGATCGTGGAAATACCAATAAATCGAAACACAAGCAGCAATGGTCAATACCGAAATAGTGTAATATTTGCCCACTAAATCTGAGAAGGTTTTGATTTTGGAATCTTGGCTTTTTTGAAAAGTATCATTGTTCCAAAGTTGGGTCAAGTAACTTTGAGAAACCTCCTTCAATACTTCCATTTCGAGGGTTTCGCCTACCTGGCGACCACCAGCATATAAAAAATCTCCAACCTTTTTGGCTTCTAATGCCGATTCGCCTGTTACGAAGCTGTAATCTATTTGGGCATTTCCTTTATACAAAAATGAGTCAGCAGGAATCAATTCGCCATTTCGTACGAGAATTTTATCTCCTTTTTTCAAGGCATTCAACGAGATGGGCTCTTCTTTTCCTTGAGTCAATCGAGTAACAGCCAAAGGAAAATAAGATTTGTAATCTCTTTCGAAAGAAAGAAAACTATAGGTTTTTTGCTGAAACCATTTGCCTATCAGCAAGAAAAATATCAAGCCCGAAAGTGAATCAAAATAGCCTGCCCCGTCCAATACAATCACCTCGTAAGTACCTCTAAAGAAGGCTACTAAAATACCCAGCAAGATTGGAAAGTCGATATTGATAATCCCTTTTTTGAGACTTTTATACACCGATACAAAGTAGTCTGAGCCCGAATAAGCAACCACGGGAATCGACAATGCCATACTCAACAAACCAAAGAGTTTTTTGTACATCATGTCGTCCAAACCTAAATATTCTGGAAAACTAAACAACATGATATTACCTGCACAAAACCCTGCTACACCAATTTGCGTCAGTAGTTTTTTGTAAGAAGGTTTATTTTTTTCCTTTACCACATCATTCAAACTAATCAGCGGTTCGTAGCCAACCGAAGTCAACATTTCGGCCAATTGGCGTAATGTCAGCTCTTCAGGATTGAAAGTAATCGCCACTTGTTTTTTCAAAAAATCAACTTTTGATTGCTTTACACCTGTATGAAGTTTGTACATATTCTCCAAAAGGTACAAACACGATGAGCAGTGAATAGAAGGGATATAGAAGCTAATCTTGGCAATTTTGTCACTTCTAAAATCTAGTAATTGATTAGTAATCTCGGTATTGTCCAAAAACTCAAAATGTGCCATTTGGGGGCTATTACCTGACATTTTCTCAATGTCGTAGTAATTACAAAGATTATTTTGGTCAAGTATTTCATAAACAGTTTTGCAACCTTCACAGCAAAAATGCTTTTCCTCGATATGTATATGGGTATCTGGGCAATCATTACCACAATGGTAACACACCAGAGCCTCGTCAGTAAGCGTTTCCATGGACTCTACAATTTTTTCCAAAATTTGCCTATGACCGCTGAAGTAAATATGAGTAAGGTGATTTCAAAAACTGATAAAACTCATATTTTCCGATACTGACCTTTTGCAACTTCGCAGAGTGATATTTATCAATCTAATCAGTGTTATATATGAAACCGCAAGCTCCACATTGTCAAAGTTGCCAATTCAAAGATAGTTCACTTTTCAAGCAGTGCCATATTCACGAGTTGGAAGAACTAAATGAAAGCAAATGTTTTAATTCCTATAAGAAGGGTCAAGTTATCTTTCATGAAGGAAACAGACCGCTGGGTATTTTCTGCGTATATAGCGGTAAGGTAAAGGTAAGTAGAATGGGCTCAGACGGAAAAGAGCAAATTATTAGACTTGCCAAAAAAGGAGATACATTGGGTTATCGCTCGCTGATAGACAATACTAAATATACGGCTTCGGCTATTGCCTTGGACGAAACAGAGGTTTGTTTTATTCCTGCTGCTGAGTTCAATAAGTTAGTTGATGAAAATGTAAAAGTTTCGACTGATTTAATGAAAATGCTTGCACGTGCTTTGGGAGATACACAGGATAAGTTGATCCATTTGGCAATGAAGCCCGTTCGTGAAAGACTAGCTGAAGCATTATTATTACTAAAAAGCACTTATCAAGAAGAAGGCAAAACGCCCTTTTCTATTTCAATTTCGAGAGAAGACCTCTCTTCGATTGTTGGTACGGCCAAAGAAACAGTAATTCGCTTTTTGTCAGAATTTAAAGAAGACGGAATTATTACAACACATGGTAGTGAAATCACGATTTTGAACCCTGAGAAATTAGTAAAAATTAGCAGTATGTACGACTAATTTTTATGTCAGCTTGCCCAATGACTATTATCATTTCAAGGGCTTGCAATCTCGCCTAACTTAGCATACTCATAGCAAGCAAAGAAACAATGAGAGAAACGGAACGTAAAATTTTAGCGAGTGGTATAGAATTAAGTTTCAAAGAAGGTGAGTATTTGTATAGAAAAGGACAAGATGCCGAATTTGTATTTTATCTGAAAGACGGTGCTTTTGAACTCAGAGATGAACACAACAAACCTATTGTCATAGATGGGTTTAGGTGTTTTTTGGGATTAGAAGAAATGCTCTCAGATAAAAAACATCGTTATGGCGTTAAGGTTCTTTCCAATGCACATGTACTTGTTTTTGAAAAATCCTTACTTAATACCCTTATTTATGAATATGAATTAGCCCAACGATATTTTATGCTCAAAATGTGTGATTATCTGGCTTTTCATGAGAAAGTGTATGAATAAAACTTTCGATAAAAATCTGTAGAAAACTAGGCAGGCTTTGGCATTAGAGCCTCTTTACGAAATTGTTGTGAAGAATTTTAATCTTTTTAGCGTGACTGCTTTCATTCAAAAACATGATAATTGTCATGTTTTTAATATCAGAAAAACGTCAACTTTACCGTATATCAATGATATATTAGTAGCTAAATCAAGTTTATGTTTTTCCATTAAATCTATAAAAAAGTCATGAAAAAGATTCTTGTGCCTACAGATTTCTCTGAACTATCGTTAGCAGCATTAGATGTAGCAGCCATGTTTGCTCGTGCAACATCGGCCGAAATTGTCCTATATCACAAAGATTTTATTATTCTTCCAAACATAGATTTTATTGAAGCGCCTATTACAACCTACGATGTAGAAACTAACGAAGCGATTCATAATCAAACGCAAAAGCAACTGGAAGATATTATACAATCACCTAAATATGAAGGAATTAGTATTGTTGTATATAATACTGATGATTACGAAGAATTAGGTGAGGCCATTTCTGAAAGAACAGATATTGACTTAATCGTCATGGGTTCAGAAGGAGCAACAGGTTGGAAAGAGTTTTTGGATGGCTCTAATTCAGAAAGTGTAGTAAGACACGCTCATTGTCCTGTATTGGTTATCAAAGAACCGACATCAATTTTTTACCCTCGCAAAGTAATGTTTGCTGTCGATTTTGAAACGCCTTTTGATGATAAGCTCATTAAGACTTTGAGCCATGAAATCGAACAAGTGTATGTGGTTTACGTAAATTCTTCTGATGGTTTTGAGGATACCAGAACTATCAACGAGAAAATGGCAGCTTTTGAAAAAGAGCATAATCTTACCGATCATGAGTTTGTGATTTATAATGACTACAGCGCAAGTAATGGCGTAATTCATGCAGCCGAAGATTTACAAGCCGATCTCATCGTCATGTCGACAAAAGCTCGTTCTGGACTGAGTCATTTCTTATTTGGTAGCGTAACCGAAACGGTAATCAACCACTCAAGCATTCCTGTGCTTGCCACTTTAGCAAAACATTAATTAAACCGTTAGACGTTCTTTTTGTCGAATCAATGAAATTCCTGGAATGGCAATTCGGCAAACACGAATGGTACTTGATATCAGGATTTTACCAACAATTTAATAGCTCAGGCTACTGAAATATTCTTTTGAAAAATCACAAACTGATATTCAATTTTTGAATTTATGTAGTCATGAGCCATGAAAAAGGCGTAGAAACTGTGTTTCTACGCCTAATTTTTTGTTTGAAACCTCTCCTAATTTCTTAAATTAGCCAACTTCTTCTCGTCGATAATCGTAATTTCACTACCGCTAATTTCGATAAGCTTATCAGCTTTAAATTCGCTCAATGTTCGAATAAGTGATTCTGTGGCAGTACCCACAATAGATGCCAAATCGTCTCTTGAAATTTTCATAGTAAATTTCATACTTTCCTCTGCTCTATATTTTTTCTGTAACAATAAAAGACCATCTGCTACACGCTTACGAAGTGAATTATATGCCATACCTAACAAATAGGTTTCTTTATCTGCAATATTATTGGCCAACAATTTGATAAATTTATTGGCAACTTGCTGGTTTTTGGACAATAGCTCCATAAAATCGCCTCTTGGGATACCAATAATTTGAGAATCTTCCAATGCCTCGGCAGTTTCCTGATAGTCAGTATTTTCGATAATGGCAATATGTCCAAAGAAATCGCTTTCATTGTACAAACCAGTTACAAACTCTTTTCCATCTCTATTGGTTTTATAAGTCTTTATTTTTCCTGATTTCAAGAAATAAAACTTGATGGGTTCATCGCCTTCAGAATACACAATTTGTTTTTTCTTCAATGTCGACACCTTTCTATCTGACGACAAATCCGTTAAATCTCTGTATTTATTTGCCTCCGAATACAGTTCTTCCAAATGCTCATGAGCCACTTTTCCAGCACCATGCAACAGCTGTTCTACTTTTTTCAAACGACTTTCGATGGCATTCAATAACTCTATTTCGTGAAATGGCTTGGTCAAATAGTCATCAGCACCCATTTCCATTCCTTTTCTAAAATCAGTTCTTTCAGTTTTGGCAGTCAAGAAAATAAATGGAATACCTTGTAAATCGGGATTTTGATTAAAGATATGGAGAACGCCATATCCATCAAGCACAGGCATCATAATATCGCAAATTACAATATCAGGGCGACTTTGAATGGCTTTTTCAACTCCATCTTTACCGTTAACTGCGGTAATTACCTCGTAGTTAGCCAATTCGAGAATCTCGGCGGTGGTTTCTCTGATGTCATCGCTGTCTTCGATAAGTAATATCTTTTTCATAAAGCTTAATTGTTGTGTTAAGACAAGTTTTAACAAATGATTTTTATTGAATATTGAGGGAAATATAAATTAGTGCTGAATGATGAGTTGCGAATGTGGAGTTTTGGTCATAGCACCTTACTTAACACGATTCTTTTATGTCTTTTATGTAAAGAGCCTAAGAAAAGGCTAAATCAAGCTAAATCCAACTGCACAGTTACGGTTGTACCTTCGTTGAGTTTACTCGAAATACTTACTTTTCCTCCAAGTAATTCGGTGTATTTGGCAACAATGTGTAAGCCTAATCCTGTACCTTGAATATTGGTAACGTTCACGCCTCTAAAGAATCGATCAAACAAATGTTTTTGATCTTCTTCCGAAATACCAATACCTTCATCGTGTACACTCAAGACGAAATGAGACGGCAGTTTTTGAGTTCTAATCGTAATACACGAGCTCTCTCCCGAAAACTTCACCGCATTGGAACATAAATTGATAATAATTTTTCGTAACAAGGATTTGTCCGTAAAAAGCTCAGTTTCGCCCGAATGCTCAAAGCGTAAGTTTTGATTTTTCTTTAACAAATTACTAACATCTGCCAAGGTATCATTTACCAAATCAGGAATTTCGACTTCGGCCAAATGTGCTTCTATTTTACCTTCTTCAAGTTTTCCTACCGACAAAAATTCTTCTAAAATATCGGTCAAATTACTTACAGCTGACTTTATTCGGTGAACATGCTTTTCTCTTTTTTCGTGATCTTCGGTTTTGGGATATTTCGAAATTAGAGATGCAGAAGACAAAATGGCCGTCAATGGCGTTCTAAATTCGTGCGATGCCATTGCTACAAAACGAGATTTGAGTTCACCCAACTCTTTTTCCTTACTCAAGGCCAATTCTAGTTCTTGCTTCGATTCTTCTAAATCTTTAAGTGTTTCAACAAGCGCATTGGTTCGATTCATGACTTCTTGTTCAAGGCTCTCATTGAGTTTTTTAATTTCTTGATTTTTCAAAATCATCTCCATCTCGATTTTCTTCTTATAGGTAATATCGTTGATAAAAGAGATGAAATATTGATTACCATTTTGTTCAAAAAAACTCAAACTGATTTCTACCGAAAATAAAGTCCCATCTTTTTTGCGCGCTTTCAAATCCAGTCCAATACCCATTGGACGAATTTGAGGTTTGTGCAAATACTTTTCTGTATGTTGGCGATGAGTCTCAGCTAATGCTGTTGGAAGAAGTGTCTCGATAGGCATACCTATGAGCTCGTTCAAATCATAGCCGAACAAAGCATTGGCAAAGCGATTGGTAAGAACAATTTTACTGCTTTTGTCCATCATTACAATACCCATTGCTGCGTGCATAAACAATGCTTCAAAACGAGCTTCACCTTCCGAGAATTGAATTTGAGTATGCTTTTCAGATTGAATATCAGATAAATTAACCAACCAATGACCTCTAGCTGCATCAGGCTCTTGAAGCAATTTCACTTGAATTCGCCCCCAGAATTTTGTACCACTTGGACTTGTGAAACTATCATCAATACAAAATTCAGCAGAAGATTTTAAGTGCTCAGATACCTGAAGCTCCCATTGAATCAGACTTTCGTTGTTTCGTAAGCCCTCCAAGAAAAAACTATTAGCTTGTTCCAAATTTTCTAGCTCAAACATTTTTAGCCCTGTCTTATTGAGATAGATAAATTTGTGAGTGTCTGGATTGTAGATTCCAACAAAAAGTGGGCTATTTTCCAAAGCAACCTGGCAAAGTTGTTGGTCTAGGGAAGTACAATTCATAGGTATTATGGCTTTGTTTCGTCATAAATAATACTTACACAATAATCATTTTCTTTAATTTGTTAGAAGAATTGCTATTGCTTGGGCATCTGTCAAAAATAGTAGATTTGAATAAATTTTCACTACATACATTTTCAAATCATTCTGGGTAAATTTACATGATAATGCCGATATTTTCCTGAAAAAATGAAAAAAATCACCTTCTTTACTTCGTGCATGACTATTCTACTTGTAGCAATTGTATGTTATATTGTTTTGATTGAATTTCAAGAAGAGCAAATTATTCAGACCAATATTCATAACAATTTGTACCAGTTACCCCAAGGCGATTCTGTTCAATCATATTCTTGCTTGTGGTCATGGTACTCGAGCACAAGCCTTTATAAAGTTTGTGTACACCAAAATAGAGATATTTCAATTGGTTATGGTTTAAGAAAATGGCAACAAAAGCTCAAAGATATTCCTACAAAGATACAATTTGCAGATGGAGATTTTAATCTAAATAATCTACCAGAGTTGTATTTGTTTGGACTAACCCCCAAAGGATACGTTGTTCAAGCTTATGAATATCGTCATGACAAACTACAAGGATTTGAGTTGCCTCCGCTTATGGGTACTAACTTATTTGAGTATCGAGGAAAAGACTCATTATACTTTGAGAAAAACTTTTTGGCTCGTCAATTTTTAACGAATTCAGGTCAAAAAGTCTGCTATTACGAACTTATGCCTAACTTGCAATTCGAACTTAGATTTACGAAAACTCTTTAAGCTAGTGGGCAATTTTACCCGCTTTTAGCTTAAGATCTAAAGCCTCATAAAGCAAAATAAGACCTAATTAACCTCGAATGTAAAATATTGATAAATAAAATTACACTCATAATTAACACTGCATTGATACAGTACCTAACACTTCATCAAAATTTATGGACTATCAAATCAAAAAAGCAAACTTGGAAGACGCACATTGCCTTTCTGAACTTTGTAAAAACATTTACGTTGAGCATTATCTCTATTTATGGCTTGAGGGAGGCAAAGAGTGGTATCTTGAGAAATCCTATGCCGAACAGGTACTTCAAGTTGAAATAGAGCACCCAAATTCTGATTATTTTATTCTTCAGATGGATACTTCGCCTGTGGGATACTTGAAGGTAAATTATGATTATTCAGAAAAAAGTAGTGCACTCGAAATAGAAAGAATCTACTTTCATCAGTCATACAAAGGACTTGGTTTAGGGCGTAAATTGATAGAGTTTGCTTTTGAACTAGCTCAAAAACAAGGAAAAGAAAGTGTCATTCTAAAAGCGATGGATAGCAGTAAAAATGCTATTGGTTTTTATCATAAAATGGGTTTTCAACAAATTGGCACGCTCATTTTGCATGATTTTGAGTTGATGAAAACAGAATTCAGAGGAATGATCATTTTAGAATATTGTCTTTAATAGAAAACCCTTGCCATACTTAGCGTATTGGCAAGGGCTTGTGTTTTATTTACTCCTATTTTCCTCTAGTCTGTAAATTACCATTTTTTGAATCAAATCAAAAGGAATCTCCTGATTTAAAGGAAATTGTATCGATCCTTTCGCCCATTTATAGGGTCCTAGCTCTGATTCAAAATGTTTGATTCCTGAGCCTGTAGGGTAAAATCCTATATGATTTTTGTAGGCAGCAAAATAGACTAATACACCTTTGTACTTGTAAGCTGGCATATTGTAACTAATACATTCCTGTGCTTCTGGTGCAATTGCTCGTATCAAATCACGTATTTGACCTATAATTAATTGAACATCCTCAGGAAAGTTTGATTCGTACTCGTCTACGCTTAGGAACTTATGCTTTTCCATCCTCCAATTTGTGATAATAAAAATATGAAACCATCAGAATTGCCAAAACTATTAAGGGGAAAAACGCTTCTCCGCCAATACCATCTACAGCGGCATGACTAATACTTGCAAAAATAAAATCAAATACAAAGCCTGCATAAGCCCATTCTTTTAATCGTTTGGGTACTTGTGGAATCATCAATGCCAATGTTCCTAATACCTTAAATACAACCAAGGCGTTACCAAAATACTCAGGATAGCCTAAATGTTTTATTCCTTCCTTTGCCAATTCTGTTTGAGAAGTAAGCGCTGGCATTACCCCTTCAAATAGGAAGATTAGCGTGGTGGTTACCCAAAAAATAATCTTGTCTTTTTTCATGTTAAATAAAGAGAAATTAAGTGTTTATGCAGTATTGCGAGTTGGTAATGTACGAAGGATTTCAACCCATTTCGGATTGGTAATTTCTAATTTCGGAAAAATAAGCAAACACCTTATTCTAGTCTAAAGAGGCAAACTATCCCCTTTTTGCCTATCCCCTCATAATTACTATTTCATTTCCATAAACTTTTCCATGTCCATCCAACCAATCTCCCAAATATGTCCGTCGAGGTCATTGTAGGCTCTACCGTACATAAAACCATAATCCTGAGCTGGTCGAGCCTCTGTACCGCCTGCGGCTAAAGCTTTTTCTAGAATAGCATCCACTTCTTCCCTACTCTCAGAGTCCAAGGCAATCAATACTTGAGACGTTTCGTGAGCATTAGGAATCTGTTTTGGTGTAAAAGTCTGAAATCTCGATTCTTCTAACAACATTACAAAAATATTCTCAGAAATTATCATACAAGTAGCCTGATTATCAGTAAACTGTGGATTAAAGGCATATCCAACATGCGTAAAAAACTCAATTGATTTTTGGAGATTTTTTACAGGTAGATTTACAAAGATTTTAGAAGCCATAAGTTTTTTAGTTTTGAATATGTTTTATCAGAAAATCTATTTATTGTTTCTTTTTTACAAAAATACTGTCTACAAAAATTAGTCACAGATAGTAAGTACGACAAAATAAAGGTTGTTTACGACAACATTAATTTTTACATTTGTAAGTAAACAAAAACCTTACTTCAAACCTAAAATCTGTGAAAAAAGTAGCTATCATTGTCCCCGAAACTGCTGTAATAGAAGCAGTTGCCGACCCTCGGTATCTATTACTAGCTGTCAACCAATTTCTGTCTCAAGCAGGTCAGCAACCTTTATTTGAGGTTCAATTAGTGGGTCAAAGCAAAGAAGTAAAAGTCGCCAATGGTGTATTTTCTATACACACTGATGCTGTTATTTCAGAAGCACAAAGACCAGACTTGATTATTATTCCTGCCCTTAGTGGAAACTTAGAGGATGCTCTTTCTCTTAATCAATCATTTCTACCTTGGATTCGCCAAAATTATCAAGAAGGTACCGAGGTGGCAAGTTTGTGTTTGGGAGCATTTTTATTGGCATCAACAGGTCTTCTCAATGGCAAATCTTGTTCGACGCATTGGTTATTTGCCAATGATTTCAGAACAATGTTTCCTGAGGTAACCTTGATGGACAATCGAATTATTACAGAACAGAATGGATTGTATTCGAGTGGAGGCGCCAATTCATATTGGAATCTTTTGTTGCACTTAGTCGAAAAGTACAGTAGTCGAGAATTAGCTGTTTTGGCTTCCAAGTTTTTCGTACTAGACATCAACCGTAAAAGCCAATCCTCTTTTAGTATTTTTCATGGGCAAAAAATGCACGACGATACCGCTATAAAGCTAGTGCAAGAATTTATTGAGGAACATTTTGAAAAGAAAATTACGATTGAAGAATTAGCGGCGCAGCACAACCTAGGACGCCGTACATTTGAGAGAAGATTTAAAAAAGCAACCAATAATTCGGTGATAGAATACGTCCAGAGAGTAAGAATAGAAGCCGCAAAGAAAGCATTAGAAAGTGGTCGAAAAACTATTACTGAAGTTATGTTTGATGTTGGCTACAGTGATACGAAGGCATTCAGGGATGTTTTTAAGAAGATTACAGGATTGTCTCCAACAGACTATAAACAACGTTACGAAAAAATAGGCATTGAATAAAATGTCTCAGTATGAAGATACCAGCTTTGTATCTTCATACTGAAACTTTACAACATCTACTTCTATTCTTCCAAGAACTTTAGTATTTCACTCGAAAACTCAGCGGTACGATAAGTTCCGTTATGGTCTCCTTTCACGATCGCCAATTTTGCATTTTTAAAAAAGCCTTGTAGTACTTTTGGGTCGCCATTATCCAAATCAGCATCACCGTTGATAATCATCGTTTTCCCTTTAAAACTTGCCAGCGCCTTGGGCGAAGTTGCAGGTTGATAACGTTGTAAATACCCCAACACCAAAGTGTCAGCTCCGATAGATTTGGCATATTTTACCGCTCCTTGCGCATCTGGATACATATACGCTTTACCTAAAAAAGCCTCCTCAAACATTTTCCTTCTGTCCCAATCTGGATTAGTAAAATGCTGACCTATACCACCTAGAACAGCCTTTTTAACCTGTTTGTCTAAGCTCAATAATTTCGCAGTAATTATTGCCCCTCTTGAGTAGCCTATCACTGTATATTCTTTGATATGTAAAGATTTTATCAACGTCATCATATCTTTGGTTTCGGCATTATTTTGATAATATTTTTCCTCATGAGGCTTGTCAGATTTACCATTGCCTCGCATATCTGGCACAATGACACGATAGCCTTTAGCAATCAAATCTTTATAAAGCTGTGTGCGGCGCCAATTGGCGCCTGTATTGATAAATCCATGCAATAGAAGTACAGGATTGCCTTTTCCTGTATCTTCATAGGCAATTCGTTGCTGATCAAAAGATTCAAAATAATGAATAGTTTGCGCTTTTAATGAAAAGCAAGTAATAAATGTTGAGAGAAAGAGAACGATTGATTTCATAAGTAAGAGAAATAGTTTTATAGAAAAATAATTTTATCCGCCTTAGGCTTTTGCAATAGGCTAGCTTATTAAAGCAAAATGGAAATAATTTCGCCTAGCGCATAAGGCGTTATATTTTTCAAACATTCAGTTCAAAAAGAAATAATTCATCGTTGTGTAATATGATTTTGTCTACCTTGACGAGTCCTATTTTTTCAAGTAGCTTTTGCGAAGCATAGTTTTCCAAATTAGTAATTGCTTTAATTTTTTTAAGAGAAAAATCTTCAATAGCGGCCTTTAATATTCTTGAAGCTGCTTCAAAGCCGTAACCTTTTCCTTCGTACTCAGGAAAAAAAGCGAAACCAATGTCGATGCCTTCCAAACCTTCACGGTCGTACAAGCCACAACTGCCAATTTTGACACCATCTTCTTTACGAATTACCGTATAATTACCATATCCTAGTCGCTCGTATTGATATAGTACACGACTATTGATATAATCGATGGCATCATCCACATCTTGGACATTTCTATCTCCAATAAATTGTAGCCATTTTGGGGTATTCAACAAAGCCAAAATAAATTCGGCATCTTCAAGGTCTGTCGGCTTTAAGATTAACCGCTCTGTTTCAAAAGTTTTGTACATTGGGTGTTGGGAGGTAAGTAATAGCTAAACGCAGTAGGCAAAAGCTGTGCGCTAAGCGAATTTATGTAAAAAATAATGTAAAATTCTAAGTCAATTATCTCTTTTGGTTTTCGTTGCCAATTGAATCTCTCTAAAATTAATCATAATTTCCAGAAAACATTAATTTAGCATCTATCCCGAAAAACAAAACCTTTTAACATGAAAAAAAATCAACTTCGTTCCCAAAATTGGTTTGGAAAATCAGGTAAAGACGGATTTCTCTACCGAGCTTGGATGAAAAATCAAGGTATTCCTTCTGATTTCTTTGAAGGAAAACCTGTCATTGGTATTTGTAATACTTGGTCAGAACTGACTCCTTGTAATGCTCATTTTCGTGACCTTGCAGAAGCTGTCAAAAAAGGCGTTCTCGAAGCAGGTGGTTTCCCCGTAGAATTTCCTGTGATGTCTTTAGGCGAAACCCTCATCAAACCTACCGCCATGCTCTATCGAAATTTGGCAAGTATGGATGTCGAAGAGTCCATCAGAGCCAACCCTATCGACGGTGTAGTATTGCTTTGCGGTTGTGACAAAACCACTCCTTCGCTGGTTATGGGAGCTTGTAGCGTAGACTTACCTACCCTTGTCATCTCTGGCGGTCCCATGATGAAAGGCAAATGGAAAGGCAAAGACATAGGAACATCAGACGTTTGGCGATTTGCTGAGGCATACAAATTAGGGGAATTATCCCAAGAAGAATTTGTAGAAGCCGAAGCCTGCATGGCACGTACTCAAGGACATTGCGCTGTAATGGGAACTGCCTCCACAATGGCAACCATGGTAGAAGCTCTAGGTTTATCCTTGCCCAACAATGCGGCTATTCCAGCAGCAGATTCTAGAAGAAAAGTTATTTCTCAACTTTCGGGCAGACGTATCGTCGAAATGGTGCAGGAAAATTTGACCTTAAGTAAAATACTAACCAGAGAAGCATTTGAAAATGCCATCAAGGTAAATGCGGCAATTGGTGGTTCTACTAATTTTGTCATTCACCTTTTGGCAATTGCAGGTCGCATTGGCGTCGATTTGTCGATTGATGATTTTGATAGACTGTCTCAGGATATTCCTCTTTTGGCAAACCTTCAACCTTCTGGGGAGCATTTTATGGAAGATTTGTATTATGCTGGAGGCTTGCCTGCTGTCATGAAACAAATGCTGGAGCATTTACACAAAAATACAATTACTGTAAATGGTAAAACTGTAGCTGAAAATGTTACGCAATCTGAAATTTACAATTCGGAAATCATAAGTTCGCTGAAAAACCCTTTTAAACCCAACTCTGGAATTGCCGTGGTAAAAGGAAATTTAGCACCAAATGGCGCTGTCATCAAACCGTCTGCTGCCACTCCTGCTTTGATGAAGCATCGAGGTAAAGCGGTAGTTTTTGAAAATATTGAGGACTATCATGCTAAGATTGATCACCCTGACCTTGATATTGATGAAAACTCGGTGATGGTTCTCAAAAATGTTGGACCCAAAGGCTATCCTGGCATGGCAGAAGTAGGTAATATAAGTTTGCCCAAAAAGTTATTGGAAAAAGGCATCAAAGATATGGTTCGTATTTCGGACGGCAGAATGAGTGGTACGGGTTTTGGGACAGTCGTACTTCATGTATCGCCTGAAGCTGCGGCTGGTGGCAATATTGCGCTAGTACAAAATGGCGACTGGATAGCATTGGATGTCGACAATCGAAGTCTTACACTAGAAGTATCAGAAGAAGAGCTTGAAAATCGTCGCAAAAATTGGATAGCACCCAATCTTAATATTAACCGAGGCTATGTGAGTTTATATATCACCCATGTTGAGCAAGCACACTTGGGCGCTGACATGAGCTTTTTGAAAGGAAAATCAGGAAGCGAGGTCGCTCGTGATTCGCACTAGTCTGATATTGAGTGGATGGCGGTTGAGCGATTTAGTGATTATTTTAAAATCTATTTTTATCTTAGAGACGCAATGCCTTGTGTATAAAGAGGTGTCATTTTGAAATATAGTGTCAAAATATGAGTCATTCCGAATTTTAAGATTGGGGTTATTCTCTAAGTTTTCATCAAAAAAGCGGTCGAAAATCAATTTTCCGACCGCTTTTTTGATGCTACTATGATAGATTTTACTCAGCTTAAGACGCAATCATTGCGTCTCTTCTGCATAAAATAATCACTCATTCACTCAATCTCAATTCACTCAATTAGATATGGCTCATGTTTTGTTTAAAAGCCATTAATGCCAATGTCCTCGCCCCCTACCTTTACCGTGACCACGTCCGCGTCCAGGTTTTTCTACAACAATGACTTCCCTTGGCTGTTGAACAATTACGGTTCGGCGAGGACGTCTATCAACAACCACCGTTCGAGTGGGTGTTACACAACTGGCTAAAAATGCCAACGAAAAAATCACAAATAGACTCAATATTGGTTTCATAAGGATTACAATTCAGAAATTAAAAAATCAATTATCTAATCTAAAAACGGTCAATTTAAGCTCAGATTTTGTCAAATAATGGTAATTGAGTAAGTGGCAATATGGATTTTTGCGATTTCATAGGCTAGAATATAAGTTGAGGTAACAAAAGATAAGTTTAAGTAAGTGGGCAAAAATCCAAAATATTGTCATTTTAATGATTTTTTCGACAACTTTGTCGCTTTAATTTTTGTTACAAAATCACTCATTTTCTGTAAAACCTAGGGAATGGCTTTTGTCCTTCCTTTAAGCCCTTTTTAAAAACTATTTAAAAATGAACAGACGTCATTTTATTAAAAACAGCTCATTAGCAGGTCTTGGATTAGCCTTTTATTCAAACACCTCTTATGGTGCAACCGACTTCCCAGTTGTACGTGTTAGCGCCGACAAAAGAAATTTTTCAAGTCCAGCAGTAGAAGAAACGATTGCCAGACTCAAATCAAAAATCAAAGACCCAGAACTAGCTTGGTTATTCGAAAACTGTTTTCCCAATACTTTGGATACAACTGTTCATTACAAAGTTGAAAACGGTAAGCCAGATACCTTTGTGATTACAGGAGACATTGATGCCATGTGGTTGCGTGACAGTACTGCCCAAGTTTGGCCGTATTTGCCACTAGCTAAAAAGAATGAAGACATTCGCAAATTGTTGGAAGGCGTAGTTCGTCGCCAAGCAAAATGTCTTTTAATCGACCCTTATGCCAACGCATTTTATGCTGAAAAAGGGAATAGCGAATGGACCAAAGATTTAACAGATATGAAGCCAGAACTTCATGAACGTAAATGGGAGTTAGATTCTGTTTGTTACACCATTCGTTTGGCTTATCACTATTGGAAAACCACGGGCGATACATCTGTATTTGATGCAGATTGGTCAAAAGCAATGAAAGGCGTTTTGAGAATTTGTAAAGAACAACAACGTAAAAATAGCCGAGGAAGCTACAAATTTGGTCGTAATACCTTCTGGTCTACAGATACGGTTCCAGGTAATGGATATGGTAATCCAACCAAGCCTATTGGTATGATTCATAGCATTTTCCGTCCGTCTGATGATGCTACAATTTTTCCATTTTATACTCCTGCCAACCTTTTTGCAGTAGTATCTTTCAAACAATTGGGGGAAATCGCTGAAACAGTTTTGAAAGATGTACCTTTTGCACAAGAATGTAAAGCTCTTTCTGCCGAAGTAAAAAAAGCAATTCAAGAATATGCCATTTATAACCATCCAACTTTTGGTAAAATTTATGCGTTGGAAGTAGACGGATTCGGCAACCGTTTGTTACAAGACGATGCCAATGTGCCAAATTTACTGGGCTTGCCGTATTTGGGAGCTGTGGATGTGAATGATCCTATTTATCAAAATACGAGAAAGTTTGTTTTGAGCTCATTTAACCCTTATTTCTTCAAGGGTAAAGCTGCCGAAGGAATTGGTAGTCCGCATACTCTGGTAGACAATATTTGGCATATTGGTTTGGTGATGCGCGCCATGACATCCACCAACGACCAAGAAATTGCGGCTCAATTGAAAATGATTAAAAATACGCACGCAGGCACAGGTTTTATGCACGAGTCTTTTGACAAAGACGATTCGTCGAAATTTACAAGAAAATGGTTTGCATGGGCGAATACCCTTTTTGGCGAATTGATTTTAAAAATTGAAAAGGAAAGACCGCATTTATTGTAGAACTATTGAGTGATTGGTGATTGAACGATTTAGTGATTTTTCTTTATAGATTTTATGGGTGGAGACTATCTACTTTAGATATAAAAAAGTCATTCAAAAATAAAGAATCAAAAACGGCGTTCGAAAATAGTATTTCGAACGCCGTTTTAAATATTAAAATTTATGATGAAACCCTTTTAGACACAACGCACTGTGTCTCTACCGCTTGAATACAAATTTTAAAACAATCACTTAATTCGGAATACTTCAGTTTTTATACCTGTTCTACCCAAACTTTCATATTGAGTAATTCAGAGTTTCCAAATTGTGTAATCAAAGCAACATCGGTGGCATCTCGCCCATAAGCAATAACAATTCTTCCGCCAGTAGTACAATCTTGTACTGCATCAAAAGCGTACCATTTACCACCCAAATATACCTCAAACCATGCGTGCAAATCGATATACTTTAATTCCTTTACATAGCCTACAACCATCCTTGATGGGATATTGATGCTTCTGCAAAGTGAAATAGCCAAATGTGTAAAATCACGACATACGCCTTTTTTCAAATCCAAAATATCTAATGCTGTTGTACTAGACTCTGTTACACCATATTCATAGGCAATATTTTGATGAATCCATTCACTAATGGCTGCAACTTGCTCATAACCTGACCAAATTTTCTTGGTAATTTCAACCGCCAATCTACCGATTACAGGGCTGTCTGATTGACAATATCTGCTAGGAAACAAAAATTGTAAGGTATCGCTCGGAAGGTTTTCAATCAAAACATAAGCTGCTTGATTATTGACATCTACATTGTCGGCTACCTCTGCCACTACCTCCGAACGAATGGTTACAGTTCCAACGGGAAGTAACATACGTTGACATACATTTCCAAACGAGTCTATGTACTCTACGATGGGTGTATAGGGACTCAGAATCAACCTATCTTCCTGAATAAATTGTCCTTCTGTACTACGAGGGCGTAGCATAGTAACGACAGGCGTAGGCTCTTTAATTTGATAAATAAACTCTGCTCCCGCTGATAATTTCATGAATAAACTATGTATTAGACGTGTTGATGTATGACCTATCCAAATTTGTGGTGAAATTTTGATAGGTTTATAAGGCTCTTCTACCTAAAAGAAGTAATATTGAGGGATTAGCTCGTAAACAAATATAGCTAAAAATAAAGGTTATCTGAACTTGTTTTAGCTTTATTTCGTCGAATTATTAAACCTTAGTTATCTTTTCACACCATAATTAAAGTAATTTTCAAAATCAAATAGAAGGAATTGGCTATTTATCATCGCTAATTCTCAAGATACAATATTTCATATTATGACAAACTGGAATTTACAGGGTAAAAAAGCCCTTATTACAGGTGGCACAAAAGGAATAGGAAAAGCCACAGCCACTGAGTTTTTGAAACTTGGCGCACAGGTTCTCATTATTGCAAGAAATGGAGACGAAATCCAAGAATGTATTAAAGAATGGAGTGCGTTAGGCTTTGTGGCACAAGGTATTGCAGCGGATGTCACCCAATCCGAAGATAGAGAATTGTATATTTTTCCTATTTTAAAAGAATGGGGTTCACTTGATATTTTGGTGAATAATGTTGGCACAAATATCCGTAAAGAATTTACCGAATATGAGCCTGAGGAAATCCAAAAAGTATTTGACACAAACCTTTTTAGCGCCATTGCTATGACAAGGCTGTGTTTTGAATTTTTAGAAAAAGGTCAGGATGCTAGCGTAATCAATGTAAGCTCGGTGGCAGCGTCGGTCGATGTTGCCTCTGGTACTCCTTATGGCATGACAAAGGCGGCAGAATTACAGTTTACAAGAAATTTGGCAGTAGAATGGGCTAAACACGGCATCCGTGTCAATGCTGTTTCGCCTTGGTACACCAAAACCCCATTGACAGTTCCAGTACTATCTCAGCCCGACAGACTCAAAAAAATCTTAGATAGAACACCCCTCAATCGTGTTGCAGAACCTGAGGAAGTAGCTTCGGCTATTGCCTTTTTTGCTATGCCCGTTTCATCCTATATTACAGGACAGAATTTGGCAGTAGATGGGGGATTTTTAGCAAAAGGACTCTGAGGTAGTGTTGAGTGATGAGTTTGGAGTGATGAATTGTGAGTTGTGAATTAGTAGTGTACGAAGAAATATAAGAACCATCTATATAGGATGTTGGATTTCGGAAGTGTGACCAACTTTTTTGAACTATGTTTTACAAAAAATCAAGTTACTTTTCAATATTTCCGAAATCAGAAATCTCAAATCTGTAATAGTTTGAAATCTTTCATACAGTCCTAGTTGTGAATTTTGAGTGTAATTTTAACTATCAATACTTTACATTCAAAATTCACAACTCATACATTCAGCACTAATACTTAACTCATCGCTCTAATTAACTTTTTGTGTTTATCTCTTATTTTCATTTTTACCAATTCAACAACTAAACATTTTTTATGAAAAAACTTTCCTTTTATGCACTTTTACTGGGTATTCTTCCAAGTATTGGGTACTCACAAAATGCAACTAAACGTAATTTAAAACCGAAGGATGTATATCAAATCAAATCGGTTTCTGATGCCAAAATTTCACCTGATGGTGCTTGGGTTTCCTATACACTAACTTCTGTAGATTCAGTTAAAAACAAAAGAAGTACAGACGTTTGGATGGTAAGCTGGGATGGGAAAGAATCTATTCAGCTAACCAACTCTCCTGATGGCGAATCACAAGCCAAGTGGAGCCCAGACAACAAATACATCTCATTTGTATCAGCAAGAAGTAGCTCAAATGGAAGCCAAATCTGGTTGCTCAACCGTCGTGGAGGTGAAGGAAAACAACTAACCAATCTCAAAGGAGGCGATTTACAAGAATATGCTTGGAGCCCTGACGGGAAAAAAATAGCTTTGGTATTAGAAAGCAAAGCCGATACCTCAAAACCAAAAACGCCAAAGCCTATCGTTATTGACCGTTTTTTGTTTAAAAAAGATGTAGAAGGTTATCGTGAAAGAACATTCTCAAATATCTTCCTGTTTGATGTGGCAACAAAAAAGATTGATACCCTAACCAAAGGAAACTATGAGGTAAGCTCGATTGCATGGTCGCCAGATGGTTCTAAAATCGCTTTTGTAAGTAACAGAACTCCTGACCCCGACCGCAATGAAAATACTGACATTTTTGTCATAGAAACTAAAGCCAAAAGCGAAGCAAAACAATTAACCACTTGGACGGGGAGCGACAACGCCCCTGTTTGGAGTCCTGATGGCAAAACTTTGGCCTACCTTCGTAGTACTGCCTCAGAAGACTACATCATGTATGACCATGCGGTATTATGCACGATTAGTGTTGATGGCGGAGAACCGACTTTACTAAGTAAAACCCTTGATAGACCCGTAAATACTCCAAGATGGGCAAAAGATGGTAAATCTATTTTTGCAATCGTATTGGACGACCGATACCGTTATGTAGCCAACTTTCCATTAAGTGGTGCTATGATGCAGAAAGTCTCTCAAGATAAAGCAATATTTACTTCATTAGAAGCACACCCGAATGGAGATTGGGCTTCGTTGGTCACAACACCTGAACTTCCAGCAGAAATCTATGCTTTTGAAAATGGACAAAGAAGAGCCTTAACGAATCATCATGAGGCATTCTTTAAGCAAATTAGTCTTGCAACTGTAGAAGGATTTACCTCAAAAAGTAAAGATGGTGCTACTGTTTCAAGTATTTTGTATCGTCCTGCCAATATAGACTCAAAGAAAAAGCTCCCTACAATTTTCTTTATTCATGGTGGACCCGTTTCGCAAGACGAGTTTGGTTTTGATTTGAGTAGACAAATGTTGGCATCGGCAGGTTATGCAGTCGTTGGCGTAAACTACCGTGGAAGTAACGGGCGTGGTTTGGAATATTGTAAAGTCATCAGTGGCGATTGGGGCAATAAAGAAGTTCTAGATATTCTTGGTGCAGTGGATTATACGGTAAAAAATGGCATTGCTGACCCTGAAAAATTAGGAATTGGAGGCTGGAGTTATGGCGGTATTTTGACAGATTATACTATTGCAACAGATACTCGTTTCAAAGCGGCATCAAGTGGTGCAGGGGTAGCCATGATTTCATCTATGTATGGTGTCGACCAATATATTTTGCAATACGAACATGAAATTGGTTCTCCATGGAAGAATTTTGACAAATATGTAAAGCTTTCTTATCCTTTCCTAAAAGCAGACAAAATTAAAACACCAACGCAATTTATGGTAGGCGAAAGTGACCATAATGTTCCTGCGGTTGGTAGCGAACAAATGTACCAAGCCTTAAGAACAATCGGTATTCCAACAGAATTGATTGTATATCCAGGACAATTCCACGGCATTTCGGTACCAAGTTACCAAGTAGACCGTTTTGAAAGATATATCAAGTGGTTTGATAAATACCTGAAATAGTATACGAAGTAGAAGTGCTGAATTTTGAGTGTAAAATTAACAACTCATAATTCAGCACTAATACTTAACACCCAAAGCCTAATACGATTTTATTAGGCTTTTCTTTAATTTCAGTAAAAAATCTTCTATTAAGTAATAGACATTATCACGGTTTCAGAAGTATCATAAAAAAAGGCTTGAATTTTTTAGATTTGTAGTTGCAAAACCAAACAAACTAAAAAAGACGAGCCATGAACAAAATTAACACATTAA
>NZ_JASHIC010000037.1 GCF_030056705.1 Flectobacillus longus
AAGTTTTACTACCGTATGCGCAATGCGGGTCATCATTTCAATCATAAGCGAGTGCATCGGGTGTATGTTCAGATGGGACTTTCTATTCGTAGAAAGGCTAAAAAACGTCTTGTGGCTAGGGTAAAAGAGCCCTTAGAAGTTCCCCAGAGCTTTACTCAAACTTGGAGCATAGATTTCATGAGTGATGTTTTGAGTAATGGGCGTTCATTCCGAAGCTTTAACGTGATAGATGATTACAATCGAGAAGTACTTTTCATAGAGACAGACTACTCGCTTAAGAGTAGTAGGGTGATTTATATTCTTCGCCATTTGGTGAACAAATATGGCAAGCCCACTAAGATTCGAATGGATAATGGACCAGAATTTGTAGCAAAACTAGCGCAAGAATGGAGTCAGATGAATGACATTGTATTTCACTACATTCAACCAGGGAAACCAACGCAAAATGCCTACATTGAGCGATTCAACCAAACTTACCGCAGACATGTATTAGATGCTTATGTGTTTGATTCTTTGGAGGAAGTTCGCCAAGAAACAGATCTATGGCTAAGGGATTATAATTTCGTTCGCCCACATGTCTCTTTAGGTGGTATGAGCCCAGTAGATTATAGAATGAAAAAACAAAACACCCTTCTTGGGCTGAGTGTAGCGTAGCGGAACGAAGCCCAAGAAGGGTTAAAAACATAATCAAAGCAGACTGATTATGTATATTTTTAAACTGTACTAAAAATGGGAAGCCGACAACAATGGGAGGTGTACCGCTTATTTATAATGGACAAGAAATTGGTTATGCAGGAAAAATTCCATTTTTTAGTAACAATATCACTAAAATTGACTGGTCGATGAATCCAACAATCTTGGCAGAATATAAAAGTTTGATGGCATTTAGAAATAGTAGCAATGCCATCAAAAGAGGAAGACTTGAGGCTTTTAATGCTAAAGATGTAGTTGTGTTTAATAAAGAAATATGGCACAGAAGAAGTACTCATTTTAGTAAATGTTCGAAATGCTAAGATATTGAATGAATTACCATTAGGTTTAACCAATACAAATTGAATTGGCAAAACGCACTTAGTGGAGAAAAAGTAAGTTTGGGTACTTCTGTGAACCTTGAGGCACATTCATATTTAATCTTAAAAAAATAGGATTACTTTAGCCTAAATACGACATAAAGGGTTTTGCTATTAATAACATAACAACGAATACCATAGAAAGATCGGTAGCAAAGCTATACTCGCCAGCTTCTCAGATAGCGTTTTTACCAATCAGACGAAATATTGAAGAGCGTAAAATTGAAATCGTTCTTCCAAAGTCTTAACCTTTTTTTTTGTGGAAGTACCATTCTGACGTTATATCTATATTTTTTTCTTATAATTCATCAATTTTCACAAAAGAACAAAAATGAAGTGTAAGACATTACACTATGATAAAATAGCCCGATTTATACCTTTTACTTAATATTAATTCTTAAAATAGACTTTAATAAAAGGTACAAGTATTATTAATATTATTTATTTGTATAAGTTTAAATTATTTGTTGCTACTTGATTGTACCCGAAATGGAGGGTTTTAAGATAGTGTGTAAGCATTGTTTGCCTATCATATAGAATAAATAGGTATAGACAAGAATAGGCATCGTCTACTATTAAATAACATAGTAGACGATGCCTAAATCAAAATAATATAGAATGTTTTATTTAAACAACAATGGTGCTAATTCACGTAAACTTCTGCGCCATGTTTGGAATTCATGACCTGTTTTTTCGGAAATATATGAAACCGCATTAAGATTGGCTTCCTTCAAGGCGGTCACTGCACTATTTACGCCCTCTGGTCTTTCTCTGCTACCGCAACTCAAGAAAATAAGTTTCACTTTCGATTTATCTTTGATGTCGGTTGGTGCGTAAGTACCGCCACTCAAAAGTGCATAATACGAAAATACTTCTGGCTTATTCAAGGTAATAGTTTTTGTTTCCATACCGCCCATACTTAGCCCAGCCATAGCACGGTGCGATTGTTTAGCAATGGTTCTGAAATGAGTATCTACGTAAGGTATCAATTCATCTATCAATACCGTTTGGAAAGGCTCTATTTTAAATTCTCTTATTTTTCCAAATTTTACTTCATTGGTCATTCCATAGGTATTAACAATGATGAAAGGCTTGATTTTTCCTTCTGCAATCAGGTTATCCATAATTAAATTGGCATGACCTTGGTTCATCCAAGCGGTTTCGTCTTCGCCCCAGCCATGTTGTAAATACAGTACTGGGTATTTGTCTTTGCTAATTTCGTAGCCGGGTGGCGTGTAAACAAAGGCTCTGCGAGAAGTATTGGTACTTGACGATGGAAACAATACTTGTTGTACATGTCCATGTGGTACGTTTTTGAGGGCATAAAAATCTTGGTCATGGGCCGGAATTTCGATACCACTTTCCCAACGGATTGAGCCGTAGTAATTCATAGCGCCAGGGTCATTAAATTTTCCTCCGTCGATTTTTACATTATAATAATGAAAACCTTCATCCATTGGTCCTTCGGTTGTTCCCATCCAACTGCCATCATTGACTTTTTCTAATTTTGTACCACCTCTGCCACCAAGTCCTAAGCTTACCCGAACGCTATCAGCAGCAGGGGCAATAATTTTGAAACGGGCATAGCCTTGCGAATTTACCATCGGATATTCCTGTTGTGGCTGGTTGAGTGGAGATGGCTTAAAGTCCTCAATAATAGCACTTTGCTGATTTTGAGCGAAAGTAATACCACAGGTTGATACGCTGAGTAAAAGAAATAAAACTTTACTTTTCATTGTTAATTTTAGGTTTATTTTGAAAAAGAATATTCGGAATATAATAGGTTTAAATTTTTGATAAACAGGTGTATATGTGTGATTTGTGCGCCAAAATACTAGATTTATTATAGCCAATTATTACGCTTTAACCAATCAAAAAGAGGTTCCATCCAGCCTTTATGTCTGAAAATAAATCCGTGATCGCCTTTGGGGTAAATGTGCATTTCGACCTCAACTTTATTTTTTCGAAGGTTTTCGAAATAGGAAATACTGTTATCAACATCGACAAGTTTATCGTCGGCGGTATGGGTAAGATAAGTAGGTGGCGTATTGGCTTTGATTTGTAATTCGTTCGAAAATGCCTCAATATCCGTCATAGAGGGATTTTTTCCAATCAAATTATCACGTGAGCCTATGTGTGTAAGCCCTTCTTTCATAGTAATGACGGGATAGACCAATATCTGAAAATCTGGTCGAAGGCTAGTTCCTTTAGGATTTTCGATATACGATTTTTCAAAATGCGTAGCGGCAGTACTTGCCAAGTGCCCTCCTGCCGAAAAGCCCATGATGCCTATTTTGTTTTTATCAATCCCAAATTTATCAGCATTTTCACGTACAATCTTGATGGCTTGCTGAGCATCTTGTAAAGCCCCAATTTTTTTATCAATCATGATATCATCGTTGGGTAATCTGTATTTCAACACAAATGCAGATATGCCTTTTTCTGCCAATGCTTTGGCGGTATTCAAGCCTTCTCCATTATAAACAATTACACCATATCCACCCCCTGCAATTACAATGACCGAAGTACCGTTTGGCTTTTCGGGTTTGATATATTCTAGCGTAGGGGTAATTACATCCCTGTACACCCCATTTTCATTAATTTCTTTTCTGCTTGTAGCTTTAGCATTTGGAACTGCGCTATCATATAAAGGTATAATTTGCTGAGCATTCACTGCATAGCTGCTGATAAAAAGGGCAATAACAAGAATCTTCTCTTTCATTTTTGTATAAAATGTTTTTTCATTTGGCTGATTTACAATATTTTATAAAAATTATTCAATAAATAGAAATCGTACTAATTACTAAAACCAGCAGGGAATCAATGGTAAATTTTATGGAATATAATCCTCCTGTCGATTTTATCTATGTTTTCTTTATAGACATAGTTTAGCGTATAATCCTTAGTCCGAAAAGTTTCCGAATCATGTATGAAATCTTTCATTACTAAGTCAATATAAATATTATAAATCTTCAATGAATCTGTCAAGTTTTTTGCGTCTTTGGCAATGGTATATACATTCTTACTCTGATAGGCATAATTTTGCGTATAAACCTTCACATACAAACTATCTCCCAATTGGCTAACATCTAAAGAATCTACATACCTTAAAGAATCTATCGGAATATTCTTGATTTGCTCAGAAATCTGATTCCACTGTTCTTTTTTGGGAAAATATCCGATAAGTCTAAAGTCCATATCCATAAACTCATTTAAACCAATTCGGCTTATGTTTTTATAGCTATTACTGGTGCTTTTATAGCTATTTACGGTGTCTGGTTGTACTGAAATACAGCTCGCCCAAGAACCACGATCGTAAGTATTTTGACTAAGTATCAATTGGATGAGGAATGAAAATATCTTTATCATTATCAGATAGTTTTGTATTCTTTATTTCAGTACAGAATCGTTACCTTCGTATTTCAAATACTTAAATGTGGCGTTATTATCTGATTTTTCGCCATGAGAAGTTGCATACATTGCATATACACAGCCTACAAAGCCTCCTGAAAATTTGGTAGAAAGGTGTTTGCCATCTTGATTTTCGGCTAGTGCTTTGAAGTCTTTACCATTTTCTGAGATAGCAAAATCACATTTATCTCCTTTGGTAGCTATTTTCAGTACTAATTTCCCATTGCCAACAGGTAGCGTATTAATCAATTCGACGTCTTTTTTGCGGTGAACACTTTTATATAATTCTACTTGAGTTTTACCGTCTTTAATAGATTTTGCTAAAAAGTAATAATGACTTTCGTCTTGATAAATCACCAAACCAGCCTTTTCTTTTTCAGATTTTGGAGAAAAAACAAGTTCTGTTTCTGCCAAACTGGTTAAATGTTGCTGGCGTTTGCCTACAAATGAAGGATTTCCGAGTTCTGAAATAGTTTCAGGTTTCAATTTTAATGTCAATCCATTTTTAGATGTTTTGAACGAACTGCTATCAACTGTTCGCAAGTGCATCATCGAAAGGTCAAGCCCTTTATCGAATTTCATCGTATAAGAAAAATTGCCATTTTGAGGCAAAGCATCTTTTTGTTTTACTTCTTTAATATTGGTTTCGTATTTGTATTCGATGGCTTTTTCGCCATGTTCAATCATCGGCCAATCGTTTACCCAAGTGAGCGGAGCAATAAACATTTCACGACCTGTATTGTAATAATCGCCTTCGTAAGGACGGACTGCCAAGAATATCGAATACCAGTTTCCATCTGGTCCTTCTATAAATTGAGCGTGTCCTGCCGAGGTAATTGGATTGGGGCGGTCGGCTGGTAGTTCTCTTTGCGTTAGTACAGGATTTCCTTCAAAGGGTACATACGGTCCCCAAATATCTTTGCTACGCAATGCGACTTGTGAGTGATTGACCGAGGTTCCACCTTCTGCACAATACAAAATATACCAATCATTGCGTTTCATAACGTGCGGACCTTCTATCCAAACGGGCTTTTTGGAAATATCTACACCACCATTCACTAATAGCTTTTGCTCGCCTACCACTTTCAAGTTTTTGTAATCAAACTCATACATTCTGATGGTTCTATGACCTGAATAGAGCGGTTTGTTGTCAGGAGCATCGCTATTGTAAACGATATAGGCTTTGTCGGTTGCTTCGTCAAAATAAATGGATGGGTCGATGCCTCTTACTTCTGGCAATTTTATGGGATTGCTATAAGGCCCAGCAGGGTTGGTGGCGGTCACTACAAAGTTGCCATCATGGTCAATATCGGTACAAGTAACGTAGTAAATGCCTTTGTAATAAGTAATAGCAGGTGCAAAAAGCCCACGACTCATACGCTCGCCCATGAAATCCATTTGGGACGGACGGTTGATGACATTTCCTATTTGTTTCCAATTTTTTAAATCACGGCTGTGCATGATGGGCAAACCTGGGAAATAGGAGAAAGTAGAATGAACAGAATAATAATCTGACCCTACTTTCACGATACTTGGGTCAGGATAAAAACCTGTCAGAATGGGATTTACTAAAGTAGTTTTCTGTGCTTTTGAAACACCAACTGAGAACAAATAAGTAAGTACTAAAATGAATGCTTTTATTTTCATGTCTATAAAATATGTATGCTAAAATTTATTTTACTAAAAAAGTATAAACTTTGCCTTTTTGTGTTGCTACGTCAAAAAGTTCTGTTTTCTTTAATTCAAGTGCTTGAATACTAGATTGCTCGGCAATGATGGGCTTGGGTATCTCCTCCATTTGATAAAACGAATTAGAATTTTCCCCCAAAGCTTTTTTCAATGTAAGCCCTGAACTTAACTTTAAGGCGTTTGGTAATCGTAAACGTAAGTTTCCACCTAGATTAGACTTGATTATCAATTTGACCAATCTTGCATTTTTCCATTGCATTTCTACGATTTCGAAACCGCCTTTGGCACGTAGTCCACGAATAGAGCCTTCAGTCCAAACATCTGGTAGCGCTGGCAATAAATGTATGACATCTTCGGCACTTTGCATCAACATTTCGGTAATGCCCGAAGTACAACCAAAATTACCATCAATCTGAAATGGTGGATGTGCATCGAATAAGTTGTTATAAGTTCCACCTCCTTCGGTATTTACGCCCAATGGTGTGAGCTGATTTTGAATTAATTTATAGGCATGATTCCCATTTTGCATTTTTGCCCACCAGTTTACTTTCCAGCCCATGCTCCATCCTGTCGAAACATCACTACGTTGAATTAATGTATTTTGGGCAGCCGCAAATAGCTCTGGTGTTCGGTAAGCCGATATTTGATTAGAAGGAAACAAGCCATACAAATGAGAAATATGGCGATGATGGTCGTTGGGGTCGTCTACGTCGTCGAGCCACTCTTGTAATTGGTTGTGCTTGCCAATGTGCATGGGAGCTAATTTACTACGTATTTGTTTGAGGGAATCTACAAAGGCAAGATCATTGCCAAGTGCTTCGGCAGCTCTGATAGTTGTGCTAAATACATCATATACAATTTGATTATCCATCGTTGTACCTGCATCGATGGAAGAGCCTTCGTGTGCAGCAGGAGCGTTTTCAGGCGAGTTTGCAGGAGCTACCACCAACCAGTGGTATTTGGGATGTTCTACCAAAAAATCAACATAAAAAGTCGCGGCTCCTTTCAAAATTGGATATACCGAAGCTAAGTATTTTTTATCGCCATTGTACAAATAATGTTCCCAAAGGTGCTGACTGAGCCAGCCACCACCAGCATTCCAAACACCCCAAAATGCTCCATCAACAGGACCGTTGATTCGCCAAATATCGGTATTATGGTGAGCCATCCAGCCACGAGCACCATACATGACTTTGGCGGTTTCTTTGCCTGTTTCCGACAATTCTTTTATCAATTTGAGTAATGGTTCATGCAATTCTGAAAGATTGGTTTTTTCGGCAGGCCAATAATTCATTTCTGTATTGATATTGATAGTGTACTTACTATCCCAAGCAGGGTACAATTTATTGTTCCAAATACCTTGTAAATTAGCTGGTTGTCCGCCAGGTTGTGAAGAAGAAATCAACAAATATCTCCCGTACTGGTAATATAGCGTAACAAAATGTGGGTCATAGTTTTTATTAAAATTTTTCAAACGCTCGTCGGTTGGCAATTTTACCGCATCAGTTGTACCCAAATCTAATTTTACTCGATTAAAATAACGTTGATAAGCAGAAATATGTCCTTTTAAAATCTCTGGATAAGTTTTTGAAAAAGCTTTATTCAAGTATTCAGAAGCCCTTTTATTTTCATCGCCACTGATATCATCATATTTGTTGAAATTGGTGGCAATCGAAATAAAAATAGTAGCAGTATTGGCATTTTTTACGACAATCGACGTATCTGTGGTATTCATTACACCGCCATCAATCTTTACTTTAGTAATTCCTTTAAGCCGAACTAAGCCTTTTATTCCTTCATGGTCTGTTGTTGTAGCAGCTAAGGTAAGCTCTTTGCTAGGTGTAGTAGCAACACTTTTCTTAGCATGGGGCGACGAATATGTAGTTGTAAATGAAAGACTATTCGCCTTATCGGCTGTTAATCTTACTACAATCACTCTATCAGGAAAAGAGACGAAGGATTCACGAGTGTAGGTCACCCCTCCCACTGAGTAAGTTGTAGTGGCTACCGCTTTTTCAATATCTAGTTCACGACGATAATTAGTAAATTGTTGATGTCCCTCAAACGTCAAATGCAAATTGCCCACAGGCTGAAACATTTGTCCATGCGATTTTTTGGTAACAATCGACTGATTGGTCAGCTTTTCTGCTTCCTTGTATTTTCCTTCAAAAATCAATTTTCTGACTATTGGTAAGGCAGCTAAAGCATCAGGATTATCATTGCGATTGGGACTACCACTCCAAACGGTATGTTCATTGAGCTGTATCGTTTCTTTTGCAACATTGCCATAGACCATTGCTCCCAAAAAACCATTTCCAATGGGCAAGGCATTTTCCCAAGTATTTCCTGAAGGCTGTTTGTACCATAATGTTAGCGTTGATTTTTCTTGAGAAAAACCAATGTTAGACATCAATAGTAAAAAGGCTATATAAATTCTTTTCATAATTATTTTGAGATTGTTTGAAGTATTTATCTATGACTAAATACTTCAAAATCAGTGAACTTCTATCCTTGTTTGCCTTATTTTGCTATTTTGAGATTTAAGACTGCCTGATAGGCTTTTTTAGGTTCTAACAATCTATCAAATAACAAAGGATAATTAGTTCGGTTTCGAATAGGAAAGCCATTCAACCATGAGTGATTGTCGTCTACGCCCCAAAAGGTTATTCTACTGATTTTATCTTTATGTTTTAGAAAAAGCTTGAAAAGGTCAGTGTACCGATTAGCTAAAACTGTTTGTACCGAATCGGGCAAAGCGTCCTTGTAGGGGTTCATCTCTGGTTTTTCTTCAAACCGCTGATTTACATCCGCTCCTTGCAAATCCCAAGGATTAGGTAAAACTGTCAGATCCAATTCTGTAAAGGCTATTTTGATACCCAGTGCAGAAAATTCTAGGATAGAATCTTCGATATCCTTTAAATTGAGGGTATTGATACTCCAATGTCCTTGTATTCCAACTCCATCAATTTTGACGCCACTCGCCTGTAATTTTTTGATAAGCTCTATAGCTCCCTTTCTTTTGGCAGGCTGTTCTATGTTATAATCATTGTAGTATAATGCGGCTTTGGGGTCTGCTTTGGCTGCCAAAAGAAAGGCTTCTTTGATATATCCTTCTCCTAATTTATTCAGAAATACAGATTTGCGAAGGGAGCCATCCTCGTTTAGGGCCTCATTGACTACATCCCAGCTATTGATTTTGCCCGCATATCGTCCTGCTACGGTATTGATATGTTCGGTCATAAATATACGTAAAGAGTCAGGATTACTAATCTTAAAAACAAATGGTGGTAGTTGAGAATGCCAAACAAGTGTATGCCCAACCACATACATTTGATTTTTTTGCCCATATTCTACGTATTTATCTGCTAGTGTAAAATTATACCGATTGGGCGCAGGATGAATAACCTGAGCCTTCATGATATTTTCAGGAGTAATCGCATTGAATTCTCTCTTAATTAAGGCATTGGCTTTTTCATTTTTTTCCAGAATATGCTCTGTTCCCAAGGCTGTACCAATTAAAAAATCATCTTGATAAGCTGATTTCAAAGAAATAGCTGTTTTCTGTGCAAAAGATAAATTGATGGTAAATGTAAATGCACTCAATAAAAATATGCGAGATAAGGAGAATGATATTTTGTAATAATTCATGCTGTAAGTTTTTAATGAAAATTGAGAGATTATTTTACTTTTTTACACCGTGAAAGTAGACTAATACATAAAAATTATATAGCACAAATAATTAAAAAAGAACAACCAATGTTCAAACAAACGTATTGGTTGCTCTTTCAAAAACTCCTGTATAGAAAAACTTAAAAAGTTATAAGGCTTTTATCTTTTCTTATGCAGAATTAAGGATTGTAAATTATGACTGTAAAAATTTAATTATCAGAGATTTACATACTGATTATGCTCAGTTTTACCCACTATGGGCTTTATACAATGAGCTAAAAGTTAAACAGGTTTTTCTCAAACATTTTGCCCATTACTCAGAGCTTATAGCCTAAAATCATTAATATAAAGCAAAGAGTGAAGAGTTTTTTGGGTTAATACCTGTCTATCAGATATTTAATTTCTCAAAACTCAACACTCCCACTTCATTACTTATTAGTATCCTGGGTTCTGAGTAAATGGAGGTCCTTCTACAGTACGGTCAATTTCGGACTGAGGAATAGGTCTGAGTACATGGAAGTCTTTTACATAAGGACTAGCCTCATTGTTCCATAGCTTGATACGTCTTACCAAAGATTTTGTACGAACCAAATCTTGGTATCTCATCCATTCTCCGAATAGCTCACGGCTTCTTTCGTCCAAAATGAAATCAATTGTTACGTCAGATTCTTTAATCAACATCGCAGCAGCAGCGGCTGTATTTTGTGCTGGCGTATTTGTTTTGCGATAAGCTGCTCTTTGACGAAGTACATTCAACAACTCGGCAGCCTTAGCTTTGTCTCCTGCCTGAAGATATGCTTCAGCACCGATAAGATATACCTCAGCAAATCGTGTAATTACTACAGGACGAGTAGAAGGGTCATTGAAATTACTACCACGACTAGGATCCATGTGTTTTTTAATAGCTGGATATACGTCTGATTTCCAGAGACTTGGTGGAATAATGAGCCCTTTGAATGGTCTTGTTCCATAAAATTGTGGTGCCCCTGCCACTTCAAAATCAGGTAGCCAAACAGCAGTATCTACCCCAACCTGAGTGGTGTAAGTAATACCTCTTTTGTTGTTGGCTGACGTAGCTGTGTTTGTAATAGATTGATTTGCGATATACACTGTGTAGAAAGTATTTGCAAATCTTGAATCTATGTCTCTTTTCACAAAAGCTTGGTCAAGGAAATAATTTTTGCCAGCTACTTCACTAGAGGTTTGTTTTACACTATTTGGACGAAGACGTTGGTAAGGACGACCATAATATGAATCACGTACCATCAATGAAGTACCTGAGTTTACTAATACCCCACTAGCATTTACGGTTGAATTGACCCCACTGTTATTTGGGTAGTTCCAGTTAGTAAACCAAGGCGTTAGGTTTTGTCCACCGCCACCACTAGCACCGCCGCCTACAGAGTAGTAGCCAAATTTTGCATCGTTTGAGTGGTCACTTACAAACATAGTTTCTTTTCCGTAGTCATTGGCAGGTACAAAAGCATCGCCAAAATCTTGCCATAAGTCCAATCCATAATTTGCCTTGTTGGCAATAATATCACTCGATATTCTTGCTGCTTCAGCATAATCTGTTTGTGAATTCGTCAACCAGCCACGAGTTAGATAAGCTTTGGCTAAGAAAAATTGTGCAACAGGTTTTGTGGCTGCTTTACCCAAGAAAGGAGCTGTTGGCTTATCTGGCAAATCAGCAGCAGCCTCTGTCAAGTCTTTGATTATAAGTTTGTAAACTTCCAACGCAGGGTCTCTTTTAGCTGCTTGAGAAGGTACTGTAATAAACTCTGTATGTAAAGGTACATCGCCCCAAGTTTGAACCAGATAGAAATACCAGAAAGCACGCAAGAATTTTGCTTGTGCCAAATATTGCTTTTTGGTAGCTTCAGGAAGGTCAATACTCTGACCAAACTTTAATACCCCGTTGATGGTATTCACACAAGTAAAGGCTGTTCCCCATGCCGAACCAAAGTTTGTACCATTCAAACCATTAAAGGTATGTATAGGGCCGCCACCGCTACTAGCTCCTTGTACAAACTCGTCTGTTCCTGCTTGCATTTCGGAAGAGAAGCCTTCTGTACCCCATTGGTTTCGGATTTCGTTGTAAACACCTGCAATACCCCCCAATACACCTGCGGGGCTATTGAAATAGGAAGGCACAATCTGCGATTGAGGTTTTTCTTCTAGTATATTTTCACAACCAAAACTTAAAAATAGAGTACAAGCAAGTATTGATATTTTTATTTTTTTCATTTTTCCGATTATTAAAATTTGAGATTAACACCTAAAGTGAACTGACGTACAGGAGGGTTATTAAGGTTTACACTAATCACGCGGTTGAAATTACCTCCTTGGATGGTGTTACCATAACCGTTTCCTTCAGGGTCAATAGCCAGTTTGTCTCTTACTAGAGGCGAATAAAGAATAAGCGGGTTTGTTGCATTGATGTACACGCGAGCAGAACTAAAGCCTAATTTGCCTAGCATTTTTGAAGGAAGTGTATATCCTACGTTGATGCTTCGTACTTTGATAAATGAACCATCTTGATACTGTGTTGTAGAAGTAAAATCTCTTACACCACCACCAGCATTTGGTCTTGGGAACGCATTAGTTGGGTTGTCGGTTGTCCAGTAATCCATCATTAATTGGTTAGAGCGACCTTGGTTGAGGAAGCCAAATCCTGAACCACCACCAGATGTTCCTGCTAAATAAGGTACTAATACTTTCATACCCATACGAGCATAAGTCACAATCGACAAATCGAAGTTTTTGTAACTCACTCTATTGGTAAAGCCTCCTTCCCAAGCAGGTTGGAAGTTTCCGATAACTTTACGGTCATTTGCATCAATTTTGCCATTACCATCAACATCTTCTACTCGGATTTCACCAGGTACCTGTACAGGTGATGTTTGCTTTGCTAAAGTACCATTGTCTTTATCTGACTGTTGCCAAATACCAATTTTGTTATAATCATAAATAACTGTAAGTGGCTGTCCAACAAACCAATAGTTACCTTTATTGTCTAACTCAGTAGGTGTTGTTAGCTGAGTGATTTTTTCACGGTTAAAGAAGTAAGTTAAATCTGTACTCCAGTTAAATCCGCTTTTACTTCTGATTACATCAATTGTTACAGATGATTCAAAACCACTGCCCTCTGTTTTTCCAAGGTTTTTGAGCGCCGAACCTGCACCATTACTTTGAGGGAGGTTTACTGAAAGCAAAATGTCTTTCGTACTTTGTTTGTACACATCAAATGAACCAGTAACACGGTTGTTAAACAAACCGATTTCTAAACCAAAATCCCATTGTGCTGTAGACTGCCATCCCAAATTACTTGCTGGCAAACTAGTTACTGTATACGCAAGAGCTTGACCCGCTGTAGTAGTACCGAAGTTATAATAACCTGCCGAAAGTGCACCTAAAGTCGCATAAGGATCTACGTTACGGTTTCCTGAAATACCCCATCCCCCTCTCAATTTCAGGTTTGAAACTGTAGGAAGTTTTTGCATAAAAGGTTCATCAATAATATTCCAGCTAAAGCCAATTGCAGGATAGTTAAAGTATTGATTACCTGGCGATAATGTTGACGACCCATCTCTACGGAATGTAGCAGTCATCGTATATTTATTGTTGAATGTATAATTCAAACGTGCCATGTAAGATACCAAACCAGTTTCCGAGAAAAAGTTTCCACTAGAAGCATTGGCAGTGATCGTTCCAGACGCTAAAGCGAAGTTGGCTGTTTTGATATAATCCGCAGGTACTCCTTTTACATTAAAGTTTGAACCTAAACTATGATTTTTAGTGATTTCATATAAAGCTGTCAAACTAACTTTGTGTTTTTGAGCAAATACTTTATCATAGTATAATAAATTTTGGAAGTTCACATCCCAATACTCTGTATTTCTAATATCGGCACTTGATACACTTTGATCAGTTCCTGTATTGACAAAGGTATTTGGTGGAGCATAACCATTGAAATGCGATTGACTAAAGTTCAAACCAGCATTAAAGCGATATTTAAGTCCATCTAAAATGTTTACTTCTGCATATAAGCTATTGAAAGTTCTTAATGAACGCTCGTTAGAAAGGATATCTGCTCCGCGAGAGATAAGTGTTAATGGGCTCACTGCCTGAGATTCAATCGTTCCTTTTTTAGGGTTTAAATTTACTGAACCATCAGCATTATACGGCAACACCAAAGGCGAAAGACGAACAAGCTCTGTTGGTATACCACCACCCGCTGGGTCGTTACGGTGTGTCAAGGTATTGATGGTATTTAAGCCGATTTTTACATGCTTTCCTATTTTTTGGTCTATTGTTGCACGAATCGTCATACGGTCAAAATTTTGATTTGGCATAATACCTGTTTCATTAAAATAACCGATACCCATACCATACTGCGTATTTTCAACGCCTCCTTGTAGGCCAAGCTGATGGCTAGTATTGAAGCCAGGCTTGTATAATAAGCTCTGCCAATCGGTAGATACCCCAGCAGCCAAATTTGCCTTTTCTTCCTCTGTTAAAGGATATGCTGTTGTACCTGCTCCTTGTGTGTTATACGCTGCTGACAAGTCTTTGAATTTGGCATACTGCTCGCCATTCATTACGTTGTATTTACCCATCATACTTGTTACTCCGTGATATCCGTCATAACTAAATATTGGCTTTCCAACTTTACCTCTTTTGGTAGTTACTAAGATTACGCCACCTGCTCCACGTGAGCCATAAATGGCCGTTGCTGAAGCGTCTTTCAAAATTTCAATATTCGAAATATCATCGGGGTTAATATCGTTTAATCCTCCAAATGGGATTCCATCTACCACTACTAATGGACCATCAAGTCCATCACCACTACCCGTTGTTAATGAACGGTTACCACGAACACGAATCGATGCCTGACTACCCGGCGTAGAGCCATTGCTCACAATTGATACCCCAGCCGCTCTACCTTTTAATGAATTAAGCAAGTTGGGCGCAGGTACTTCTTTGAGGGTTTTCTCAGATACAGAAACCACTGCTCCAGTAATATCTCTTTTCTTTTGAGTACCATACCCCACTACAATTACCTCTCCAAGTTCACGGGTATCGGCATTTAGTACAATCTCTACAAATGTTCTAGTACCAATATTGATTTCGGCAGGTAAATAACCAATACTTGAAACAACAAGAACCGTGTTTTTGGCTACGTTAGACAGGCTATATTCTCCATCATTGTTTGCTACCGTTCCGACATTACTTCCTTTTACTTTTATGGTAGCTCCTGCTACTGGTTTTCCGTCTTCAGCTGATATTTTTCCTTTGATATTTTGTGCCTGAATAGTATAGCTTAAAAGAATCGCAAACATCATTAAACACAATTTCATCAACGGAAAACTTTGCCACTGAATAATAAGGTAATTATTTCTTTTCATAGAGTAAAATATGATTGTTTTAAGATAGAATATTATCCTCTTGAGAAGAGGTGTGTCTTTTGACGGTGTAAAGTAAGTTTATGTCCGAAAATTGGATTAGCACATTTTGCTTGATTTTTGTACGAAATGTTTTTTGTTAACAAAAAAGCCCGAATATTAGCGCTATGTAAACAAAGCACTAATATTCGGGCTTGGGACAATCATGGTTTCTGTCCTTTTTCCAAGTAGTAAAAAAGACTAATCCGCCATTGCTAGCACAGTTTTATTTCGTTTTAGTTTGATATAATCTGTTGGTGTCATCTGGTATTTATTTCGGAATGCTCGCGCAAAATAATTGGTATTTGAGAAGCCAACTTCAAAACTAATATCTGCAATTTTTAAATCACTTTTTTCTAATAAATAAGCCGCTTTTTTCAAGCGCATAGACCTGATATATTCAACGGGAGTTTCTCCAGTTAGGGCTAAAATTTTGTTGTAAAAAGTACTTCTACTCATGTTCATCATTTTACTGACATCCTCTACTGTTAAATTAGTTTGTAGGATATTCTCCTCAATATGACGTGCTACTTCTAACAAAAACTTTTCGTCTTGTGATTCCACTTCAAGTTCAGGAATTTGAACATTGATTTGTTTGCTATAGGTTTCTTTAAAGGTTTGATTGGTTTTGAGTAAGTTCCCGATTTTTATATCTAGTAGATTAAAGCTAAATGGTTTTATCAAATAGTCATTTGCGCCAAAAGACAACCCTTTGACTTGCTGTTTTTCTTCGGATAAAACCGTTAGCAGAATTACAGGAATATGTTTTGTACGGTTGTCATTTCTTATTTTATCCAATAGTGACAAACCATCCATATTTGGCATATTTACGTCACTTATAATGAGCATAGGATGAGCTGATAGGGCTTTCTGCCATCCTTGCTTACCATCTGCTGCTTCGACTATTTTGTATTTACTAGCTAGGTTTTCTCTTAAATAATACCGAATATCTTCATTGTCGTCAATTACCAAAATCACAGGCTTTTCGGTTATTTCTACGATAGTTTCTTGAGCCTCTAATGTAGTGTTATCCTCCAAAATCTTATAAGATTCTGATGTTAGTAAATTTGGGGTTACTACATAATTCTGTTGTTCTTTTAGTGGTAAAAATACCGTGAAGATACTTCCCATCCCCTCTTCGCTTTCTACTGAAATACTCCCTCCATGTAGTTTGATAAACTCCTTGGTGATAGAGAGTCCAATACCACTTCCTTGATTTAAAGTAGCATCGTCTGTCGGTATCTGAAAAAACCTATCAAAAATCTTTTCGTACATATCTGTAGAAAAACCAGAGCCTGTATCGCCTACAATTAATTTGATACCTGATTTGTCCTCAGGAGTTTCGATATGAAAATATACACTTCCATGTGCTTTGGTAAACTTTATGGCATTGGAAAGTAGATTCAATAAAATTCGCTCTACTTTATCTTTATCAAAGGCACAATGAAATGTTTGAACAGCACATTCAAAATCGAATTGAATATGTTTGGCTTCAGATAAATATTTAAAAGACTCAAAAATATCCTTGGCAACCTCTATCAAATCACCTTGAGTGAGATGTAGCTTTAGCTCTTTATCCTCAATGCTTCTAAAATCTAGCAGTTGATTCACCAAATTTAACAAGCGTTTTGCGTTGCGGTTGACGAGATTAAGGGTTTGTATTTTCTTATCACTTTTTTCATTATTTAACAAACTCTCAACAGGATTTAGCACAAGAGTAAGAGGCGTTTTGAGTTCATGGCTCAAATTTGTCAAAAACTTGATTTTCAGCTTTTCAAGCTCAATTTTTCTTTCACTTTCAGTACGTTCTTTCTCTCGTTCAAACTCGCTTTTCAACTTTTTGATTCCTCTGTTGCGCAGATACCATAAAGTAAAAAATACAAGGTAAAAATAGATAAAATAAGCAATAGGGGTTTTCCAAAGTGGTGGCAACACGTTCACTTCAACAACTCTTTCAGGAGTTTGCCATGAGCCGTCTTCACTTTGTGCCTTTAATCTAAATTGGTACTTGCCAGGGTCTAGGTTTGTATATACCGCATTTGTGACCGAACCAGCCTTGTTCCATTCTTTATCAAAACCCTCAAGCATATAAGAATACTGGCTTTCCTGAGGAGATGTATAATTGAGTGCTACAAAATCGAGTGAAAAATTTTGTTTGTAACTCAACGTAATTTTATCCGCAATTGCGATGGATTTGTCAATTTCAGCATTTTCGGCAGGAATTATACTTTTGTTACCTATCTTCAGATCGGTCAAAATCAGTTTTGGGGTTTTATTGTTAACATTCAAGGCCGATGGTCTGAAGTAATTAAATCCGTCGAGCCCTCCAAAATAGACTTCTCCAGACTGAGTTTTGATACCTGCTCCAATGTTGAAAGTGCTTTGTTGGACACCATTGTGATAATTATAATTTTTAAAGGTCTTTTTGCGAGGGTCAAATTTACTTATTCCTTGGTTGGTACTTACCCAAAGATTATTTTCTTCGTCTTCTAAGATTTTGTAAACCAAATCATTAGATAATAGCTGGGCTTCACCATATTGTATAAACTTTCTTTTCTGAAAATCAAATGTACATAAGCCTACTCCAAATACTCCCATCCAAACTTTACCTTGTTTATCACAATAAATACTAAGGATTCTATCAAGAACCAAATTACTTGTTGAATGATTTAGTACTTCTATGATATGGTTTTTGGGATTATAGATGGCACAGCCAGCACCATTAGTTCCAATCCAAATATTACCTTGAGCATCTTCTTCTAGGGCGGTTGTGTAGCCGTTGGTCAAAAGATTATAAATTTTAGAAGAAGGATGATAGATGTCTTTTAATGAATTTAATTTCCCCGTTGTGGTCTGATAAATAAATACTCCTTCACCGTTTGTTCCGATCCAAATATTACCTTGTTTATCGGCTTTCAGACAGTTAATAGGAACATCAGTAGCTTCATTTTTTTTGATTTTGATATACTTAACTTGATTTTTATCGGTATCTAAAATATATAATCCATCTCCATAGGTTCCTACTACCAGTTTGTTACCAAGTACCTCAAGGGCTCCAATAATTTTGCTAGGTACTAATTTGTTGAATAGATTATGTTCAATAAGTCCTGATTTTTTATCATAGAGATTGAGCCCACCTCCATCAGTACCAATATAGATTTTGCCATTATGCATTTCAGCAAATGACGTAACTGATCTTGCACTCAAACCCCGTGCATCGAAAGGATTATACGATTTGTGATTAAAAAAAGCCAAATTAGCATCGTACTTATTAATTCCCCCCTGTAAAGTACTCAACCAGTAAAGTCCATTAGGGTCTATGTAAATTTCTCGAACTGAATGACCTATAAAATCAATTTGATAATTCTGATTCTTTGAGGTAGTATTGATGATTCTAAATGCTTTTTTGGTATGGGTGTCAAAAACATTGGCGCCATCGTCGGTACCTACCCATAGCATACCATCTTTATCAAAAGTGATTTTATAGATTTTGTTATTACTGAGTGTATTAGGGTTATTTTCTTGATACTGAAATTTTAAAAAATATTCGTCTTCTTGTAGGAGATTTAAGCCGTTATCAGTACCAAACCAAAATTCGCCATTCGAAGACTCTGCGATAGAACGAATTATGTTACTCGAAATACTATAGGGTTTGAGAGGGTTTTGCTCAAATCTTATAAATCCCTTTCGGTCTTCCTTTAATCTATACAAACCTGCGTTGGTTCCAACCCAGATACGTTTTTTTGAATCCTCGAACAAGCATAAAATTACTTCAGAGGCAAGGGCGTTCGCATCTTTTTCGTTTTTTCGGTAAGCAGTAATCTGCTTAGTTTTGGAATTCAAATAATATAATCCTGTGTAAGTTCCAATCCACAAATTTCCCCGACTGTCAGAGCACAAACTTCGAATCCAACCGTAAGGTGTAAAATCTATATTGATAAATCTATTATGATTGCGATCATACAATGACAAGGTTGTTGAAATACCCACCCACAAATTGCCATTGCTATCTTCTGCCAATGCTGCCACAGAACCTCTCCCAATACTAGTAGGATCTGAATCTTTATGACGAAATACCTTAAAATTTTGACCATCAAACTTCGTTAAACCATCATCTGTACCAAACCACATAAATCCATCGCGGTCTTTATGAATCGCATAAGTTGTATTGGAAGCTAAACCATTTTTTGTAGTATATGACGTAAAATTATAAATCGAATGCTGAGCCCAGCCTTTATAGCAGAGTATAAGAAAAATAATAACAATAATCCTTTTCATAGTTCAAGAGGGTATTTTACAAAATCTCGATTGCTAGAATCAAAAGAAATTAATCTGGTTATTCTACTATAATTATGTGGATTTTGTATGGAATTGCTAGACATTGAGCGATGAAGATAGGATAAGACTTGAATCGAAACCAATACGATTTTTGTCAAAATTTGACGTTGCGACTTCTAGGATTGAGCCCAATGGTTGATTCTTTGAGGTAGATTTTGGAAATTCTGTTCTATTTTCTACACACTTACTGTCTAATCTGTATGAAGGATTCCTAGATATTAGCAATTTTTTCGTTAATAATGTTTTGCCTTATTTAGGCATTTCTGTTCTATTCTGTTCTACTTAAAATTGAAAAAGCTTCTTGTTTAAAATATTATTGTATTGCGTTTTTTTGCAAGATTAACACCTGTGTACAATGATAATTAGCATATTTAAGCATAAATATTTTAATAAAATTTATTAAAAAGTATTTATTTATTCCCGAAAAGCCCTTTATGTCGCATTTTAAGGCTTTTTGTATAAAACCTATATTTTTTTTAATGAAAGTCTTGAATAAGTAATATAAATCGCTAATCTTTGTAAATAATAATAGTATAGAATAGTATAGTATAGTTATTTTTTTGAGATAGATAGATAATATGTGTTGCATCAACTTTAAAAAGGATTAATGAAAAACTTTTATGTTTGATTTTACTGGCTAAAGTTTTCTTGATGCCTTATCCTAAATCCTACTAAATACAAAATTCGGGTCGTTGTTTTTATCCAAAAACAAGAGAGGAATGCTATGTGCCTAAGAGAAAGAAACGTACCTGAACTATGAAAAATGGCTATTCCTACGAATAGATTTATACAAACTCATTTTACAAAACAATCGTTATGAAAGCAAAATTTACATTAAAGTTGCTTTTGGTGCTGGGAGTCTTGGGTGGTAGTATCCTCCAGAACTCTAGTACTTTTGCTGCGAATCGAATCATGGCAGCGGAGCAAAAAATCTCAGGGAAAGTTACCGATGAGAACGGTAATGGCCTGCCAGGTGTCAATGTTAAAATCAAAGGTTCATCTCGTGGTACTAGTACAGATTCGAATGGTCAGTTTAATTTAGGAGTTACTGACGACAAAGCTGTATTAGTCTTCTCGTTTACAGGTTATGTTACGCAAGAGATTTCGCTACAAGGTCGTTCTACAATCAATGTGCAATTAGTACCCGATGTACAATCGTTAGACGAGGTAGTTGTGGTAGGTTATGGTACACAACGTAAAGTAGATTTAACAGGTGCTGTAAGTAGTATCACCTCAAAGGACATTGCCAATCGTCCTAATACTAGTCCAGACCAAGCCTTGAGTGGTCGTATTTCGGGGGTGCATATTGCCAACCGTAGTGGCGATCCAGGTGCGCCAATCGACGTACGTATAAGGGGGGTCGGTAGTACAGGAAACAACCAACCTTTGTGGGTAATCGATGGTGTACCCATTGTACAAACCTCAAATATTTCGGTAAATACTGCTTCGTACACAGAGTCAAACCCCTTGGCAGGTATCAACCCTAGCGATATTGAGTCGATAGATGTCCTAAAAGATGCTTCGGCCGCTGCTATTTATGGTGCTCGTGCCGCTAATGGTGTGGTGATTGTAACCACAAAAAGAGGGAAAGAAGGACGTACAACATTGACTTATGATGGTTATGTGGCGGCTCAGTCTATTGCTCAAAATCGCCGTATCGATGTATTAGATGTGTCACAATATGTCTCTCTTCAAAAGGAATTAGGACGTGATTTTTCTAGTTTTTCAAGTAAACCTTTTTATAATTGGCAGGATAATATGTTCCAAACGGCTATTGTTCGCAACCATAACTTAACGGTTACGGGTGGAACAAAAAACCTCAACTTTAGTATTGGAGCAGGTTATCATGGTCAAGGTGGAGTAGAACGTTCGCAAGGCTTTGAGCGTATTTCCCTCAAAGCAAATGTAGATGCTAAAGCAGGTAAATATTTCAAGTTTGGTGAATCTTTACTCATTAGTTCAACAGACAGATTAGTACAATCTGAAGGAGGTAATTTTGCGGCATTTAATAGTATGAAAAATGCCCCATATTATCAACCCTTTGATTCTACAGACCCTTTTGGTTACACTCCTTCCAATGCCTCTACGCGTGGAGACGGTGCTTCAGGTGCTAACTATATGTGGGCTACAGATACCCGTTACAACGAAACACGTGTAAAAAGCAGAAAAGTATTAGCAAACGTGTATGGTGAATTTGAGCCAATTGAAGGATTGAAATTGAAGGTTTCGGGCGGTATCGACTATAACGTTGGAGATGGATTCTTCTTTCAAGAGGCTTCTGCTCAAAACTATGGTACAGCAGGAACGCCACGTTCTTCTTTGTTAGTACAAGAAAGACCTATCGAACAGACAACCAACTTTGCTAATACCTTGAATTATCGTAAAAAAATAGGCAAACATGATTTCTCTATATTGGTAGGTTATGAAGAAACATCATTTAGATATGACAAAATACGTGTTCAAGGTCGTGGATTAGCTAATTCTGATATCAGAATGGCCTCAAAAGCACAAACAGTAGCAGCAGCAAACGAAGCTGATCACTGGGCTTTAAGAGGAATGTTAGGACGTGTTTTCTATTCTTACAATGACAAATATCTCTTAACATTTAACGTGCGTCGTGACCAAACATCTCGTTTTTCACCAGATAATAGAACGGGTATCTTCCCTTCATTGTCGGCAGGTTGGAGATTAAGTGAAGAGGATTTCTTGAACAATAACAATACTATCAATGACCTAAAACTTCGTTTGAGTTGGGGACAATCAGGTAACCAATTTACGGGTAACAATTTTGCCTATTTACCTACAATGTCATCAACGATTTTTTATGTTATTGGAGCAGGTCAGGGCGTAGTATTAGCACCAGCACCAACAATTTTTGCTAATCCAAACCTTAAATGGGAAGTTAGTACGCAATCGGATATTGGTGCAGACGTAAGTTTGTTCAATCGTCGTTTGAACATTACGGCAGACTACTATTTGAAAGTTACCAAAGACTTATTGTTGAGCCAACCTATTCCAATGACATCGGGTTATTTCTTACCAGCCGATGCCAATTTGGGTGAAATCAAAAACTCAGGTATTGAATTAGGTGTAAATTATCAAAACCAAATAGGCGATTTCAAATATAACATCGGTGGAAATATCACTACGGTAAACAACAAAGTGACTTCGTTAGGAGGTATTCCTGAAGTTATCACAGGAACAGGTGGCGACCAAACCCACCGCACTACCGAGGGTGAATCTTTGGCTTATTTCTTTGGCTACAAAACCAATGGTATCTATCAGACGCAAGCAGAAGTAGATGCCGACAAAACAGTAGATGCCAACTCAGCAGGTCGTCAGCCAGGAGATATTCGCTTTGTAGACGTAAATGGTGATGGTAAAATTGATGCAAACGATAAAACTAAAATCGGTAGTTCAATCCCAACCTATTTTTATGGTATCAACTTGGGAGGTTCGTACAAAGGCTTTGATGTTTCGATTTTGTTTCAAGGCGTTGGAGGTATGAGTATTTATAACGCAGCTCGTGCGTCGTTAGAAAGTATGAGAACTGGCGATAACCAATCAGCCTCAGTATTAGGACGTTGGACAGGTGCTGGCACAAGTACTACCATGCCAAGAGCCACTGCTTCAGACCCCAACAACAATACTCGTTTTTCGGACAGATGGATAGAAAGTGGAGCTTATATGAGATTAAAAAATATCCAAATCGGCTACGCTATTCCAGCATCGTTCTTGAAGAAAGTTTCGGGAGAATACATCTCTAGTTCAAGAATTTACATTGGTATTCAAAACCTGATGACCTTTACCAAATACAAAGGCTATGACCCAGAAGTAACTCGTGGAGCAAGTTTTCAAAAAGGTGAATTTCCATTAGCCAATGGCGTTGATTCGGGTGGTTCGCCACAACCAACTATTATGCAGTTTGGATGGCAGTTCTCATTTTAATGAGCGATTTATTGTCCCAAAACATTATCTCATTCAACTAAAGTATTGATTAACAATGAAAAGAAATCATATAATCCGAGGAGCAATTCTTACTTGTCTTGCATCGATTGCTATCGTTCAGGCTTGTAACAATCTCGACTTACAACCACTCGACAAGGTTACAACAACCACTTTTTACAAAACTCCTGCCGACTTTGACGGTGCTATTTTCTCCTCTTATTCTTCTATTCAGGATTTATGGGGTACTAGTACCGAAACGCTTAATGAACGTGGTGAGTTTTGGGGAATTACCTTAGCAACAACCGACGATGTTACTATCAACGGTAAGGCTAGCAATCAAGGAGATTTGAACAAAGCTCGCGATTTAGATAATTTATTTTTCCGTGCTGCTGATGTTCCCTTTGCAGCAGCATACACACAGATTTACGAAGGAATTTTGCGTGCCAATCTCGTAATAGAAGCATCCAATAACCCAAATCAGTTGACTGCCGAACAAAAGACTCGTGTAGTGGCTGAAGCTAAATTTTTGCGTGGCTTCTTCCATTTCTTGGCGTTACAAATGTGGGGAACGCCTCCTTTGGTCACAGAGGTGAAAAAGGACATCAATAATTTGGCGAGCCCTAACGCTACCAAAGACCAATTGTACGCAGCTATCCTAAAGGATTTCCAAGATGCTTATGCAGGATTACCTGCCTCTTGGGATGCCTCTAACCTAGGTCGTGCAAGCAAATGGACTGCTCGTGCCTTTGAAGGAAAAGTGAATGTTTGGAAAAAAGATTGGAAAGCAGCTATTACAGCTTTTGAAGATGTAAGAAAAAATGGCGCTTACAAACTTTATAATAGCAATGCCAATAAAATTGATAACTACGAAGATGCTTTCGATTTCTTGAAAGAAAATGGCTCTGAATCAATTTTTGAAGTACAATATGGCGGTCCATACTCAGATGACAACCTTTGGGTATTTGACGATACGCACTCTGAAGCCTTCAAAGCTTCTCAAGGAACTGGTCGTGTTTGGTATTGGGATGCTAGTGGCGACGCTGGTGCTCCTGGTGGTGGACTTGGTTGGTATGTGCCAACTCAAAATCTCGTAGATGAGTTTGAGCCTGGTGATCCACGTCTCGAAGCTACTATTTACAAAGCTGGAGACTTATATTACAATAAAGGCGAAGGTACTACGCCATTTAGCTCTTCTTGGTCTTCAACGGGTTATGGTGTTCGTAAATACTTTGGGAAGCGCAATGCTGTTGCCGCAGCATACGCACCAAACGGTCAGGCTGGCTTCAATAATGAACGTTATTTCCGTTATGCCGAAATGCTCCTATTGTATTCAGAGGCATTAATTGAAGATGGTCGCACGGCTGAAGGTCTTGCCGTAATCAACAGTGAAGTACGAGCTCGTGTAGGTTTGGGAGCAACCAAAATTACAGATGCTCGCAAAGCGCTTCGTCACGAAAAACGTGTAGAAATGGCATTTGAGCCACACCGTTGGTTTGACATTACACGCTGGGGAATTGGGGCAGAGGTATTCGGTTCAAAATGGAACGATAGATACAATGTATTTCCTTTTCCTCAGTCTGAAATTAGCCGTAGCAACGGATTGTTGAAGCAAAATGCTGGTTATTAATACTTTATAATTGGTATTGAGATTGAAAAATCTCTAAAAATTAGTGGCAGGCTTTGCCCAAAACAAAGCCTGCCTATTAATCATTTTTTACTAACGCTGTTTTATGCAAAGTTGTATCAAAAAAATATCTATCTACATTGTTTTGATAATGAGTACATTATCATGCCAACTGATGGATAACCAAACCGTTTTTAAAGAATTATCAGCCGATAAAACAGGTATCGACTTTGTAAATCAACTGACTTACAACGATTCTCTTACTGTATTGGAATTTGAATACATGTTTAATGGGGCAGGCGTTGCACTTATCGACATCAATAACGACGGTTTGCAGGACATCTACTTTACGGGTAATATGGTTTCGGGAAAACTTTACCTCAATAAAGGCAATATGCAGTTTGAGGATATTACACAAAAAGCAGCGGTAGCAACTAGTGGATGGACCTACGGTGTATCGGTAGTAGATATAAACCAAGATGGGTATAAGGATATCTATATCTGCAAAGGAGGCAATCGTAAAACGCCAGCTTCGGCGATGAAAAACCTTTTTTTTATTAATAATAAAGACAATACTTTTAGCGAAGTAGCCACACAAATGAACCTAGCCGATGATGGCTATGACATCCAAGCCGCTTTTCTGGATTATGATAAGGATGGCGATTTGGATATGTATTTGCTTCGAAATGCTTTTGTCAATTATAATAGAAATAATGCCAGACCCAAAGAAACTCAAGGAAAAGCTGCTTCTACCGACAAGCTCTATCGCAATGATGGTGCGCAAGAAAATGGGATTATCCGTTTTACAGATGTTTCAAAAGAAGAAGGTATTACGATCGAAGGGTTTGGCTTAGGCATTTCTGTATGTGACCTAAATCAAGATAATTGGCCAGATATTTATGTGTCTAATGACTTCTTAACCAATGATTTAGTTTATATTAATACCCATAAAAATGGCAAACATCTGGGCTTCGTCAATCAAGCACACGAATCATTACGTCATACTACTTACAACGGTATGGGCAATGATGTGGCTGATTTTAATAACGATGGACTAGAAGATATTGCCGTTGTGGATATGCTTCCGCCAGACAACAAACGCTGGAAACTTACTATGATGGGCAATCGATATGACGAATTTGAGCAAAATATTCGCTTAGGATATGAGCCCCAATATGTTAGAAACACCCTTCAGCTCAACAATGGTACCGACCTTGACGGAAATCTTTCGTTTAGTGAAATAGGGGCTTTATCGGGCGTGCACGCTACCGAATGGAGCTGGTCGCCATTATTTGCCGATTATGATAACGATGGACTCAAAGACCTTTTTATTGCCAATGGCTACCGACAGGATGTCACCAATCTCGACTTTATTATTTACGGAAAAACTACTTTGTTTATGGGTACGCCCGAAGCAAATCGTCAAGACCGTTTGCGTGAATTGAGCAAATTTCCTGGTATTCAGCTTCATAATTACGTATTCAAAAATAAGGGAAACCTTCAATTCGAGGATGTTTCAAAACAATGGGGGCTTACTGCCGAAACCTTCTCAAACGGCACAGCCTACGGCGACCTCGACAATGATGGGGATTTAGATTTGGTAGTAAATAATTTGGACCAAACATCGAAAATATTTGAAAATCAAACCAATAAAATCAAACCAGAGCATAACTGGTTACGAATCAAATTTGAAGGCTCAAAACCCAACAAAGATGGTTTTGGGTGCAAGGTTTGGGTATGGCAAAAAGGTCAACTACAATACCAATACTTTTCTCCTGTAAGGGGGTATTTATCTACGGTAGAGTCATTTTTGCATTTTGGTTTATCTGCTGAAAAAGTAGATAGCCTGAAAGTTTTGTGGCCCGATGGCAAAAGCCAAATCATTCAAAATCCCAAAACGAAACAACTACTCACCTTACAATATAAAAATGCAAATCATGAATCTGTCAGCATTGCTCAGCACCAAAATTTGCTTTTTGAAAAACAAGATAATCTAGGAATCAACAATTTACATATCGAAGACAATTTTGTTGATTTCAAGACTCAGGCACTTTTGCCCCACCTGCATTCTCAAGCAGGACCAGCGTTGGCAGTAGGTGATGTCAATGGTGACCATCTTGAAGATGTTTTTGTTGGAGCTGCCGCCGAAAGCAAAGCATCTATTTATCTTCAGCAGACTAATGGAAAATTTATGGTAAAACCCATGCCTGAAACCAATCTGGCTGACAATATGGGTAGTATTTTCTTTGACGCCGATGGAGACCATGACTTAGATTTGTGGGTTTCGTCAGGAGGTGTTCGTCCACAACATGAAGGCGATGCTATTTATCATTCCCAACTTTGGATTAATGATGGAAAAGGAAATTTTGCTAAAAATACAACTTCATTACCTTCTGTAAATAGTAGTGTTTCGAGTGTGATTGCCAGTGATTTTGACCATGATGGTGATATGGATTTGTTTGTGGCAGGGAGAGTGTGCCCTGGTGAATATCCCAAAATACCTCGTAGCTATTTATTACGAAACGATAGTAAAAATACACAAATCAAATTTACAGATATTACTACGTCGGTCAACGGTCTTCAAAGAATTGGAATGGTTACCTCGGCGCTTTGGACAGACTATAACAACGATACTTGGCCAGATTTGATATTGGTGGGCGAGTATATGCCTATCACACTTTTTACCAATCAGCATGGAAAGCTTGTCAAAAGCGATGTTCCAAGCCTAGAAAAAACAAATGGCTGGTGGAATAGCCTTACGGCTGGGGATTTTGACCACGATGGCGATATAGATTACTTAGTAGGTAACCTAGGAAAAAACACGCAATATCATGCAAGCAAGCATGAGCCCGTGACAGTGTATGGAAAGGACTTTGACAAAAACGGTCTCATGGATCCTATTATGACGCATTTCAAGGATGGTGAAGAGCAAATGATACATGCCCGTGACGACCTCAACAAGCAAATCACGGCTATGCGAGCTCGTTTCAAAGATTATACTTCTTATGCCGAAGTTCCTTTTAAAGAGTCTTTTAGAAAAGATGAATTGGAAGATGCCCTTGTACTACAAGCCTATCACTTTGAAAGTGTGTATCTCGAAAATAAAGGAAAAGAAGGTTTCATGATGCACGAACTGCCTCTTGAAGCTCAGTTTGCACCAATCTATGGGATGCAAACAGGTGATTTCAATGCTGATGGTCATCTGGACGTTTTGGCGGTGGGTAACTCCTTTGCGACCGAAGTTCAAACAGGCAGATACGATGCTATGGGCGGTGTCTTGTTGTTAGGAAATGGCAAAGGACAATTTAAAATAGATAGACATTCGGCTGATATAAAAGGTGACAGTAAAGCTCTGATTACTATCAAATTAGCCAATGAACAACCTGTTTGGATGATTAGTAGAAATAAACAAACTCCGTATTTTATTCACTCAAAAATCAAACAAACTGGTATAGAAATATCACCCAATGAGACCTTTGCTATTATCACAGATTTACAGGGCAAAAAATATCGTCAAGAGTTTTATTGGGGCAATAGCTATTTATCCCAAAGCTCTCGAACCTTATGGTTTAGCAAATCTATTAAAAGCATTGAACTATTTAAAAATCAAATACTTACAAGAAAAGTGTCAACTTTACTTTAGAAAGCTATTTTGTTAATAGTGTTCAATATACTTTGTAAATCATGAAAAAAATAGTTTGGATATATTTGCTCTTTATACTGGGTTGTAAAAACCAAGATACTGTTTTCGAAGCGTTGTCGAGTAGCGAAACAGGTATTGATTTTATCAATCAAGTAACCGAAGACGAAAAGGTCAATGTCTTGAGCTACATGAATATCTATACAGGTGCAGGAGTTGCCGCTGGAGACGTCAATAATGATGGCTTGACTGATTTGTTTTTTGCAGGAAATCAGCAAAGCGGACGTCTTTATCTCAACAAAGGAAATTTACAGTTTGAGGATATTACCCAAAAAGCAGGATTAGTTTCAAATCGCTGGCAAACAGGCGTATCTATGGTTGACATCAACCAGGATGGTTGGCTAGACATATATGTTAATGTATCTGGTAATAAGAACTTTGGAAGTACAGCCAACTTGCTTTATATCAACAATCAAGATGGTACATTTACCGAAAAAGCGAAAAGTTATGGCATCGCTGATGAACGCTTGACCATGGCATCTAACTTTTTTGACTATGACAAAGATGGAGATTTGGACTTATTTCTGATTACCAATCCAGCCGATGAAATGGTTACAGGCGTCAACAGCCTTAAGCCTCGAAAAGTAAATGGAGAGTCTGAAGGTACAGATATTCTTTATCGCAATAACGGAAATAACACTTTTACAGATGTATCTCTACAGGCAGGCATCCTTGTAGAAGGCTATAGTTTAGGCTCCTCAATAAGTGATGTCAATGCTGACGGCTGGCCAGATATATACATTTCAAATGATTTTTTGACGAGTGATATTTTGTATATCAATAACAAAAATGGAACGTTTACCGATAGAGCGTCAGAATACCTAAAGCATACCAGTTTTGCTTCGATGGGCAACGATATTGCCGATTTCAACAACGACGCCCTCGCCGATATTTTTGTATTGGATATGCTTCCAGAGGATAATTATCGAAAAAAAATGTTGATTCCGTCGGCCAACTTTGACAAATTTCAACTCTCACTCGAAAAAGGTTACCTGCCTGCCTATACGCGCAATACTTTACAACTCAACAACGGCAATGGAAGCTTTAGCGAAATTGCATTTTTGTCGGGCGTTAGCAGCACCGATTGGAGTTGGAGCGCCCTCTGGGCCGATTACGACAACGATGGTGATAAAGATTTGATGGTAACCAATGGCTTTTACCGCGACCTTGGCAATCTTGACTATATCAATTATCAGGCAGCGCAGTTGTCGCCTATGGGGAGTGCCGAATACAAGCTCAAAACTAAACTCAAAGCAATCCATCAACTCGAAAGTGTTCCCTTACAAGATTATGTGTTTGAGAATTTGGGTAAAAACTTTGCCTTTCAAAAACGTTCAGATGACTGGGGTATCAAAGAAAAAGGATTTTCTAACGGTGCTTGCTATGTGGATTTAGATAATGATGGCGATTTGGAAATGGTCATCAATCGTTTTAATCAAAAAGCCCAACTCTATAAAAACAATATTTCAGAAAAGAAAAAACAACATTTTATCCGCCTCAAATTCGTAGGGAATAAGCCTAATATTCAAGGAATTGGTAACAAAGTATGGCTTTATCAAAACGGTAAAGTACAATTTTTGGAGTTAAATCCATATCGAGGTTATGAGTCGTCAGTCGAGCCCGTACTGCATTTTGGCTTAGGGAATAATCCCAAAATTGATAGTCTCATGATAGAATGGACTGATGGAAATATTCAGAAAATCAAGACGACTAAAATTGATACCACCCTATCTATCAATTATATAAAGCAAAATACGTTACGCTATCATTCTGATAATAAGCGTTCAACTATTGAATTTTCGGACATAGCCCAATCATTACACTTGGACTATAAACACCAAGAAAATCTATTTGTCGATTTCAAAACACAGGCACTATTGCCACAAATGCACTCAAGGTCTGGACCAAGCATAGCTGTTGGCGATGTCAATGGCGATAGATTAGATGATTTTTATGTCGGTGCTGCCAAAGGAAGTTTGGGAAAGTTATTTATCCAGAAATCTGATGGACATTTTGTGGCAAACACCATCCCCAAAAACCTTGAATCTGAAGATATGGGCGTTGCTTTTTTTGATGCCGATGGCGACAAAGACCTCGACTTGTACGTAGTGTCGGGCGGGGGCGAAACGCCCGAGGGTAGCCCCAATCACCAAGATCGACTGTATATCAACAATGGAAAAGGATTATTTGCTATCTCTCCCAAAACACTTCCTAATACACAAAGTAGTGGTTCATGTGTAAGTCCGTGTGATTTTGACCATGATGGAGACATAGATTTGTTTGTTGGGGGACGTATCAAAGCTGGAGAATATCCACTTCCCCCGAAATCCTATTTACTGGAAAATAAAGGAAATCTTGTGTTTAAAGACCATAGTGCCCCTACCCTATCCCATATTGGCATGGTAAGTTCGGCTTTGTGGGTAGATATTAACCAAGATACTTGGGAAGACCTTGTGCTTGTGGGAGAGTTTATGCCACTGACTATTTTTTATAATCATAAGGGAAAACTTGTTGCTCAGCCATTCCAAGTGCCTCATTCTTCGGGATGGTGGAATAGCCTCAAGGTGGCAGACATGGATGGCGATGGCGACTTGGATTTCATCGCAGGCAATTTAGGGCTTAATTCCAGATATAAAGCCACCGAAAAAGAGCCTTTGACGATTCATGGGAAAGATTTTGACAAAAATGGACTTATCGACCCAATCATAAGTCATTTTGTACAAGGCAAAGAATATATTTTCCATAATCGTGATGAACTCATGATTCAAATTCCTGCCATGAAATCTCGTTTTGACAACTTTGAGAAATACGCAAAGGCTAGTTTTCAGGAAAGTTTTCTGAAAAGAGAACTCGACGACGCCCTCACCCTCAAGGCCGAATGTATGGAATCTTCATTTTTTGAAAATATAGGAAAAGGACAGTTTAGGAGGTACTCTATGCCTATTGAGGCGCAATTTGCTCCTATTTATGGTATCGAAGTAGAAGATTTAAACAACGATGGTTTACTCGATGTCATCTTAGCAGGAAATTCTTATGCAACCGAAGCTTCAACAGGACGATATGACGCCATGAGCGGACTAGTTTTATTGAATCAAGGAAAATTTACTTTTCAATCCCTCACAAGTTCCAAAACACATTTTGAGGCAAATCAAGATGTAAAAGCATTGGTCAAAATGCAAGTAGCCTCACAAAATGTATATCTCGTGGCAAACAACAATAGTAATTTACAGGCTTTTGCCATAAAGCAAAAACGTAATACCATTAGAGTCCCCCGACATAAACCATAGGCAAACTATTGAGGTATCACAATCAGATTATTGTCTGAAACCAACTACTTACGAATATAAGGGAATCTTTTCCCAATTTATATAAATGGAAAAATGGTGATAGTCCCCCTGATTTTCGGGGGGATATATTTTGATTTTTCCTACAAAATATTCAAACGTTCAACTTAAAATTAGGTTATATACTATGATTCGTAATTCAATACTATGGGTTTGTCTGGTCTTCATTAGTTCAGCAACTTGGGCACAACAACCCACCACACTCACCGTAGAAACACAGTCTAATACACTTGTATTTCAGACAGATGCCCAAAATCATCTTCGTACTATTTACTTTGGAAAACGCCTCAAAAACAAAGAGGAATTAGCTCTGATTGAAACTCAAAACAACCAAAGAGATGTAAACACAGGTATTTATAATTCTATTTATACACCAAGTGGAAGCTGGAATATGCTCGAACCAGCCCTCAACATTGTTCATGCAGACGGTAATGCCTCGACAGACTTGATTTATCAAAGCATTAATACGCTAAAAGAAAACGAAGATGTAACTCTCACAACCATTTTGCTCAAAGACCCTGTATATCAAACTGAAGTCAAAATCTTTTTGAAAGCCTATTTTCAAGAAGATGTAATTGAGCAATGGACTGAAATAAAAAATACAGAAAAAGCTCCTATTACGCTTCAAAAATATGCCTCAGCAAACCTGTATCTTAATGCACAGAAGTTTTATTTAACGCATTATCTAGGCGCTTGGGGACGTGAAATGCGCCCCGAAGAAACAGCCTTGACGGGTGGTATAAAGGTAATTGACTCTAAACTGGGTACTCGTACCAATCTGTATGAGCCTCCTACTTTTATGCTTTCCTTCAACAAACCATCAGAAGAAGACCAAGGCGATATATTGTTAGGAACATTGGGATGGTCTGGTAATTTTAAAATAGATTTTGAAGTAGATTCTTACCATAACTTACGCGTTATTGCAGGCATTAATCCACATGCTTCTGCCTATCCTTTGGCTAGTAATACAGTATTCAAAACACCTTCTTTCATTTATACTCTGTCGCATCAAGGTAAAGGCTTTGCAAGTCGTAACCTACATCGTTGGGCCAGAAAGTACAGAATTTTGGATGGAACAGGCGAGCGCCTTACCTTACTCAATAACTGGGAAGCGACTTATTTTGATTTTGACCAACAAAAAATAACCAACTTATTTAAAGATGGGAAAAAGCTAGGAGTAGATTTATTTTTGCTAGATGATGGCTGGTTTGCCAACAAATACCCACGCAATGACGATACTGCAGGGCTTGGCGATTGGGAAGAAAATCGCAAGAAATTACCTGATGGTTTAGGTTATCTAGTAAAAGAAGCTCAAAAAACAGGAATAAAGTTTGGTATTTGGCTCGAACCAGAAATGGTTAATCCACGCAGCGAGTTATACGAAAAACATCCTGATTGGGTGGTAAAACAACCTCAACGTCCTGAACATTATTTCAGAAACCAGCTCGTATTAGATTTATCTAATCCCCAAGTTCAAGATTATGTATTTGGCGTAGTAGATAAGTTATTTACGAAAAACCCAGGGCTAGCCTTCATCAAATGGGATTGTAATGCTGTTACTTTCAATGCCCACTCTGCCTATCTTCAAGCAAGAGGCGAGTCGCAAGGTAAATTCTATGTCGAGTATATCAAAGGTTTATATAGCGTTTTGGAGCGAATTAGAGTTAAATATCCTAAAATTCCAATGATGCTTTGCTCAGGTGGTGGCGGTCGAGTAGACTATGAAGCACTCAAATATTTTACCGAGTTTTGGCCAAGTGATAATACCGAACCTCTTGAGCGAATTTTTATTCAGTGGAATTATTCTCATTATTTTCCTGCGGTGGCTACTTGTAACCACGTAACCGACTGGGGCAAACAACCTCTCAAATTTCGTACAGACGTAGCCATGATGGGCAAACTAGGTTTTGATATTGTGGTAGAACATTTGAGCAAAGATGATTTGGTATTTGGTCAACTTGCTATTGAAAACTATAACAAGCTCAAAAATATTATTTGGCAAGGCGAACAATATAGATTAGTAGACCCCTACAAAAATGACATAGCATCACTGATGTATGTTGATGAAAATCAATCGAAAGCCATCATGTTTAACTATCTCGTAAGTAATCGTTTTGAGCTGACAGCCACACCAAGAGCGATTCAATTGAAAGGTTTGAACCCAAACAAACGATATAAAATTGAAGAAATTAACTTATATGCCAATACTCCATCTACCCTCAATAGTTCGCTGATATTGAGCGGTGACTTTTTGATGACTGTAGGTTATAATCCAGAAGTAAACGACAAACGAACGAGTGTAATTCTTACGATTAATGAAGTTAAGTAATTCATGTTTGGGGCAGGATAGTCTGCCCCAAGACCGTATTTATTCTCCAAATCTTGTATATTTGGATTTGGAGAATACTACAATGAAAGAAATTTACGATAAAATATTAGAACTAGAAGGCATCCCTGGCTATTCTAAACACCAGCAATTAGTACAAGGAATCATCAATGCTATTGACGACAAAGTGGTATCAAAAAACGATATGCTTCCTTCTGTCAACAGTATGATAAAAGAACTCGGCGTGGCGCGTGAAACCGTAGCTAAGGCTTATCGTGAGCTAGTGAGCAGAGGCATTGTAGAGTCAAAAAATAGAATGGGATATTATGTTTCTACGAATGATGTAAATCGACCCACCCAAGTGGCATTGGTATTGTTTAATCATGGCTCATTACAAGAAGTTTTTTTGAAATACTTCAGAGCCCATTTACCTGCTGAAATACATTTTGATACATTTTTTCACCATAACAAAATAGAGAATTTCGAAAATATTATTCAATCAATTTTGGGGAAATATAGCATGTACATTATTACGCCTATTCCACACCCCAAAACTAGAGAGATTTTACGATTGCTTCCTATCAATAAATTGCTGATGATTGACCGTTACGAGCCTATCGACGGTGATTTTAGCCATATTACACAAGAGTTTGAACAAACAACCTATCGTGCATTTGCAGATTTGAACGACCGTATTCAGCGATATGACGAGTTGATATTTTTTCATCATGTAGCATCAAGTACGCCTATCGAAATTGTTAAATCTTTCAAAAAATATTTAAAAGATTTTAAAATGAAAGGCTCTATCCGTACCGAATACATATCGGGTTCAGTAGAAAAAGGCAAAGCCTATTTTACGCTCCAAAATATAGAACTGTGGACACTTATAAAAGACTGTAAAGAAAAAGGTCTGACAATTGGAAAAGATGTTGGTATAATCTCGCACAACGATGATTTGATAAAAGAAATCGTTTGTGATGGTATTACTACATATTCTGCTGATTTTGCCTTATTAGCTCAAAAAGCCGCCGATTTTGTCGTTAATTCAGAGAAAATCAAAGAAACTATTCCAACTATTTTAAAGATTAGAAATAGTCTTTAGTATTATCAAATAGATATTCGAGCTCAAAGTTGCTATGAGTAGTAATTCAATAAAAGACCAGCAAACTAAGGTTAGCGAGTCTTTATTTTTAGGTAAAAGAAGGTTGAACTTTGGGTTAGTTGGATGTTTGCTTTTTCTTACAAACCTCAATGGCATCCAGTTTATTGGCGAAAACGAATCGGTGTATATCAACAATATGTCAGTAATGGCATGGGGCATTACGTCTGTTTTTGCTATGTTAATCGTCGCAGAATTTGTGATACCCTATTATTATCAAAAAGGAATTATCACCACCCCCGACTTTCTTGAAATACGCTTTGATAAAAGTATGAAGCTGTGGGTATCTGTGGTGTATCTGTTGGCTTATCTTCTCAACATGATGCCTCCTATTTTGTATGCGAGTGCCACTGTTTTTCAAGGTATTTTTCATATTTCCGAATTACTTTATTTAAGTTCTTTCCAAACCATTGCCCTACTGAGTGTATTAATAGGCAGCTTATCATTGGTGATTTCGCTTTGGGGTGGAATCGAAAAAATTGCCATTTCTGACATTGTAGTAGGCCTTTGCTTGTTGATAGTAGGATTATCGTTGCCTTATTATGGCTTTAAGCAAATTGGTAATGGTAGTTTAACAGAAGGCTTTAAATTAGTTTTCAATGCTCAAAATACGCACCTCAATGCCATTGGCAACAGCCAAGATGCTATTCCAATAAGTACACTCTTTACAGGTATGATGCTTGTAAATCTTAATTACTGGGGTGTAGAGCAGTTTATTGTCCAACGAATGATTTCTGCACAAAACCTTGTTGAAAGCCAAAAAGGAATCATACTTACAGCATTTGGCAAAATATTGTCGCCTCTCATGCTCAATGTGCCAGGGCTCATAGCCGTTTATTTGTATCCTCACCTTGGTCATTCGGCCGAAGTATTTCCAAGAATGGTAGCCGATGTTCTTCCTCCTTTTTTGGTGGGTATTACTGCTTTTGTTATCATTGGTGCCAGTATTACGAGCTTCAACGCAGGACTGTCGAGCACAAGCGCTCTGTTTTTCTTGAACATTTACCGTCCTCTATCCGAAAAACGAGGGCATAATCTAAGCAGCAAACAGATTCAACAATATTCTCGATATTTTCAGATAGGCGTTGGGAGTTTTTGTATGATTATAGCGCCCTTCATTTATTTTGCCCAAGGAGGCTTCTATTTATATTTACAAAAAGTGGGTGGTGCATTCAATGTACCCATTTTTACCATTTTATTTATGGGTTTTGTCAGTAAAAAAGTAAGTACTTTAGCTGCCAAAGTAGGACTTTTCTTTTTTATATCTACTTATCTTATTACACAGTTTGTTATCGAAATTCCTATACATTTCTTGCATATATTGGCCATTTTGTTTGTTATCACTAGCGGGCTTATGCTATTGCTTAGTCGGTGGTATCCCAATACCCAAATCATCATAGAAACAAGTTATGTAAAAAAATCAAAGGGGTGGGCGCCTCGTTATTGGTTCTATGGAATACTCTTGGCTTTGTCGGTCTTATTATATGCCTTTTTCTCTCCTTTGTTTTTTTAGAATTTATTGTTAAATTTATCCTTGTAAATATAAAGTTTGCATATATAATTACAAGGATGATTAAGAGAAAAAGCCAATTAGAAATCATAGAATTGTTAGAAGAATTCCCAGCTGTAAGTATTTTAGGCCCTCGTCAGGTTGGCAAAACAACTTTAGCAGAGGAGATTGCAAACATACTAATGCCTGAAGCTATTTATTTAGATTTAGAAAGTTTAGCGGATCAAGCCAAGCTTTCTGATTCGGAGGCATATTTTGAATTGCATAAGGGAAAACTTATTATTCTTGACGAAATCCAGCGTACGCCCGAATTATTTGCTGTGTTACGTGGGGTAATAGACCGTCGCCGTAGGGCTGGGTTCAGAACTTGCCAATTCTTAATTTTAGGTTCGGCATCGCTCGAATTATTAAAACAATCTTCAGAGTCTTTGGCAGGAAGAATTGCCTATCAAGAACTTTCAGGTTTCAATGTCCTAGAAATTGAAGATTCAAGTTTCTCTAGTATTGAATCGCTTTGGCTCAGAGGGGGATTTCCAGATAGCTTTCTTGCCAAAAATGATGCAGGGAGTTTTAGATGGAGGCAAAATTTTATTGTTACCTATTTAGAAAGAGATGTTCCTCAATTTGGTAGTAGAATACCTGCCATATCTTTACGAAGATTGTGGACTATGCTCGCGCATACACAAGGTAGTCAACTTAACACAGCACAACTAGGGGCAAGTTTGGGAATCACAATTCCAACAGTTAAGCGTTATATAGAACTGCTTGAGGATCTTTTTCTTGTCAGGACTATTTACCCTTGGTCGGGAAACGTAGGTAAGCGATTAGTAAAAACACCAAAGGTATATATTAGAGATAGTGGATTGACACACGCATTACTAAATCTTAATTCCTTAGAAGACTTGCTGAGTCATCCAGTTGTAGGACCAAGCTGGGAGGGATTCGTAATAGAAAATATCATTTCATGTTTACCTCAGGGGGCTACTTTCTGGTTTTATAGAACATCGGCTGGTGCTGAAATAGATTTGGTGGTAGAGCTGACTAGCCAAGAGCGATATGCTATTGAGGTAAAACGTTCGAGTGCTCCTAAAGTTTCTAAGGGTTTTTATTTAGGATGTGAAGATATCAAAGCTACCAAACGCTATGTAGTATATCCAGGAAAAGAACAGTTTCCTTTTGCTGATGGTGTGATTGCTACCCCACTCAGTAACCTTATGAAAGAGTTGAGTGAAGGGAAATAAGAATAAAACTGAAAACATGAGTTATCCCGAATTTTGGAATAATTTAAAATAGAGACCTCTTGTTTATGCTTATTGGGATTCACAAGGTGAACGATTGTACTGTTTATTAAAAAATGCGTTCGAAATGATTTTTTCGAACGCATTTTTTAATACTATATTTCAACATAACATCTCTTTAGACGCAAAGCATAGCATTTCTATAACTAGAATACAAATTTTAGAATAATCACTCATTCACTCAATTGAAAATCACTAAATTAGGAATGACTCATTTAGCTCAATCTTGATGAATTTTTATTTTTTACGAGTGTCTTTTTTCTTCACTAAATCTAAACAAGCCAAAATATAGGCAGTTTGATTCTTGACATTTGTATGTAATCCATTTTCAAATTCTATATGTAAGGAAATAAATTTATCAATAAGCAGGCTATCCTCCAATATCTTTTCCTTATGAGCAGGCTTAATGTTATATTTTGTATCTATGATTTCTTCTACTTTTTCATACACAGCTCTGGGATTTATTTGGATAGCTTCTAGAAAATCTTGTTTATCAATTTTGCTTAGTTCAAGCGCCGTAATTATCCTAAATTGAATATGTGTGACATTGCGTTGCTTGTTTCCAAAGTTTTCATACTCAAATTCTATTGGTACACCATTCGTTTCTTTTAATTCCTTCTTGGCTGGCTCAAGTACTTTTCGCTTAAAATCATTGAGGTTTTGATATTTGTTTGCTTCTACTTGTAACAGCTTTCGTAACTCCTGTATGCTATATACGAATGTTGTTCTGTTTTGTCCCAAATGTAACTTAATAAGCTTGTACATGAGGGTTGAATAGATAGACTTAAATTCCAAAATAGTTTGAAAATCATAACGTGTGTACTGGCTTCCTAAACTAGCTAGATAGGGAGATAATTGCGCATTAGACCTAAACTCTAACATGCCCGAATTATTCTTGTTATAACTAATGCTTGAGAATAAGGGTATATGCTCATATTCAATATGATTAGCGTTAGACAAATCGAAAAAAGTCATTACTTTTTGAGCCATCGACTTAGTTACAGCCAGAATTTGCTCTGGTTTAATCGTTTCACGCACAGTTGTTATTGGTATCTTTACAGACACACCATGATTGATATTAATCGTATTGTAATTTATTTGATTAATAAAGTATTCAAATAGCCTTTGCTCTACCCTTGTAAACTGAGTATTGCTAATCACCATTTGATTAGGTAAGTAGTTGTCTTTACGGTTAGGTGTATAGGGATGTTCGAGGTATTTTTCCTCGATAGATTCTATGTTTATTCCAATTTTTTTCATAAGCTCAAAATTTCCAAAAAAGTCGCCTTAGCTTCCAAAAAAGTCGCCTTACGAGGTTTAAAATTTCCAAAAAAGTCGCCTTAGCTTCCAAAAAAGTCGCCTTACGGCTTGTAAAATATTGATTTACAGCAAGTTACAAGCTCCTAAATCAATCAAATAAATATGATAAATATATAAATCAAGAAAAGATTACTAAAAATAATAGTTTTCATCTATTTTTTATCCAAAATACACTACAATTCTTCTATTGACTATTATGTATTTAGTAAAGGGAATTTTTTCCAAAAAAGTCGCTTTAAAATGTATATCATTGAGTTTAAATGTTTTTGATATAAATTTTTTACTCGGCGCTTCCAAAAAAGTCGCCTTACGGCTTTTTTGAGCTCAAAAAGAATGATTGTGCTGTTATGAAATACTAATATTGGGAAATAAATAATCATACATATTGATTTCCCCAAAAGTCGCATTAGATATATTTTTAATGTAATGTACTGATAATCAGATATATAATTTCAAATGCTCTTATTAATGAGATGGAATAAATTTCCAAAAAAGTCGCCTTATAAGATTTTAAGTATCTTAATGTATTTTATAACTATCTAATATACAGGTATTTATATTAGATTTTCAGGCTAAATAATACTCATTTTCATATTTCTAAAAAAGTCGTTTTAATGAAAAATTAGAATTGATAAGGCGACTTTTTTGGAAATATAGTTTATCTATAAGGGTTTGAGCAATTACACAGGAGATTTTACATGTGACTCAAACTTGAATTCAAAGATTGAAAAGTTTCGTTTAAGATAAAAATATATCCAAATATATTTCATATTGGATATATTTTTATCTTATTTTGTTTAAACGTTTTTCCTATGATATCTCCTGACAAAATCCTCAAATTTATAAGGCAAAAGCCAGCCTTAAACTTATCGCAATTAGAGAAAGATGCGTCCTTACCCAAAAAGACGCTTTACAAAGCTTTGCAAGGAGCGGTAACTTTAAACGAAAAACATTGTAGTCTCTTAGAGCCCATCCTGAGAGAGTATGGTTATGCAGACGAACTTTTTTCCAAAGCAAAAGTTATCTCTGTTGTAAATCACAAAGGTGGTGTAGGAAAAACAACTACGACTATCAATTTAGGAAAGGCATTAGCTATATCTGGATTTAAAGTGTTACTTGTAGACTTTGATTCGCAAGGTAATACCTCTCAATGCTTTGGTGAGTACACGCCTGATATTCAGGTGATTGATGCCATATTAGATAATGTAGATATGCCAATCATTGAAATAGATCAAAATTTCTATTTGTCACCGTCCAATATTAAAATGGCTTATCGTGAAACCGATTTAGTCAATTCTATTGGAAATGAGAAAAGGCTGCGTAATAAACTTAGTCAAATAAGTGAACAATTCGATTTTATTTTGATAGACTGCCCTCCTGCTCTTAATATTTTTACTACAAACGCATTGGTAGCATCTGATATGTGTATTGTACCATTGCAGCCAGAAGCTTATGCGTTTTATGGTGTCGAAAATCTTTTTAATAGAATTTACGAAATTAGACAGCATGTCAATAATACTTTGGTGGTGAAAGGAATCCTTTTTACTATGGTATCCAATACATTAGTACACAAACAGATGATGACTTTTGTGAAGGAGCAATACAAGCATATTCCTGTGTTTAATGCTTCCATCGAAAGAGCAACAATCATTCAACAGTCACAAGTAGCACAAAAAGATTTATTTTCTTATGCCCCCAAGTCAACTGTGGCTAATCAATATATGGATTTGGCTAAAGAATTTATGACACTTTAATAGTAGATTGAAATGGCAAAAAATAACTTTATGAGTGCTATGATGAAGGCCGATTTGCCTAAATCTATGTACTCTCAAGACGAAAAAATAAAGAAGGAATTAATAGTTTTGGAAAAACTCAAAAAGTTTATTCCACCTTTGGCTCCTGATGAAAGAACACAACTAGAACAAAATATTTTAGCTTTTGGCTGTAAAGACCCGTTGATTGTGTGGGAAACCAAACAATCAGCTATTAATCCTGAAGCGCCAAATCCCGATGAGGTTTGCTATGTACTTATTGATGGGCATAATCGCCATGAGATATGCCAAAAGTTTGGATTAGATTTTAGGGTAAACTTGATTGAAATTCCAACTTTCGAGCAAGCACAGGACTTTATGATTGATCATCAACTAGGTCGTCGTAACCTATCAGTTGAGCAAATGGCCTATCTGAGAGGAATGAAGTATCTGGCACTTAAACAAGAACGAGAGAATCAGGAGTTGACTAGAGATAAATCAGGCAAGTTTAAATCACAAGAAAATGAAGTAAATAACCGTGGTGGTCAAAGTGACCGCGACGGCAATTTAGATTCTGAAAACCGAAGTGGTCACTTTGACCACCACGGGAAAAAAGAGAAATTATCAGAGCAATTAGCCAAAGAATTTAATGTTGGCGAAAAGACCATCCGTAGAGATGCAGATTTTGCTAAAGGCTTGGAGATGCTACCAAACAACATTAAAAACGAAGTACTACAAGGTAAATCCAATCTTAATAAAGCGGATATTATTGAAGTTGGAAAAACTAAGGATTCAAATCTAGCCCAAGAAAAAGTAAATCAACTGGTAAGTTCAACAGTGATAAAACCAGAGAAAAAAGAAAAGCAATCAAAAGATAAAGTGCTTGGAGTATTGAAATCTTATTTGACAACAGCAGAGGAGTGCGATGCTCTTATTACTGAGATCGAGCGCATCAAACAATCTATCAGCAGTTTAACATAGTAACAAGATAATAGTTATAGCGATGATAATAAAAGCGATAAAGTTAAGCCCTATCCAACTTGAAAGCCTTGTATCGAATCGATTTAACAAAGACCTATAACTATCTATTCATGCGTTAGAATATCTCTCTTTGAAAAGTTCTTCGTCCATTATGCGAGGCTAATAATCGTCAATATTACTCCTAATAAAAGGAACACTATTGACGATTATTAGTTTTTGACGACATAATTGGTATAATTTTTCTGCGTCAAATCGCAACAGCGAACCGAACCGTTCTTCGTCAGTATTCAAAAATAGCCCATCAACAGAAATAATAGCATCCTCTAACATCGAGGTAAGCTCTTCAAAAGGTATCTAAATCCCTTCCTTACACCAACGACAACAATGCCCGAAAACAGTTTTGTAGTGAAGGATATGAGTGCTAAATAAGCTTTCAGCAGGTAATAAATGCCATTGAATCCCTTAGTATGGTTACCAGTCTCACTAAGAGGATATTGAGATTTAAAACCTCGTTTTCTTTTGGGTAAATAACTAATTATTTCTGATTCTATGATATTTTTACTGAGTACATAGTACATAAAAAAGGTTGCTTGTTATGGTTCGCAAAACAAGCAACCTTTTTTATTTTTTCATAACTCCACAAAAGTCAAAATGACTTCATTATTTTAAAATGATATAGGTAGTCCAACTATTAAAGTTTATTTTCAATTAGTCCGTTATGATGATATTGAATGAATGCTAGTAGCCTATTTTTAAGTTTAGTAGCAATAGGAATGTTGTTTTTTATTATTACATTCTTTTCTAAATTGACTGTATCTCCTCTAAATTTTTCGCCATCAAATACGATATATTTCGACTGGGAAACCATTCTAAATCTTCCTTCACTATACAATAAAGCCGTTCCACCTTGTGAAAAGTTGAAGATTGACTCTCCAAAGTAATTGAGCTTATGATTGTTCTTACCAAGAAAATCTAAAATGGAGGGAACAATATCTGCATGTTGCGTAATCTTATGAGTCAAGATTTTCTTTTTTAGCAATATGTTCATACGCTGAGATCCATGAAAAAGAATGAGAGGAACTCTATATGCGCCCATTTCATTATCATATTTAGACTCAGAGTTTTGTTGGGTGTGGTCTCCTGTAATGATAAATAGGGTATTTTTGAACCAAGGAGTATGCTTACTATTTTCAAAAAACTGGCGAAGCGCATAATCTGCGTATCCAATACTCTCATGAATTTCTAAAGGCCCTTTTCTAAAACGTCCCAGATATTTTGCTGGAATTGTATAAGGTGAGTGTGAGCTCAATGTGAAAATCGTATTGACAAAAGGTTGTTGTTGCTCAGTAGTTTTTTTAGCACAGAATTGCAAAAACGGTTCATCAAAAATCCCCCAATTTCCATCAAAATCTTTTTTATTGGGATATTCATTTAATCCATAATATTGCTGAAAACCCGCAATCTGAGAAAAACCTTCAAAACCCATCGAACCATTTCTTGCACCATGAAAAAAGGCAGAAGAGTATCCAAAAGACTTTAAAATACTTGCCAAACCAGATATGTTATTTGCCTGATATTTGGAGGTAATATAAGGTTCGTCCATTAGTTTGGGCATACTGGCTACGACAGCAGGTACGGCGTCGATAGATTCACGTCCGTTGGCAAAATGGTTTTTCATACAAACTCCAGCTTTACTCAAGGAGTCCAAAAAAGGTGTATAGCCTGTATATTGATTATAGATTCCCATATATTCAGCGCTCAAACTTTCCACAATAATTATCATAATGTTTTGTGGGACATGGTGTTGTATATCAGATGATTGACCTTTGGTTTGAATCAAGGAATACATCTGTTGGTTAGGTAAATATTGTACAGCGTTTGTCCCTTGTGCATCTATCGTGGTAAGAAAGGTAAAGGGCGTATTCAATACTAGATTGCCTAATTGATGACTATTCTGCGAGAAAGCTTGATTAGTTCTTAAGGGTTTTTCCTGAAATCCACCTCTAAAGCCTAGAACAAAAAGTGCAGCCATAAAAAGTGCCATAAAAACATTGAAGGGATACCAAGGAATGGTATTAGTGAACTGAAGCTTTTTTGAAGGTTTGGGTAAAAACTTTATGAAAATCCATGATAGACAAAGCATAATTAATGCTAAATACCAATACTTTCCGAGTAGATTATGGGCTTGATTTACGACATCGCCCATAATGCTATTGATTTCAAAGTTGGTTCTTCGACCTATGAATTTATAATATTCTAAATCTATGACTCCCAAACTCAAAAAAGCTAAATTAGGAATCACGAATAGGTTTTGTAACCATTTTTGATAGCGTAGACTTTCCCAATGACTAGGAGATAGCATAAATGAGCCAAGTACATAAAGTATATTAATGATACAAATGGCAGATAAATCGAACCTGAGTCCCAACAAAAAGGAATCAATAATTTGATCGTTTGAGGCATTTTGGAAAGAATGGCTATTAAAAAGGAAAAACAGTAATCTAACGATACTGTAAAATAGCATAAGCCACAAAATGCGTCTTCCTAAAAGTGAAAACTGAAAGTAGAGAAGTTTCATTAATTTGATGAAAGTTTTGTTTGATATTCGAGATTTTTAACCTTGAGTCCAGAGAATAGTGGTAGCTTTTATGAAGCACAAAACAGAAGTCCCTCAACGGAAAGACTTCTGTCCACTACTAGCATTTGATAATCAAAAAATTATGGAAAAACTTGTTCTATTTAGAAAGATCCATTTTTTGCCCAACGGTATTGAGAAGTCCCTTGAGGAAAAAATTATTTAATCCTTTAATAAAATCTATTCGAGCGTGCTCTTCCTGAAAAAGACCATCATTGAGAATATTTTTGAACATCCAAACATATAGTTCGGCCGAAGCGGTAGCATCTAGCTCTTGACGGTATAGCAACTCAGATTTGCCTCTTTCAATATTTTGTGAGACATAATGTAAAAGTTTCCTATCCAAAAAACTTGTTAGCTTTTGATGTGCTTCTAAATAGTATGTCCTCGAATCCTTTAAAAACAATGAGGTCAATTTGGTAAAGCACTTTTGTATTTCTTCAAAAAACCTTTGTAGTTCAATAATGGCGCTTGGTGTTACCCGAGGGAATATCCTAAACGACTGCTCAATCTTTGTCAGTAAAGACTCCATGACTTTTACCACCAAATTATGTTTGGAAGGGAAGTATAAGTACAAGGTTTTCTTTGAGATACCGCACTCATTGGTAAGTTCGTCCATTGTCACAGCTTTGATACCACGTTTAGCAAACATAGATTGCGCTGTTTCCAGAATAGAAATTTGTTTGCCTCTCATACGCTTACTTGATTTCGCCGATGGCTCTTTTATAATTTGCCAAACTCACTTTGTATTCAACTTTTGCATCGATATGGCTAGTATAAGCCTGTTGCCAAATCACTTGAGCTTCTAGCACATCTTTTCCTGTGATGGTTCCTGCTTTGTAGCGGTCGTTGGCCAATCTTAGGTTTTCCTCAGATTGTTTGATGGATAAATTTGATAAATCTATTTTCTTGAGGGTTTGGTTCAGTTGAATCCACGCACTCTGCACCTGTAGATTAATCAACTCTTTACTTTCTTCGAGTTCCCATTTCTTCGCTTGGATTTTTAGCTCTTGCTCCTTTACTTTCTGAGCATTTTTGCCCCAATCATAAATAGGAACAGAGAAATTGAGTAACCCCAGATAGGAACCAAGGAAACTATCACCATTTGAAAAGTTAATCTTATTACCTACAGACGCAAACCCTGAGAAGACAAAACTCAATTGAGGTTTATGTTCGGCTTTGATCAAGGAAGTTTTGATATGCTCAAGTTCCATGACCTTGTTTAAGACCTGAATTTCGGGTCTTAACTCTTCTGCATTGGTTACTTTTGGAGAAAGTAATTCAACGTTGAAGGTATTTACCTCATCAGCGATATGGAAGTCTATTTGGTTGGATTGTCCAATAATCTGCGCCAAGTTTAGTTTGGCTAATATGAGTCCATCTTGAGCTTTTGTGATGTTCAAATCTGCTTCATTCAGATTGACTTCTACTCTTAGTAAATCATTTTTATAGGTCAAACCTGCATCTACGGCATTTTTAAGCTCTTTTTGTAACTGTAAAAGCATTTCTTTGTATTTCTGTGCTAATACAATTTTTTCTTTTACCTGCACGATTTGCCAATAGGCACTTTCTACCGAAACTAAAAGTTCTGCCTCAGTAATTGCCTTTTGTCCTTGCGAAATTTCAAGAGCTTTAGTATTTGCTTCAACGCCAAGCTTAATTTGCCCACCTGTGTAAATAGGCTGTGCCACCATAACCGACCCACTCCCCAAAACGCTTGGAAGTAATTGATTAAGAGGTTTACCTGCGTGTATCGCCATTACCGAAGCATCGATATTGGGTTTATCATTAAGCTTCGAAGCATCACGAGCTACTCTTGTCGCTTCAATTTGGAACTGAGCGGCTTTAATTTTTTTATTTTGAGTCAAAGCCATTTGCCTACACTGCTCTAGTGCGTAGGTGGGCGTTTGAGCGTTATTAGGAAATACCTTTCCGATTAGTACCATTATGAATAGTACTCGGCAAAATGTATGCATGAATTTCATCGGTTTTATGGTTGGAACGTCAGCTCTAGGATTGTATCGACACATACGCTACAGTGTATTACGTATAAGCTTGTAGCGTATGTGCACGAAAGATTTTATGGTAAATCACTAGAAATGAATGATTTCAGAATGATATTCTTATGAATGTTCGGGCTTGTACTGTATTTCTACGGTCGCGTCAACTTCATCATCTGGCGCTGGAATTGGTTTTACAAAACTGTAGTATAGCACAGGTACCACAAATAGGGTAAGTATCATGGAGATAATTAAACCAAATGCTAATACACTACCCAAAGGTGCCCAAAGTGGAGATTTTCCTACTATCATCGGAATAACGCCTACGGCTGCCGCTGCCGATGTCAAGAATATAGGGCGCATTCTTCTTTTGGCCGAAGCCAATGCCGCCGCTTTGATGCTGTATTTATGCTCCAAAACAAGTTCGTCGGCATAATCTACGAGGATTATACCATTTCGCACTACGATACCAATGAGACTAATCACCCCCATAAATGCCGTCATTCCGATTGGGTTATTGGTTAGATACAATCCTAAAAATGCTCCTAACAAACTCAGAGGGAACGTGGCAAGAATAATCATGGTTTTTCCAAAACTCTTGAACTGAAATAATAAGGTCGCAAAAATCAAAATCAAACTGACTGATAAAGCGGTTAGCATGCCTGGAGTATTTTCTCCATTTGATTCGGCATCACCGCCATATTGTATGCTAATCCCCTGAGGTAAATAAAGCTTTTCAATTTGTGGTTGTACTTCTTTCAAAATCACTGAGGCTCTTATGCCATTTTGTGCTTCTGCAAGTACAGTCAAGGTTTTCAAGCCATTACGATGGGCAATCACACCCGTATGCCATGAGGGCGATAGTTCCGCTACTTCTCTTAATGCTACTTTTTTCCCATAAATGGTACTTAAATGCAAATCTCCTAGGGCGTTGATATCTTTACGATTGTCTTCGGCATATCTTAGGAAAATATCAACAGGTTTATCACCTTCCCACAATTGAGATACTGCGTATCCTTTTAGTCCTGCGCCAAGGGTTTGGGTAATAACCTGATGTGGCACTCCTAAGCGAGAAGCAGCATCTTCGTTGATTTTTAGACTAATTCCTAAATAATCATTTTCATAATCATTTCTGACCCAGTTTGTACCTTTGGCTTTTTGTAAAATAGACTCAATTTGCTCAGCAACACGTTTTTGGTCTTTGATGTCATTCCCAATAATTCTAATCGCAATAGGAGAGCCCTCTTGGAAACTTAGCTGACGAAAACGCACATAACCATCTTTTATAAAACCTTCAAATTTGGGACGATACTCCTTTACGATTTCGTCTGTGGCCTGATTACTTGCAGTCGTAATAAATAACTGAGCAAAGTTTCTTCGAGGAATTTCTGGCGCATAAGAGGTTTGGAATCTTGGAGAGCTTGTGCCCACAAAGCTTGCGATACTCAATACTCGTTTATCCTTTTTGAGAATGGCCTCAACTTCTGAAACCTTTTTATCTGTTTCATTTAAGGCAGTACCATCGGGCATCCATATTTCGATATTAAATTGATTTCTTTCACTGGTTGGGAAAAACTCTTGATCTACTTTTCCAGCAATCACAAAAGCGAGTAATACCGCTCCGAGGGCTGAAAACATCGTAAGTTTTGGCCATCTAAAACAAAACTCTACTCCAATATTGAAAAGGTTCTGTAAGTGATCTAACAGCGATTTTCTAGGAGGTCGGTCAGATATTGTATGCTTTAAGCCTTTTTTGATAAATACATAACACATATAAGGTGTTAAAAACAAGGCTACAAGCATAGAAGTAATCAAGGCGATAGCCACCGTAATAGGCAATGATGCCATAAAGTCTTTGGCAATACCATTCATGAAAAAGGCTAAAGGCGCAAAGGCAAAAATAATCGCCAAAGTAGCCGTGAATATTGGTAAAGTGAGCTGTGTAGCCGCTTGCCATGCACCTGTCCATGGGGTTAGTCCTTCGTCCAGTTTTTCGATATAATTGTCTACCACCACAATGGCGTTATCCACTACCATCCCCAAGACTATAATGAGGGCTGCCAAGGATACCTGATGTAGTTCAACCCCAATCATATTCATCAAACCAAAGGTGATAAGAATCGCAATAGGGGCTGCCACCGAAGATACCGCTGCCATCCGAATTGGTAAGAGAAGCATTACAACAATAATTACCGATGCAATTGCCATTCCAAACTCGACCATAAAGTGATCAATACTTTCGGCAACTACCGCTGGCTGATTCACAATGTTCTCAATTTTGATGTCATCAGGAAATGACTTTTGTAATTCTGCCAACTTGGCATCTACATTTTCTCCAAAATCTACAATGTTATTTCCGGGTTGCATCTCTGTAGAAATGAGCATGACTTTATCTTTGCCAATTCGAATAAAAGAGGCTTCTTCTTCATACCGTCTTTCTATATACGCAATGTCTTTTAGTCGCACTTGCTCACCACTAGGAGTCGTATAAACCAGTTGATTGGCAATCTCGTCCTCGGTGTGGTATTGACTTTGTGTAAAAATTGGAATCGTGTTGGACTGTACCGTTACTTCGCCAGAATACTCTGTTATATTCTGACCTTGTAAAGTTTTTACAATAGTCCCCAAATCAAAACCATATTGCTGAATCTTCTTATCATCAATTGTCACATAAATCTGCTGACGCTGTCCACCAGAACGGTTTATTTTTGATACTTCTGGAATCGTTTTAAGTACATCTTCCATTTTGTCTAGATATTGCTCCAATTCGGCATAACTTCGGGTCGAGGACGAAACCGCAATAATTTGAGCTGTTACATCGCCAAAATTACTATTAACGATGGGTCCAATAACTCCAGAGGGTATCGACGCCCTCAAAGTTGTATTGAGTCCATGTTGTAACGTAGCCCAAAACTTCTTACGGTCTTTGATACTGGTATGTAATTCTACCGTGATAAATACTTGTCCATCACGTGTTTGCGACTTTGTTTTTTGTTTGTTGACTTCCTCAAAAGAAAATAAGAATTGCTCAATCTTGGAGGTAACTTGTTTTTCCATCTGCACTTCATCGGCGCCAGGGAAAAATGCATATACCATCGCCACAGGAGCTTCTATTTTTGGGTCTTCTGCTCTTGGCATATTCTTCAAAGAATATATCCCAAAGAGCAAGAGCAAGCTTGCTATCACAATGGTTACCTGTTTGTAACGCATAGCAGCTTCAATCAAGTTAATATTTCGTTTCTTCATGTGTCTTTTTTCAAAGAATTAGGGATGTGTCTTGAGTCAAAAGTGCTGAATTTTTAAAGTAAAAACCCTATGTCAGACACCTATTTCATCATTAATTGTAGATTGTATCAAGGAATATAAAAAATCACAGACAATAGTTAGCCAGCTACTATAGATGCCCATAGTAGTATAAAAAAAGCTCAGCTATTAAGTTTTTGTTATGGTTAAAGAAATAGTATTGTTGTTGAAAATACTATAATTGTACTTCTGAACCGTCATGTAATTTCGTTTGTCCTTCTATCACGATACGTTCGTCTTTATTCAATCCTTCTTTAATGATTACCTCTTTACTACCGATTAAAGACCCAACGGTTACACGTTTTTTAAGTACTTTTTTCTCGCCATTCATTACGTACACATAGGTAATATCATCTGCATCTCGAACGACCGCATTGGCAGGAATTGAAAGGGCTGGTACCACTCGATTCGGGTTTATTTCTACATTAGATATCATCCCAGGTAGAATACGGTTTTGAGGGTTATTCAATTGAATCTTAACGATATAAGTCTTTGAAATAGCATCCGCTTGAGGATTGATAATGGATATAGTCCCCTTGATAGATTCATTGAGTGTTGGGATAAAAACCGAGGCAGTCATACCTTGTTTGAAATTACCAATTTCAGCCTCTGGAACTGTAATTTTGGCAAACACTTTATCTGTTTTGATAATACTAAAAGCTGGAACTCCTGGGGCTGCCATACTACCTTTTTCGACAAGCTTCTCTGTAATAATTCCTGAAATAGGCGCATGAAGTTTGCTATCCGCAATATGTTTGGTGTTGATATTTTTGTTGGCCTGCGCTTGGGCAACTTTGGTTTTTATATCGATAAAATCTTTGGCAGGAAGACTTCCTTTTTGATACAAATCATTGAGGCGCTGATACATATCTTCGGCTTGTTCGAGACCTGCTTTTGCAATAATCAGAGCGTTTTCATATTCGGTGGCATCGATACTAGCCAAAAGCTGTCCTTGACGTACAAATTGCCCTTCCTTTGCTACCACTTGGTTGATAACCCCTGGTACTGCAAAACCAATTTTACTAGTATTGTCGGGCTCGATACTTCCTGTGTACGACAAACTTTGTATACGATTTATCTGCTGAACCTCTTGAGCACTTACACGTACTATATTTCTGGTTTGTTGTTGCTCTGGTTGTTTTTTACCACAAGAGGATAGTATCACAGTGCACACCGCTAATGGGAGTACCTGTGTCAAACTTGGCTTGATCATAGAGATTTATTATTGACTTGTTATGAATTTATGCAACAAAATTCCGCATAATCATGGCTAATCAAAAGGTCTGAATATCTCCAAGATTGGTCTAAAAGTAAGTTTTGTTTTTTTTAAGTAATTTTTACGAGAAAAATCAACCAATTATTCTACTTTTCTAAATTCTGAGGGTGAAAATCCTGTATGTCTTTTAAAAAATTTTCCAAAAAAAGATTGATCACTGAAATGCAAAATATCTCCTACTTCTGAAATACTCAAGCTGGCGTCGGTTAATAATAATTTGGCCTCTTGAATGACAAAATCATCGATTAGTTCACCAGCGCTCTTTCCTGAGACTTCTTTCACTGTTTGAGTCAGGTATTTAGGATTAACATTGAGTTCATTGGCATAATATTGGACATTTCTTTGTTCTTTAAATCGCTTTTGAAGCATATTGACAAATTGCATGACAAGATGTTCCTTTCTGGTGAAGGTTGTATTTTTGACTGGTGCGTACTTTTGCGCTATGCCCCCAAGCTCGTAAAGGAAGATATTGAACACATTTTTAAGAATTTCTTTTCCAAAAGGATGCTCCTTTTGACCATAATAGCGAAATGATAGCTGTTCTGTCACCTCTTTCATTCTCATAAAATCTGTAATTTCAGGACTCCATAGGGGTGAGCCTTGGTATGAAATATAATTAAAAACCTCAGGAAGGTTTTTGAACTCAGCAATTTGTGCTAAAAAGTTGGGTGTAAAAGCAACTCCCGTCACAATCGAACCTTCTGAGGCACATAACGAGCGCTTGATGTCGTTTGGAGCCGTTACCACAAGTTGATGCTCATGAACTTTATATTCTTGGTTATTGATACTGACGACCATCTCGCCCCGAAGCACTAATATTACGAAGAAAAATTCTGTTCTATAGAGATAATCAAGCTTTTCGTTTTCATAAACCTCGGTATCTATCTTCACCACGAAGTCGTTTGAAAAAGACTCAACATCAATTGAGTGCTCCTGAACAAAGTCAAGGAGATTGAATACAGGAATATCTTTTAATTTATTTGCCATAATTAAGAAGATGTTATGCGTTAATAGTGTACCCATTATTTGAACTTGCTCATAACCATGAGGGTAGGGTCAAAGTATGTCATGAATTTTATCAATGAACAAAACTGATAAATGCGAGTCAAAAGTTAAGATACTATCTGATAAAGTTTCAAGATTGTCCAATAATGAGGACATAGATAAATTTTTAGTTTAATCTTTTTGGTTACTTATAATATATAGTCCATTATCTAGATAATAAACTGACAACTAAACAAGGTTAAGGAATAGTTCCAAGGGGGCAAATTTAAACTATACGATTACAAAGATAAAGTCATGTTTATCACCCTAAATTAGCTTTATATTTCAGTTTATTATTGATGAATTTATTGACCTTCTCTATAAATCTTGTAGATTTGTATATAATTAAGAAAGGAAAAATAACACACAGTTTCATAACCACTCTCCCTTAATCATAGAATCGCCTGATAGAAAGAATTTTAGTCGTTCAAAAAACGATTAAAAAACTTTTATGTATCTGATTTATCTCTTGACTTAAATTGTCTTATAACATTATTAATCTTATGAATTTTACGTTATCGCACTCAAAGGCTACCAGCTATAGCCAGACTTTATCCCAAATGATTATGGATAAGATGGCAGCATTTGCTCAATATGTACTTGAAATAGAGTTTTTTAGTGCTTGCGTATATAGAGGAGAGGAACTAGAATGTTATCTTAGTAATCTTCCCAATACAGTTGTTGAAGGCTTACCAACTTCGGTAACAAGACAATCCTTTGCTCAATATACTTTTGATAAGGTAATTACACTCAAAAGGCATCTTTCGTTTGAAAAGCCTTGGCAAGAATATGTAATGATTGAGAAAACATGGTTTGTGCAAAGGGCATTAGATCATGATTATAAGGTAGTGTTGGGATTTCACGCTTTAGAAAACCGTGAATTAACGACCGAAATCCATACTCAAATTTTACAGTTTTCAGAGGCAGTAGCTTATCAAGTAGGATATTATGGCTTAAAAAACCAATTGAATTTACCTTCTCACGTATCTCCTTTGCACGAATTACAAAATAACCTTGGACTTATTGGTATTAGTGAGGGCATAAATACGGTTCGAGATTTAATTTTACGTGTTGCTCCAACAGACTCAACGGTTATTATTTTGGGAGAAACAGGTACTGGGAAAGAGTTAGTCGCCAAAGCTATTCATAAGCAATCGAATAGAAAAGATAGTGCCTTTGTAAAAATCAATTGTGCAGCTATCCCATTTCATTTGCTTGAAAGTGAGTTGTTTGGTCATGAGAAAGGAGCATTTACAGGTGCTGTAGAACGCAAAATTGGAAAGTTCGAATTAGCAAATAATGGTACGTTATTTCTGGATGAGATTGGAGATATGCCACATGAGCTTCAAGCAAAAATTCTGAGGGTCTTACAAGAAAAATCCTTTGAACGTGTAGGAGGAAATAAGACAGTCAACGCCAATGTACGGATTATTACTGCCACGCATTGTGACTTAGAAAAATTGATAGAAGCTGGTACTTTCCGACAGGATTTGTACTACAGGCTAAATGTGTTTCCTATCCAAATACCTGCTTTGAGAGAAAGAGTAGAAGACATTCCTGTATTGGTTGAACATTTCGTAAATCACTTTGCCAGAACGCTCAACAAGCATTTGCTTGGGGTTAATCAACAAGTATTGAGCTGTTTGATGCAAAATACTTGGCAGGGAAATGTCAGAGAATTACAACATGTCATCGAACGAGCCTGTATTTTATCAAAAGGGAAATATATTAATAAAACTTATATCTATCAGAATACCAGTACTATACAAGATGAAACTAATCATTTTGAAGTAAAACCATTACAAGAAATCGAACGTAGTTATATTATTCAGGTACTCCAGCATTGCCAAGGAAAAGTATTTGGAGAAAAAGGTGCAGCCCAACTTTTGGGTTTACCACCGACAACCCTGCTGTCGAAAATGAAAAAACTGCATATCCAAAAACAGATAGGCTAGGTAAGCACAAAATAAGATTACATTATTTCCTACCTAGTCCAAGACTAAGTCTTGAGCTAGTATTTTAACTTTTGTTTGATTTTGAATACCTCAAGCAAAACTTATTAGTAACAGAAAAGAATAAATTAATAATATAGCTAGGCTACACATTAACTGATATACTGTTAACTAATAACTTACTTTTACTTAAACTACTTATAAACCAGCTTAATACCATGTTTTTTCATCTTGGAGTAAAGGGTTTGAGCCGATATTCCTAATAGTTCGGCGGCACCTCCCGTTCCAGAGACTTTTCCATTACTTGCTTTTAGTGTATTGATAATATGCTCTTTTTCCATCTCTTCCATTGTCAAAATAGCACTTGGTTTATCAGTTTCTACCTGATGTGTAGTCTTTAATTCTGGTATTGGGATTGTGTTTATTTCAGTATCATTTGCCATAAGGACTGCTCTTTCGATACAGTGTTCCAATTCTCTAATATTACCTGGCCAAGCGTAGCTTTGAAGTTTTTCTTGTGCTGAAACAGATAAACTGGTGATTTTTTTACCCAGCAATAGTCCATATTTTTCAAGGAAATAACTTGCCAAATCTTCAATATCTTCTTTTCGTTCGTGCAATGGCAAAAGTTCTAAGGGAAAGACGTTGAGGCGGTAATATAGGTCTAGTCGAAAACGACCCTCCGATACTTCTTTTTCTAGATTACGATTCGTTGCTGCAATAACTCGAATATCAACTTTTAGGGTTGTATCGCTTCCTATTCGCTCAAATTCTTTTTCTTGCAAAACTCTTAAGAGCTTTACTTGTGCTTCGAGCGGCATTTCTCCAATTTCATCCAAAAAAATCGTTCCACCATGTGCTTGCTCGAATTTTCCTATACGTCGCTGGTTGGCACCTGTAAAGGCTCCCTTTTCATGACCAAATAACTCAGATTCAATAAGATTGATGGGTAAAGCAGCACAGTTGACGGTAATAAAAGGCTGTTTATTGCGATGCGATAAAGTGTAAATAGCCTTGGCTACTTTTTCTTTACCCGTTCCACTTTCACCCAAAATTAACACGGAGGTAGGAGTGGGAGCTACTATTTGGATTTTATGGCTTAACTCTTTTATAAAAGGACTTTTACCAATTAACCCAGTGACTTCTGAGGTAAGCTCTACTTGTGTTTCAGTCTTAATCAAACCTCTTTCAATGCCATATCTATGGCGAGCAATATCGAGCATGACAAACAAATCTTTGTCTCGAAAAGGTTTTACCAAAAAGCCATACGGCTGCGTTTTTTTGGCTGATTCCAGACTTGAATGATTGGTGTTAGCCGAAATGAAAAGAAATGGAATATTTCTTTTATGCAGTATTTGAGCCAAATCTATGCCTGTCAGGTTACCTTTTAGAATAATATCAATGAGCACCCAATCGGGTTTCTTTTCTTCAATATATTGTAAGGCTCTTTCTACAGAAGATGCTATTCCAGTTACCAAATAGCCTCCTTTGGTAAGCATGAGCTTAAGGTCATAGGCGACAATAAACTCATCTTCAACAATTAATATTTTATCTTTTTTAGACATTCACTAACTCTTTATGTAGAGGAAAAACAATTTTCACCTTCACGCCATGATCACTTGTGATTTCAACATTTCCGTCGATTTGCTCCGCTAAACCATAAATCAAATTGACTCCTAATGACTCGGAGGTATGTTGTAAAAAATCATCTGGAAGCCCAATACCATTGTCACGTACCCCCAAATGTACAAAGTTCTGCTCATCGAGTTGGAGACAAATACGAATCACACCATTACTTTGGTTAGGAAAAGCGTATTTAATGGCATTATTAATCACTTCATTGAGTATTAAACCTACTGGAACTGCCTGAGAAACATCAAGAGTAACATCGTCGAGGACATAATCCATGGTAATCTTTTGCTTAAAATTGGAGTACTCTTTCACATACGAAATCAACTCAGCTATATACCACCGCATATCGATAGTTGATAGCCCATCCGTTTGATACAGTTTTTGATGTATCAGCGAAATGGCTTGCATACGTTGCTGGCTTTTCTGGATAGCCACTATGGCATCTTGATTATTAAGATGAGCCGATTGTGCATTGAGCAGGCTAATGACTACTTGTAAGTTGTTTTTAACCCGATGATGTATCTCTCTAAGAAGCCATTCTTTTTCATTCAGAAGTTTTTTGAGTAAATCGTTTTGTTGATTGATTTCAGCTTGCTTTTTCTCAAGTTGTAAATTGACTTTTTGCTTTAATCTATATCGACTAACAGAAATTACTAATAAGAGCAATAAAATTACGGCTCCAGCGATAATGTTGACTTTTAAAACTCTTTCATTTTGGATAATGCTATTCTGAATTTCTGTCTTTTGTTGTAAAATTTGGATATTCTTATCTTTTTGTTCGGTTTCAAACTTTACCTGAAGATTGATAAGCTGTTTGGCTTTTTCGATATTGAGTAAAGAATCAGAAGCTACCTTGTATAGTTTTAGGTGTTCAATTGCCTCTTGAAGCCTTCCCAAGGCAGAATCAGCTTTGTAAATATTTTGATAGGCTAAAGAAAGATAAAGGTAGTTTTTTTCTTGAATAGCTATTTTTTCGTAATCTAAAAGTAGTGGATAGGCCTTTTTATATTGATGTGTTTCGACTAAATATCGTGTGATACTATTGAGATAAAACTTGTAATAAGCCTGTTCTGGTGTGAGTGTTGAAAATATATCCCACACCTTTTGATAATGCTGTTGAGCTTTATCAAACTCTCGAAGTCCAATATAGATATTCAAATAGAGATAAGGAATCCGCCCTATCATTTCTGCACTTAAATCTTTGGCATATTTTTTTTCGAAAAAAATTAAATCTTTTAGGGCACCTTTATAGTCATTGATGCGGGCTTTAGCAGTAATAATATTGCCCGAAATCATTTGAATATAGCTTTTCTCTTGGTATTTTTTGGCGATGACTAATGCCTTTTCCCAATAGTCAACAGCAGGTTTTTCTTGTTTTAAATAATAATATACCAGTGCGGTGGTGTTGTAAATGCTGCTCATTTGTAAAGATGAGTCTTTAAGGTATTCGGCTGTTTTGACGGCAGAGATACTATTTTCAAGTGCTTTATCGTACTTACCCATCTGTATGTAAATACTAGCCATAAGTTTATACACTCCTTGGGTGTCAGGTATTTTAGCCTTTTGAAAAGCAACAAGTGCCGCATTTAGTTCTTTCAACGCTTGGTCTTTCTGATTATCAATAATCAGTAAGTCTCCGAGCATTTGTCTTGCTGGAGCTTCTTTATCGTAGGCATTGGCTTGTGCAAAATACAAGATGGCTTTTCTGTAATACTTTATTTTTTGCTTGATATGATATTCATCCTGCTCAATCAAATGCCCTTCTTTTTCAAAAAAATCACCTTTTTGTTCTGGTAAATTATACAGTTTGGCAAAACCATACGCTTTTCTAATTAGTAGTTTCCCTTCTTTTCGAAGACCTTTTTCCAGTAAAATACAACCTCTTAAATACAGACTTTTGACATATTCTGGGTGTAAATTATTGATAACACTCATCCGCGTAGCATCTTCAGCCAAAGTTGATGCACTATCTAAATCAGATTGTAGTTCTCCATTTCTTAACAAATAATACTCACTCAAAAGTAAAAGCGTATTCACTTGATTAACAGGCGTAACTTTACCTTTGAGCACACGCTTAAGTGAATCGGCTTGAGCCAATGTTAGCACTTTGGCGTTTGCTTTAAAGTAAGTCAGTAATCCTGTGACAAAGAGCAACAAGCATATTTTTGGAAAAAAAGAGAACGTTTTCATTATGATTCAGAATAACAAATGGCGATTGAGAGGTAATGAAAGCTAGCCAACTGTCTAGCTTTCATTAATAAAATTACACAATTTTTACTTTAGATGTGCTCTTAGCATCCACGCCATTTTTTCATGGGTTTCCATCAATCCAGTGATAAAATCACTTGTGCCAAGGTCGTGCAAGTCAGTAGCAAAACGATTAATGTTTTCACGTAAGTGAAAAATAATCGTTAGGTGGTCTTGTAGTAATTCTTTGATTAGTCCAAGACTCGTATTTTCTTCACGGGTTTCTTCGGTTAATCGAGTGAGTTGTGAATAGCGTTTGAGCGTTGCAGGAGCAAAATGACCAATCGACCGAATACGTTCTGCAACATCGTCGATAATGTCGTCTAACTCATCATATTGTTTTTCGAAGAAAAGGTGCATTGTATAAAAATCTGCGCCTTCTACATTCCAATGAGCATTCCGTGTTTTGGTGTACAAAACAAACTCATCCGCTAATAATTTTGACAGCTCTAGGGCTATTTCCAAGCGGTCATTCTCTTTGATACTAATGTGTGTTTCCATGTTTTATGTAAAGTTTTGAGATAAGAAAAGAAGTTATTAGTTAATAGTATATCGGTTATGTGTTTAGGCACTAGGCACAAGGCAAAGAGTGTTAAAATGTTTTTTATGTTTTTGCCGAATGCCCAAAGCTAAAAGCCGAAAGCTCAATATTTGAATTTAATTTTGCCAACTAGCCTAATGCCTATGGCTTACAGCCATTTTTTAAAACTTCCGAATGATGACGACGCCAGCAATAATGAGTAAAATTCCTAGAATACGGTATAGGTTGATAGGATGCGGGTGCGGAACTAGTACGTTGAAATGGTCTAATAATAAGGAAATCAATAATTGTCCTGCGACGGCCAACCCAAAAGTTAGTGCTGGTCCGAGCCTAGGAAATGCCAACACCATGACGGTTACATAAAAAGCGCCAAGCAAACCAGCCACCCACAAATGAGAAGGTGCTGATTTTACCGAACTTAAAACAAGTGCTTCCCTGTTGACAGCAACATACGCAAACATACCAATCGCCCCAACAATAAAGGAAATCAATGTAGCCCAAGAAGGACTGTCGAGTGCCTTGCCCATACGGGTATTGAGTCCCGCCTGAATCGGTAACATAGCCCCAGCCATAATCACCAATAATATCCAAATACCTTTATTCATCGTAATGAGATTTAGAAAATAAGAAATAGTCCAAACTGTAATTTCCTGCTCCAGTGAAGGTTAAAAAAATAAAAGATAGGCTATACATGAAAGGCGTATCTTTGACCAATAAGGAATCGCCTGCATGTACCACTAAATATCCCATTAGCGTTACGCACCAAATGGGGATAGTAGAAAAACGGGTGAATAATCCCAAAATCACAAATATCGGACAAACCAAATTGGCCGTCAGAATAGCGCCATCATTCAACCATGAGGGTAAGCCAAAAGGATTAGGAATTTGTTCAACTACTCCCGTTGTAATACCCAATTTTTTGAGACCATGAACCAAAAATAGCTCCGTCCCCAAAGCCACTCTATAAATCAATAGAAGGATATTCCAAGATTTCGGTTGTAGATTACCCACTAAAAATAGGTTAGATAACCACTGATTAAAAGGTTCTGATTTCATAAACAATTATTAGGTTGAAGAAAGTCAATAGATACTTAAAGCATTACTCCACTACTTACTGAATACTTACTTTTAAAATCATAAATCACTCATTCACTCAATAAATCGGCGTGAGCGTATTTTCTATTTCGCTTCTAAAGCGTTCAAATTGTATAGGAAGCTTCAGTGATTGTCCCAATTCGGCAAGAGGTTCATCAACATCAAAGCCAGGACTATCCGTTGCTACCTCAAACAGCACCCCGCCAGGTTCACGGAAATAAATAGAATGAAAATAAGTTCTATCCATAATAGGTGAAACATGCAAATCTGCATCTAAAACCTTCGCTCTTTGTAGCGCAATAAACTCATCGGTTGGCGTTCTGAATGCCACATGATGGACAATACCAGCGGCAATAAATGCTTCGGGTTCATCAGGTAATTCAAGAATATCGATATATGCAGCATTGGCTTCGAACTGATGCGAAAGTCTCGTAAATGCACCTTGCTTGCTTGAAACTGTATATCCTAGCAGTTCTTTTAGTACCTCAACACTTGGCTCAGTTTCATTGAGGGTGAGAGTTATACCATAAAAACCTTGTGTAGCGTACTGAGCAGCGATTTCGCTGGTTATCCAAGGCTGGGATGTTTTGCCTTTTTCTGTTTCTATTAGTGCCAAGGATAAACCATCTGGATCAGAGAAGGATAAGATATTTTCTTCAAAACCATCCTTTTGTTCTATAAAACGAATGTTATTTTGTGCCAAACGCTTTTTCCAAAAATCTATACTTCCTACAGGAATGGCAAAAGTAATCTGAGAAACTGTTCCTGCGCCAGGGATGCCTTTTACTTCATCGCCCCAAGCAAAAAATGTCAGAATTGTTCCGGGTGAACCCGCTGTATCGCCGAAGTAAAAATGGTATGCATCAGGAGCATCGAAATTGACAGTCTTTTTGACTAATCTCAATCCTAATACTTTGGTATAAAAATCATAAGTTCTTTGGGCGTCGCCAGCAATTGCTGTGATATGATGTAGCCCGTATGTGAGGTTTTCCATGAGCTTTGATGATATTTTTTGCTAAAACTTTACTTGTGTAGTGAGCGCTGTCATAAAAATGTCTTTCCCTGCGCTTTCTGCCTGAATAAAAGAACCTGAAGCAAACCAAGTGGCCTCAAGTCTGAGGTACACAAAAGGATTAAGTTGATAATTAAAATCTGTAGCCAACTGAGTACCGATAAATTTTTCTTCGGTATTTTTTCCTGCATAAATCACCGACATATTCGGAGCATAAATACCGTCGTGCTTACTCAACCGCCAAAAAATATCGTAATCCATACCCCAATTAAGTCTGTCTGTCAATTCTAAATCAATGGAAGGATGAATATCAAATAAATTGGAAGGACCGATTAGTGCTGCCAGACCAAAATAGGCTCCTTTGGGATATAAGGGATTAAAAGTCTCTACGCGATTATCGTTAGGATTTTCATCACCAGAGATAGCCTCAGTTTTTAAGCCAAACTTTGGTTTTAAACGCCATTCGTCTAATTGGAAAGTCGTATTTGATGAAATTGTCCAAGCACGAATGGTTTTATCTTGAAAAGCTCCAAACTGATATACTCCTTCAAAATCATATTGCCAAGCACCTGAGGTTTTCCAAATACGAGTGCCAAGTGAGTGACGAAGTTCTTCGCCTTTGCCAGCTACAAGTGTGGCGGTTTTCTTCCAGATACCCAAGTAATAAACATCGATATTGTTCAATACAGGAGCATGATTAATGACCGAATAAAGCCCCCAAAATTTAGCATTTTCATTAAAATGGTCGTCAAAAATTCCTGCTTTGTTGGCGACGGGATGCGAGTAAAAGGCATCAGATTTGAAGTTTTTTTGTTGGTAAATAAGTTTCAAGGCATCAAATGCCATTCTGTTATTGGGTGCTTCACGGACTGCCACTAATCGCTGTGAACCATAAGATAACTCTTGTCGACCAATGCGAGTGGTAAGTATAGTTTGTGATGAAGTGTTCCATTTTGCCTCAACAAATGCCTGATGTAAATCCAGTGGATTTTCTTCGACGATACTTGGCGCTAGACGGCTATTGGCCATGCTACTTTGCAATTGTACAAAAGCCCTCAAATGTTTGTTTATATGCCAATCTGCATGGCCTAGGAAACGTGTGAGTAAAAATCCATCTTTGTCAGGTGTGGCATCGCCCCAGTCTTCATTTTTGAGGTAAAAGTATTGATAGCGCACCTCTCCACCCAAAGACAAATAGGGAAGTTTTTGATGCTTTGTCAATGGGATAAACTTAATTTTATCGTAACTGCCTACACTGCTATCACGTTTAATTTTTGACCAATCTTCGTCATAACGAAGCGGCTTGAAAAGCGAAGCTTTTTGAGCAAAAGCATCAATACTTCCTAAGAAAATACCCAATGCCAAAATCGCGGTTTTCATACGGTATAACGAAGATTAAGTAAAACAATATTCGGCATTAGGCTGTAAGCCGTAGGCTAAAGTAGTTTCCTAGGAAATTATTAGGATTTTTTGCCTAATGCCTATTGCTTAAAGCATATTTTCACTATTATTTGGTTTGGTAGCCACCGTAGTATTTGACTGGGCTCCAACTTGGAATTACGTCCAAAGGTAGGGGTGCGATAGCTTTAAAATCTCCTTTGCCATACACCACTTTACCATCGAGAATAGTCAATTCTGAAGTAATTTCCTTGATTTTTTCTTCTTCTATATTGAAGTAGTCATCACTCAGTACCACTAAATCAGCCAGATAGCCCGAAGCAATTTTCCCTTTTTGTTTTTCTTTAATCAAATCGTAGCCTCCTGCCGTATATAATTGGAGTGCCGTTTGGCGATCAAGCGTATTTTCTTTGGCCATTACCTGATTGCCCCCTAATGATTTTCCTGAAACTATCCAGTATAAGGACATCCATGGATTGTATGAAGCTACTCGCGTTCCGTCGGTACCCAGACCAACAGGAATACCCAATTCGAGCATTCTTTTAACTGGAGGACTATTCAAGGCTGCTTTTTTGCCATATCTACGAATAAAACTTTCTCCTTGATAAGCCATACGGTGCTGAATCGCAATACCACCACCCAAGGCTTTTATGCGTTGCATATTTTCTTCACTGACAGTTTCGGCATGATCAAAAAACCAAGTTAGTCCGTTGAGTGGTGTTTCTTTGTTTACTTCTTCGATTACCGCCAAATCTCTTGAAATACTTTCGTTATAAGTAGCATGTAATCTAAAAGGCCAGCGATTTTTTACTAATAATTGTAAAACAGGCTTCAATGAGCTTTCCATAGTAGTTGGCAACTCAGGACGAGGGAAAAGAAAATTCTCAAAATCAGCCGCATCAGCAACCAAATTTTCGCCACCACCTTCAACATGATAATCTACCTCATTATGTCCATTTGGATGCACAGCGTCCAAATCTACCATGCCAATCCATTTGGTATAGTCGCTTATTTCAGTACCTTTTTTCTGAGCAAACAAATAATAGGGCAATCGAACTGTTATTTTTCCTGCTCGGTCGAGCGAATCTGTGATTTTGTAATCATCAGGAAAATTCTGGAAACCGCCACCTGCATCCATTACCGCAGTCACACCCAATCGGTTGAGCTCGGTCATGTATTGTAGAGTGGAATTAATTTTTTCGTCGAGACTAAGCTCTGGTAATTTTGCTAGTGTAGAATACAAGATATAGGCATTGGGCTCAGCGGCTAATAATCCTGTTGTGTTTCCATGTTCATCTTTTTCGATTAAACCTCCCATTGGATTGGGCGTATCTCCGTTGATATGAAGTTTTTCGAGACCAGCCTTATTGAGCCAAGCTTTTCCATAGAGATATAAAATAAACGTAGGAGTATTGCCCGTAGCTTGATTGATTTCTTCAAGCGTTGGCAAACGTCTTTCTTCAAATTGGTATTCGTTCCAGCCACCAACTACACGAACCCACTGACCTTCTGGGGTGCGCTGAGCTTGTTCTTTGAGCATTTCTAACGCTCGTTTTAAGGATTTAACGCCGTCCCAACGTAATTCGGTATTAAAAAATCTTCCCCCACGGATTACGTGTAAATGGCTATCGAAAAGCCCTGGGATAATGGTTTTTCCTTTAATATCTACTACTTGTGTTTTGGATGATTTGTAGGTTAAAATTTCTTTGTTACTTCCTACTGCCAAGACTTTGTTTCCTGCAATGGCAATAGCTTCGGCATTACTCTTTTGAGCGTCAAGGGTATGTACTTTGGCATTAATCAAAACCAGATCAGCTTTGATTTTTTGTCCAAAACCTTGAAAAATGACAAAGGTTAAGAGAATAGTGAGTGCGGTTAACTTCTTCATGACAATAAGGAAGGTTTGGGTAATGGGGTAATAATGCTGAATTATGAGTTATGAATTGTGAATGTAAAGTATTAAATTGCAATGCTTTACATTCACAATTATTTTAATTTTGCTCGCTTTAAACGTTAGACTTTCGGCAAAAATATTCCCCATGAATTCAAAGAATCTTTTTGGCTTAATGCCTACCGCTTATAGCCTATTAATGTTTCAACATTTCGTGCGCATATTGGATACCGATACCGTAAGCACCACCGTATTTTTTAACGAGGTTGGTTACAGGTACATAAGTCTCGCTTCTTGCCCAGTCTCTTTGTAGTTCAAGTAAGTACTGGATAGATGTCATTGGGTGCGCACCAGCTTGTACCATACGTGCAATAGCTTGGTCATGAGCCTCTTTTGATACGTCGCCACTAGCGTCCGTTATTACATATACGTCATATCCTTCGCTGATGGCAGACAATGCTGGACCTACAATACAAACGCTAGTCCACAAACCTGCAAGGACAATTTTCTTTTTGCCTTTATCAACGATGGCTTTGTGAGCATTTACATCTTCCCAAGTATTCATAGTTGTACGGTCGATGTATTTGGTAGTAGCTTGAGGATAAAATTCAGAAACTTCAGGAAAAACAGGACCACTAAATGATTTTTCGGCTACCGTTGTTACAACCGTTGGAACATTAAAGATTTTAGAAGCACCTGCTACAATGGCCGTATTGTTACGTAATTCGGTCATATCGATATTTTTTGTAGCAAAACCCATTTGACTTTCATGGTCGATAAGCACCAAAGCATGGTTACTTGGACTCAACAACATCGGAGATGGTTTTTGCGCTAAACCAATAAATGACACAAGAGCGAATGCGAGAGATAAGATGGACTTTTTCATGATTTTAAATGTTTATTGTATTGTGTTGTGAAAATTTTGGGCAAAGTTTTTTCGTCTCCCAAAATGGGGAGTTGAGCTACATTGCAGGTTTTTGAGTATGAATTTTTGATTTACAAAACCTTCAAAGAGTTATTGATTCTCTGTCGTTGTTTTGTTGATTCAAAATTACTACAAGCATTTAGCCTGTGCATTGATGTATGTTAAGTAATGAGATTTTACGCTGTAGGCGATAAGCTATTTGCATTAAGCAAGGTGTTTCTGATGAAATAATATAAACTGCCTAATGCTTACAGCCTATAGCCTAAAGCGGGATAATGCAATCGTATTTTGTATTAAATCCCTATTTTGTCAAAAATGTGAGTAATTCTGAGTTAAACTTATCCAATTCTTCAATAAACAATGCGTGACCACTATTTTCAAATTTCACAATATAAGAATCTGTAATACCTGCGTGCATTTGTTCTGCTAAATGAAACCCACAAATAATATCCTTAGTACCATGGAAGATCGCAGTAGGGACTTTGATTTTGCCTAAATCTTCTCGTAAATCTTCGTCACGCAAGGCAATCAGACATTGAGTAGTAGCGTAGAAAGATGCTTCAAAGTTGATTCCGCCTAACCAGCCAGCCAAAGGAGCAGAAATAGCTGTTTCGGATGCACCGAAAATCTTCCCAAAATTTTCTAATAATTGTGGACGATTGATAACACTCAAATCAATCAAACCATTTACCGCTTCTACCTCAGACCAAATTGGAGCCGCAGCACCAAACAAGGCTAACTTGTTAATATGTGCGCCTGCGTATTTGGCTGCAAAATGAATCGAAATAGCACCACCCATCGAAAACCCTCCTAAAAGTGCATCTTCAATATTAAGTGTTTCGAGTACAATCTTGATATCCTCGGCAAAGATATCATAGTTGTAAGGACCAAAAGGCTTGTCTGATTTACCAAAGCCACGAAGAGTAATACCAATAACACGGTAACCTTTGGCGACTAAAAATTGATATTGATACTCATACATGGCATTGCTAAGCGGCCAGCCATGAATCAAAACCACCACAGGGCCTTCGCCCAAATCAGTTACATGCAATTTTACATTTTCTTCAACTGCGATAAATTCACTTCTTCCTGCTGAAGTCAGTTGTCTGTTAGATAAGGTCATTGTTAGATTTGGAGTTTTAGTGAAAAAATAGTTAGAGATAATCTCCTCTTATTTATTCCTAAAAGCATGCCATTGTAATAAATGTCTGTTTTTCAGATACTTATTACAATGGCCAAATGTTTATCAACTACGATATTTCGTAATTTTATGAAAAAGCAATACGATATTTCATAATTGCTATTAAAAAACTTTATGCTTTAGTTAAAAACAAAGAATGTTTTATTGGCAACAAAATAAACTTTTGTTTACTTCCCAAAGCATGATAGTGCAATCGTATTCTACATTATTCACCAATAATATTATGAAATATATCAGAGCTATTAACTAGTGTATAGTTAAAATAATAAGGGAGTTCTTGCCTAATTGGGAATCAATCGATGCTTTTTCCTTTTCTAGTTGAAATAGAATGATAAACCCTCCATTTCTTTTGCAGGAATAAACGTTTATTTATGATTCTCCTATATCTTTGCTGAGTACGTAGTACAAAAAAGTTGCTTTGATTCGTCGAATAAATATTGGCAATTTCTTTTCATTTTTCACAGTACTTCTCAAAAGTCAAGTTGACTTTATCTATATGAACTATACATTACATCAGCTACAAGTATTTTTAATGGTTAGTAAAACCAAAAGCGTCACAAAAGCTGCCGAAGAATTACACCTGAGCCAGCCAGCAGTTTCGATTCAATTAAAAAATCTTCAAGATCAATTTGCAATTCCACTTACCGAAGTGGTAGGTCGTAGGTTGTTTATTACTGATTTTGGCCAAGAAATTGCCATCGCTGCTGAAAGAATTCTAGCTGAAGTACATGCGATTAATCATAAAACCGCCGCTTTTAAAGGGCAACTGGTTGGACAACTCAAAATATCAGTTGTATCTACAGGTAAATATGTTATTCCATATTTTCTAAACGACTTTATCAATAAACACGAAGGGATAGAGCTCAAGTTGGATGTAACCAACAAAGTCAAAGTAGTGGAAAGTCTCGAACACAACGAAGTAGACTTTTCGATGGTATCTGTTTTGCCAGATCATCTACAAATTGAAAAAGTTGAACTTATGCCAAACAAGCTTTTCTTGGTAGGTAATACATCTCAAATTCACGAAAAAAAGCTCTATGATACATCTTTACTAGCCTCATTGCCACTTATTTACAGAGAAAGAGGGTCGGGTACTCGGCATGTTATGGAGAAATTTGTCCAAGAAAATATGCTTCCCATTCACAAAAAAATGGAACTGACTTCCAACGAAGCTGTCAAACAAGCTGTACTAGCGGGACTTGGATACTCAGTCATGCCATTGATTGGGCTCAAAAATGAATTGTCATTAGGCGATATGCAAATCATCCCAGTAAAAGGGTTTCCCATTCAAAGTATCTGGCATTTGATCTGGATGAGAGGGAAAAGCTTCTCTCCTGTAGCCAAAGCATTCTTGGATTTTATACAATTAGAAAAAGACAGAATTATTCAGGATAAATTTAACTGGTGTAACAAATACTAAGCAAAAAATAAAGTCGCTATCGTGTATCAGCTTTCGGTAAAAAGTATGTTTTATACATTTGTAAAGGCTATATTATTCCGATAACTGATACAAGATAGTCTTAAATATTTTTTTCTAGGACACAATTCCAAAATACAATGGGAGTCCTATGGTAATATTGATTGGGAAAGTTATAGCCAAAGCCATTGGTAAATACAGCCCAGGATTAGCTTGAGGAACCGATATTTTCATAGCAGCAGGTACTGCAATATATGAAGCACTGGCAGCTAACACCGCTAAAATAAATCTATCTACACTATGCTGACAAAAGAATCCAGTAATCCAGCCTATCAAACATCCATTAAATAAGGGTACCACTATTGCAAAAACAATAGGAAACCATCCGTATGAAAAAAATGAGGTAAGCTTTCGACCACTCGAAATACCCATATCTAAGAGAAAAATCGCTAAAAAACCTTTAAATAAATCATTGGTAAAAGGTTTTATTCCTTCGGCTTGTTTAGCATTTGCTAAATAACCAATAATCAAGCTACCTATTATAAGCAAAACACTTCCGTTTGTTAAAGAATGCTTGAGTGCTTCCTTTTTCTGAATTCCCTCTGGTTCGTCTTTACAAAATGTCGATATCAAGAGTAAACCAACAATAATGGCGGGCGATTCCATCAAAGCCATCGTTGCAACCATATAGCCGTGGAGTTGTAGGTGATGTGTTTCGAGGTATGAAACCGCCGTTACAAATGTAACAGCGCTCACCGAACCGTATGCTGCCGCTGCTGCCCCTGCATCATATACGTTTAGTTTTTTTCTCAAAATAAAAAACGTATAAAAAGGAATTGCTACCGAAATAAATACTCCTGTAAGCATTACCCAAGTAATTTGAGGGCTAAAGGTTTCGTGGGAAAGTTCTTGTCCTCCTTTAAATCCAATCGCAAATAAGAGATAGAGTGAGATAAATTTTGATGAATTAGGTGGAATCTCTAAGTCACTTTTTAAAAACACGGCCACAATTCCTAAAACAAAAAATAATAAAGCAGGATTTGATAAATTCTCTAATAATAAGGTTGAATCCATAAGTATTTGTTTACTTGTTAATTATCTATTTTTCAAAAGCAGAGCTGAATTTAGCCCTGCTTTTGTGTAGTGTGTACCCTCTAAAAAATTTATACGATACTGGTCGATGCTCTGATTAGTCTATCATTAAGAACAATACCTATTTCTGAAGGCTCTAAGAGTTCGGCTATGATGATATCAAGACCGAGCGCATCTAATTCGTGCAAATACTCATACAAATGCGTAGCTGCTTCTTTCAAGGAATTGTTGGGACTCAAATAACGTATAACAATATCTGGGTATTCGGCTTCGAAAGCATTTAGGGTAAGTAATCCTATTTTTTTACCTTCATATTTTTTAAGGGTATCCTTCAAATCCTCTGTCACAACCAAAGGAGTTTGTGGTGAATAATGCGAACGGTGGCTACCAGGGTATTTACTACTGTTCTCGTTATCATAATAAACGGGTATTTGAGGGAATGCTTTCTGGATATCTTCTTTTCCAATAATTCCTTGTCGATAAATAACAATTGCATCTTCGTCAAACCCAATAATTGTTGATTCAACTCCAACTTCACAATTTCCTCCATCCAGTGTTAGTGGTATTTTGCCTTTGAAGTACGAAAAAACATGCATGGCAGAGGTGGGGCTTACTTTACCAAAAGGGTTTGCACTGGGTGCCACTAATGGAAATTTGAGTGATGAAAGTAGTTTCAAGGCTAGCGGATGGTCTGGCATTCTTATGGCAATGGTACTTAGACCAGCAACTGCTTCTTGAGGTACTTTACTACTAGCTTTAAGAATCATAGTAAGAGGCCCAGGCCAAAACTGTTCGGCAAGCTGCTTGGCAATAGTAGGAATATCATCTGCAAGTTCCTGAACCTGATGCCAATTGGCAACATGAGCAATCAGAGGATGACTTTGAGGACGAGCCTTGACCTCATATATTTTTGCAATAGCCCTAGTATCCCAAATATTACCTGCAAGACCGTAAACTGTCTCGGTTGGAAGACCAATAGTTTCTCCTTTCTCAAGATATGTTTTTGCTAGATGAATGGATGTTGAAAGTATCATTGTTGTATGTGTTTAATAAAGTGTCACAAAATTGAGCCTATTTTTTAATAAGTTTTTATTTATATAAAAAATAAAAAACATAATTAATATTTATAACCAACTTGTCCTTAAAAACCAAATGCACTACAAATGACAAATAAACATTTGATTATCAAATATTTAATATATAAATCTATTGGTTTGATTTTTACCCAAAATCGCAATCATAAGAATTGTTAATATTTTTCATTTTATATATAAATAAAATTTTATGTATTTATCATGTAATCTTTGCACTGTAAAATTAAAACTAACACAGATGACAAAAATTACAGTTGCAAAAGGAGACGGTATAGGACCAGAAATTATGGATGCCACTCTAGAAATCATTCTTGCCGCAGGAGCAAAAATTGAAATCGAGACAATTGACATTGGCGAAAAGGTGTATTTATCAGGTAATACTGCTGGTATTGCCAAAGAATCTTGGGATATTATCCGACGTAACAAGATATTCTTGAAAGCGCCAATTACTACGCCGCAGGGAGGTGGCTACAAGAGTCTTAATGTAACAACTCGTAAGTTTTTAGGATTGTATTCAAACGTTCGTCCATGTTTAAGTCTACATCCGTTTGTTGACACCAAACATCCTAAAATGGATCTTGTTATTATTCGAGAAAATGAAGAAGATTTATATGCGGGAATTGAGCATCAACAAACTGACGAAGTAGTACAATGTCTTAAGCTGATTAGTCGCCCAGGATGTGAAAAGATTGTGCGCTATGCTTTTGAATACGCCAAACATAATGGTCGTAAAAAGGTAACTTGCTTTACCAAAGACAATATTATGAAGCAAACAGATGGTTTATTTCATAAAGTTTTTGATGAGATAGCACAAGAATACCCTGAAATTGAAAATGAGCACTGGATTATCGATATTGGTGCAGCCAAAATGGCCGATACTCCCGAAGCTTTCGATGTCATTGTTGTACCCAACTTGTATGGAGATGTTTTGTCTGATATTGCCGCCCAAATAGCTGGATCGGTAGGTTTGGCTGGATCTTCGAATATTGGAGAAGAATGTGCCATGTTTGAGGCTATTCACGGCTCTGCCCCACGAAGAGCAGGTCAAAATGTAGCCAACCCTTCAGGGTTGTTGCAAGGAGCTATTTTAATGCTACAACATATTGGTCAAATGGATATAGCCGAAAAAGTACAAAATGCTTGGCTCAAAACCATTGAAGATGGTATTCATACTTACGACATTTATCAAGAAGGAATCAGTACTCAAAAAGTAGGTACAAAAGAATTTGCCCTTGCTGTAATAGCTAATTTAGGCCATAAACCAAAGCAACTTCAAGCCGTAGAGTTTGCACACGGAACTCAAATGAATTTACCTAAATATGTACGCAAGTCACCCGCCAAAAAACAACTAGTAGGCGTTGATTTATTTGTGCATTGGACAGGTAGCCAAGCAGATGACCTAGCAAAAGTAGTAAGTCAGATTAATCAAAACAATGCCGAACTTATCATGATTACCAATAGAGGTATTAAAGTATGGCCAGAAGGATTTCCTGAAACTTTTTGTACAGACCACTGGAGATGCAGATTTAAGGGGTTGTCATCTCCTCAACAAATACCGCTACTTTTAGAAAAGGCTATTTCTTTAGGAATAGATGTTATCAAAACCGAAAACCTTTACGAGTTTGATGGTAAAGCCGCTTACTCACTAGGCCAAGGACAATAATAAGTTGAACTAACCTGTTCATCCTATCTTGTATGAAAACGGATAGCTATCAGATCTTATTTGATAGCTATTTTTATTCTTAACATCTTGGTTAATAATTATTTCAGAAACTAGATTTGTATGCCAACACATAAGTAAACTTCTTTTTATTAGCAGTCATGTTGTCGGCTTCCCCAAAAATAGTACGGATTAAAAGTTTAAAAAGTGTGATATTTTTTAACTTTAGGTAAGTATTATGAAAAGCAGCAAATTTAGTCCGACCGAAATTGCCAAGATTCTTAAGGAATTTGAATCAGGCAAGTCATTAGACACCATCGTTTGCGAATATGGGGTCAGTAAGGTAACTTTTTATAAATGGCGTCAGCGTTATGGCGGCATGGAAGCTAGCGAACTCAAGAAGGTCAAACAACTTGAAGAAGAGAACGCCAAACTCAAGCGCATGTATGCAGAACTAGCCTTGGAGTT
>NZ_JASHIC010000038.1 GCF_030056705.1 Flectobacillus longus
GAGAAAATACGCCTAAGAACCAGTCAAATCCTAGATCGAATCATGGATATTGCTGTTGGATTACATAATCTTAGAGTTACTTTCAGAACAATAAATAATAAACCGTGATAAAGTTTAATAAGAAAGATTAAATTGATAATATATCTGCGGCACATAGTAATAGTATCTTTCTGATTATGTGTTTATTCTGATAACTGATATACTGTTAACTAATAACTTCCTTTTACTTACCATTTAACTATGACAAAAACATTTCTTGGACAAACCGCCATTTTGACTGGTGCTGGTATCGGTATAGGGTTTGAAGTTGCACGCTTGTTAGCTATCCGTGGAGTCAATATTGTGTTAAATGATATGGACGAAAACGCAGCCAAGAATGCTCAAAAAGCCATCCTAGACTCAGGTGGCAACTGTGAAATTGTCATAGGTAATAGCGCAGACCTGGAAATTATAAAAGGTTTGGTTCAAAAGGCTGTCTATTATTTTGGGAAAATAGATTTGGTAGTTGCTAATGCAGGCATTACCACGTTTGGTGATTTTTTCGAATACCAACCAGCTTCTCTCAAACAGCTTTTGGACGTAAATTTATTTGGGAGTTTTTTTCTGGTACAAGAGGCTACAAAAGTGATGAAAGAACAACGTACTGGAGGAAGTATTGTTCTTACCTCTTCAGTAACAGGGCATCAGGCGCATCCATTTTTGGCTGCTTATGGCATGACAAAAGCCGCTATTGAACAATTAGCCAAAAATCTCGTCATAGACTTGTCTCCTCTTGGTATCAACATCAATACGGTAGCTCCTGGCGCTACTTTAACAGAAAGAACCTTAGAAGATAAAGATTATTTATCGACATGGTCACGCATTACACCTATGGGAAAACCTGCCACCGTACAGGATATTGCAGAGGCTATGCTCTTCTTACTTTCTCCGAAAGCCAGACACATAACTGGACAAAGTTTGGTCGTTGACGGCGGTTGGACTGCTGTTGGCGTATCTCCTTATTAATTTGTCAATAAATTGCAGTAATTTCCGTTATCGGTAATAACCCATTAGTTTTTCCAGTTTAGTCCCTAACAATAAAACTCTCGCTGAAATTTATGAAGCAAAAACTTTTTACTTCAAAATCCTACTTATTGTTACTACTCCTAAGCATCAGCTTGCTTTGGGGATGTAGTAGTTCCAACAACGACCCCACTCCTAGCAACCAATATTTGGTTACCTCAACTGTAGTCGGTGAGTTTACCACTGCCCAATTAAGTGCAAGAGTAGACGGCGCAGCATTAGGGTCAGACAATGCTTTGGTGATTGGAGTGGTAAAAGGTCTTATCAAAAATCCAATCAAGGTTATCAAAGTGGTTTATAATACCAAAGGTGTTGATGGCAAGGCTATTCAAGCTTCAGGCTTAGTGATTTTTCCTAAAACTACTGAAAGTGTTCCACTGATTAGTCAACAACATGGTACTATTGCCGACAAAAATGATGCACCATCGTTGTATGGAACTGCCAGTGAAGCATATCAATTGGCATCAATCGTAGCATCAAATGGCTTTATTATTGCTTGCCCCGACTACATCGGTTATGGTGCTAGTGCTAATCTAGATCACCCTTATGAGCACCGAGAAACATTGGCACAAGCTAGTTTGGATATGCTTCGTGCAGCCAAAGAACTTATTGCTCAAGAAAAAGCAGCATGGAGTCAGAAAGTTATGATAACAGGGTATTCGGAAGGTGGATTTGCGACAATGGCATTGCAAAAGAAAATGGAAGAACAATACACCAATGAGTTCAATTTGGTGGCATCATCTTGTGGTGCAGGTGCATATAACAAAACTGCATTTATGAACTATATCATCAATCAAAAAACGCATGGTATAGCTCAATACAATTCTTTATATATTTGGGTGACGATGGCTTATAATTCTATTTATGGTTTAAATCGCCCAGCTTCCTATTACTTCAATGCGCCGTATGCAGCAGATGTTGCCAGTAAAGGACCACAAGCATCTATTCCTGTAAGCATCAATTTGGCTTATGCCGATACTTTCAGAAATGGCATCAATAACGGTACCGACACACAATATATTGCTGGTGTAAAAGACAACGATATTTTTGATTGGAAACCTAAAACCTCTACTCAATTGTATCATGGTACTGCTGACCAACATGTGTTTTATTTCAATTCGGAGACGGCTGTGGCGGCAATGAAAGCAAAAGGAGCAGCTGATGTCACGCTTATCACAGTTCAAGGCACAGATCACTTTACAACCTTACCAAACTATCTTTTAGGGACACTAACTTTCTTTACTAGTAAAAAATAATCAGAACCTCCTTCGGGAGGTTTTTCTTTTATATTACACGTATATCCTAGATTTAAAACCATCAATAATAGCTTTTAAAGCCGTTTTATTAAATAATTGTAAAATAAATCTTACCTTTGCCTGTTAGGTCAAATATTTAGATTTTTACGAATTATGCAGCTTTCATTGGTCTCAGAAATGCCTGGTTTGGAAAAGAAGGTCTTTTTGGATGTTTTTGCCAAGGCATATTTTGATAGAAGATTACATCGTTACCGTCTTAAAACCATAGACGGTCAGTTGATTCCTGCGGACCTAACAATAGGATGTACTAACCATGTAATATCGCAATTTCCTGAAGGAACTATCTACAAATTAGATGTAAGATTAGTTCAAAAAAATGGTCGTCAGCCCTATTTCTTAACACTGAATCATAAAAAAGTTCAGCGTGCTATTGAATTTTTCGAGTACAATCTACAAGTACAAACTGGAAAAATGGAGTGTAAAATCAAGAAAGCTGTAGTTTTTGAGAAAAAGAAAATACACAAACCTAATACTACAGCAGATATAGATATTTTCTAGAAATACATTTTTTGAGCCAGTCTGTAGGTATTGCAGTGCGCTTCGACAATGTCTGTAATCTTAGGTGAATATCCTCCTCCCATCGATACAACTATTGGTAGTCCTGCTTTTTGCGCCTGTTCAAAAACAAACTCATCTCGACGCTTACAAGCTTCCATGCTAACAGACAGTTTCCCTAGCTTGTCGGTAGCCAAAATATCCACCCCCGAAATGTAAAATAAAAACTGAGGTTGCACTTGTTGAATCAATCTTGGCAAGGTATCATACAGTAAATTCAAATAGGTATCGTCAGTTGTGTAGGTTGGTAACTCTATATCCAAATCAGAGATTTCTTTATGCAATGGATAATTTTCTTTTCCGTGCATCGAAAATGTAAATACCCTTGGTTCATTGGCAAAAATTTCGGCAGTGCCATTCCCTTGGTGTACGTCCAAATCTATCACTAATATCTTCGAAATACTTTTCTCAGACATCAAAAAATAACTAGCGACCGCCACATCATTGAGCAGACAAAAACCTTCTCCTTTGTCTGAATAGGCGTGATGTGTCCCTCCTGCAACGTTCATCGCAACTCCATTTTCAAAAGCAAAGTTTGTACAATCAATCGTTCCTTGCGTAATAATTGTTTCGCGTAAAATGAGTTGCTCCGACAGAGGAAGTCCGATTCTTCGCACCATTTTGGCATCAATCGTCAACCTTCTTAGTGAATCCCAATAGCTTTGTTTATGAGCTTTCAGAATATATTTTTCTTGTGCTGGTTGGGGCTCGAAAAAGTTCTCAGCCACACAAGTTCCTTCGTATAAAAGTTGTTCAGGAATTAGCTCATATTTGAGCATCGGGAAGCGATGACCTTCAGGCAAGGGAAGTTGATAAATAGGAGAATGGGCGATTTTTAACATTACAAATTTTAAAAATTTATTCGTTAATAGTATATCAGTTATTGCTCACAATCAGAAGGATGATTACTGGACAAAACGAGTAAGAGACATTCAGACATTTGGACTTCGCCACTGAATTTTATGAAAATAGTTTTAAACTGTTTAAAAAGTAAGTCCAAGACTAAGTCTTGAACTAGGAACTTCAATATTGTCCAGTAATCAGAGATATAGTATTAATTTAATCTTTCCTGTCACTTAACTCAATATTTTAAGCATTACGAACATAAAATAAACAAGCTGTTTCATTAAAAGTTTCCAACTTCAGCTAGTTTCCTCTAGCGGGCGGCTTAAGTCGCCCGCTATGAGAAAAGGCGCTCGAAAATAAATTTCGAACGCCTTTTCTTGATTCTAAAACTGAGGAGAGCTTAAGTTAGTAGGCAAAATGAAATTAATTTTACCCGCCATAGGCATTAAGCTGTATGCAATATGCTGAAAATATAAAAGTGTTTTTAATCAAATCACTTTTATATTTTTTGCTTAATGCCTACTGCTTACAGCCTAAAGGCAATTTAATTAAGCTATATCAAAGCTCTATCCAAATGAACGTATCCTCCATCAACATGGATGAGTTGTCCTGTGGTATGACTTGAGCGTTTTGATAATAAAAATGCGACCATATCCGCAATTTCTTGAGAACTGGTCATTCTTTTGCCCAATGGAATTTTATCCGTAATTTTTGATAAAGTTTCTTCTGGATTTGGCAATGATTTGATCCATCTATCGTACAATGGCGTATAACATTCCGCTACCACTAAAGCGTTGACACGGATACCAAATGGCAATAATTCTACCGCCCATTCACGGGTCAAAGCATTGCGTCCACCGTTTGAAGCCGCATAAGCTGAAGTTCCTCCCTGACCAGTTTCGGCAGTTTTGGAAGTCACATTTACAATAGCTCCTTTTGATTCCTTTAAGTATGGCAACGCATGATGTGCCATCAAATAATAATGAATCAGATTGGAGTGAAGTGATTGGATAAAACGCTCATAATTACCACTTTCCAAGCCAACACCGTCATTTACACCAGCATTATTGACAAGTCCGTCGATGCGACCAAAAGTTGTAGCAATTTCCTTAATCGCTTTCTCACACTCGGCAGGCTCGCTTAATTCTGCTACAAATGACCATGCCTGACCACCTGCGGCTTGAATCGCCTCTACTGTACGAAGGTTATCTTGTTCGTTGCGACCAACAATAGCTACAAAAGCTCCTTCAGCAGCTAAAGACGTTGAGATACCTTCGCCTATACCTTTTGCACCACCAGTTACAATGATGACTTTTTCTTTAAGTCCTAAGTTCATTTGGAAATTTAGAGATTATAGAATTTTTGAGCCGTACCACCCATAATTTTCTTTTGCTCTAATGGAGTCAAATTACCAATAAAATCTGTCACAATTCCCAATACTTCTTCGTATTGACCTGCGACTAAACATACTGGCCAATCTGAGCCGAACATCAGTCGTTCGGGTCCAAAAGCTTTGAGTACGGTTTCTAAATACACTTTAAAATCAGCAGGTTTCCAGCCCTCCCATTCACCTTCGGTAATTATTCCTGAAAGTTTACAATACACATTTTGGTGTAAAGCCAACTTTTTGATGTCGGTTTGCCATGTGCCATACTCTCCACTTTTAATGTCAGGTTTGGCAATATGGTCAAGTACAAATTTTTGTTCAGGAAAAAACTTTACAAAACGAATAGCTTGGTCGAGTTGGTAATGATAAATCAGAATATCGTAGGTGAAATCATAAGCACCAAGTTCAGTAATACCAGCCTTGAATTTAGGACGAAGCATAAATTCTGGATCAAGTTCACCTTGAACAACGTGTCGAAAACCTTTAACGATTTTAAATTCTGAATAATATTCTAAGCGGTCGTACACATCATCGGCCATAAGGTCTACCCAACCAACTACACCTTTGATAAAGTCATTTTTAGAAGCAAGCTCAATCAAAAAATCGGTCTCAGCTTCTGACTGGTCAGCTTGTACAGCTACACAGCCATCTATACCGCTTTGTTTGAGAATAGGAGCTAAATCTTCTGAAAGAAAATCTTTACGAATTTTCTTCATTTCATCATTTATCCATTCGTGTTTAGAAGGGTCGTATTGCCAAAAATGTTGATGCGAATCAATTTTCATAATGTTGTCAGCTAATTGAAGGATGATTATAGTTCATTTTCACTAAAAAGCACCTTAGTTATTCTAAGAGACCATATTTTGTTTTGAAATGTTTCAAGTAAGTAAAAAGAAGTTATTAGTTAATCATATATCTGTTACCAGAATATCCTCATAATCAGAAGGATACTATCAATATGGACTGTAGATATATGATTAATTTTACTCGTAATAGGCATTATGCTGAAAGGATTTCCTACGAAATTATTAATACATTTTTTGCCTAATGCCTACGGCTTATAGCCTAAAGCATTTATTTAAGAAACATTTCAAAACTGAATATACAAGCGTAAGTGAATTTGGACAAACCTTTTAGCGAAATACCATTGCTTACTCGGTCAAAACCTTCAATTATACTCTAAGCAGATTAATTTCTAGACCAGTTTTTCGCAACTTGTTTTGAAGAACCTAAGTTTTCGATACCTAATTCCACTACGTCGCCTTCTTTCAAGTAAATTGGTGGGTTAAAGCCCAAACCAACCCCTGGAGGTGTTCCTGTTGAAATAATATCACCTGGTAATAAGGTCATAAATTGACTTAGGTAAGAAACCAATGTAGGGATTTTGAAAATCAATTGGTCAGTGTTACTATTTTGGAAAGTCTTTCCATTCACAGTCAACCACATTTTCAAATTATTAACATCTTCGATTTCGTCTTGTGTAGCAAGGAATGGCCCCATTGGTGCGAAGGTGTCACATCCTTTACCTTTTGACCAGTTACCTCCTCTTTCGATTTGAAATTCTCTTTCAGAAACATCGTTGTGTAAGCAATATCCTGCTACATAATCTAATGCCTCTGATTCGTCAACATATTGTGCTTTTTTGCCTATAACAAAAGCTAATTCGACTTCCCAGTCTGTCTTTACAGAATTACGAGGAATAATAATATCGTCGTTTGGTCCTGATAAAGCAGTTGTTGATTTAAAGAAAATGATAGGTTCTTGAGGAATTGCAGCGCCAGTTTCACGTGCATGGTCTGCAAAGTTCAATCCAATACAAACAATTTTTGACGGGCGAGCCACACATGAACCCAAACGCACATCTTCTGCTACTTCTGCCAAAGTACCCTGATTAGATTCAATCCACGTAGCTAAGCGATTTAAACCATCATTTTCAAAAAACTGTTCGTTATAATCTTCTCCAAAACCAGAGGCATCATAACGTTTTCCCTCAATAATTACACCTGGTTTTTCTTTACCAAATTCACCAAATCTTATTAGTTTCATAATTTTACTTTTTCCAACTAATTATTAGTTGAAATATTTAATTAAAAGTTCTGATTACAATTTTAAAAGTTCAGCCAACATCAATTCTGCCACGTTGGTATTTCCTAAATCATTTAAGTGAACACGATCGGTTGTCAAAATACCTGCATCCTTATTTGTAGGATTATTAGCCAAATCGTACGCCAAAAATGCTTTTCTTAAGTCAACCAAAGGCAAATTATTTTTCTCAGCCAATTTGCGAATCAAGGTTGAATAATGATTCATGTCACCATCTTGTGGGTTACTAAAATCATTTTTCTCGCCAATAACTGCTGGCGTACACAAAACCACTTTAGCGCCATTTGCTTTAATTTTATCCACTAATGCCTGATAAAATTTCACAAATTTGTCGGGGTCGGTACCAGTACCAGAAGTAGTTTTATGCCAAACGTCGTTGACACCTACATAAATAAAAACAACATCAGGCTTTTTCTCAAGAACGTCAGACTCAAGTCGCAGATAAAGGTCATATACTTTGTTTCCGCCAATACCTGCACCAATTAGTTCGTAGTTTGAAGCAAGATTTTTACTAGCTAACATCTCTCCAATACGAGTAATATAGCCATTAGGTTTTACACCAGCCTGAGTAATAGAGTCGCCAAAGAAGATTACTTTTTTAGGTTTGTCCGCTACAAATGAAGCTAACAAAAGCAACGATAGAATGGCAAAAATTGATTTACGCATAGGAATTGAGATAATTTATGAATAATTGATTTATAGTGTTCTGTCAAAAAGAAATTCTATTATTAGACTTTCAGCAATCGGCTGTTGGCTTTCGGCAAAAATATTCTTATTATTTCCTCAAAATACTTTTAAGCTTTCAGCTTAGGGCATATAGCCTTAAGCAAGAAGGTTCACAATTAGTTATTCAAACGAATAAATCCACCATCAATTGGATAGTCTGTACCAGTGATAAAAGAAGCTTCATCAGAACATAAATATAATGCGAGTGCGGCTACTTCTTCTGGTTTTGCCATACGACCGATTGGCTGCGTTGCCGAAAGTTTAGCAAACATTTCTTCCTCACGACCAGGGTAGTTTTTCGCGATAAAACCATCCACAAATGGTGTATGCACACGTGCAGGCGAGATACAGTTACAACGAATATTATCTTTGATATAGTCTTTTGCCACTGAAAGTGTCATAGTTAATACAGCACCTTTTGACATAGAATAAGCAAAACGGTCTGGCAAACCAATCGATGATGCGATAGAAGCCATGTTTAATATAACACCTCCACCATTTGCTTTCATGACTGGAACTACCGCATAAAGCGCGTTATAAACTCCTTTTACATTGACGTTATATACTCGATCAAAAGCATCGGCATCACAGTTTTCTAATGAACCTACATGAGCAATACCAGCATTGTTGACAAGTACGTCTACCTTGCCAATATGTTGAATCACTTTGCTTACTTGAGCTTGATTACTTACGTCACAAGCATGTACTTGGGCTTGTCCACCAGCTTCAATTATTTCAGCTACTGAAGATTCTCCAGCAGAGGCATTTAGCTCTAAAATATGTACCACTGCTCCTTGTTTTCCAAACAATACCGCAATGGCCTTACCAATGCCACTTCCACCACCTGTGACTACTGCTACTTTTCCTGATAAACTAAACATAAGATGTATATTTATTTGGCTGCTTAAAATCGCCAATGGATTGTTTTATTTCTTAAAAATTGCATTAGGCAAATAAGCCTCCTTGACTCCATGTTTTTTTTGCTGAAAGCCCTTAGTTGAAAGCCGAAAGCCCAAAAGTTGAATTTTATTTTGCCCACTTACTTATTCTGAGTTATTTCCGAAATCAGAAATCCGAAATCACAAATAGTTCACCACTCACCATTCATCATTGCTACTTAAAGGCTCACTCCTCTTCGCCAGAACATAAAGTCATCTTGCCCTAACTCCATTGCCTTTGTTTGGTACTCACCAGAAGCCAAGCCGATAATATATTCTAAAACCATCTCGCCCATTTCTTCTACTGATTTTTCGCCTTCGATAATTGGTCCGCAATCAATATCTATGATTTCTGGTAATTTTTGTGCCAATTTTGTATTGGTAGAAAGTTTTACCATTGGACAAATAGGATTACCTGTTGGCGTACCCAAACCAGTGGTAAACAACTGGATTGTAGCACCTGCGCCAGCCATGCCAGAGGTTGCCAACACGTCGTTACCAGGGGTACAAACCAAATTCAAGCCCGCCTTTTTCGAATATTGTCCATATCCTAAAGCATCCACTACTGGCGATGAACCCGCTTTTTTGGCCGCACCTGCCGACTTGATTGCATCGGTAATCAAACCATCTTTGATATTACCTGGCGAAGGGTTCATATCAAATCCTGCACCAACGGCCTCAGCACGACGAGCATATTCTTTCATTAAATATCCAAAGTTATCTGCCACCTCTGTACTTACTGCACGGTTTTGCAGTTCTTGCTCAACGCCACAAAGCTCTGGAAACTCTGCAATCATCACGTTGGCACCAAGCGCCACCAATAAATCAGCGGTATGACCAATAGCTGGATTGGCGGATATACCTGAAAAACCATCCGAACCTCCGCATTTTACACCAACTCTTAACTTGCTCAAAGGGGCAGGCTGTCTTTCGATTTCATTGATTTGAATCATTCCTACAAATGTTTGACGAATGGCTTCGGCCAACATTTGTGACTCACCCGAACCCAAATCTTGTTGTTGTTCAAGAATATATAGAGGCTTATCGAAATTAGGAGAAATTTTATGAATAGCTTCTTGCAAAATGCTTACTTGAGAATGTTGACATCCCAAACTCAACACAGTAATACCCGCTACATTGGGATTGACACAATAGCCTGCAAGGAGATTGCAAAGGTTTTCAGAATCTTCACGATTTTCGCCACAACCACTTTCATGCGTCAAGAACTTAATACCATCAACGTTCTTGAATACACGATTTTGACGATAATCTGTTTTCTTTTGCTGAAACTGAAAAGTTTTTAGAGAATCTATATCAGCACCAGACTGATAAGCATCGAGTAACGAACCTACTTGGTCGAGGTACAAATCTGGTTGAGCATATCCAAGCGCTTTCAAGAAAGCCTGTTTCATGATATTCACATTGCGGTTTTCGCAAAATACCAGTGGAATCACCAACCAATAATTTTGCGTACCCACTTGTCCATCAGCACGATGGTAACCCATAAAAGTACGATTTGTCCAGGCCGAAACATCGGGAGCTTGCCAAGTGTAGTCCTTTAATTTCCCTTGAAAAGGTTCGGAAGCATGTTTCAAATTAAAGGTGTGAATAAGACCACCAGAAGGTATAGGCATTTGGGCTTTGCCCACCAATACACCATACATAGTTACCTCCTCACCTTGCTTTAAATCATCGATAGTAAACTTATGTTTGGCAGCGATATCATCTTGTAAAATGATTGTTTTCCCTTTGAAAACCACTTCTTCACCCTTTTTCAAATCACAAAGAGCCACCAACACATTGTCCGTTGGATTTATTTGTAAAAATGTTCTTTTCACAGTGTATCTTTCTTTTGTTATCTGTTAGAAGAAGGGGTAAGTTTGAAAAAATACTCTTTGAGTTTTGCAATTTTTGCAAAATATAATGCTTCTATCTTTACGCAAAAAAGAGGAACCTGAGTGGGTTCCTCTTCAAAATTGCTTTATCTAAATGTGTTTGTGAAATTTATTATATTTTAGTACATACCACCGCCAATGGTGATGGCAGCTTTTATACCCAAGTATGACATATTTTTAGGTGCTAAATTGTATTCAGCAGCCAAACGGAAATGGCTCAACTGAATCCCCAAACGAGGAACGAATCCAAAGCCTGAACCACCTGCGGCCTCAGCCGTAGTCGACCCATTATCATATATCGAGGCCGTAGCTCCAGAAAAAAGACCTACACCAAGACCGCCGAAAAATCTACTTTTGCCTTCACCAAGGTAATAATCACCCGTTAGAACATAAGAGCCAACAGCACCAATAGAAGAAGAGGTTTCTGTTCCTGATCCGAATAGAGCAGCCTCTAATTTTAATCCAGCTACAAAATTATCGTTTATGGCATAGGCGGGTTCAATAGAGATACCTGCACCAGCACCGTAACCTTTAGTATAATTTGGAATCACATAGGTGAAAGGAGAAATATGAACTCTGAACGGTACATAGGATTCTGATTGTGCATTTGCAGAAAATGCGAAGGTAATAGCAATAGCTATTGTTAGTAAAAATTTATTCATGAACTTCTGTAGATGATTTATAAATTTTGATAAAGCAATTATTGAAATAGCCACAAAAATACACAATTACAATCAATAATCTACGATAAAGTACAGTTTTAATGGTTTTTCAACATATAAATAATTATAAATTATTCAATACAATATCAAATAATTATTATTGAAAATAGACTTTATACATTCAGTGTATAAAAATGACGGATAAGACATATTGTTAGATAGCTTTTTGAATTCTAACAATAACCTTTACTAGGTTTAACCCATACTTTCAACACTAATTCTCACTAACCGTCAAAACACATAAATTACACTTATACCCAATTTTATTAAATTAGAATCATTTATTATTCATTTGTAAACTAAAATTCAATTAATCTATAAAGTTTATAGGATATATAGTTTATATCATATACCTTTGTATCATCAAACAAGACATAACAACTCATAACAATATAAAGACCTAGATAGAATATGTTAGCTACGCAAAAAAGATATGAATTGAACTGGGACGCTACGCTTCCTGTATATGTAGGCAAAAGAACTGCTAGACCTGCTATTAATATTGAATTAGGAAAGAGAATCAATCAAATAGAGTTTGACTATAAAAATTTGGTCGCTCAAAATTTACCATATACTTTCATACATCAAAATCCTGTACAACTCAAAAAGCTGGTTGGTCGCAAGCCATTAGTAATTAGCTTCTTATCATCTGGATGGAACGAATATGGTATCCAACATTTTGAAAAATTACAACAAGTATATCACGAAATTTTGGCCATTGGTGGTAACCTCTTAGTCATTGTAAATGCCAAAGCTGAAGAAGTTAGAGACTTTCAAAGACATTTTAACATTGGCTTCAACTTATTGGCAGACCCTGAGCAAAAAATAGCTCAAAGTTTAGGACTATTCAATAAACAATATCCTGTTTGGGACTATGTTTCAGGTATTTCAGAAGATGTTCCTTTGCCTGCTACCATTGTTATCAATACACAAGAAAAGGTTGTTTATTCGGCTGTTGATCTCAATTTTGACAAACCGTTTCAACCTACCGAAATGTTAGCTGCCGTTTTTGGGGCTAATAAAAATATTCCTGTTGTGATTCGTCAAGAGTTGGCGGCATAGACTGGTTTTACATATTTCAAACTTAAAGTTTGTATATCAGCAACGCATGCTAAGAATCATTCTTCACAACTCTTCGTTGTGAACTACTATTTATTAACAAACTAAAATTCATTTTTTTTAACCTATTAGTATATAAAAACTATAGATTAAAATGAATAAATCAACAGAGTCCATAACTGATGATTTTTTAGACAAATCTGAATTAGGCATCCGATTCTTATTATCTATAGTAGTAATCATCATTATTGTATTAATTGGATTTAGCGTATATTATTGGGGGTTACCTGATTGTTAGGTAGTATTATTAAGTGAAAAAATTGGTTGGTGATCCAAGACATTCAACGTGTACAAAGAATTGCTGGTGGCATTTCAAGCAAAGAATGGGTGGTTTCATACTTCTTGAGTGCCACCGCCTAACTATAGTGAAATCATTGAGATTGTTTTTGGAGAATTGTACTCGGCATTGGGCATTGCCCTAGCTGGCAGCCCAATGGAAGAGTCTTTTGTATCTCAACCAAAGTCAATACATTGATTTTCAGATATATCACAAGAATTCATTAGTACTTAATTGCTGATTCTGAAAACCTCATATCAGCCAATTTATTATCACGCCAAACTCATAACTCATTGATAAAACCTATGCACACTAAATATTTGGCATTTGCTATTCCACTATTTTTAGTTTTCATGGGGCTTGAATATTTTCTTTCGAAGGTTCAAGGAAAGAAATTTTATAAATTCAAGGATACCATCGCAAACTTAAATGTAGGTATTGCCGAGCGTCTGATTGACTGCTTCAGCATTGGCTTATTCTACTTTTACTATGATTACCTGCAAAAAAATCTTGGTTTTTTTGATATTAAATCAGGCGTTTTTGCTTGGATTGCCCTGCTCCTGCTAACAGATTTGTTGTGGTACTGGTACCACAGATTAGGTCATGAGGTAAATATTTTATGGAGTGTGCATATTGTACATCACCAAAGTGAGGAATTCAATTTTACGGTTTCGGCTCGTATTACGATTTTTCAGGCTATTGCAAGAACATTTTTCTGGTCTATCCTACCAATTATAGGTTTCAATGCAGATATGATTAGCATTGTACTTTTGATACATGGGATTTATCCATTTTTTACGCACACGCGCACTGTTGGGAAGCTAGGATTTTTGGAGTATATTTTCGTAACACCTTCACACCATCGTGTGCATCATGCTAGCAACGAGCAGTATTTAGATAAAAACTACAGCGATATGTTTATCTTTTGGGATAAGCTATTTGGTACTTTTGCTGAAGAAACTGAAGAGCCTGTTTATGGATTGACCAAACCGCTCAAAAGTTATAGTTTTCTCTGGCAACATTTTCATTATATGATTGAGTTGGCATACGCTTTTAAGCACGCCAAAACCTTCAAAGAAAGATTGAAGATTATTTTTGGAAAACCCGAGACACTAGACCCTCGCATTCGTGAAGAATTAGAGAAACGATTTATTATTCAGTTTAATGAAGACCATAACAGTAAACGTGTTTATACTTATGTGGTTGTTCAAATGATTTCGTTGCTCATTGGGCTGTTTGTCATCATTTATTTTCTAGATAGTATTAGTCTTACCTCACAAATACTCTGGGCTTTTTTCATCTTAATATCGTTGATTAACTGTGGGGCACTATTAGAGCAAAAACGTTGGATTATCTATTTGGAAGCTATTCGCCTTTTTATTGTCGGTGTGCTTATTCAATTGAATTACCCAACCACCGAAATATTTTATGCCATAGCTATCATTGGATTGGTTATCGTTGCTTTTGCCAAAACCCTTAAAAACCAATACTTCAAGCTTATCTTCGGATAAGCTTGAGTGACAAATCTTTTTCTCACATTGTAAACTTCATTATTGTCATGGAATATATTTTATCATTACGCAAAGAATTCTCTTTTGACAAGACACTTCGTTATTTGGAATCTTCCTTAATGTGGGCAATTGTCATTGTAGTATATGCAGGTCTACTTATCATTCTTGGAAATCATTATTTTGGGGCTTAGAAATTGAGTGAATTAAGATTGAGTGAATGAGTGATTTTTTACTCTAAGTCTTATCAATGGAAACGCATTGTCTTACCTTTAAAAATATATTATGTTTGAATTTGTCATCAAAAAAAGAGGTCGAAATTAGCTTTCGACCGCTTTTTTTGATACAGTTTTAGACGCAAAGCATAGCATCTCTAATATTAAGGTGCTTAAAATCCTTACAGACTAGCAGTAGTGAGTTGTCCTGAAATAGTTACTGTGCCTCTCGAAATACCTCCGTTGAAAGTTCCACCATTGTAATAGCCACCGATATTTGTACCTCCATTTTCACCACCTGAGAAAACATTATACGATGTTCCATTTTTTAAGGTAGGAGAAGAATAGACAAAATAATACGCAGCACGAGTTGGTATAAACGTAAACAAAGGATTTCCACTTGCATCAATCAATGAGAATGGATTTCCTCCTGCATATCCGACTGTAAATTTCAAAAATACGGTTGGTTGAGTAGAACCAGCACTCGTTGCTTTTGCTACAGCGGTATTGTTTGGTCCACCAGCGATAAATACTCCACCAGTAATGTTAAATGTACCGTTATAATCAAAAGCCACTGTCGTAGATAAGGTGGTGCCTTGGACAATTACCGTTCCACCAGATTGAGCAATGCTACCATTACTATCAATACATTCGCCTCCAGAAGAACTCACAATTACTGTCCCGCCCGTGATGGTTAGCAAACTGCCATCGTTAGAAGTACCATCAGTTGTAGTACTAGTGTAGATGCTATCATCTGTAGAAATCACTGAAATATATCCTGCATTAATGGTCACTTTAGGAGCCGAAAGACCATCTACAGAAGTGGTAATATCTACCGAACCGCCATTTACCGTAATCGAAGCCGCTGATTTAATTGCATCATTTGAAGAGGAGATTGTTAAATAGCCTCCATTAATAGCGATTGAACCTGTTCCAACAAATGCTTTGGCATCGGTTGTTTCAGTCGTGCTATAGGTATAAATAGACCCAGAAGTAGTGAGAGTAATAGTTCCACCAGCAACTGTCGAAGCTCCATCAACTATGATTCCTTTACCACCAACTCCAGTATTGCTAATTGAAATCGTTCCATCTTGAATAGCCAAATTTCCTCCGCAACTAATCCCTGAAGACGAAACTGTTGCTTTATCTGTCGTATTATAATAAGAAGCCCCTCCTGTCAAAATTGTAAGTTTGCCAGCGGTTAGTGTCAAGTCACCACTTGTTTTTATTCCTTTACAACCATTCCCCGAAGTATATAGAGCAACAGTCGCAGTGGATGAATTCATATTTAGATAACTATTGCTATTAATAGCCTTCACTTTTTCGCCAGAAGCATTTACAGTAAGTGTACCTCCACTGATTTGTACATAAGGCAAAATACTGGTATCTGTGCCCGTATAACTCGTCGTAATGCCATCGCTACTGGCTGTAATACCCATCGCTCCTCCCGAAATGTTAACATATCCTGCTTCGACTTCGACACCACTTTCAGTCGAAACCAATGTTAAATTTCCTCCCGTCATTTGAAAATTACTGTAAGCATGAATTGCATCGGCAGCGGCTTGTGTAACCGAAATAGTTCCTCCTTGAATGTTTATATTACCATCACTCACAATAGCATGTTTGTAACTCGCATAAATCAAGATACTTCCTGCACCAGTAATATCAAGCTGACCTTCACTAAAGAAAGTTCCTTTTTGATCTTCGGTACTTGTGGCATAATTAGCTCCATCGATTAGACGATTCATCGTGCCTCCAACCAAGGTAACTGTAGCTTTTTTACTAGACTGGATATTAATCGCAGGGCCATCGGAATTGACCAAACTTGTCCCATTGAGCACTAAATTAAAGGCGGCATCGCTATAAATTTTAAGACTCGCATTTGTACTTTGCCCAGAAATAACATAGCTGATTGGCGTACTATTATTGGTTGATTTTACTACGACATCACCATTTGTTACAGAGACATCTACACCACTAGCAATATTGTTGGTAATGGTTGGAGTGGTACCATCGTAGTCAATATGAACCGCATTGGCGATGGTCGTATCCTTGGTATAAGTTTCAATATCGGCTACATTAACTGTAGCGTCGGTAACATCTTCAGTGGTGTTACAGGCTACAAATGAAAGGCTGAGAAGTAACGCAGAAAATAGTTTTACTGCCAATTTTAAGTGTTTATTATTCATAATCTCTCTGTATTGGTGTTTCGTTTCGGACAATGGTTTGTTTAGATTTGATTATTTTCAGACCGATTTTTATTGGTAAAAACCTCTACACCCTCAAAGACCCTATTTTTTAACTGAACGTTACTTCATTTTTGCGTTTTTTTAGAATGAGTCTAAGCAAAGGCATTTTTTGTCGACTAAATCCCTGTTTATTGCAATATTCCCCCATAATTGGCGAATCTCTCCCCTATCTCTCGAAATTGTACTTTTTACTTTTGTTGTTGTAAAACCTTTAATAAATATGAAAAAAACGATTTGTATAGTTGGGGCACTTGTGGCAGTAGGTTTGCAAGCATGTAAAAGTGTTCAACAAAAAGGTATTGACCTTACTGTTAAACCTGGTGCTATTTGGCAAGACACCAATCAGGAAGTAATCAATGCACATGGTGGTGGTCTCTTGAAACGTGGGAAAAACTATTATTGGTATGGCGAAATTCGTGGCAAATCGGCCTCAGAAGGCGTGTCTGTATATAGCTCCAAAGATTTAATTCATTGGGAAAATAAAGGTGTAGCATTAGCCAAATCAAAGGACTCGACCAGTGAGATTGCGGTTGGGGGCTTAATGGAAAGACCTAAAGTGATTTTCAATGAAAAGACAAACAAATATGTGATGTGGTTTCACTTGGAACTACCTCGACAGGGATACAAGGCAGCTCGTGCGGGTATTGCGGTCAGTGATAATCCCATTGGACCATTTACTTATTTAAAAAGCTTCAGACCCAACGGCAATATGTCGAGAGATATGACGCTCTTTGTCGACGATGATGGCTCGGCATATCATATTTATTCTTCTCGTGAAAATTATGATTTGCGAGTAGTAAAACTAACGGCAGACTATTTGGACGTTACCAAAGAAGATACCTTGTTATTTAGCAAACACCGCGAAGCTCCTGCGATTTTCAAAAAAGATGGTAAATATTTTCTTATCACCAGTGGATGCACGGGTTGGGATCCTAATGCGGCTACCCTCCATTCGGCAAGTTCTATTTTTGGTCCGTGGAAATTAGAGGGCGACCCGATGCGAGGTACTATGGCTGAAAAAACCTTTGATGGACAATCAACTTATATATTGACGGTGGATTCAAAGAAAAATCAATATATCTTTATGGCCGATCGCTGGAAACCAAAAGACTTGAAAGACAGTCGCTATCTATGGCTTCCTATTTCTTTCGAAAATGGGATTCCTCTGGTTCAGTGGCAAAATGAATGGAAAATAAAGTAAAGTTTGAAGCTGGTTCACCAATTCAGTTTTCACTGAAATCATGTATATAAAACGGGTAAAAATGTCATTACTAAAAAAAATATTCTTCTGCTTATTGCTATCAAGTTTTCTTATTGGTGGTAGCCTAAAAGCACAAACGGTAAAGGTAATTCCAGTCGGTAAAGCTTGGGCGAATAATTCGGTCAATGCGGTAATTTTTCGTAAAAACTCTTTGGTTAGCTACAAAAACTACCAATTCATTGCCTATTATAACGAATCAGGGAATGTAGTTTTAGGAAAAAGAAAACTAGGCAGCAAAAATTGGGAGCTCAAAACCACCGACCTGAAAGGAAATGTTACAGATGCCCATAATTGCATTAGCATTATGGTCGATGGCAAGGGCTATTTGCATATCGCTTGGGATCATCATAATCACCCTTTACACTATGCCAAAAGTAAAAGCCCATTATCCTTAGAATTGGACTCTCCAACCTCAATGACTGGCGAAACTGAAAAGAGTGTCAGCTATCCTGAATTTTACCGAATGCCTAACGGAAATCTGCTATTCTTTTACAGAAATGGGGCATCAGGAAAAGGAAATCTTGTTGTCAAAAGCTATGATATTTCTACAAGTAAATGGTCGATGTTGCATGAAAATTTGATTGATGGCGAAGGCAAAAGAAGTGCTTATTGGCAAGCTTTTGTCGATGCCAAAAGCAATATCCATATCTCTTGGGTATGGCGTGAAAGTGCCGACGTAGCCAGTAATCACGATATGGCGTATGCTTGTTCAAAAGATGGTGGAAAAACTTGGCAGAAAACTTCAGGTGAAAAATACCAACTCCCTATCAATACCTCTAATGCAGAATATGCTTGCAAAATTCCTCAAAATAGCGAGTTAATCAACCAAACTTCGATGGTTGCCGACCAAGCGGGTAATCCATACATTGCTACCTATTTCAGACCTGAAGGAAGTAATGTACCACAATATCACCTTATTCATTTTGATGGAAAATGGCATACACAATCGCTAGGATTTAGAACGCAAGCCTTTAGTTTGAGTGGAATGGGTACCAAAAAAATTCCCATTGCCCGTCCGCAATTGGTAGCGTGGTCTGCCAAAGGAAAATTGTCGGCAATGGTAGTTTTCAGAGATGAAGAAAGAGGTAGTAAAGCATCAGTAGCGGTAAACACAGATTTGAATCATACCAAATGGCAAGTGAAAGATTTGACTAATACTTATGTTGGTTCGTGGGAACCGTCTTTTGATACGGAGCTATGGAAAAGTAAACTACAATTACATTTATTTGTTCAGCCTGTAGAACAAGCTGATGGAGAAGGCAAAACCAATACGCCTCCGCAGTTAGTGCAAGTATTTGAGGTGAAATTATAGAAAAACCTTTCAAGTAATGATGCAAAATAAATTTGCATCATTACGCTTTAGGCCGTAAGCAATAGGCATAAGTATTTTATTAATTGAAATACTTTTTAACTTTTAGCCTACCGCATAAAGCTTAGTGCCTATTGCGAATAAAATAAAAAGCTCCATTTGATTATTACCACAAAATCTCTAACAAACACCTTGTTTCCCTACCTTTCTAGTGGTAATTTTACTTCGTAATAAAATATCTTCATGAAGTACTTGGGAATCAATATTGACAAAATAACGCCACGTCAGGCTGGTTACGCTCGTAATGCGGTACTAGTGGCGATTGTCTGTATTATGGCTGCCCAAGGTTTGATTATTCATTTACTGGCTTTTTCATTAACGGCCAACGAAGAATTTAACAAAGGGGTAGCGCACACTGAAAGTACCATTGCCAAGACGCAACAAACATGGAAACATGAGCTTCAATTGATTCTGGATTACAACAACGAAAAATCTAGTACCGAACAAAAATCTTCCAGACCCTCCACTATTACGATTGCATTTAATCTTTTTGTTGAGAAAGTTGGCATAGACATTCCTAAGCCTAATTATCAATCATTATCGATCGAAAATCACTTTTCCTACAATAATCTCTACCATCACCTTTATCACCAGCGGATTATCCATCCTCCGTGTTTTGTCTAATTTTTTATCTTCTTGGTTTCTTTTGGCTTAGCAAACTATCATCATATTGGTTTGTCGAATAATGGTATTGTTAATACCCCAAATACACCCTAGAAACCACCAAAATTTATTGGCTAATTCTAAGGATTGTACTTTCAATCTGTTAAAACCTCAGCTTCATGGATAGCATGAAGTGGTAAAAAGTACATCCTTTTGTAGCCGAATTATTCATTTAACATAGACATTCAGATGGATTTTCCCATATTTCATTTAGACTTCATGGGCGACAGGCTTCTTATTGCCATTATCGCCGTATTACACGTATTAATCAATCATGGACTTGCTGTTGGATTTATTCCTTTGGTAACATGGATAGAATATCTAGGCTTCAAAAAGGGCGGTAAAAACGCCATCGTAAACAACGAATGGGATCAATTGGCGCATCGTCTCATGACAGTTGCCTTTATCATTACCACCACCATCGGCGCTATGACTGGCGTTGGAATTTGGTTTGCCTCGTCCTTAGTAAACCCTGCCTCTATTGGTTCACTTATCAGAGTTTTTTATGGCGCTTGGTTCGTAGAATGGACTGTATTTGTGACCGAAGTGGTCTTAATTTTACTGTATTATCTTTCTTGGAAGCGTTCTTTGGGAAGTATTGAAGCCAAGGCCAAACACATCAAATTAGGAGCTGCACTTAGTATTTTCTCATGGATAACGATGTCTATCATTGTATCAATTTTGGGCTTTATGATGGATACAGGAAGCTGGGTCGAAAACAAAACCTTTATTGCTGGATTCACTAACCCTATATATATTCCTCAATTAGCCTTCAGAACACCTTTGGCAGCGTTGATGGCTGGGGCAATCGGCTTGTTTTTAACCAAATTGTTTACAAAAAACGGTTCATCATTTCAGCAAGATTCTTCCAAAAAGATTGCTTTATGGATGTTATTGATGCTTCCATTCACCTTGGCTGGCGCTTTGGCGTATTACTTCAAAATTCCAGAACTGATGATTGGAAACTTGCCAGTAGCTGTAGGTACAATGGATTTTCAATCATGGTATGATTTATTGGTAAAATTCATTATTGGTGCGCTAACCACGGTATTCCTAATTGCTGGAACAGTCTATTTCAAACCCAAACTCAAAATTCCAACCATTGTGTATATCCTACCTGTAATAGGTATGCTTGGTTTTGCAGGGATTTTTGAACGAATCCGAGAGTTTATCCGCAAACCTTATGTGATAGGCAATTATATGTACTCTAATACTTTGAGAAAAGAAGACTATCCACTTTTCAAAAGAGATGGTGTTTTGGCTCACGCTACCTATTCGCCTGTCAAAGAAGTTACGGAAGAAAATAAACTTGTGGCTGGCGAACAAGTATTTATGATTTCATGCAGTCGCTGCCATACCACACGAGGGATTAACTCAGTGGTGGACAAATTTGAAAACATGTATAGTTTGAAAGCAGGCGAAAAACTGAATGGAGACTTAATGAAAAACTATATCAAGCATATCGAGAATGCAAGATATTTTATGCCTCCTTTCCCTGGCAATGAGGCGGAGCTTGGCGCTTTGGTTGAGTACATCAAACATATTCAGGAAGATGGGACGCCTATTGACCATCAGGCAACTTCGATGAGGTAATTGGCCCATTCATAAAACTTATTCAAATTTTCATTCACTTAGCTTTTACTATCATGTTTAATCATATTTTGCTTCAAACACCAGTTCCTCGTGATTTACCTTTGGATTTACCCCTACCAAAGGAGGTTTTAATTGTACTGCTGGTATTTTCATTTTTATTACATATCCTTTTTGTCAATTTGATGGTAGGCGGTAGTATCCTCACACTTTGGAGTCAGATAAAAGGCCTAAAAGACAAAGAATATGATACATTGGCGCATGAAATTGCTGAGACTATTACTGTCAATAAGAGTTTAGCAGTGGTCTTAGGTGTAGCACCATTGTTGAGTATCAATACCTTATATACGGTTTATTTTTACTCAGCCAATGCGCTAACAGGTATCTTTTGGATTTCAGTAATTCCATTGGTAACAGTAGCCTTCTTGTTGACTTACGCACACAAATACAGTTGGAAAATTCTAGAAAATAACAAAGCGCTGCATATCTCGATGATGGGGTTATCTGTGGCAATTTTTCTTTTTATTCCATTGATATTTTTGGTCAACGTCAATTTGATGCTATTTCCAGAAAAATGGAATACCATTGAAGGCTTTGCTCATGCCTTGACATTACCGAATGTATTCCCAAGATATTTTCACTTCTTATTGGCATCTTTAGGCACTACGGGCTTATTTATTTTCTGGTATTTTGGTCGAAAAAGTTATGATTTTGACAATCACTTCACCACACTCACACGCTATGAGATTCGTAAAAAGGCTTATTCTTTAACCTTTGGCGCTTCAGCAGCACAGTTTATTATTGGTCCAGTAGTGTTGCTAACCTTGCCTACCAAAGGTTTTAGTTGGCATTTAATTTTCACGATTGGGACTGGTGTCATCTTTGCTTTGCCAGCCATGTATTGGATTTGGAAAGGTATTACTGGAAAGGCAGAAGATATTGCGAATAATTTCTGGAAAGTAGCCCTTACACTTGGTCTGACGATTACTTTCATGGGCTCAGGACGCCATATTTATCGTGCCACGGCTTTAGCACCGCACCAAAAATTAGTAGAAGCGAAGACGATTGCTTATGAGAAAGAGGTCAAAAAAGCCACGGAAGAAATGAAAAATGCTCCTGCCGAAAAACCAGCTTCTGATAATCCTGGTGAAGCTATTTTTCAAGCAAAATGTAGCGCTTGTCATGCCATGGATGTAAAAGTGGTGGGTCCTCCAATCAAGGAAATGGTCAGTATTTATAAAAACGATGCCAAAGGATTACACGATTGGATTTTAAAGCCTGGCAAAAAACGTCCTGATTATCCACAGATGCCTGCGTTAGGGTTGAGTGAACAGGAGATCAACGACGTAGCCAACTATATTTTGGAACAAAAGTAGTCTGTTTTTTGGAGAAAACTTCCCAAAAAAATGCGGGCAAAATCTAATAAATTTTGTCCGCATACTTACTCAAAATCATTTTTCATATAATCATCTTACCAATATGATACTCGCATTATCAGTAGGCATAGCAGCCGTGACGCTTGCTATTTTATATACTATGTTTGAAATACAAATTAATATTACTTCTCTCGAAAAAATGGATAACATTCTTTCGAAGCGACTAAAGGCTTTTACACATGAAAAAGAAAAAGCCTAATTCAAGGCATCTCAAAAGGTCATTCGGAGCATTGGTTTTATTATTGATACTACTAGCGTCAATGATTTTTGTCCTTATTGTCGCACTGAAAGCTTCCTAAAGCTCATTGAGTGATTTAGTGATGGAGCGAATGAGTGATTATTTATCTCCATTCCGCTCGTAGAGACGCAATGATTGCGTCTCCATGAGGTATTATTTTGAAATATAGTATCAAAGAAGGCGGTTGAAAAACTAATTTCGACCGCCTTTTAAATGCTAAAAACCTTGATGATATTCTGCATTAATACTTGCTTATTAGATTTTTTCAAAAACCAATCTTTTCATCAGCTCCGTAGGAGCTTTTACAAAGGAATACAAGGTAATTCTGTTTATTGAATTATATTTTGCACGAATACTTATCTTAGACGCAAAGCATTGCATCTCTACTAGTAAAATATCTATTAAAAATAATCACTAAATCGCTCAATCACCATTCACTCAATCAATTCTCTACTCTAAAATCAATTTCTGTGAAACACGATCCTTATTCGATTGAAACCAGACCAGATATACTCCTCGATTCAAGTCGGCCGTTGAGACTTTGGTAGATTCTCTAAATGAGCATTCGAAAACAATATTACCCAGCATATCTACCAACTTCACATCAACTTCTCCTTGCAGAGTACTTTTTAAGGTTACAACATCCTTCGCTGGATTGGGAAAGGCTGACAAACTCTGATTGATTTCTCCTTCAAAACCAAGTGGCATGGCTAAAGCTACTTTGAGTTGGGCATAATTGGTACAGCTATTACCACCCCATGCTCGAACCGTATAGGTTCCGTTGTATGCAGCAGTAACATTCTCAATGATAGGTTTTGCATTCGTAGAAGTAAATTGATTAGGCCCTTGCCAGAGATAGTTTACCCCACCTGAGGCAGATAGAGTCAAAGTATGATTGATAATGTCTTCATTGAAGGTTGCCTCTATTTTGGGTGATGGTTTTACTAACAAAACTGTTTTGGTAGTATTGGTACAGCCGTTATCGTCAGTTACCTTAATAAGGTAAGTTCCTGAATTTTCGGTTTGAGTTTTACTAAATACGATTGAGCTATTGGACGAAGAAAAACCGTTTGGTCCCGACCACTGATAAGTACTTCCCCCTCGGACGCTTATCTGAGCAGGTTCACCTGCGCAGGTAGTATCGCCCATTGCAGATACCGCTGGCAAGCTGGCAATTTTTCCTGTCAGCGTATCTTTTGACAACAAACCTGTAGTTAGTCCTCGCAAACTTACCTGAAAAACACCCGTACCAAATCTTTGCGATAAATCTGTAATACGATAAGTTTGAGTACCTATTAATTCCTGTTTAATCGGCTTGATGGTTTGAGAAGCACCATTTGCCAATTTCACCTGCATGACAAAACTTTCTGAATTGGCAATTTCTCCAAAAACTTTGGCTTCCAACTTAATCGAGTCACTCGCACATACCGTCTGAATACCTGAAGACTGGAATTTTACAATAGGAATTACATTGACCGTTGTATTTGAAGGCAAACTCGTGCAACCGCTATTTTCGCAAGTAGCAGAGTAGGTTGTGGTCACCGTAGGATTTACCATCAACGTGGCAGAAGTAGACGTTTTTTGTTGAGAACCTTCTATCTTATTTGACCAACTCCATGTAACCTGAGCACAGCCTTGGGCCGTTAGCTGCACTTGCTGTCCATACTCTATCGAAGGACTCTGAGCAGTCAATTTAGGTTGGTTGGGCGCTCCAGAACAAGTATTATATCTTATCAAAAAATTAGGATATTGAAACCAAATATTCCCTTTTACATCCGCCAACATCTTACTCAGTCCAGTGGTATTTAATACGATATTGCCAGTTTTTGACCATGTTTGATCGGCATATTTAAAGATATTGCCACTATCATAAACGTAAATATTACGTTGAGCATCTTCGGCGATATAGGTAGGTTTCAGAAACGAAGCATAGTTTTGAATCTCCCAAGCACCCTCCGAATATCTTAGGACTCTCCCATTTTGCAACACCCATAAGACACCTTTGCTATCCATAAAAGTTTGATTAATAGCATTTGAAAGTTGCGGTAATTCAGCCTTCGTAAAAGTCTTTATTTGTTTGCTAGTTAAATCGTATTGCCAAAGTTCTCTACTTTGAGAATTGTATTTATAAACCTCCACCCACATGCTATTTTGGCTCCAAACAGGTGTTTGGAAATATACATTTGACTCGGTGCTTTTGTAGGTAAATAGCGTTTTTAAGCTATCTTTTTCTATTTTTCCAAAAACAGAAGCCCCTTTCACATCCGAATATCCATAAAACAACTGATTGGCATAGTCGAACTTCGAAGGCGAAATATTATCGGGATTTGACAGCTCTACAGAAGATAACATCTTTCCTGCCACAGGATCCAACTTTCTTAAGGCATACACCAAAGAGCTACTTGGTAAAAGTCTTTTTCCTAATAGCTGAATCGTTTTGATAGTCGGGTCACCTCCCGAAAGTGACAAACCATAATTTTGATTCCCAATCGCACCAGTTGTATTGGCATGGTCAAAGGTTTTTATCTGTAGATTATTGACTTGAATCGTAAAAATCCCTCTGGCATTTTGCGCCACAATTTCATTCTCTCGAATCTCGACCGCATTGATAGAATTTGCCAAATCAGGGTTGTTGTCTTTACCAAAATAAGCTACCTGTGTACCCTGAGAAAGTCCTTTGTACACAAAACTTGTTTTGGTAGTCGATACAACGCCACTTGGTATATTCAACAAATATTCGGGTTCATTGTATAGCTCTTCAACCTTCACAAAATAGGTCTGATTGCTCTGTAACGAATCCAACCAAAATGAATAGGTATAAGTTGATTTCGCTGCAATATTTTGAGCGCTTTTCGTACATAAAATCTTTTTGAAACTTGAATCTGTCGCAATAGTCAATTTGATTACTGACTGATTATTGATATAATTACCCGAATACTCCAGCACTTTTAGAGAAGAATTTTCTGTCAGATAATTAGTAGAAATATAGTTATTGGGATTACTCACCAATACATATTGTACTTCAGACCAAACACTTTTGGTAGTTCCAACCACCGAACGAACACGCCATTTGAGCTGATTGGCATAATAATTCATTTTGGTCAAAACCGAAGTACTTGAAGAACTTGTCTGAAAAATAGGGTTTTTAAAATCTGTATCTGAAAGTGCTGCTACTTGCACTTCATAAGCAGAAGCATTAGGAACCGAAGTATAAGTAAGAGTAAAATTGGTCGATAGATTGGCTGTTGATGTTAATGGATATTTTGCAAATGGTGGCAATACGGCTTCTGTTGGAACATTCCAAACAGCATTGCTCCAATCAGAGCAGCCGATACTATTACATGCCTTGATACGTAAATAATTTTGCCCCATTCGTAAAAGAGCAGAACTCCACACACTTTTATTAACAGTATCCGTTTTTTGTACCGTTGAAAAATTAGCAGATAACGCCGTTTGAACAATATAATAATCTGCTGTAACTACAGGTTTCCAGTCGATGACAGCATGACTTTGAAAGTTGTAATTAGCAGATAATAAAGGACTTTCTGGCTTGGAAGTCGCTGAAGGAAGATTATCCTTGGCATATTGCTGGATAACCGAGCGACAAAGTTCATGAAAAGTGGAAAGTCTTGGCCCACAATAACTCATAATCGTTCCCGCCGTAGTGTTCAGCGCGCCATCATAGCATGAGCCTTCTGAAGGAGTACAATAATCCAAAGGGCCTTCGGGCCATTCACAACTTTGGGTGTGCGGAACCCCAAAAGTATGCGCCAACTCATGCGCCACCGTTCCGAGCCCAGCCTGTCCCCATGGTACCACGCATTCGGTACCACCCAAATAGGCAATCCCAGCAGCGCCCTGCAAGCTTTTTGAAGTTATAAAAAGCGCTTTATCAAACTGCGTAGCTATAGTTCTAAACTCATTTTGGTAGTTCCAAGTAGAATTGAATAAACCCAGCAAATCATAAATATTGCGATTGCCTCGATATGGATCTTTCTGAGCATCTTTCCAGATATGGATAACGGTAGGGACTAGCCGAACATTCATCTCTTTTTCATAGACCTTTGATACCTGCGAGATGGCATTTAGCACCTCTCTTTTGATATAAACTGAATCTGAGTCAAACTTTTCAAAAGTTTCAGAGTCAATCTCTATCGCAAGACGACAAATCCAAGGACCACTTTGAGTAGTTCGGGAAGCTTTGGAAGCTAGTATAAATTTTTGGGCATTTCTTACTCTACTTAGGGCATCAGCAGACATTTGAGAGTCATTTACTCCACAAGTGGGAGTCTCCTGAGTTTGTTGGGCAAATAAGAAAGGCGCAAACAATAGCAAATAAACAATGAGCGGTAGTTTATTCATAATTGTATTACCTCGACGGATTAAGTTAATTCTGACTATGCCATTGCGTTATGGCATTGTGATTCTAGTATTGGCGGATGCTGGAATGTCCAGATTTCGTCAAACTAACTTAAAGTAGTGTAGAATGGGAAAGTCAAACTTTGCCCCAAGCAAATCGAGGTATTTTAGATACAGATAGAAATTTTGTTGCAGAAAATTTCTAGTACTTATATCCAGTCATGACCAGAACCTGTGCTTGGCGGGCTAAAGGTTTGGATTCCTGTTGACAATACAAATAGGGTAAATTTTCCTATGCGGGGAGAAATTATCCATACTTGTAATGTTGTTTTCAATTAGAAAAAAGCCGTTTGCGTTACGTATATTTTCTAGAGTAAAAATCCCGCATTTTTTATGCCAAAAATCCATCCATCAACCAAATAGGTCTATTATTCTTGGATAACTACAAAATAATTAAATCGTGATGCTCATATTTCGGATAATAAAATAGTTCGTCTCTGTAAAATATTCTTCATTTAGCTGAATTGGCTTATTTACAAAGTTTTTGGACATAAAAAAAGTCGGTACTTTTAACAATACCGACTGTGTGTTTTAAAGTATGAAACTGTTTAAACTTTTGTAAAATTGCTGGCGTAAGCAATGAATTTATACTGTTTGTGCGAAGCGAGGTGGTACGCCACTCCGATTATAAATTCTTGATTTTTTTGCGGCCGCCGCTGCGGTTACTTTTTGTATCAAGGCGGGAACACCTAGTTAAAAAGTAAGACGAAGAATTAATCAATAAAATATGTCTTTTGAAAAATTCAAATAGCTTTATTCTCTTACTTCATCAATTTCCAAAGCCTTTTGGCTATGATCTCGTAGCCTTTATCGGAAGGATGTAGTCCATCATAAGTCATCGCAATGGACTCGACTGGATATGGATATTCGTCTTTTTCAGGATTAAAAGGCACATCGATAAAATCTGGGAACTGATAATTTTTGTATTCCCCCGTTTGTGGATCTTTGAGTCTTTTGAAATTTACTAGAGTTTTGTGTGCTAGTTTTTTCTCATGATACAAATCTAGCGATTTGTATCCCTCCTTTTTCGCAATAGCCTTAACTGCCTCCGCAAAAGCTTCCAATTGCTGATTATTTTTGGCACGATATGAGCCGAAAGCATTATTTTTAGGATTAGCGATATACACAAAATCAACCCTTTGCATTGGCGTAATCAAGACAACTTTTGCTTCAGGGTTTAGTTTTTTTAAGTAGTCTACAATAATTCGGTATGCCCCAAAGAAAGTATTATAACCTGTGCTGTTTTCATAGTCTTGTATCGAGCCAATAGGCTTACCTTGCCACCAGTCGTTGGTACCCAAAAAAACGGTGTAAACATCCGCTTTTACGATGTTCAAGGTTTCTATTTTCTCCGCAATCTTCACAGCCGTCCAGCCATTATGACCTTGATTGATAAAGTTGAGTTCAGGATGCTCTTGTGTAATAAGAGTCATATATCCCTTTGTAATGCGATTGCCTGTCTGCTCGGGATGATCGTTGAGATAAGTAATCGAATCACCAATAGCCACCCATTGACGTTTTTCGGGCGCAAAGGACATTAAAATAAAGAAGAGTAATAAGAGAGGTAAGAGTTTTGTTTTCATAATGATCGTTTTTGTCTAAAAGCGAAAAGTCATATTTATCTAACCAAAAACATCAGACGTATATCTGTTAACGAAAGGACTTCTAAGAAGATAAGGTCTATTGACTTTGGTTAATAAAATTCAAAAATAACCCTAAAAATTTCCATTTCTTATTTTTCGGTAGTTAGCCGCAGTTAAATTCCATTAAATTGCAAGTTCACTTTTCTGTGGGCAAAAGAAAAATTGAGAGCACTATCTCTGCGTGCTTTCGATCAGTTAAATGGTTGGGATTTGTAGCAAAAAAAGTACAACAAGTATGGTACAGCAGTATTTTCGTATATTTAGGAGTTAGTAGCAATTATAAAGACATGAACCAAGAATATCAACTTTACAGAGTTTCACAATTACTTTCTCGATTTAGAGAACAAGTAAAAATATTGAATTCAAATGGGGAATTTAGCATCAATATCCACGCTGAAAACATTTTAATAAATGTTTTAAATAAAATTTATGACTGTAATCTGGAAAATGTCAATTATGTTGAAGGTAAAACCTATCCAAGTATTGACTTAAGAGATAAAGTTAAAAGAATTGCGTTTCAAGTTACATCTACTGCTAACCTAGAAAAAGTTAAACATACATTAGCTAAATTTATTGAGAATGATCTTTATAAAGGATTTGATAGTGTTTATATTTTGATTATAACTGAGAAGCAAAAAAAATATGACCAAACTAAAATCGATAAGGTAATAGATGGTAAAATCACATTTAATGTGAAAAACATAATAGACCGAACTGATTTATATGCAGAATTAAATAAACAAAACGACCTTGATAAAATCAACTCTGTTTGCGAATTATTGGAAAAACAATTTTCCGATAATAAACCAGAACTCGATAAATGGGATTTATATTGTAAAGGATTAAACGAATATGATTTATTCATTCACAATTACTACAAATTTTTAGATATTAAAGGCTTTTCACCTAAAATTAACAACACTCAAGTAAAAATTAATCTAGAAAACATTTATGTTCCTTTAGAGCTAAAAATCGAAAGTGAAATCGGAAAAACAAATGATGAACTTCAAAAGGGAAAAAAAGAAATAATATTTACCTTAGAAAATGCACTTAATGATTTTAACAAATTAGTAGTTTTAGGAGATCCTGGCTCTGGAAAATCAACAATTTTAAAACATTTAGCCTATAATATTTGCACAAATAGGCCTACAGATAGTCAATTTAGCGACTTAGTTCCTGTCATAATTAAAGGTAGTGAATTTGCAAAGTATGTTTCAACAACAGCAAAAAACCTCTCAGAATATATCATTGATCAAATTGATAAAAAATATGAGTTGTTGTTTACTCAAAAACTTGAAAGTAATCAATTACTTGTCTTAGTTGATGGAGTAGATGAGATAAATGTAACAAGCCTTCGCCATACTGTAGTAAATCGAATTAATGCTTTTATAGCTCAATACACTGATACAAAAATTATCGTATCCTCCAGAATTGTTGGATATAAAGAAACTAGATTAAACGGTTACTTCAACCATCTCGAGGTAATGAAATTTGGCGAAAAGCAGATTAGGCAATTTATCACCAATTGGTATTTATCGGTAGTATCAAATTCTGATAATGATTTGGAAAAAGCAAAACAAAACGCAAACGAACTTTATAATTCAATAAGACAAAATAAATCAGTTTTGAATATGGCAAGTAACCCGTTACTTGTTACAATTATTACACTTATACACTACCAAAGTGGAACATTACCTGAAAGAAGAGCCTCTCTGTACGATATTGCCACATCAACTTTTCTGGAAAATTGGGTTCGTCAAAGGGAATCACAAAGAAACTCAAATTTTGACAAAGAAACACTTATTGCCATTCTTGCTCCAATTTCATATCATATTCATCAGAATTTTACAACAGGTTTAATTACAGAAAGTGAATTAAAAACACTTTTCCAAAAAGAATATAGAAATGTTTATCCTTACCAAAAACCAAGAGAAGAAGCTCAAGATTTGAAAGACATTATTGACTTTCTAAGGGAAGATGCTGGTTTTCTATTTGAAAAGGGTTTAAACGAAAATGGAGAATCGATGTTTGGATTTGTTCATCAAACATTCCAAGAATACTTTACAGCACTTGAATTTAAAACACGATGGAAAGAAGGATGTCATAAGGCCAATTTTGAAGAGTATGTTTTTAATTCAGCTTGGAGTGAAGTAATTAAACTAACAGCATCACTATTTAAGTTTAGTGAACAAAGTCGTTTGGGAAGGCAGTACGCCACTAATTTTGTAAAGGATATTCTGGCCGTTAATGATATAATTCCTGAAATGTATCGACCTCTCAAAATAGTTCTTCAAATACTTAAAGATGATACAGAAATTGAGTTTCCATTTTTCATTGAAATAATTGATAAAATATTCAATGAAATATTAACTCATCCGGAACGAAGTTATTCAGAAAAAAATGATCATTATAGAGAAGTGTATAGATTCAAACACTTTATTGAAACACTAATTGAAACTAAGACTTATCAAAATTATATTATTGAACGAATAATTAAAGAAATCAATAACGAAACTATATCAACTACTTTGAGATTCAACTTAGTGCAAATATTAATGCATAAAGCAGAAGTGCCTATTGTTTATGAGGAATTGATTAAAATACTAAAATCTGATAATACAAAATTAAAAGAACTACTATTCAATTACAATGTAGTAATGCCTGTTTCGAAAATTGTTTTTTCTTCAGAGTTTCGAGATGAGATTGTAATTTATATAAACTCAGCTGAATATCTAAAGGAATATGATGGGCGTATACCAACTCAATATCATTGTGCTTTTGAATCAATAAAAAAAGGTGATTTTGAGTCTTACATCAAAAGTAGAACCTCAGATGATTACTTAAAAAAAATAAAGGAGGAAAAACTTCTTTCAATTAGACAAATTCAAAATGAAAAAATGCGAATTGATTTTATAAACTTTAATGTTTTTTCGATTGGCATGAGTGATATTGATGACTTGAAAGAATTTGTCAAAGTTTTAAAGCAAGAATATAAAGGTTTAAAATTACCAAAAATAGAAAATCGAATAAAAGAACTTGTAGAATTTAAATCTTTCGGCTTAGAAGAATATGAAATATTCAACTTCAAAGGAACAAAAATATATTTAAAGAAAGATGACACCTCAAAGCTAGCACTAATCAAAGATGAAAAAGTTAATTTCATTACTTTCCCACTGAATGAAAAGGACTTAAATAAGTATTTCTTAGATGAAACTGAGTCTTATCTTAAATTTCTAGATTTACTGATGCCAATAATATTAAAATCGAAAACTGAATTTGCGATTGATAATTATGAAACACTCCTAAATTTTATTAAGTATCAAAACACTATACACTGGCATACAACAATAGACACAGGTAATGTTTTAAACTTTGCATTGAAAATTCTATTTAATACTCCTACCGTAGATTCTAAAAAGCTACTTCAATGGATAAAAAATCAAAGGGAAGTTCGTTACAGAAAATTTGAATTAGAAGAAGATTTTGATAAACAAAAATTCATTTCAGAAGTCACAACCTCAAAATTAGACTTATTCGAAAAGTTATATTTAATATACCTTGTTGGAGAAAAATCAGATTATGATAACTTAATATTGCCGACAATTGAAAGCATGAAAAAGGCAAAATCTGAAAAGAGAAAAAATGAAATAAGAGATATATTGTATGAAGTTTTATGAAATAACTTCCGCCAACAGCAGTTTGGCAAAATGGCGAGTTCAGTACTAAATTCAACAGTAGTTCTTCGATTGAACTTTTGTACAAAACTGAACATTTGTGCTCCGAAATTCGCCACTGCGCTAAGCTGCGAAACCTTAGCGGTCAGCTTACCAAATTATATGATAGAACAAGTTTTAAAATACGACTTTCCCAAAAACAATCCCGACCCCTTTGACGAAAGTTTTGAAGGTGGTTATTTTGCATCTGCTAATGGATTTTCAAATCTAAGTGATAACCTAATAGACTTTTCGTTTGACCAATGTGGCAAACATATACCCATGGGCTATAAAACCTTATTAATTTGTTACAGAATTGCCCTGATTAGAAACGGAGTTGTTGTAAAGAGTTGGGAGTTACCAGAAAGCTTAATAATTAAAGCTGACTCTTTTAATGGTAAATATCTACTTCAGACAAATTCTAAGAATAAAGTTTTTGTTGCTTATTGGAATAGACATATTGAAACAGCAACAGTACTTAAACCATTTGCTCAGGACGGAAGTTTAAAATCAATGCTTTGGGACGATAAAGCATCTTGTTTAAGTCACGGAACCTTAATGTCTTGTCAAATCCCTAAAGACTATTTGGTATCAGTGTTAATTGAACACGAAAGTTGGCATTAAAGCCAGCCTATAACACACGTAGCTATCTCACAATATATTTTCACTAAAAACTCTCCTACAGCATACACTTCCAAACCTCTTTTAAAGCCATTTAAAGGAGGTATATTTTTTTAGTTGTCAGAGAATAATCATAAAGACTTACCAAGCTATCTAGATTGACTGGGCAATACATTTTTAGGCAATTTTCCAAGGCAAAATTAAAGGTTCTCAACAAGGTGGAAGTCTATTGTTATTTCTATATATTTAAGTTGTGCAACAGGCACTGCGGTTTTGCGTAATGGTGGGTTGGCGTGCAAACTTGGTATATTGTGTTTTTATTCAAGTTCAGCGCTGGTTGACAATTTTATGCTCCTAAACCCGCCACATCGCTAAGACGTTTCCGTTAGCTGCAACCATTGGCGACAACGACGCAACATTGATACAAACTAAAAATACTGACAGAAATAAAATGGCAAAACTCAGAAATCCAATATTCTCTTTACTGTTGGTATCAATATTTCTCACATCTTGTAACGGACAGCCAAAAACAGAACAGTCAAATGAAACTGTTGTTAAACAACAATCATTTACAAGTAAAAAAAACAAGCTAACAAAAACACAAGGATCAAATGAATATCAAGGCATTTCGTGCGGTTTGGAAGACAAAAAAGGAAATATTTGGTTTGCAACAGGTACAGAAGGTGTTTTTTGTTTTGACGGAAAATCATTTATCCAATTTACCGAAAAAGATGGTTTGAATAGTAATTCCATTCGTTCGATATTAGAAGACAGAAAAGGCAACATTTGGTTCGCAACCAATAAGGGTATTTGTTACTATAATGGAAAGACATTTCAACAAATATCAAACTCATTAAATGTAAATTATCAATCCTTTAATTTTGCAAGTCCCAATCCACCTTTGATAAATGATGTTTACAGCATTATGCAGGATAAAAAAGGAATACTTTGGTTTGGTACGGTAGACGGTGTTGTTTGCTACGATGGGAATAACTTCACTCGTTTTTTAGATAATCATATTATAGTCAATGATAGTAACCTTACATTAAAAAGTATGCAATGTATGTTTGAAGATAAAATTGGGAACCTTTGGTTTGGCTCAGGACCAATGGCATTTGAAGGCATCGCTTTTTTTGATGGAAAAACTTTAACCAAATTCAAACCACAAAACGAAACTTGGGTACGTAAAATAACTGAAGACAGGAATGGAACTTTGTTATTTAACACCAGGCATTTTGGTATGATTACTTATAATGGAAAAACATTTTCAGATTATACTCAACCTCAAAATTTGAGACGAGAATTACTACAAACTATGTTGGCAGATAGCAAAGGAAATATTTGGTATGGTTCTGATTATACCAATGACCGTGACATAACCACAGGCGGTCTTTGGAAATTTGACGGAAAATCAATTAATGAATTTACAAAGAAAGATGGATTAAGTAACACATCCGTAACCTTAATTTTAGAAAGTAAAAATGGTACTATTTGGGTAGGAACTCGAAATTGTGGACTATATCGCTACAATGGACAAACATTTGAAACTTTTTCAGAATAATCACAAATGAATTGAAAAGTATGGCAGTAGCTAAGAAGGGTTTGCCCAAATGGTGACAGAAGTTCTAAATTGAACATTTGGAATTCTAATAAACTATTGTAATAAATTTGAACTTCGGTGCTTGAAATCCACCACTTCGGCAAGCCCTATTCGTTAGAAAACCGATTCCATAGGAGAGCTACGACTGAAAAAAATAGAAATTTGTAGCACAATGAAATACACAATGGACAATCGTTTTGAGGATATAATTCAGCTAATCAAACAATCTCAGACTAATGCTATCAGAGCCGTAAACGCTGAACTCATAAATCTTTATTGGAATATTGGAGAATGTATCAGCAAGAAAATAAAATAATCAGAATTGGGCGACACTTTTGTGTCAGAATTAGCCAATTTTATACAGACATACGAACCAGAAATAATAGGTTTTTCCGATAAAAATATTTGGAGAATGAAGCAGTTTTACGAGACTTACAAAGACTTCTCAAAACTCTCACCAGTGGTGAAAGAAAATAATAATGACCTTTCCAAAACCTTTAAAGACAGCTACGCATTTGAATTTTTAAACTGTACAATTTTTGGGGGAGCTTACAAGAGTAATTAATATTTAGTCACCAATAAATTTCAAAATCATGTTAAAAAAATCGACTTTAATTGGATTGCTAATTGCATTTGCAATGACCATACTGACAACAACCCAAGTCTCTGCACAAAGAGGGCATTATAAAGGTGGTAGAGGAAGTTCTCATAAAGGAGGAAAGTATAAGAATCCAAGTACGGGAAACCATTACAGAAAACGCCGTTGAAAAACTGCAATTAACATTAAATACATCTGGTTCAAGTCTATAACTTGGATCTATTTTTTTGTCAAGTTTTCAAACTTGAACGCACACACATTATAATCTTTTTGAAGCACTTTACTCTTCCAGCAAAGTTTTAAACCTTGGAAAAAATGAGTCCAAGTCTTCAGACTCGAACTAGTTAGGTGGAACAAAAAATGGCACAAGCTTACGCTTGCGCCATCTAGAAATTTGGGATGCGGAGAGCTACAATTGAATTATTGCCCATAAAGTATTCGCTCTCTTAATACTTTAGGTTTTACAATAATCCAGCATTAAAGCTTAACAATCTTGCTGGCCAAAAGCGGGCTCTTTAAAGTCCAATTAAGTAATTATGTAAAATAAGAATTGATCAGTTTTGAGTGTAAAATATTGATAATTAAAAATTACATTCACAACTCATAATTCAGCACTAATACTTAATAGCCAGGGTTTTGTTGAAGAACAGCATCCTTGTTCAACTGGATTTCATTTAATGGAATAGGTAATAACAAATGCTTGTCTGCGATACCTTGAACTGGGTTTACTGCGCTACTAGCATTCAAACGTTTTACACGGTCAACTAGTTTTTTGGTACGCATCAAAGTCATACGACGATTTTCTTCTCCGATTAATTCACGTGCTCTTTCGTCCAAGATAAAGTCTAAGGTCATATCACTTGCCGAAACTTGTCCTTGTGCTGGATAGTTCGGGAATGCTCTTGCACGCAATACGTTGATGGTATTGGCTGCTTCTTGCAACTTACCTTGTTGTACTTGTGCTTCGGCTAACAATAAATATGTCTCGCCCAAACGCATCAAAACATAGTCTTTAATCATGGCAAAACCAAAGGTATCATTTGGATCAAACTGATACCATTTTGTGGTATGAGGTGCCAAGTTGAACAAGGTATCTGTACCTGCATAAGGTACTTGTTTGCCATAAGTTGCTGTTTGCGCTGGATCGTTATATACATAGCGACGACGGATATTGTTTGATGAGTTACGAATATCGCCATCTTTGTACAAGTTGTAAATAACCCAGTTACTCAATCTCAAACGACCCAAAGCACGACCACCTGTAGAGTCAGACAAAGCCATACCTCTTACGTTGTGATACGCTGCGCCCCAAACACGTCTTTGCTGAGCACTACCAGTGTTACCACCTACTACGCTACTTGGGTTTTCTTGTTCTAATACCCAAAGTGCTTCTGTATTTCCTTGGCTACGACGTTGGTTACCATACACAAACATATCTGAGTAATAATCGCCTTTTTGACTAGTTTTAATACCAAATCTGTTTTTCACCAATTTGAATTTACCACTGTCGATAATTGCTTTCAATTGTGTTTCTGCTAACTCTGGTTTGCCCATTCTCAAATACACTTCACCTAACAATTGCATAGCCATAAACTTATTAGCACGACCATACAACTTACCTTTTGTATTGCTTTTTACATCTTCAATATCAGGCAAATTTGTTGCTGCAAAAGTCAAATCCGCTACGATTTGGTTGTTTACCTCATCAATAGAAGCACGCGTAAAATCTGTTTTAGGAGCAGTTAAGGCTTGTGTCAACAAAGGCACTCCACCAAAGCAAGTAGCTAGGTTATTGTAAGCATACGCTCTGAAAAACTTCGCTTCAGCACTCATTTTATTTTTACCAACTGAAGTAATATTCTTCAAGTTGGGTGAATCCAATGAGTTGATAATGATATTTGATAAGTTAATCAAGATATAGTTTCTATCCCAAGTACGAGCTGCTGCACCGTCGGTAGGTGTCAACAAGTTGTAGTTATAATATGGGATTTCGATACCTTCTTGGTTAGCAGTTGCATTGGCTACGTCGGTTCCAACTTGCCAAACACTTACCCATCCCTGACGGTCAGACCAAGTAAAAATGGTACTCGTGTGGTTATACAAACCTACCAAAGAAGCCTCTACGCCGAGCGAGTCATTGAGTGTTGCTGGGGTATATGATGAAAAAGGCTTTTCTGCTAAAAAGGAATCTTTACAAGCTGCCGTACCAATTGCTAACGCCAATAAAGCTATATTTTTTAGTTTTTTCATGGAAATCAAATTTTAATTAGGATTTAGACAAAGAGCATAAATGTTCCATTTTGTCTTCAAAAAGCTACAGGCAAACTTTACATTTATTTCAAACTAACATTCAAGCCCAATACTAATTGACGAGTTAATGGGTAGTTGTTTGTCCAGTCGCCCGAACCTCTTTGCGATTGCGAAGATTCTGGGTCCCAACCAATCCAGTTGGTAAATGTGTAAAGGTTACGTCCACTTGCATATACCGTCAAGCCACCCAAACCTAGTTTATCCAAAATTGTTGGCGTAAACACATAACTCAAGGTTACGTCTTTGATTCTGGTAAAGCTTGCGTCAGATGCATATCCATATCCTCTTGGGTTTTTGTATGCCAATGAAGGACGTGTTTGACTCATGTTTTCAGCAGTCCAGTAACCTACGTCGATTGGAGTATTTCTCTTACCTGTTTCATCGGCATACGTCAAGTCGTTGTTGTTACGAGTAATACCTTGAACTGTTTGGATAAATACATTTAAGTGGAAGTTTTTGTAATGGAATGTATTTGTCAAACCTCCTGTCCATTTTGGAGCAGTTTGTCCTAAAATAATACGGTCTTCAGCAGTGATTTTTCCATCGCCGTTAACATCCGTAAATTTCAAATCTCCCGCAACAGCGCCTGGGTCTTGTTTTGAAGCATCTTCGCCTTTTTGCCATACGCCAGCCAATTTGTAGTCATAGATTACACTGATAGGCTGACCAATAAACCAACGGTTTCCTAAGTCATCTTTTTTGTCACCGTACAAGTCAACAATTTTGTTTTGGTTCGAAGCAAATACTACTGTTGTTTCCCATTTGAAGTCTCCTTTTGTTACATTACGAGTGTTCAAAGTCAATTCGATACCTGTGTTTGACGTTTCGCCAAGGTTGTCAAATACGTTGTAATACCCTGTTACAATTGGTAAACTTCTTTGCAATAAAATACCTGTAGTATTGTTTTTGTACAATTCCAAACTACCGTTGATTCTGTTGTTTAAGAACCCAAAGTCAACACCGATGTTACGGCTCAAGGTAGTTTCCCACTGAAGGTTACCATTACCAAGGTTACCAGCTACAGCACCAATTGTACTCAAACCATTAAATGGCTCACGAACGATGTTGTTAGTAGTAATTGTACGGTATACCGAAATAGCTTCGTTTCCTGATTTACCTACCGATAAGCGTAATTTCAAATTGTTAACAATACTATTGTTTTTCATGAAGTTTTCATTCATAATGTTCCAACCTAGAGCTACAGATGGGAACAAACCGTATTTTGAAGTATTAGCACCAAATACTGATGAACCATCACGACGTGCAGTTACCGTAAACAAATAACGACTGTCATAAGAGTAGTTTACACGTAACATTTGAGAATTTAAACCATAACGATCTGCATACGAGGAACTTGATTGAGTAGCACCCGCACCGATTGAATTAAAACCTAATTCATCATTTACAAAACCTGTCGCTCTTGCTGATGCTTCGTTGTACTCTCTTTGTTGAGCAGAATAAAGCGCTGTCAAGTCCAAATGGTGTTTATCCCAGTCTTTTGTGTAAGAAAGGATATTTTCCAAGGTAAAACTGTTGGTTTGCGAATAGAAAGAGTTCGCTGTACCTAACATATCGTTTGCCTGACGACCAGTGTATGAACCTGTATGTTTAGGAATAAATGAATAACCTAAGTTCATACGGTACTTCAACCCTGTCAATTTGCCACCGAATTTAATTTCACCATAAGCATTACCATTCAAGTTGGTATTACCATCTACACGGCTAGTTGTCAAACCTAACATTGGGTTAGTGTACAACTGCTCTGGGAACATCGGGTAAATCGTATAAGTACCGTCATTGTTATAAATCTGACCGTACGGACTCATCGCCGAAGCATTCAATAAATTTGTGCGTCCGCCATCATAATTGTTATTATTGATAAACAATGACGTACCTACAGTCAAGAAATCCGTTACATTAATATCTAAGTTAGAACGGAAGCTGATTCTTTTATATTGGTATCCTTTAATTACCCCTTTTTGATTCAAGTAATCACCACCAATAAAGTATTTGATATTTGGTGTACCACCCGAAATACTCAAGTTGTGGTTTTGCATGATACCTGTCTGGCTTGCCAAGTCTAACCAATCCGTTTCGATACCTTTGTTATAGTTCGTCAACTCATTATAGTTTGGTACGGGGCTTGTTTGAGTTTGACCAGTTTGGATTAAATAATCCTTGTATTTCTGCAAATATTCAGCACCATTACGAGGACGAAGCACATGAGAGAAATCTTCAATACCTGTGTAGTTGCTGTAACGGATAGATGGTTTACCAGTTTTACCACGTTTAGTAGTAATCAAAATAACACCATTAGAACCGTTTGTACCATAAATAGCCACCGCAGAAGCATCTTTCAAAATCTCCATCGACTCGATGTCATTCGGGTTGATGTCGTTTAATGAACCTCCTGTTTTGCTCAAAGGAATACCATCAACCACTACGAAAGGACCTGAACTCGCATTGATTGAGTTTTGGCCACGAACAATTGTTGAAGGTTCTGAGCCAGGAACAGAAGAAGATTGAGAAACGTTTACCCCAGCTACCGAGCCTTGAACCGCTTGCATTACGTTGGTAACGGGCAATTGAGATAATCTGTTTTTAGGAACTGAAGCAACCGAACCCGTAATGTCCGAACGTTTTTGTGTACCGTATCCTACCACTACAACCTCATCCAATGATTTGGTATCGGCTTTCAACTGGATATTCACTACCGAGCGACCACCTACTGTAGTTTCTTGAGTAGTAAATCCTACATAAGTCACCACAATCACAGCCTCTTTCGAGTCATCAATTTTGAGGGTAAAATTACCTTTCGAATCTGTATTAGTACCAATACTCGTACCTTTTACAGCCACACTTGCCCCTGGTAAGCCTTCGCCTTTTTCATCGGTAATCTGACCAGTAATTGTTTTTTCTTTTAGCGTATAAGCGCCGAGAGTAGACTTGGCATTAGTAGAATTTGCTACAAGGTTGTTAGCCTGTAGATTTTCCATACTAAGCACTAGACTACATAATAGTAACCATTTGATTTTCATAGGCTCCTAGCGTTTGATTGGGATTTTATTGAATTAGAAGAATTTGAGGAAATACTTGCTATCTGTCTAAGAATGGGTAAATCCTACATTTGAATAATACAAAACTAAGGGGTAACGGTGGGTCAGACGGGGGCTTTTTTCGTCAAAAACGGGGGATAAAATCACAGAAGCTTAATTTGTGTTATTTTTACACAATTTTGTCAGGAAATCAGTTTTTTTAACTAAAACTACAGTAGTCCTTCTACCTCTTTTCCTTATAAATATGATTCTGTGTAGACGATTGAATGTTAATAGTATGAAAGTAGTAAAATTATTTCTTGTGCTTTTGCTGATGGCTTTAGTACACAAAGAGCCATCAGCTCAAACAAACTCAAACAAATTTCAGTTTGAGCACCTCACCGTAAATGAGGGCTTGCCACATAGCGATGCCATGTGTGTGGTAGAAGATAATCTGGGGTTTATTTGGATTGGTACCAACGACGGCATTGCCCGTTATGATGGCTTCGAATTAAAGAAATATAAACTTCCAGTAAATCCTTTAAATGGACTTACCTCGAACAGAATTCATGTTTTCCATAAACAAAACAATGGTACTTTATGGTATGGCTCCGAACGTGCTGGACTCGGTTATTATGATGTCAACAAAGATAAATTCGTCAACATTGCCGAAAACATTAGCGCCACCGTTGATAAATCGACAATACAATTGCTTCGTAAAGCTAGTATCTTGTCGATTGCCAGCGACCAATCCAATCACCTCTATGCGTGCACACGCGACGGCGTGTTTGTCCTAACGCTGAATGATACGCACGTTTTAGAAAAAATAAGTCGTATCGCCATTTTAGGAAACCAATTACAATATATGGCCAATGAGGTCGTAGTAGATGCCAAACAACAAGTTTGGATTGGAACAGTCAATCAAGGGCTTTTTTTCCTATCATCTGCTCAACAAACATCAGCGCGAAAAGCACCCTTCCCCACTGAAACAGTTCGTGCCTTACAGTTTGACACGAAAGGTAATTTATGGATTGGCGCTGATAATAGCCTATACTTTATCAGTCCTGCCGAACAGCGGGAGTTCAAAAATTTCATCTTACACAAAGCTTCCACTTCCATTGAAGATATGGAGTGTATCAGCATCGATTCGTTTCATCGTTTGTGGGTAGGCACCAACTTTGGACTTTATTGTTGGGCCGACATTAGTGAGCCTGCTCGTGTACTTGAAAGTAAGCCTCAAGTATTTTTACCCAAAGATGACAATCCTAATAGCATCAATTCAGGGCGGATTCATCAGGTATATGAAGACTCTAACCATATTTTATGGTTGGCTGCCTCAGCAGGTGGATTAAATAAAGTAGATTTAAAAAGAAAGCCTTTTGAAAATATCCAACGTCGTTTTTTTCAAACTCCTACCCTACCCAACAATTATGTCAATGCGGTATTAAAAGACCCTAAGCATAATTGGCTATGGATAGGCACCCGAAATGGTTTTTCAAAATATGATTTTGATACCAAATCCTACACAAACTTTGCCAATCGAGAACTAAAGGGCGACGCCACAGGTACGGACGTATCTACACTTTTTATGGATACCAACGGTGCACTTTGGGTGGGTACACGCTACAATGGTTTGTATATTTTGCAAAATGGGACTTTGCATAAAATTGATTTATCTATTCCTTCAACCAGTATCGAAAGCATTATCGAAACCTCAGATGGTTATATCTGGATAGCTACTTTTGAAAATGGAATTTTAAAAATGGATAAAACAGGTAAAGTTCTCAACGTATATTCAAGTATCAAAAACAACCTTGAGGCTCGACAATTCACACATCTTTTGTATGACAAAACCAAGGAACAAATCTGGGCAAGCACGCGCGATATGGGTGTTTTGTTATTTCAAATTCAAACCACTGGGCTAAAGTTATTACAAAAATTTAGTTTTGAAGAAACCAATCCAAATTCTTTGAGTGTCAATTTTGCTTGGCAAAAAGTTCAAGACCCTTCAGGTGCCATTTGGGTAGGTACGATTGGCGGAGGATTAAACAAAATTGAAAGCCTTAAAAATGGTAAATACCTTGTCAGACGCATCAATATTCCAGAATCAAATGTTGAAGGTATTTTGCAAGACAAACAAGGAAATATCTGGATTGGAGGCTCTGGGTTGGGAAGATATAGTCCAAAATCAGGACAATGGATACATTATGACGTAGCCGATGGTATTCAGAGTAATTCATTCAAAGTAGGTGCGGCCTATCAAGATGCTTCAGGGATACTCTATTTGGGCGGAATTAAGGGTGTTACGTATTTTAATCCTGAAAAAATCCAACCAAGCCTACAAGCGCCAACTGTTCGTTTTACCAACCTTAAAATCTTTAACCAAACGGTACAAATTGGGGAAGAAATCAACAATCGAGTGGTGCTTCCTGCGCCTTTTAATCAACTCGATGAGCTTGAAATTCATGCGAATGAAAATGACTTTTCAATTGAGTTTGTGGGACTAAATTTTGCCAATCCTGCCAAAACAAGTTATGCTTATAAGCTTCAGGGATACAATCCGCATTGGGTGTATGTAGGCTCCAATGCTCGTGTTGCCAATTTCGCTAATTTACCTTCGGGCTATTACAAACTCTATGTAAAAGCGTATAATGGCGAGGGACAATGGTCTAAAATTGAAACTATTACGATTCATATTTTACCGCCTTGGTATCAAACTTGGTGGGCGTATCTCTTATATCTAAGCTTGATTATCGCTGGCTTGTATTTGTATCGTAAAATTACATTGCGCCATCAAAAACTACAAAATGAACTTTCGCTGGAAACCTTTAAAACTGAAAAAGAAAAAGAGTTAACCGACCTAAAACTTCGTTTTTTTACCAATGTTTCGCATGAATTAAGAACTCCCCTAACCTTAATTTTAGGGCCATTGGAGGAAATGATTACTACGCCAAGTCCATTTAGAAGCAAATTGCTACTGGTACATCAGCAAAGTAAAAAATTATATGATTTGGTCAATCAATTATTAGAATTCAGAAAAGTAGAGTCAGGGCATATCTCTATTTCGGCCAGCAAAGACAATATTATTCCGATGTTGAGTGAAATTCTTTTGATTTTTCAGTTAAAATCTGAAGAACAACAAATTGATTATACCATTGATTTACCACAAGAGGAAGTCGAACTGTTTTTTGATTCTTCAAAAATTGAAATTATTCTTACAAACCTTCTCTCCAATGCTTTCAAATACACAGAATCGGGAGGAAAAATTCAGGTGATAGTCAAAACAAAAGGCAATCCAAGTAAAGAGGCCCTTTTTGAAAATCACCTATTGTCAGATAATTATCTGGAAATATCCATTCAGGATAACGGCGTTGGCATGGAAGTATCAGCGCTTTCACAGATATTTGACCCCTATTTTCAAGCCTCACATACTGAAACCATGAAATTGGTAGGAACAGGTATTGGATTGTCATTGGTAAAACAATTTATCGAAGCGCATCATGGTGAAATTTTGGTTCAAAGTGAAATTGGAAAAGGGACAACTTTTACCATAAAACTCCCGTATGGTTCTACACATTTGAAGCCTGAAGAAATTACGCAAAATGCGCAAAAAGAGCTTTCTTGGTTGCAAAATACTCCGCAACCGCTCCAAAGTATCAATATAAACCATGATGCCAGTCATGCCCAAAAAGTATTGATTGTAGAAGATCATCCTGAAGTACGTCAATACATTCAAAAACTTTTTGACTCTCATTATCAGACCTTTACTGCCGTAGACGGTCAAGATGGTTTGGAAAAAGCCAGCCAGTTAATGCCAGATCTCATCATCAGCGATGTCATGATGCCTAATATCGACGGCTTGGAGCTATGTCGGAAACTGAAACAAAACCCTAAAACTTCCCATATTCCTGTGGTGCTACTGACGGCTCGCTCGGCGGCAGCACACCAAATTGAAGGCTTGGAAAATGGTGCGGATGAATATTTGTCAAAACCCTTTCATCCACAGTTATTACAGACCAAAGTCCAAAATCTGCTACACAATCGCCTTTTGATTCGGGATTATTATCAACGACAAATATTGCTTCAGCCAAGTGCTGTTTCAATACCTGATGATACGAAAACCTTCTTGGAAAAGGCTATGAAAATCGTGGAAGAAAACTTGAGCAATCAGGATTTTAATGTACAAGAGTTGGTAAAAGCAATGGCTATGAGTCAATCAGGTTTTTATCGCCAAATAAAATCTATTACGGGTCAGTCGGTGGTAGAGTTTATTCGGGATATTCGTTTAAAGCGTGCTGCTCAACTTTTAGCCAGCACCGATTTACGGGTACAAGAGGTAGCTACCATCGTGGGGATTGAAGATGCCAAATATTTTAGAAAAATGTTCCAACAAGTATATCAATATGCGCCATCTGAATACGCCAAAATTCACAAGAACGTAAATAAGAATTAAGTATGAGTGAACATTTTATGCGTGATAGGCTGTAAGCTTTGAACTTACTCCTTAAAGCATCTATTTAATTAATTTTTTTAAAAAATACCTTCTTGACTAAATCCATATTATATCCAATTTCGTAGGTATGTTGTTGGACAATTCCAATAACAACCCATAAAACTTCATAAATGAAAGTACTAATTGCTGAAGATGAACCACTTCTTCGAAAACTATTGATTGACAAATTTTCTAGAAACGATTGTACAGTGATTAGTGCCGAAAATAGTTTAGATGCCATCGAACATTTCGACAATTTACAACCAGATGTAGTCATTACTGATTTGAACATGCCTTATCCTGGAGGAAAAGAGTTGATACTGCATATTCGAGAATCTAAGTTTTCAGACACTCCTATTTTAGTTTTGTCTGGCACCAGTAACGAGCATACCATCAATGACGTTTTTAGATTAGGCGCCAATGATTTTGTAGAAAAACCATTCAGAATGAATGAGTTACTACTCAGAGCACAAAGACTCATTCATCTTAACTAATGAGTCACAACATTTCAAATTAAAACCGTCCTTACATATTACTGCATTAAAAAAGAACCCAAGCTAAAACCCATAGGCTTGGGTTTTGCTTTTTAGTAAAACTTCACACAGTGAAATAGACGTTAAAGTTCACAATTTGAAGATTTCTTGAACAAGGATTCCATTTAGCGGGTGAATTTATTCAGCTGTAACGAAAATGATTAAACAGCTTCTATATTTGTAGCCATTTAAGTACAAGATTAATCCAATTATTGTAAATCAAAATGCTATCTGAATACTTGTACCAGTACCCAAATTCATTCTCCTTCAACCAATTTTTTATGAAAAAAATTACGTTATTTATTCTATTCTTGTGGGCAATAGGCAGCTTTTCTGTTTCTGCAAAAATCACTAAAATTGAAATCCTCAAGGAAGAATCCTATCAAAATGGCCGTGTATTTGGCAATATAGGCGCCTTTGTGAGAATTACAGGATTGGCCTATGGTGAAGTAAATCCTTTTGAGGCTCACAACAAAATCATTCAAGATATTACGCTTGCCCCTCGCAACAGCCATGGTATGGTTGAATATGTCACTGAGTTTGTGATGCTGAAACCTGTAGATATGAGTAAATCCAATGGTTTACTATTTTACAATGTTCCGAACCGAGGCAATGCGTATGGACCAGATACCACACTCATGAAACGAGGTTATGTGTTCCTTTGGGGAGGCTGGCAGGGTGATTTGTATGGCGATAGTAAGATTAAAATTAAAGTACCAGTAGCAACACAAAATGGCAAAACCATTATGGGTAAGCTCCATACCGAGTTTATCGTAAATGAACTTATGCCAACTGTTCCTTTGAGTGGCACAACTTTCACTGGACAATTCCATACCCCTTACGAAACCGCCAGTTTAGATACCAAAACAGCACGTCTAACCCGAAAATTTAACCCATTAGATGAGCCTGTCGAAATTCCATCGACAGAGTGGTCTTTTAGTGACTGTAGTAAAGGCGACTGCGTACCGAGTACAACCAAACTTTCACTAAAGGGTGGTTTTGACCCGAATTATATCTATGAATTTCAATACACCGCACAAAACCCTTTAGTCTTAGGTTTGGGACTTGCCGCAACTAGAGATATAGTAGATTTTTGTCGTTATGATAAAAGCTCCGAAAACCCATTAGCAGGATATATCAAAAAATCTGTTGCGATAGGCGTGTCACAATGTGGTAATTTTTTGAGAACATTCCTTCATCTAGGATTTAATGCAAGTGAAAAAAATCAAATTATTTTTGATGGACTAAACGTACACGTTGCTACTCGCAAAACTTCGGTTAACATCCGTTTTGGGCGCCCTGGAGGTGCAGGATTACAGCATGAAGAAATACTGTTTGCTGGCAACGAAGCTCCTTTTACTTGGAATATCACCACCGACCCGCTATCGGGCACCACTGGAGGCATTCTGGAAAACTGTGCCAAGCAAGGATTTTTACCCAAAATTATGCATACTGTAAGCTCAACAGAATATTGGCAAATGCGTATGTCGCTTCGTACCACAGATGTATATGGTAAAACAGACTTGGAAATTCCTAAAAATGTCAGAATTTATCATTTTGCCAGTACACAGCACGGACCTGCACCAAACGAAAATATCAATAAAATCACAGGGCAGTCTAACAATACTAACTCTTTTAATGATTCATGGCGTGCCTTACATGTGGCACTAGAACAGTGGGTGATGGAAGGTAAAAATCCGCCTGCGAGCCAATATCCTAAGGTGGCAGACAAAACGCTTGCTAAAAGTACCGAGATCGGTTGGCAAACACTTCCCAATATTCCATTCAAAGGATTGGTTGATGGCTACACGGTTAGGGACTTTGGCAAGGAGTTTCAAGCAAAATGGATGACAGGCATTGTCCATGAACCAGCCAAACTCATCAAAGACAAAGTTTATACAGTTCTGGTACCCACAGTCGATCAAGATAATAACGAAATCGGTGGATTACATACACTAACAAGACGAGTTCCGTTAGGGACTTACACGGGCTGGTCGCTCAGAATCAAAGGCTATGGCGAAGGAAATTTGGCGCCGTTAGACGGATATTTTCTACCATTTGCCAAAACCAAAGCAGAAAGATTAGTAAAAAATGATCCTCGTTTATCACTAGAAGAAAGATATGGCAACTCCGAACACTATGTTTCATTAGTCAAAAAAGCAGCCGAAGATATGGTAAAAGAAGGACTCATGCTCCCAGAGGATGCAGAGCGAGAAATCAAAAAAGCAGAAAAGAATAGTTTGTTTGAGTAAGCAATTACAAACCCACAACCCTAGGTAATACTTCTAGGTTGTGGGTTTATTTATGTTATTTCTATCCAAAAACTTGTCCCCTATTACTCTTTCTTAACTTCTATTTTCTCTTTCACATCTTTCAAATACAAATCCTTTAGTTGGTCATAAAATGAATGTGATGAAACGAAATTGGCGATAATGTTTGCTAAAAACCCGCCAATTAACAAAAAGAAAATAATTGAATGCCTATCTGTCATTTCAAAAATAATGATTGCACTTGTAAAAGGCGCACGTGTAACACCTGTCAAGAATGCAGTCATTCCAATCAGAATTAGTAAGTTGGCGTTACCTCCTGTTAGATGTAAAAGCTGCGAGACATACGCACCTACAGTAGCTCCCGTGCTTAGGGACGGTGCAAAAACGCCACCAGCACCTCCAAATCCAAACGAGGTCATAAGCCCTACAATTCTTACAAGGGGCAGATACCATTCTACAGACTTATAGTTGGTAAATAATACTCGCTCCATAATTTCTTTACCAGAGCCCATTGCTTCAAAACCCAAAAAGTATATTGTTGTTGCTACCCATAATCCACATAAAATAATGACGAGTACTTTCCTAGGATTTGAGGTTATTTTGCCAAAAAACTGCATAAACTTCAAAAGTAAAACGCACATTTTACTTCCTAAATATCCTCCCAGTACCCCAACTATCACGATTCCTACGATTACTTTCAATCCTTCAAAACCTGTTTTGGGAGTACCCAAATATAAATATGAGCCACCCAGTCCTTGAGCCGTTAAACCAGCGGTAATGACTGCAATAAATAGAGGCGTTTTATAATATTTGATATGAAATTTTGAGAGTTCTTCTATCGCAAAAATCACGCCGCCTAAGGGAGTATTAAATGCCGAAGCAAGTCCTGAAGCAGCACCTGCAATCAACATATTTTTTTCGGAAATATTAATCCACCATTTAGGCAAAGCCCTTTTTATTTCCAGAAAAATTGAACTCCCAATTTGAATAGTTGGACCTTCCCTACCCACTATACCTCCTCCAAGCACTTTTATAGCGCTAGAAAATATCTTTACCAAAATCACCTTAAATCCTACAAAAGAACGGATAAAAGACTTTTCTTCTGGCTTTTCTAACTCTAGTGCTGCCATTACTTGAGGTATCCCACTGCCTTTGGTGTACGGTGCAAACCGCTGTGCTATCCACCAAGACAACACAAACGAAAGCGGAGTAATCACAAAAACACTAAGCGGTGAATATTCAAATAATAAAATAGACCCATGCTCAGCCAAACTAAAAATACGACTATACAAAAAAGCAACTGTACCTGTAATAAGTGCTCCTACAAGGTATGGAATTACTTGAAACGTTTGTTTTCTGAGCGATTGATTAGTTGATAAGGTCCGAAGATAAAGTTCTTCAAAATAACTCCAAAAGATCTTTCCAAAAGGATGATTTTTGAGCTTTACAATATTTCGTTTCCTTGAAAAATTCAATTTCTTAGCAGATTAAATGAGTCCTTTTTTGATTGATTAGATACAAAAATAGATTATTGGTTTGTCGCAATTTATTAGAATTTCATTAGTTATCAGTTAATATAAAAATAAAGTGCTTCAATAATCCTCATTCTAAATTACGAAATTAGGATAATTAAGGCACTTTATTGATATGAGAAAATTACAAGTCCTATCTTTTCCAAACGCCATTTGTATCTGGCTGTATTTCTTCCACTTTAAACACTGCATTCATGTTTAATTTACCAAACAGATGTGGAAAAACACCATGGTCACCAGCAGATTCAAATTTTAATTCTGCTTCTAATAAGTCTTGGTTGATATGTAGTAAAATCAAACGAGGAACTCCTACAAAAAAGCGATTGAGTGTGCCTTCTACCTGTTCGGGTGTAGAAAAATGAATAAAGGTTTCTTGTGCTAAAGTTTCGGATTCGTAATGGGATAATCCTTCAAATTTAGCCCACCATTCAGGCGAAACAATATGATGAAGTAGCATAACTTGTTGTTTTAAGATTCGGTACAAAGTTAAAGCGAATAGGCGGATTTCTGAGTGATGAATTATGAGTGACGAATTTTGAATATAAATTTTTAATTATCATCATCTTATACTTTCAATCGATTAGATCTCATTTTGAACGGCTACTTAAGTATTAATGCAAAATAAAATTGCATTAATACGCTTTATGCTGTAAGCCGTAGGCATTAGGCAAAAAAGTTTCTATTACTACATGAGAAATACTTTTCAACTTATAGCCTATAGCATAAAGCCTAGAGCTTAAAGCGGGTAAAATTTATTTTAATTTTGCCCACTACCTTATTTAACAAACAGGATTAATTATCTTTTTTAAAATACAACATGAGTCATCCCGAATTTTAAGATTGGGGTTATTCTCTAAGTTTTCATCAAAAAAGCGGTCGGAAAATATTTTCTAACCGCTTTTTTGATGCTATTATGCTAGATATGACTTGGCTTAAGACGCAATCATTGCGTCTATGCTGCCAGAATACAAATTTTAAATTAATCACTCATTCATTCAATCGCTAAATCACTAAATTAGGAATGACGATATGTTGGAAGAGCAACTTTCTTGAGCACTACTCTGTTAGAACGAATTAACATTAAGTCTTCCTCCTGTTACACATTTCCCCGATAATGATGGAGTTGCTGTAACCGAAGACAGTAATGCACTTTTAATCGTAGCTGCCGTAGCACCTGTATTAATTGAAGCGTAAAGCGCAACAGCACCTGTGACATGCGGTGTTGCCATAGAAGTGCCATTATAACTTGCATAACCTGATATAACTTTACCCTTTGAGCTTACAGGAACAGTTGAATAGATATCAGAACCTGGCGCTCCTAAGTCAACTTGTGTAGCTCCATAATTAGAAAAACTCGATAATCCTCCAGTATTAGTAATTGAGGCTACGGCTATGACATTGGCAACATTGTAGTTTGATGGATAGTTAGCAGTAGCATCATTATTGCTACTATTATTTCCAGCAGCAGCAATAAATAAAATACCTGCGTTATTTGCACGAGAGATAGCATCTTGCAAAGCTTGTGAAAAGCCTCCCCCTCCCCATGAATTATTGGTGGCAACAATATTGATTCCGTGTCTCAACTTTAGATCTGTAAAATAGTCTACAGCCTTGATAGCATTAGCTGTAGTACCTCCTCTCGAACCTAAAAATTTTGCGCTCAAAAGTTTAACATTCCAACAAACCCCTGCTACGCCTATACCATTTCCACCTTTACCACCAATTGTGCCTGCTACGTGTGTACCATGGTCATCGGATGAGCCATCAAACACTGTATTATCGTTATTTGCAAAATCCCATCCATAAGTATCGTCAATCAATCCATTTCCATCATCGTCAACACCATTGCCTCCAATTTCGCCTGGGTTCACACCTGCGTTTGTAGTCAAATCTTCGTGCGTGTACATGTAACCTTCATCAATGATACCGATATAAACATTGCTAGTACATGTTTTTCCATTTGCCCATGCCACTGCTGCTTGTGAACCAAACTGATTGGCAGGTGTAGTTGCTGAACCATACATTCCCCACAAGGACCCATTAGTATAGTACAGGTCATTGGATGTAGCATTGTGTGTGTATATATAGTTGGGTTCTATGTATTCGATCTCAGCCAAATCTTTGGATTTTCCTATTGCTTCCAAAGCATTTATTGGTATCTCAATTAAATTAACACCTTCATTATCGCCAAATTTTTGCATCAGTTTAGTTAAGATTTTCTCTTTTACCTTACCTCCTATTTTGGATAATATCTGTGCCTTTTTGGCATCAGAAGTTCCTGTTTTGAATTTTATCAAAACTTCATTTGGTTCAAAATTAACGGCTTCAATTTTACTTGCACTTGCATTGGAAGTTGAAGGAGCATTATCTAAATGTCTGTACTACAAGAAGCTAGAATAGTGCCAAATGCCACTAAGCATGTCAGAGTTTGGATTTGATTTTTCATGTAAATTGAGTATGTTAAGGTTATTATAACGTCAGCAATCTACTAAAAAATAACAATAAATAAATAAGTTTAAATTGTAATTTAACAAGTGGTAGTTTTGTTTTTCCTTAAAAAATTCAATCATTTGAAAATCAAGCACTTAAAATATTATATTTTACACATTTGAAGAATAATCATTATATTAAATGAATTTATTGTTTAAAAAAATCATCTAATGTTTCAAATATTATAGTAAAAGGAGTAACTAGCTGTAAAAGTTAATTATAATTAAAGGGGTTTGTACTTTTGGGGTGGATAACTGGAGCAAAATAAAGCCTAAATTATTTTTGACCGAAAATGAAGGAAAAATCGTGTACAGAAACACTAAGAGTGTAGAATATTTGTTTAAGATATGGAGTACAAAATTGGTTATGAAGCTTGAAATCTAACACATTTTTAAACCAAAATTAAAAAATTTATGTCTAATTCTCCAAGTTTAAGTCCGACCGTTCACATCTCACTAGTTGATGATGATAGAGCCATACAGTTATTACACAGATTCTTGGTTACAAAAGAGTTAGCGTGTACCCCTAATCAATTTTTGAATGGCGCTGAAGCTTTAAATTATAATATTACCAATCATAATACTAATGACGATTTTCATATAGTCTTACTTGACTTGAATATGCCTATTATGAATGGATGGGGCTTGTTAGATACCTTAAGTCTTCTCTTTCATGTACTATTTATGTCGTTATAGTATCCTCCTCCATTGATGACCTCGAAAAGAGCAAAGCATTTACCTATCCTATGGTTATTGATTTTCTTGTAAAACCATTAACATTAAAACATCTTGTAGATATCAAACAAAATCCAATCCTAAAGTCATTTTTGATTCCAATTAAATAGTTAATCAATGAGCAAATTTTGGTGGCTACTCACTCCAAACAATAAGTTATCGGGCAAAATTAAAATAATTTCCCCGCATTAAGCCGTAAGCAAAAAAGCTTATATTATTTTATGAGAAATAATATAAGCTTTTTTGCTTACGGCCAATGGCTTACATCGCAATGCGTTATAATGCAATTTTATTTTGTATTATAACATATCATTAAAATCTTAATAGTTGTATTAAGATTTTAATGATATTTAACAAAAAAAACACTATTACAAGACAAACATTTATAAGTTTTGATTGACATGTGTTTAATGTTTCTTAAGGTATCATATACAAATGGAGTAGATATTCTTTTTCCATAATTCTGATTACAATGAGGACATTGATTACGTTGAGTAGTTCTCATTTGCATTTTAAATAAATAGAACCCTCCTATAAAGAGTACGATTATGATGATAATTCCCATCAGGAAAGCTAAATTATATACTTCAGTGATCATGTGTATAATATATTATGGTTGGTATGTTTAGTTCAATATCATTAATGTTGAATTAGTCTCCTTAGGCAGAAATAGAAATTTTTAGCACAGCTTGAAGAAAATTTTCTTGAAAATTTTTTCCAATGGGAAGTACACAACCGTTGCTAAGGGTGACATCTTGTAAACTAAATTCAATGATGTGATCAATGTTAATCAAGTAAGAGCGATGAATCCGAATCATTTTTTCGTAATTCAAGTCATTAGTAATTTGTAAAATACTTGATTTTAGGATAAACTTTTTTTGTGTAAAAGTGAGTAACTCTACATAGTTTCCCGAACTCATCACCAAAACTAAGTCACTGTAAGTAAGTCTTTTATATGAAGAGTTTTGCTTTATAAAAATATATTTATTTGTTTCTTTTTCTTGATTTTCTGGGTTAGGTAATACCAAAAAATCACCAGACTTGTTTAAGTAAACCATATACTAAAATAGTTTTGATAAAATATAATTACGGTTTGATAGTTAAGGGGATATACGCTTTAGAGACACTATTTCTAGCGTTTCTAAAGTGAGTAAATCTATTGATATGATGTGTGAAAATTATGAATTTAAGAGTGTCGAAAAATGACTTTTGATAACAGGAAAATAGTGATCATATTTGAGTTGTAATCACAATATGATTGTAGCTATAACCATCCGACAGATGTGAATTAACTTACTCAAGTCAGAATAATCAGATTCAGATAAGAGTTTTACATATCTCTAAGGAATAAATAAAGACAGTAGCTCTCCTTTTGAGCTGATATTTAGCTTGAAATAAATTTTCTTTACATGATCATTTACAGTATGAGGGCTTATTTGAAGAAGTATAGATATATCATTGTAAGTCAACCTATTAAGTAAATTATTCATTACCTCTAATTCTCGCTTCGACAATATAATATTTATACCAATATTTTTAATTTGAGAGTCTTTTGTTACTTTCTTTAGCATTGTCAACAATAAATCAGGTGATATTTTTAAATTTTCATTTCTAATTTTCTCAATTATCTCAATAAAATGAGCTTCAGATAGAGCATTTAAAATGTTAAATTTAATTTCTTTTTTAATCCAATTTAAAACAGGATCTGTTGTATCACCTCCACTAATTACCACAATACGTGATTTGGGGAATTTATTCTTAATATCTTGAAGCTCTCCAAAAGAAGAAGCTCTTATAATTTTTTCGTGTATAAAAATTATACTGATGTTTTTATCTTCTTTGGTTTTCTTCAAAAAGTTTTCAATGCGATAATCTGTAATTATTTCTTCAACTTCATTCAATTGTGTTAGGTACTTCTTTAACATTTCTCTAAAACTACTATTATAATCAATAATCCCTATCTGCATATTTTTGTCGTTATGTTTTTAAAAATGAATAATTAACATTAAACAAAGAGGCTATTAAAACGATTAAAAGTAAGAGATGTTTGTAATGTTAATCAAACGTATGTTTGATTAACATTACAAATGTATTTAGTTTTAATTTCTTCTAAAATCCCTTGAATTAGGGGTAAGTGAAAAAAAAGAAGGAAAATCGACTAATTTCTTGTTTTAAAAAAAACACAAGAAAGAAAATAAAACTATTACAATATAAATTATAACAAATACATCATAACAATATGAGTCTTTTGAAGAAATTTGTAATTAATATTCAGAACAATCAAAATTTATTGTATTTATTCTGAACACAGGAAGGAATATATAGCGCTATAATGGCTTTTGTGTAGTCGTATAAAAAGGTAGTAGTACTTTTTATTTTATAAATCAAGCATTTGTAACCTCTCCAATAGAAGCTAAAAGTTGGATTAATAGCATGCTGGGGTATCAAACGGTTGGTAATATTCTACCCGAATAATACATATTTTAAAGAGCTATAATTAGAGCAAGGCAGTTTATCTATAAACTTTGTTTTTAGTAAGAAAAGAAAGTTAAGTCTCTACTACAAAAAATAGTGACTTAGCTTCATTGCTTTATCCAACTATCTCCCTAGATTTAATTCATTGGAAGATAAGTCAAAACATAATATAGTAGATTAAGAGAGTCAGCACAAGTAGCAAAGTAAAAAAGGAAGAGCAAATCTAAAATAAAAATAGTACAAGACTTTATCAGAATGAATCGAGATAAAATCTATTACGTATTAAAATATTAAAGTAAGGATTATATTTATGTCTTAAAAAAGCTCAAGTATTAGTGCTTATGTAAGCTTCCCCAAAAATACTGCACATTCTTATTTTCTGGTAGAAATACTACATGCAAAAGTTTGTCCTAAAAATCTATGAACTGGCTTCAATGATATGAAGTAGCTATTTAATGTCACGAATGGTAACTTTTCGTTACAGCATCTAGATTTTGTGTACAATCTGAATAGTAATCCTGATAGAATCACTTTTTCTGAGTAGAGAGAAGCACAACTTAATTTTCTGAGAGTCAATAAAAGGATAAAGTTGTAACGAAAAAGATATTTTAAAAACATTATCATCAGTGGTTTTAAAGAGAGACAACACTCTAACTATAAAATAGTGTAACTGTAAATATGATATATCTCACTCACTATAAGAGTATTTCATTTTTGAGTAAATTTTTCATATCAAAATATCCCTTCTTTTCTAGTACCAAGTTCTACAGAGGTTTCTATTTTGTTAAATGCTTTATAATATTCATAATAGAAGAATTTTCTATTTTTGCTCAACAATATCAATGAAAAATTGTTTTACCTAAGTAAATTCAACTGTAAAAAATCATATATTATCACCCAAATTGATAATCTAAGTTTGTATATTCTTAACTATTCGAATATATGTTGAATGTAATCAAGCAACTCACAAAACCATATCTACTATTTGAGATAATTGGTAATGACATCATTATCGCCGACATAAATGATGCCTTCACTAAGATGATGGGCATTAGTTCTAAGCCCCTTAAAAAAAAATATCAAGAGTTTATCCCATTTCTCAAGGCTTCTTTTGCTGAATGTAGCCTACTTGTTATACAAGAATCTCTACGCACTAAATCAGACATCGCAAATACATTACAACATGAGCATATAGAAATTCAATGTTGCTATTTTGAGTATAATCATGGTGTATATATACTGCTGACAGTCTCAGCTCAAGAATCGACATTAATCAATAATACAAATTTTTTTGAAAAGGTCGTCGCACATACCACCGATGCTGTATTAATCTTAGAAAGACTTCAAGATAAAACCGAACTACCTGAAATCGTATATGTCAATCAAGCTTTTTGTGAGCTTACAGGTTTTGGCTTGAGCGAAGTTATCGGCAATACAATACAAATATTAAATGGCCCCAATACCGATTGGCGACAGATATATCATCTGAAGGAAACACTCCAGAAAAAGAGCATAGCCGAAATTTCATTGCTACAATATAAAAAGTCAAAAGAAAGTTTTTGGGCAAATATTAAAATTAGCCCTATTTATAACGACCTCAACACTGAAATAATTTACTGGCTAGTTCTAGCCAAAGACATTACATCTCAAAAAAATGAAGAATGTAAAGAAATTCTAAAAAAACAGATTAGGACACTTTTTAGCTCTGACCAAAAGCTTGATTTTATCTTATCAGAAATATGTTCAAGTATTATTCGAGAATTGAAAGGGGCAGGTATCGAAGTTTGGATTAATACATTTAAGGATGATATTGTTCGTTATGGGCACCATGAAAATTTGATTTTTCCTCATTACAATACAGGCTATAATTTTGTAAAAGAGGTAATGTCTAAAAAATCTAGAAGTTATTTAGAAAACAAAAGTTTCTTATCAGATATCAATATTATAGGGTTACCTCTAAAAGCATCGAAAGGTTTACAAGGAGCCTTACTGTTAGGAATAAAAGAAGACAACCTATCCGATTCAGTAAGAATGTGCTTGTATGAGCTTGGAGAAGTCCTAATAAATGAATTAGAAAGAAAACAAACCGAGCAAGAATTAGCACAGATATTTGAGTATGCCCCAGACATGATTTGTGTATTGGGACTTGATGGATTCTTCAAAAAAGTCAACCCTTCTTTTTGCGAAGTATTAGGTTACTCCCAAGATGAACTTTTAAGTAAAAGCTTTCATACATTTATCCACCCCGAAGATCAAAAAACAAGTCTTGAAGCATTTGAATCCGAAAAAGATTTTTCAAAGGTATATGTGTTTGAAAATCGGTACATCAAAAAATCTGGAGAAATCGCTAATATAGCTTGGCGCTCTTCAGTAAAATTAGATGGCAAACATTTACTCGCAATCGGAAGAGATATAACAGATGAGCGTAAGCTTCAATTATTATTAAACAGAACTAATTTATTATCTAAAATTGTAAGTTGGGAAATCAATTTAAGAACTGAAAATATTTTTGTTTCTGATAATGTAAGCGAAATATTTGGTTATACTCAAGAAGAATTTAGACTCATTAGCATGAATTCTTTATTTGATATTTATCGTGAAGGAGAACATCGTGAACGTGCTACAGCCTATATCAAAAAAGCAGTACAGACAGGCGAAAGTTGGAGTGATGAGTTTATTATTTTATTACCCAATAGTACCGAAAGATGGGTTAAAGTAATCGGAGAAGCCAGTTTTGTCAACGGCAAATGTGAAAGAATTTATGGAAGTATTCAAGACATCAATACCCGAAAAGTTATTGAGCTAGCTTTAAAAGAGGCTATACATCAAAAAAATGAAATTCTTGAAACAACTGGAGATACCTTTTTGACCCTAGATCAAAACTGGACTGTGACTTATTGGAATGCTCAGGCCACCAAATTAACAGGTGTACCAAAAGAAGAAATTGTAGGAAAAATAATTTGGGATGTTTTTCCTGAGGGACAAGAAAGTGATATTTATGTGAATCTAACTTTATCAAGAAAAGAAAATATTCCTATCACTTTTAATACCTACTATACCCCTATCGATAAATGGGTTGAGATTCGATGCTTTCCAGCTCAAGGACTAACGAGTATCTATGCACGAGATATTACAGAAGCCCAAGTAGCAAATCAAAAACTAAGAGAGGAAAGAAATCTGTTGCGTACATTAATTGACAATCTTCCTGAAACTGTTTATTTCAAAGATACCGAAGCTCGAAAAGTAATCAGTAATAGGGTCGATTATTTATTTTTGGGTGCAAGTAGTGAGCAAGAAGTATTGGGTAAAACAGACTTAGAACTATTTGATTCAGACCTTGGAGCAATTGGACTAGAGCATGATTTGCATGTTCTTAGAACTGGCGAACCCATACATGATTATACACAACTTCACGCATCACATGGAAAAGCTGACTTGTGGTTAGAGTCTACCAAGGTTCCCGTAAAAAATGAAGACAATATTATTATCGGCGTTTTGGGTATAGGCCGCGACATTACCCTACAAAAACAGCAAGAGTTTGAATTAAAAAAGCTAAATTTAGAATTAGAAGAACATATCAAACAACTACAAGAATCTAACAACGAACTGGAACAGTTTGCTTATGTAGCCTCTCATGATTTGCAAGAACCTCTTCGAATGATTACGAGCTTTTTGTCCCAGATTGAAACCAAATATAGCGCGGTTCTTGATGAGCGTGGTAGACAATATATTTGGTATGCAACAGATGGAGCTGTTAGAATGCGACAAATTATACTCGACTTACTTAATTTTTCAAGAGTAGGTAGAATTGAGGAACAAAAACAGCAAGTAGATATTGGAGAAGTCATAAAGCAAGCTCTACTTGTATTTCAAACAGAAATTAATACTAGTCATGCAGAAATAACGGTTGGAAAAATGCCTATTCTATTTTCAAATAAGCTACGAATAGAACAGGTTTTTCAAAATCTTATTAGTAACGCTCTTAAATATCGACAAGCAGATGTTAACCCTATTATAGAAATTCAATGTGAAGAATCACCAACTCACTGGATTTTTTCGATAAAAGATAATGGCATAGGTATAGAAGAAGAATATTTTCATAGCATATTTACCATTTTCCAACGCCTACATACTAGAGATGAATACCCTGGAACAGGAATAGGCTTGGCAATTGTCAAAAAAATAGTAGAAATGTTAGACGGGAAAGTATGGGTAGAGTCTATTGAAAATCAAGGAAGCACTTTTTATTTTTCACTAAAGAAATAATAGCAACAACACTTTATGAGAAACGGTCATATTTTATTGGTTGAGGATAACGAAGGAGATATTTTATTGACTCAAGAAGCATTTGAACACTCTTCACTTGTGGCGTCATTAAGTATTGTTCGAAATGGCAAAGATGCTATTGATTTTTTGATTAAACAGGGCAAATTTGCAGACAAAGCATCGCCCGATTTTGTTCTTCTTGATGTTAATATCCCCAAAAAGAATGGACACGAAGTATTAAAATTTATAAAAAATAATGATGCTATCAAACATATTCCTGTAGTAATGTTTACGACTTCATCTACCCCCAAAGATATAGCAATGGCATATCAAAACAATGCAAACTGTTATATCACCAAACCTGTAGATGTAAGCTCATTTCAAACCGTTATTAATCAAATAGAAAGCTTTTGGCTTTCAACAGTTCAATTGTCCAAACCTCAAAATGCTTAAAGATAATTTCCCTTACAAAATATTAGTCATCGAAGATAACATGGGAGATTATATTCTCATCAGTGATTACCTTCATGAAATGATACGTGAGCCACAAATCACCCATTGTAAAACTTTCAAACAAGCAAAATCATGGATAACAAACCCTGAAATAACATTTGATATGATACTGCTTGATATGCAATTGCCTGATAAAAGTGGACAAAGTTTATTAGAAGCAATTTTACCTATTTCGAGAGACTTCCCAATCATTATTTTGTCAGGTAATTCTGACCTAATGTTTAGCATCAAGTCTATTTCACTGGGAGTAGATGACTATATCATCAAAGACGATTTACGACCAACCACTCTTTATAAAGGGATTGTTTATTGCTTGGAAAGACGTAAAAAAAAGCAAGAACTCAAAGATTCAGAAGAACGTTACAATCAACTTTTTGATTTAAGTCCACAACCTATGTGGGTTTACGATTTAGATACATTAGAGTTTATCAATATCAACATGGCCGCTGTAAGTCACTACGGATATAGTCGGTCAGAGTTTTTATCAATGAAGATAACCGATATCCGCCCTTCTGAGGAAGTTTCGGTGCTACTAGATGATATCAATAATGTTAGGCAAAATCATCCTTATTTTATCTCAGGAATATTTAAACATCTTAAGAAAAATGGGGAGTTAATCATGGTAGAGATTAGAGCTAACTCGATTAGCTACAAGGGCAGAAATGCTCGAATTATATTAGTAAACGACATTACCGAAGAACTCAAATATATTGAATCTATTGAAATTCAAAATAAAAAATTAAGCGAAATAGCCTGGATACAGTCTCACCTAGTACGAGCACCCCTAGCTCGAATAATGGGGCTAATCCAAATGCTTGAGCTTGATCCAGATATGGGGCTAGAAGAACGAAGTATGTTTTTTGAGCACTTGATAACCTCAGCACATGAATTAGATAAGCTTATCATAGAGATTACTCAAAAAACCAGTGCAATGCAACAATAGCATATACCTTTAGAATCGAGTTTGTGATAGCGTCTAAAATCATTCATTCCCATCCTCATTTTGTTAGAGCATGGGAATGTAACGATATAAAGCATTATTAACCAGTAGGTTGCACAAAACTCATCTCTTGTAATTTAGCACTAATACGTACATACTCCAAGCAATACGGTTTTTAGGGCTCTCTTAGCAATAATTCTAGTGTTTATAGTTATTTGATTTTTATATAATGCCACCCATTACTCATTTTGCCATCAAACAATAACGTCCAACCTTCTTTTTTCTCTTTGATTGTTAATTAATTTACAGACTTACTATTTTGTGAGAATGAACAGAAAGTACTTATCAATAAGCAAACTAATACAATTATTTTTTTCATTTTAAATTGACTTTGAGATAAGTAATCGTGCAGAATAAGATTTAAGTTATGTGTTTAGGCACTAGGCAACAGGCACAAGGCAAAGAGTGTTAAAATGTTTTTTAATAACCACAGCCATGCTTTTTCCAAAACCCACCGCCCAAAGCCGTTACCTGAAAGCCCAAAGCCCAATCTTAAATTTTATTTTGCCTACTAACTTAAGTAATCGTGCAGAATTAAATTTAAGAAATTGATGAGATAAAATATTAGTAATCATAAAATTACACTCAAAACTCATCACTCACAATTCAGCACTCATACTTAAGTATTAATGCAAAATACAATTGCCTTAATACGCTCATATCTTCGAAAAGATTTTTATTTGCTAAAATAAGTACAATTTTGTATTTACTTCAAACAGGGATAAAAGAGTAATCTGTACTTACGCTAAACACGTTTTTCTCAGAACGATGTAGTCCTAAAGACAAGACTTTTTTATTTTCCTTTTAGCGTTAGAACTAAGTACACAAGGAAATTATCATTTTAATTATCCTGAATTAATGAGCAAAAACGATATGCGGGATGCCGCCTAAAGGTTTCCAGTCTGTAGGTCTGTATTTTTTCATTCTAAAGTCTTTTGTGATGAAATGACAAGCTTTCAAATATGCCGTTGGGATAGATATTTCCAAGAGCAAATTTCATGTTTGTTTATCAGTGATAGATAATTTACAAAAAATCACCATCAAAGCCTCTGGTAAATGATTAACGCATTCCTTAAAATTTTCCTAATACACACCTTTCTCTACGGTATAATTGAATAATTAAAAAATTCAATGAAGGTAAAGCAAGCTGTTTTAGGCAAGGACATTATTTCTCAGATATCTATTTGATAGTTTTCAGTTTGTATAAATAGGGCGCTTTATTGGCCGCTCCTGTATATTGTTTTTCGAGTCTTTCCAAAATATCCATATCCAACATTTTTCGTTGAAAATTATCTCTTCTTAAAGGTTTGTCTAAAATCGTTTCATACATTTTCTGTAATTCTTTCATCGTAAAGGTTTCTCCCAAAAGGTTAAAACCTGCCAATTTGTGGTCTAGCATAATACGTAAAGTCTCTAGACCTTTCTGAATAATTTGGTCATGGTCGATTGCCAAAGCAGGCAATTCCTTGATACTATACCAATCACACGATTCATCTAATATGTTATTTAGGCGAGGTGTCACCTTTGAATACTCAACAAGGGCGTAAAAACCAAGAGAAATAAATCTATCAAAAACCCAAAGGTGCTCCTCTGTGGTTACTCCAATTTTATTGGTGATAGTCTTCACCAAATCTTTGGAATTCCTATTCAATTCACCAAATACCCCAAATTGTTCAAGATAAATATCCGCCAGACCAGTTCTAGATTCAAGAATTCTTCTTGTAGCATCCAAAACGCTTTCATCTTTACCAATGTATCCTCCTGGCAAAGACCAAAGGTCTTCATCTAATTTAAGTTTGGGTAATAGAACTTTTAGATTATTATCATGAAACCCAAATATTACACAGTCAATAGAAACTTGCTTGATATAGGTATCTTCACCAACCCACTGTTCAAATTCTTGTATTAAATCCATTTTGTTTAACGCTTAGTAATTATTTCAATACAAATATAATATCTAATTAAACTTATTGAGCCAAAATGAAACAATAATTGTACTTATCCTATTGTTTATTTAAAAATACCTTTTACATTTGTTTTAAATTTACAAATATTCTAATTCTATAGAGGAATTATGATATAATAAAAAAAGCCGAAGATGCTGGTAACATCTTCGGCTTATGGCTCTACTCATGTTAATTGTCGAGAAGAACATGAGCTAGTGTTTAGTCAGTAAATGGATGTTTAACTAACAAAACTGTTCAAATTTAATGAAAAAATTATTACTTATTCAAAAGAGAGGAAAATCTCTTTGTGGAAGGACTTTGCCTTTTATTTTTTTCTATCTATTTGTAGCCACGAGTGTTCGGGCACAGATACTACGAGGAAAAATTACCGATAATAAAAATGAAGCAGTTGTCGGAGCGAGTGTAATAGTAAAAGGCGCTCAAAAAGGGACTGTTACAAATGCCGAAGGTAACTTTAGTATTCAAGTCGAAAAAGATGATAAGCTCATTATTAGTTCGGTAGGCTTTAAGAAGCAAGAAATAAATGTGTCAGGTAGAAATACCTTGAATATTGTATTATTAGAAGATATTGAGTCGCTTGAAGAGGTCATTGTTACAGGACTTTTCGACAAGCGCTCAAGGATGGAGTCCTCAGTAGCCATCTCGGTACTAAACAGTAAACAATTAGCAGCGGTAATACCTGTTAGTGCCGTCGATTTATTAAAAAACATTCCAGGCGTATATGTCAATTCGTCACTTGGCGAAATCCGAAATACCGTTTATTCTCGTGGTGTTTCGGTAGGTTCAAATGACGGTGCTTCGGGCTACTATTATGTTTCGATGCAAGAAGATGGACTTCCTATCACCAATGCTACTTTTGGAAATTATGGTCCTGATTTTTTCTTGAGAGCAGATGCAACATTAGGAAAATTAGAAGCTGTACGTGGTGGTACAGCCTCCATTTTAGGGAATAATGCTCCAGGAGGAATTTTCAATTATGTTTCAAAAACAGGAGGAACGGTATTCCAAGCAGAAGTGCGTGCCAAATATGGACTTGAGGGCAATGGTAAAAATCCATTTTACAGAACAGATTTTAATTTTGGTGGCCCCTTAAACAATGATAAAAGTATTACGTATAATGTTGGAGGTTTCTGGAGGCAGTCTGATGGAGCAAGAAATCCGGGCTATCCAATGAACAATGGTGGGCAAATAAAAGCGAATATTGTGAAGAAGTTCAAAGGCGGTTCTGTAAAGTTGTATGCCAAATATTTGAATGATAAAAATGCTTGGTTCGAATTTTTGCCTACAACAGGTTTTTCTCATCCTACCTTACCAGCTGGTGTTGAACAAACCAACTCAGTACTTATTCCTGCCATCAAAGCAAGTTTCAAGGTAAACGATACCAACGAAACGGTAAACTATGATTCAAGAGATAAAATCAATTCAAAAGATATTTCATTTGGTTTAAACTTCGACAAAGATTTAGGAAATGGCTTTGTAATTGATAACAAAATGAAGTATTCTGATAAATCTTCCGTTTGGAACACCACAGGCGTTGTATATCCAACGGCACTAGACAATATCATCTTTTATGCTATTTTGGGACAAATTGCCCAGTTTGGGACATATAAATTCAATGATTTAGCAACGGGCAAAAACTTGGCAACCGTTATGCAATTGCCCAACATGATAAATGGACAATTTGCAGGATTTAATTTTCCAGTTTTGAATAGCTCACTCCCTGGTGAGTCTATCCAGAAAAATTCTTTGTATTTCAACCCATTATTTTATACTTCAAATAAAATGGGTGAATTTATTGATCAGTTAACAATTACAAAAAGGCTCAATAAAATGAGTTTTACGGCTGGCGCATTTTATGCTGTTTCTAATTTGACCCGACGTAATGGCTCGGCTGGTTTAGCCATGACAACTATGCTAACGCCACATCCAGAGCTTACTAGTATTACTTATGATGATTTTGCAGGAAATACTTATAAACTAACAGCTCCCAATGGCGCTATGGGTAGTGGTTCGTCCTCCGCGATTAATCTTTATGACATAAGTCAAAAACAAATAGCATTGTTTTTGGGTCATAATTGGACTATTAGCGATAGACTTGATTTGGACTGGGGCATAAGATACGAAGGTATTGGTATTGATGGAACGAACCAAATTGCAACAAGTAGCAACGACGGAACAGGCGGTGTAGATAAAAATCCCTTAACAACTTATGATAATGCTACAGCCAAAGTTACTAGTGTTTATAAATACAACAAAAGCCTATCCACTTTCTCGATGTCGGCGGGCTTAAACTACAAATTAGCAGATAATTATGCAGTGTATGGTCGTTACTCGCAAGGAAATAAAGCTCCAGACATGGGCATTTATATTGGCGTTGACAACGATGCCTCTGCCAAATTCTTAGACCCACAATCACAAAAGGTACAACAATTTGAACTTGGATTTAAAGCAAAAACTAACAACCTAAGTTTATTCATTACTCCATTTTATAGTATTTTGGATAACGTACCTATCCAACAAATTGGACAAGAAACAGACGATATTTCGAGCCAATACGAAGCACCAATTTTGTACAATAAATACGAAACCAAAGGGGTTGAGCTTGAGGCTAATTATAACCTAACTTCAGCATTGAGTATTCGTGGAGTAGCCACTCTACAATCTTCTAAAGCTGTAAGATTCCAAGCATGGCTTTTGGGGGCAAATGGAAAAGCTGATGATAAAATTGAAAGTTATTCGGGTAATGAAACAGATAACAACGCCAATCTGATTGTTCGTATTTCGCCAACCTATAGCAGAGGGAAAGTTTATGCCTCTATCGATTGGTCGTATATGGGTAAGCGTGCGGCTAATGTTCCTAATGCTTTTTACTTGCCTGCATTCGACCAAACCAATTTGAACTTGGGTTATAACCTCACTTCAAAAGTTCAGCTTCAGGGCAATATCAATAATGTTTTCAACCAAATTGGAGTAATGAGTTGGTCTGCACCAGGAGGCTTTCCTCAGGCATTAGATAGACAAGGCTTTACCAAAGCTCAGCTTGAAGCTAATCCCAATGCCGTTTATTCAACTATTAGCATTCCACCTAGAGCATTCTTTTTATCAATCAATTACAAATTTTAAACAACCGTGGCGACGTAACGCAAAATCAATGAAAAAATCAATTGTTATTCTCTTTGTTTTATTTTTTGGCATAGTGCTAAATGGCTTTTCACAAACTGAGAAACCTACCGATTTTTATGCAGGAAAATGGGAATTAGCCTTTATTGGTACACCAAATGGTGATGGAAAACTTATCGCAAACCTTGTTCGCAAAGACGGAAAGCTAACAGGCGACCTAACAGACCCTAGTAAAGCTGACGCTGAAAAGATTTTTTTAACTAATGTGGTTGAAGATAAAGATAAAATCGAGCTTTTCTTTTCGGCATCGGGTTATGATGTATCGGTAGATTTAGCAAAAATAGATGACAACAACCTCAAAGGCACATTGATGAATATGTTTGAAGCCAAAGCCGTAAGAATTAAAGAAGAAAAGAAGTAAACGTATAAAAATAGGCGGCCATTTCTGGTCGCCTATCTATTAGCCTTCAATCATTATTTCAAAACATTCTTCATAAAATGAGAAAACTCATTATCATTTATTTGTTCTTAACATCCTCACTTTTTGCACAAAAAAGTACCAACAAGTGGTTTCCCAAGTACCAGTTTGAGGCAAGTAAATTTTTATCTGCGCCACGAGAATACGGTCCTTCTACTAGATGGTGGTGGCCAGGCAATGACGTGACCAACGACGAGTTACGAAGAGAAATCAAGGTTTTAGCAGAAAATGGCTTTGCAGGTGTTGAAATTCAACCCCTTACAATGGGAGTAAATTTGGGTTCTTCTAAGGACATTATCAACCGAATCTATAGTTGGGATACCCCTTCTTTTTATGAGCATTTGAAAGCTGTAATGGAACAAGCTCAGATTTCAAAAGTAACAGTAGATATGAACGGAGGTAGTGGCTGGCCTTTAGGTGGACAGTTTTTTGACCCTAAAGAAAGTATGCGTACTTTAGGAATTGCTGACTCTATTTTAGTAGCTGGAACGGTATTTAACGGACACATTCCTATGATGAAAATCAAAAAAATGGTAAGTTTTGGCGCTCAAGGCAACGAGGTAAAACCCGAATGGGGAATTCTCCAAAGTCTTGTAGCTGCAAAGGTTTTAAAGTTGAAAGGAAAGCAAGCTATATTGGATAATCAATCAATTATCAATTTAACAGATAAAGTAAAAGACCATAAAATAACATGGCAAGTGCCTTCTGATGGGCAATGGCGTTTGATTGCCTCGTGGAGCATTCCTTCTGGCGAGGAGCCTTCGCTAATTGCCAAACGTGGGACTAATTATGTAATTGACCACCTTGACCCAAAGGTAGTCAATAAGGCTTATGATTACTTATTAGGTGAAAGAACAGGTTTGGAAAAATTCTATGGTAATCCACTACGAGCTGTCTTTAACGATAGCTATGAGTTTCATACCAATAGAATTATTTCTCCTGATTTTTTACAGGTTTTTAAACAACAAAATGGCTATGATATAGCCCCTTACTTAGGTTCAGTGTTCAAAAAAGGCTATAACCATCCTGTTTATTTGGCAGCTCCTTACTACAGCGATTTGTCTCCATACATGATTGACTCTGTTAATCAATGGCGTTTGATTTATGACTATGACAGAACCGTTAATAAAGTTTTTACAGAAAACTTTATTAAAACAAGTAACAATTGGATGCGAAAAAGAGGTATGCTACACCGAACTCAAGCTTACGGTTTTCCGATTGAACCTATCGGCAGTGCTGGCTCGGCCGATCTTCCCGAAACAGAACAATTATTTGCTGATGGTTCTGAAGGAGCTCTAAAATTGGCAACCTCAGGCGGGCATTTGTACAATAAACCGATTATTTCACAAGAGTCTTTTGTAGCAATTAATCGGGCCGAAATGACAACTCCACAAAAAATCAAAGTTTGGGCAGATAAATCCTTAGCTTGTGGGGTAAACCATTTTATTTATCATGGAACACCCTATAAATACAACAACGGAGAGTTTCCGAAAGAAGGCTGGAATACTTGGTCATCACCGTTTTTACCAATGGTAGGTTTTTCGTCAGGTCTCAATGAATCAGACCCATTTTGGAATGATCTCAAATTTATTAATCAATACCTAACGCGTTGTCAATATGCTCTTCGAGCAGGAAAACCTCAGCATGATGTTCTAATTTATTTTCCTTTTGTGAATTTCTCGGAAGACCAAATTGAAGTAAATCCAGAAGAAACTATGATTGCGGGCTATTTTGAAGGAATTGAACCAAAATTGGGTAATGCAACGCCATCACGAAAAACACCCATTTATGAATGGTACAAAAAACTTTGGAAAACAGTAAACGAATTAGAAGCTAAAGGTATCACTTGGGAATTTGTGAACGATAATGCTTTGCAAACAGCCAAATTTGAGCAAGGAAAATGGACAATCAATGGCAATCAGTACCAAGTATTAGCCCTATCGCATTTGCCATATATCAATCTCAAAACGGCACAACATATCAAGGCATTAAACAAGACGGGAGCAAGAATTTGGGCAATTGGCGAAATGCCAACTCAACAACCCTCCTATCTTGACCATACTCAAAATGACGCTATTACCAAAGCATTAATGAGCGAAATTGGGATTTCAAAATATACTCAAAACACAGATGCCAATTTACCTATTCAAACGATAACTCAGAAGGTTCGATTTGAAGAAAAAACAGGCTGGTCACGCCAAATTAATCGTGTAATGGCAGATGGAAGTATCGTAAAGTTCATTTCGAATAAATCGAAAGAGTGGCAAACCATTCGTTTGTCCATTGACAATAGTTTAAGTAATCATTATTGGTTCAATGCCGAAAATGGCAAAGCTATCACAACAAAAGGCAATATGGTTTCTTATCGTTTGTCGCCTTATGGCTCAATTTTCTTGGTAGCATCACCAAAACCAATGCAGTTTACAGAAGGTGAAACCGTAACTGATGAAGGCAAAGAGATAACTCGATTGGACAACTGGAATATTCAAATTGGTGAAAATAATTTTGAAAACAGCAAGCTATTTGACTGGAGAACAAACGAAAAAACCAAATACAGCTCAGACAAAGGTATTTATACCACCGCCTTCAATTTTGATGGAGTAGAAAAAGGCAAAAAATACTTCCTCGAATTAGGAGAAGTCTATTATAAAGCTTCGGTAAAAATCAACGGTATTGAAGCAGGTGAAAGGCTTTTTGCACCTTATAAATTAGAAATAACATCATTACTAAAACAAGGTAGCAACAATATAGAAATAACAATCATAACTACACGTAGAAATGGTTTTATAGGTGAAGCCATAAAAGGGAACAAGCAATATTTGCAATTTAGATTCAAAGAGAAAACAATTGTACCAAGTGGATTGGTAGGTTCAGCCAGAATCACAGCACTATAAAGTCTTATTTTTTAGAAACTTACAAACTCATTAGTGACAAGTTGGACTTATCATTTGATTAATTAGACTTGCTATTTGCTTTTTTAGATTTTATAAAAAGCAAATAGCAAGTCTAATCAGTATAAAAAGACAAGCTAGCCATGAATATTCATAGCTGTTGCACAACCCCAATTTTATTAAAACGCTCTTATAAATAATCACACCTAACCTTTTGTAAACTCTTATCGTAAATATTCCTCCCTCCTATCCTACTACAAGCTATTTCCATTTTTCTAGATCTGATTTAAACAAAATTTCTTAAGCTAAGTTTTTTTAATAAATTAAATAGACAGACTTGTCTGTATTATTTATTTTCAATACCTTTGATAAAAAAAAAGAAATCATGAGTTCACCAAGAGAAAGAATACTAGAACAAGCCTCCATTTTATTTCATCATCAAGGCTATAACAGTACAGGAATTAATCAAATAATAAGTGAAGCCAATGTAGCAAAGGCCAGTTTTTACCAACATTTTAAATCTAAAGACGACCTGTGCGTTGAGTTTCTAAATAGAAGACATCAATACTGGTTTGATGCTCTTTCGGATTTCACATCAAAAACAGAAAATCCAAAAGAAAGAATTTTGAGCGCATTTGACTTCATTATACACATGAATGATAGGGAAAACTTCAGAGGTTGTAGTTTTCTAAATATCCTATCTGAAATATCGAAAGAACAAGAAAGCATTCTGAGAGTAATCCAATCACACAAAAATGATTTGAGAGTATTCTTTAGGCAATTAGTTAATAATGAATTATTGGCAACACATATTTACCTTCTATTCGAAAGCGCAATTATAGAGAGTCAATTGTTCGAATCAAATGAAATTGTAGATAAGTCAAAATCAATTGTAAAAAATATAATTTAAATTAATAACAAAATGGAACAGAAACATCCACTTCCTCCTTTTACGTTGGAGACCGCAAAACAGAAAATTCAAATGGCTGAAGATGCTTGGAACTCACAAAATCCAGAAAAAGTATCATTGGCTTACACCATCGACAGCGAATGGCGCAATCGAAGTACATTTGTCAACGGTAGAGAAGAAATTGTAAAATTCTTAGCTGATAAATGGAAGCGAGAATTAAATTACAAACTCAAAAAAGAGTATTGGTCACATTCAGGCAATAGAATCGCAGTTAGATTTGAATATGAGTATCAAACCAAAGATGGCAATTGGTTTAGAGCTTATGGAAATGAAAACTGGGAGTTTGATGAAAATGGCTTAATGCAAAAAAGATACGCAAGCATAAATGATCTTGAAATAAATGAATCTGAAAGATATTTGTAAGACATCAAGAGAGTTAAATGTATCAATACAACACTATTTTGTCAAGTGTATTAGTAAAATAAGGGTTTGACTTTTACTTAAAGTTGAACCCTATTCTCAAAAATAATTAATACCTGATTATAGGATTATTCCAGAATAGCTTGATTTTAATTTTCGGTATTGTGACTACTTCATTCCATAATTTATTAAACTCTGAAAACGTGGATGTTCGAGGTTATAATCTTTCATCCAGAATTCGGTTTGTTGCCATACACCATTATTCCTCAATCCAAATTGAGTGTTAATCATCGATTTTCTCATAAGGCAGATTGATTAATTATTATCTTTGTATAGATTGTAAAACATTCAGAGAGAAAGAGTTTCTAGAATTGAATACCTATATCCCTTTTCTATTTATTGAATCTTCTAATCAATTGCGGAACTGACAATGCTAGTTTCGAATCAATTTCTTTTACGCAGACATTTGATTATTCCAATTACAAATCAAAATACACTTGTATCATTTCACACTCTACCAAAAGATGAAGAACACATTATTACTATTATTTTTTTCAATAATTATTTTTTCATGTGATAAAGTAATTACTGAACCTACAAAAAGTTCTGCTAAAAGAATTGAATCCTTTGAAATTTCAATTTCAAATCAACGATACTGTCGGCTTCCCATTTTTAGTACAGTTTAAAAATATACATAATCTGTCTACTTTGCTTATGTTTTTAACCCTTCTTGGGCTGAGTGTAGCGTAGCGGAACGAAGCCCAAGAAGGGTGTTCTGTTTTTTCATTCTATAATCTACTGGGCTCATACCACCTAAAGAGACATGCGGGC
>NZ_JASHIC010000039.1 GCF_030056705.1 Flectobacillus longus
TAAGAATCTTGGCAATTTCGGTCGGACTAAATTTGCTGATTTTCATAATACTTACCTAAAGTTAAAAAATATCACACTTTTTAAACTTTTAATCCGTACTATTTTTGGGGAAGCTTACATTGGGACTAGGTATTGGGTCATCTTTTTTACATGATAGTATGAATACTGAAGGGAGAATTGCAAAAACAAATAACGTGCGTAGAAAGTGTTTCATTAAGTTTTGTGTAAGCTTCATTTTGAATTTTAGGTTGTAAATTATTAATTGATTTATTGAATACTAGCTGAGAACTCCACGAGATATTTATAGAACTATATGTATAAACGTTGAAGCGAATGCAAAGGTAAAAAAAAAGTGATAACCGTAGTTACCACTTAATAAATAATGATTAATACTTAGTTTTTTAATTATTTACTTCAAAAACTGTTTCTTAATCGTGGAGTCTTTTACTTTTGCATACCTTGAAAGCTGCTTGGTATTTTTCCATCCGACCATTGCCTGAATGGTTGTGGCAGGCATTGCTAATTCATTCAAGGAATAATCTACGAAGCTCTTTCGAGAAGTATGAAAAGTTATATGCTTTCTGATTTTAGCCATCTTAGCAATTACCTTAATGTGAATGTTAAGTCTATAGTTAGATAGTTTAGGCATTAATGCTGCGCCTCCATATTGTTGGAAAATTTCAAGTGCTTTGGAATTAAGAGGAATTCTTTGGCTGGTATCTGTCTTTTCACGACTCAGTTTAATCCAAATGGTTTTTTCCTTGTCAATCTCAATATCCTCGTCTGAAAGAGAAGTATAATCTGTATAGCTCAAGGAAGTCTCAGCACAGAAGCGATAAATATCTAAGGTAGTTCGCTGGATTGGTGACAGCTCTAATGTTTCCATTTTATCCATTTCTTCTTTTGTAAGTGACACTGGTTCTTTGGCTTTGGCTTTCTCAATTTTATAATCATCCAGAACTCTTTCTTTACAGTATCCTTTAGACGCTCCATAGGTAGATACTTCTTTAATTAAAACCAGATACTTTTCAATAGTACTATCTCTATACTTTGATGTCTGGAGATAAAACTTGAACTCGTCTAAAAAGGAGGTGTTCACCTCTGTGATTGAAATTGAGATAAGTTTCTTCTTACCCAAATATGCCCTGATAATTGAATACTTTGCTTCTTTTCCTCTAACTGTGATTTCCTTAAGTTTCTCAGCCTTTAATAATTTATTCTGGTCAGCCAGAAACTCGTTAAAGACGTCAATAAACTCAATTTCTTTTTCTTTGGTCTTTCGCTCGCCAACGTGAGCAAATCTGTGTCTATCCAGTATTTCGGATGGTCTAATTGGTTCATTCGGTTTCTCATAGGATATTTGAGTGTAGATTTGGGTGAATCTTAATTCATAGAAATCTAACATTTTTTGATGTTTGGCAGATTCTTTACCATTGAAGCACTGCTCTTTAGAATTCCAATGTTTTCGGTGAAGTTTAATTTTAGTAGAGAATGGAACGGACTTTTCACCATCAACTCTTATTTCACAATAGATAACGCCGTGGTCTTTGAAAGAACCTTCACGAAACCAATAATAAAATGACATCATGTTGATAGGGGTGTAACTTACATTTCTAGGTGGGTAGTTGTTTGAATTTTTAACATTTGGTAAAACTTAAAATTGATATTAAATAATAAAAGTTTACTCCGTGTCAAAAAGTATTCCAAAAAATCCAAAAAAGAAAAGTGTAAGTAAAATTGTTAGTAAATCGTAAAATATGCCTTGGTTGCACGTATTGAAGCTTTTTTTGAGGGTTTCAGCATGAAGAAGGAATATGCTAAAAACAAGAAAAGCGAGCTAAAAAGCTCGCTTGCAAGTCGTTAATAATCACTGTGTAGTCCGTACGGGAATCGAACCCGTGTTTCATCCGTGAAAGGGACGTGTCCTAACCCCTAGACGAACGGACCTTGTGGGGACGAAATCTTACAAAGCTATTTGCTTGTCATTTTTCGTGATGCAAAATTAGCAGGTTTAATCATACGATGCAAACATTTGTCATAAAAAAGTATAATTTTTTTTATCTTTTTTGACTATTATCTGCATAATTATTGTACAATTCTCTGATTAACAAAAGTATATATGTGTCAGTACGAAACTGTTAATTTTTTATTATTGTCCCTAATTACTTGTTTCACCTTCTTTAATTATATTTTGAACCTAGTAAATAAATTTTTGAAATTTTGGAGTAATGATTTCTTCATAAATATTCTTGTGTACTGTTCATTTTTCCGAAATTGTTAATACTCATCTACTAACTCCTAATTAGTAGATTGCTTAAAACGCCTTATTGCTTATATTTGAGCTTTCTTATCATATAAACTTATACATCATGCAAAAAACTACTTTCATCAACCTTATGATGTTCTTGCTACTGTGTTTTACCTCACAAGCCCAAATGCAGTCGCCAGAGGAATTTTTGAAGTTTAAAAAAGGAGACCGATTTTTGAGACATCATCAAGTGGTAAGCTATTACGAATATGTGGCAGCTCAAAATCCATCTCAGGTAAAATTAATTCAGTATGGTTCTACCAATGAGGGGCGCCCACTCATTGTGGCCGTTGTAGCCTCACCTGAAAACTTTGCCTCTTTAGAGGAAATTCGTACTAATAACCTCAAATCAATTGGTTTGTTGGATGGTAAACCTAGTTCGCGCAAACAACCTGCTATTGCTTGGATGAGCTACAATGTACATGGTAATGAATCTTGTGGTACTAATACTGCACCTTTCGTTATTCATGAGTTATTAAATCCTAATTCGAGCCGTAGTAAAGCAATTTTGGCGAATACTGTTGTGATTCTTGACCCGTCTATCAACCCAGATGGTTATGATCGTTATGCCAACTGGTATAACCAAAAAGTAGGAGCAAGGTACAATGCAAATGCTGCTGCTTGGGAACACCAAGAGCCTTGGCCTGGAGGTCGTTTTAATCACTACATCTTCGATTTGAATCGTGACTGGGCTTGGCAAGTACAAAAAGAATCGCAAGAAAGAATGGCCTTGTATCGCCAGTGGATGCCACAATTACATGCAGATTTCCATGAACAAGGTGTTGAATCTCCTTACTATTTTTCTCCAGCAGCCAAGCCATATCATGAAGACATAACAGCTTGGCAACGCGAGTTTCAAAAAATTATTGGAGATTACAATAAAAAAGATTTTGATAAAAATGGTTGGTTATATTTTTCAAAAGAACGTTTTGATTTGCTTTATCCTTCTTATGGAGACACTTATCCAACTTATAATGGTGCTTTTGGTATGACGTATGAACAGGGTGGTTCAGGTCGTGCTGGCTTGGGTATCGCAAAACGTGATGGTGATACTCTGACGCTGAAACAAAGAATTGACCATCATTTTAGCACTTCATTTGCATGTTTAGATGCAATTTCTGCTAATGCAGATAAAGCCGTAAATGAGTTTGTTAAGTTTCATGATAATACTTCAAAAAATCCAATTGGTCCATACAAATCGTATGTTATCAAAACCAAAGGAGAGGAGGCTCGCGTGAAAGAATTTTTGAATTATCTTGACAAAGAGGGTTTTCAATATGGCGTAGCAGGAAAAGATTATATGGCAAATGGCTATAGCTATCATGATGACAAATCTGGTTTTGTAAAAGTTGAAGCAGAAGATGTAGTTTTTAACTTATACCAACCGCGTTCAATGTTCTTGAAAATTTTGATGGAACCTAAAACAATGGTAGAAGACTCAATGACTTATGATATAACTTCATGGTCATTACCTTATGCCTATGGCCTAAAAGCTTATGCTTTGAAAGATCGTTTGAATCCAACTGCCAAAGTAAATTTTGAAAACAAAATAACTAAGACCGATAATGCTTATGCCTATTTGGCTAGATGGCAGTCATTTACTGACTTAAAATTCTTGTCTGCAATCATGCAAAAAGGTATCAAAGTCCGTAGCGCTGCTAAATCTTTCGAAATGGAAGGACAAACCTATCCTGCTGGAACGTTAGTGATTACACGTACAGGCAATGAGCGTTTGGGTGCTCATTTAGAAAAAATCCTAACTGATGAGGCTACTAAATTAGGTGTTGGACTTACAGCTGTTACTACAGGTATGGCAACAAAAGGTTCTGATTTTGGTTCAGAAAATGTGGTTTTCTTAAAAATGCCAAAAGTAGCAACTGTGGCTGGCGAAGGTATTAGTACAACAGGCTTTGGGGAAGTTTGGCATTTCTTTGACCAACAAATCCAATATCCAATTACTGTTTTACCAGAAAACACTTTGGGAAGCACCAACCTTTCACAATTTGATGTATTGATTTTGCCAGGAGGTAACTATAATAGAATTTTGAATGAGTCTACTTTAGGAAAAATTAAAGAATGGGTTCGTAATGGTGGTAGACTTATCGCTATCGAAAACGCGCTGAAAGCTTTAGCTGGAAAAGAGGGCTTCGAATTGAAGGTTAAGGAGGAAGAGAAAAAGAAAGAATCAGATGAAAGTAAGTTGAAAATTTATGGTAACGCGGAGCGTGAATCTATTTCAGAAGAAACGCCAGGTAGTATTTACCGAGTAACCATGGACACGACTCATCCATTAGCATTTGGTTATGGCAATACATATTTTAGTTTAGTACTAGAAGGTGCTGCTTATCAATATCTTAACGATGGATGGAATGTTGGTATCACTAAATCGAAAGACCTAATCGCTGGTTTTGCAGGAGTAAAGGCTCAAGAAAAATTAAAAAACTCCTTGATTTGGGGTGTTCAAGATATGGGACGTGGTAATGTAGTTTACTTGGCTAACAACCCATTGTTTAGAGGTTTCTGGCAAAATGGTAAATTGCTATTTGGTAATGCTGTTTTCGTAATTGGAAATTAAAATCTTAGATATCTATAAAATGGGCTTAATAAGATAACTTTATCTTGTTAAGCCCCTTTTTCATTGGCTGCCATTTATACGTCTAAATATCTGTTTTAAACACATGAGAAACAGGCAAAAGGATAATTTGGGAGATAACACTCCATTACGAATGAGAATTTAGTTAATTTTCTGACAATACATAGGAGTAGTAGAGCTGTGTGCAAAGAAAATGATATTAAATAGGAGAGGACCTCTAGTCTATTATACCTTATAATAGATTTTGAAAAAGAATTATCAAGGCATAAAAACAAAAAAGCGAGCCGTATGACTCGCTTTTTGTGGTCTCGTAGGGATTCGAACCTTGTTGATTTTCAGGGCATTACAAGTCGAAACTTGCAACTGTTAGTAAAAATGTTAGTAAATGGGGCAAAAAAAAAGCCTATGCCATACTCGCCAACACGCCTTGTCTTCTACTAACATACTTAAAATTTCCGCTTTGCGTCAATTGGGATTCAGCTTTGTAGGCTCTTATTTTCCATTGATTTAGTTCTTCCATTGTGTCCTCAACTAGCTTCTTCCAAAAGCCCTCAGGCTTAATATCAACTTCTAAGAAATATGTAATTGGTAACTGTAGCTCCTCACAAATTCTTTCAAGTGTCTCAACCTGAACAGAACCATTTGCAATCATTTTAATGAGTCCTGCTTCTGACATTCCAATTCTTACAGCAAGTTCTTTCTGCTTGACACCCTTGTCTTTAAGAGCTTTTTTCAATTTTTCTGCAAAATTTTTCATGTGATTATGAATTAAGTTTTTCAAAAAACTAAACTTTTTGTCATTTTTCTTTGACAAACAAAAATAAAGTTTAATATTTGCCAAGAGTTTAGATGAAAGCTAAACGAAAGTACAACGAAAGTTGTAAAATAGTGTTGTTTTTATGTTAAAATTTTATTTGAGATGTCAAGATTAGCAGAAATTCAAAAAGCATACAATGAGAAATCCAGACCTGATAAAGGGATTGTTTTAAAGAACATTGCTGGCAAAATTGGAAAAACTGTTAGGTCTGTTCAAAATAGACTCTGTGGATACATTGCTATCACCGAAAAAGAGGAGTACTATTTTCTTAAGGAACTCAAATTGTTATAAAGTTACATCAACTTTACTTTAAGACAACTTTAAATCCTTATACCCTTATTAATTAAGTTCCCTTAAACTGTTCAACACAGGGAAATCAAGGAAGACTTTTACGGGGTGGGGTTTAGAGTGGTATTTATTATTTCCACCCCTGTCTTCCTTGACCAATTACGCAATTTATTTTACTCGATTAATAGTTCATTACGTTCATTTAACCCTCTATTACACTATGAATATACCTGAATTAGTTCGCTCTTTGTCCGCTGACCCACTTATGCAGTTTATACTTGCAATGTGTTTGGGTGCTTTTTCAATCTCGATGTTGGGTGAAGGACTTAATCGTTCTGAGTTTTTGAGGGATTTGCTTTACGGCAAAGACACCGATGAGTAAACAAGTAAACGTCCCAACAAGTTGGTATTCGACTGATGAGTTGATTTTTACTTAATTTTGTCATTTTCAACTCTAATATTAAACTCATGAATAGCGACTTTCACATTTATGCTGGCTTTGTAATCGGAGGATTACTCATGGCTTGGTACTTTAAGAACAATAGACGACCACCTACTAACTGTTTGTAAAATGTCTGTTTTAGTTGATTTAGTTTGTTTGGTTGTATTTGGGATGTGGCTCTACGAAAGAGCCACTGACAAGATTCCTTAAACCTATGAAACGTCCGAATATCCTCAACAAAGTCTATGACATCATGGATGCTAATCAACAAGAATCTTTTAGGCTAAAACTAAAAGAGATAGGGTTGAATACTAGGGTTTTCCATGAGAATTATAAGCTTGATACTTGCAAAATCAATGTAATGGACTGTTACGATTTGATGGTCATAATTCTAGCACCCGACCGACAATTTGAGCATCCCTACTACGTGCTTGACTCTATTTTGAATCCTAGAAAAAAGCCTGCAAGAATAGCTCCTCCAATAAAGCCTGAGCCACGAAAAAACGTAGCAAAGCAGATTGATTTAGAAGAGATTATTGAGGAGAGAAAAGAGGAACTAAAAGAAGTTGACCTGTCTAGTAAAATCCAGAGGATTACTTATTCGGGTTACTCTATGCAACAATTGTTATTGACTGACGGCTCGCTCGTGAAAGTTGACCCACGATATGAGTACCATTATAGAAAAGATATTGCGGGCTATCGAATGGTAGCACCCACAATGAAGTAAGTTTAGAGAGAGCATCATAAACACCCGACTCGCTTGGGTTGGGTGTTTATTTCAACAATGTTGGCTTTATCAAGAAAGTATCCTTGGTAAGTGGGTTCGATTCCCTGTGTTGAGCTAGGCGTAAGCCTTTTGTAAGTAACCTTTCATCTTTAAATTTTCCGTTTATGGATTCATCCTAGACAATCACGTATATAGCGACTCGTTAATTCTGCCTGCGTAGCTAACAGGGGGATTTATGCACTTTTTTCCAAACATACATTTTGTGTTAGGGTGGGTAAATATTGCCTGTACTTTAGCAGTTTTTTTTTCAAAGTCGCGCTCTGTTATTCCATAGTTATTCATTATGTTATTCTAACATTTCTTGTTAATCATAGTAGCATAACATTTTAGTTAGAATAACTCTTAACGTGTTTTTTTTAGATTTTTATTACTGTTCCCTAACAGAATAACAGATAGGACGCCCCTGCCTGAATGGGAATTCTTTGCTCAAAACTAAACTCACAAAACAATGTCAAACTTTCAGATTCCTCAAAGCCAATTCGCTAGCATCGCACCACGCAAACTTTATGGTAACAAACAAGAATCAAGCTTCTATTGGGTTATCCAGTTAGACCCCACTCAGAATTCAGCACTAGAAATGGTTGGATACTCAATGCTAAATAACCACCGTGAGAACGAAGATAAAGTCTATGTCCTTTGCCAAAAGCTTACCATGCTATTTACCAAAGGATACGTATTTAGATGCCTTAGAATCGACTTTTACAGCGTTTTGAACCCAAACACCACTCCATTCCTAACAATCTCCCCACAGGGCTTCAATGGCTCTGAAAAGATAATGAAGCACCCCATAATCAATACTCTAATTAATAAGCTTTTTGATACCCATGTCAGATGTGTTGAGGCAAAGCAAAACCCCAATTTTGAAGCGGTATTGTATGCACAGTTTCCAGACAAGCAAACCAGAGGTAAAAAGTACAAAGAAGAACTTGCTAATGTGAAGCTCCCACGCAACTACAATTTCTTCAAAAACTACGAACATCTATGCGAGTATATGTTGACCCTTTCTAAATCCAATACAGTCCCACAGGAACGAATTGACGGCTATTTCAAGGATTGTGTTAAGGTTCGATTCCCTAGTTATGATGGAACAAATTTTAACAATAAAATAGCGGATGTTCCACTACCTGCCGTAACACCAACCCACGAAGAAGCCAGACAAGCCAAAGAAGCTCGTATTGAGCGCCAACAAAGAACCAGAGAGGAATTTGAAGCAAAAAAACGTCAAATCTATGGTATAAAATAGCTAAAAGAAGGAATTGAGCGTCTGCCAATTTCGGACGCTCATAACCTTAATTGTAGAATCAATTTAAACGCTTTACTAAGATGAACAAGAATCAAAGAAAAGAACTAGCCAAAATCCTTGAGGAAATTACTCAAATCAAAGATAGAGTAGAGACTATCAGGGATGAGGAACAAGATAAACTAGATAATATGCCTGAAAACCTACAAAGTAGTGAAAGGTATTGCCAAATGGAAAATTCTCTTTCTAATCTGGAAGATGCCATATCAAACTTAGAGAGTGCATTTGAGGACATTCAGAATTCTACAGAACAATATTAATTGATTTACCCCCAATCAATTATGTACACTGACCAAACACTTTTGACTTTTGGGAAATACAAATTCACTCAATTGTGTAGAGTACCACCAGAGTATCTATTGAGAATCCATCAAGCAAAGAGCTATTTTAATGCTGAACTCAAAGAGTACATTATCAATAATCTCGAAAGAATAATTCAGCGACGGGATGGCATCATACTAACACCAATAGTCTATTTCCCATGCAAAAAGGTTATTTATATTTCGAAAAAAGAGGCTAATAGGTTTCTGGAATCAATTAAATACATTGGACAAAATCACAAAAAGCCTGTACGAGCTTACGAGTGTGACAAGTGTGGATATTGGCATATTACTTCAAGAGAGAATTTTGATAGCAAATTGAAAGACCAGGGAAAAGCTTCAGCTCGCTTTTAGGCAAATTTTGATAGCAAAATTCAAGGCAGCTCGCGCTGTTCAGGCAAATCTTCACTAAAAATTGATAGCACAACATGAAATTTAAAAAGACCCAAATAGTTAGTTTCCTGCTCCTGATAACGATTGTAGCTTTTTCTCAGAAGGAATCACCACCAGTTAAATACAGGCACCTTCTACCTTATCAACAGATACAACATGGAATATCTCTAGTAGAAGTTGATAGTTGCGAATACATCCTTGTAGTGATTAATTATAACATCCAACTTACGCACAAAGCCAACTGCAAAAACAACGCTCATAAACTCTAATCATGGAAAAACGTAAAGAACACCTAAAAGTCGAATTGCTGGCAGAAACTGTCGCAAACGTATTTACCGCTTTTTTAGTCATCATATTTTTAATCCTATCAAAATGAAACAATTCTCAACGATGACCCTACGTGGGTTAGACAACGATGAAAATGCAGACTTGGTCGAAATCATGAACCAAGTTATGCAGAAAGAAAATATTAAAACTGGGCAATCTGTCTTTGAATTTATCCTACGAGATTACAGGGAGAAGACAGAAGAGTTACAAGGGCTTAGACAAACCTACAACGCTCACCGACACAAGTCTAACAACGAAATACAAGAATTACAGATTGAAAATAAAAAGCTCAAGCAAGCCATCACGGGATTCTGTCAATTTATAGAAGTAGCAAACGAACTCAACCAATGATTAATCTAATTTATCTCGATATTGACCTTTATGAGTATCAGGTACTAAGAATAATTAGTTACCGACAATACCAATTGATTAAAGCACACTTTCGAGTTCAGAAGTCTGTAACTATTGAACCAGCATTAGTAGTAGCCACACTCTATACCAATTGGTTCTTGGTCAATCCAGAGCTTATCAAACTAAAGAAAAATGGGTTGAAAAGGCTAAAGCTTCAATACTACGAAGCGCAAGCATTATTTAATATATTGGGTTTGGATGGCAGCAATGCCTCACAAAACATCAGAGATAAACTCGACCAAGAAATCACCAATTGGAAACCATCGTATAGTAAGAACTGTCAGGATTGGTATAACGAATCAGGACTAGAACCAGCATGGGGGAAATTTGAGGAAATGACTGAGGAGATGGCTGAGGCGGTTGAGGAGTTTTACAATAAGAGTATTATTTAGGAAATAACACCTTAATTTGTCTGATCAACATTTTAAGGTGTTATTAAGTATATTATAATATTGTGTTGGAGGTTTATTCATGATTATGAAATCACGTTTTACCATATCTTTTCGATTTTTGACTTAAATTGAAAACTAGTATTCGGCAAAAAATAATATTGTAAAAATACAAGTACGAAGTGGTATATTTCTTCACGATTTTGGAGTATATATCCACCTATCTAATATTTAATAGTTTTCATGCTTGTCTTTTTTTCTTTGTACAAGTCATTCCAATTTGTTTTCAGGTCTAAATTTAACATTTGTCTGATTAATCCACACTGAGTAAAAAAAACTCCATTCTTTATTCTATCTTCTTCATGTCCTCTTAAGGCATAAGTTTCAAATGAGTTAGTATCTTTATCCTTTTGAAAAAGTGACATAAACCCATCTATTATTCTCTTATTTTCAATAATCGTTTCCTCAAGATAACTATCAATTAAGTCTGAAAGTTTGTTAACTGATTCATATCCTAGCACGGTCAAATTATCCAAAAGTACTGAATAGTCTTCATTTACTATTTTGTGTTCGATAGGTAGTTTTTTATTTAGGACTTCCTCCAACAAGTCCACATTCAAAATTAAATCTGTTGTATCTTGGTGCTGAATATCCTCCTTATATGCAGTCCTGTCTTTTAAAAGTCTTTCAAATTCAAGATCAACGGTTTCCAGTAAGGCAGATATTCTGCTAATTGATCTTTTTAGCTGTTTAGGAACATTATCCTCACTTTTATATTGAAAAATATTTGATACTTCTGCCCAAGAATGTTGAGATAAGGTTCTAATTTGTATCTCGAATTTTAAATCCTTGTACTGAGAAAATGATGGGACATCCAACCAATTTTCTCTTAATTTTCCGACAATATGAAATGAAGAATAACCAAACTGCGTATCTTCAAGCTTATCAGCCGTATTATATTCTTTGATAATCTCAAATTGTTGCTTGATAAGTTCTACAACTTTTAGTGCGTCAATAGTAAAAAGGGTTATAATCCTTATTCCAGACAAATCCTGCAACTCAAGAACTGATTTTTTTATACTATATCTTCCTTGAGTTATCTTGTTAGAAATAGACATAAAAGTTTTCACTCTATATTGAATTGGAACCGCAAGTTGAATGTTCTCTTTTTCCAATAAATGCTGAATCTGGTTTGAAACATCTTTACAGAAATACTCACACTTTTGAAAGACAAGTTTATGTTCTTTTTCAAGCGAATTGATGTCAACAGATTTGCTCATAAGCTATTTTATGAAAAATATTTTGTGTGTTCAGATACTAATAAAGTTGTAAATTTATGATTTATTAAAGTTAAAGACAGAGTTAGTAATATACCTTCCTTTCCAAAATCAAGGGTTAGCTTTTACAAAGTAGTTGAAGGTCTTTGTAATAGTATTGCGCTTACATGAAATAACAGAGAATTAAAATATCATCTGAACTGTCACGTTTACTGTGTAAAAGGATAGTACTTTAGTATAACGTTTAATCTATCATTACTTTTTTAAATCTTACTTGGAAGAAACCTGAGCCATAGCCCGTGGAACTTGTATCATAATCTATCAATTTCATTGCAAACGGTATTTATATGGTCTAAACCATAGAGTAAAGCTGATTCATCTATTTGCATCCATTGAAATAACTGCAATATTAAATTATAATGTTGTCTTGCATACGTAGTATCTTTTATGGGTTGTCCTGGTAAAAAGCATATAGGTTCGTGATGTGCCATACGGTTTCTAATATTATTGAGTTGAGCCAATTGATTAAAGATATAAGTGTTGTTGTATTGAATAGCTGGGGTTGATGTTGGTTTTGACGGAAATACCTGCAACAATATTCGCCCTGTGGCATTAAATTGGTATTGAGCAAACATAAAACGCCAAAACCCAAAGCCTAATTCTGCAACTACCTTATAATGACTGTAGATATTTAATTTGTTTATGGCATCGTTAATATTATCTCTTGTTAAACGACACCTTGGTGTATCAAATACTCCACCAGTAGAAACAGCATCCCTTAACCAGTCATTACCCAAAGATGGTGAAATAGTAGCATCTATAGCATTTCTTAGTGCTACTTCAAAACAACTTATTACTGTAAATAACTCTTGAGTGAGCTGTAAATTTTTCCTGTAAAGAGTCATTGCGTTACGAGTATTTCCACCGCAAGCTAATAAATAACGGTTCATTCGGGCACTGGTCATTACACTGGCAAAGTCACTATATCTCATTATTTTTCGAATTTGTTTGCATTTTCTGAATTTTACTATACCTTTGTGCTATCTTATTCCCATTAGTCCCTGAAGTAATTCAAACTAGTGGGTTTCGTTTTTTATAAGGTCATTATTTCTAAGCTTTTCACAAAGATTCCCAAATTATGGGGAAAATCAATGCTTAATTAGAGTTTATCTTGGTTTATTTATTACAGAATAAAAGTATAAACTGTATTGATTTTCGACGGATATAATACAAATACCTTAAATTCCGCTAATCTAGTATTAACTTATCTAAATGGACAGAGTAATCTATAAGTATCATGATTGATTAAACCTACTAGTTACAAACAGAGATAAGACTTATTGTAATATTGTTTGTTTTGGTCGGTCAGTTGCCGTAGACACGGTCATCCTGTCATTGAATACAACGATTTGGTAGCTGGTCTCGGAGACCCAAAGGGTCAATACCCAGTAAAAGTTTATACAAAGTATAGTACTCTATTAACTTCATTATCCACCATTGTGCAATGCAACTTTTGGTGGATGCTCCTTTTTCATAGTTTCTGTCTTGCAATACACAAGCCAGATGAATTTTTGATTAAGTCTGTCTCCACATCAAAATAGATGTAATTTTCGCCCTTATTTTGTTGTTTTTTTAGTTTTATTTTTGAATTTTCCGATGAGGTAATATCTTGTTCTCTACGTTTTGAAATTTTACAAAAAAGAGTTACTAGCTCAGTTGAAGGCTTAGTTTTTAGAGATAAGATATCGTCAAAGTTTTGATTAATGATTGAATTTATTAGGTCAGTTTCTATTCCAACGAAATAGATTGATTTGTCAATAAGGAAAGTACTTCCGATAATCTTTTTGTCATAAGTTCTTGAACGTGCATTGATGAAACTTTCGTTTATTTGAATTTTATCAAAACTGTAATCCAATAGTGGAATATTATCAAGTTTTTTATAATCAGATATAAGTTCAATCGTCTTAATCCTATTTGCCAAAGTTATAGATAAATAGGAACGTTTAGATATCAGCCTAAAGATTGAATGATAAAAATAAAGTCGTTTTATGAGCTTAGTTTTTTCAGGTGAGCTATCAAAGTCATCAATAGTTGGGTCGACCAACCAAGACTGTAAATTCTTTGTTTTATCTGCAACGGTTATTATTCCAATGCAACTGTCCCTTTTATAATTATACTTTCTCTTAAAACCATCGTCCTTTTTCTTTTTTAGTATGTTGGCCTTTAAATTTGAAACTGAACTTTCCTTAACTGAATTGTCATCAGCAATACTTCCTTTAGCTTCTATGTTGATAAACCTATCAGTAATACAGGAGATGTGGCTAAAATCAAAGTCTTTATGTGCTGTGGTAATTGGGATTTTAGTCCAGTCCGCTTGTGTCAAACCATAGATTGCACTAGCTACTGCCAGTCCACCTGCAACACCAATCATTTCTGAAACGTCAGCAGCTTCAATTCTTTCGGGGTAGATATTTACAAATTTGTCTCCTTGAAGTTCAAAATAGGTGTCGTAATGTCCCCAGTTTTTAGCTAGAGGTATAAGGTCTAAAAATGTTTGATGCTTGCCATTAGGTTTTTTGAATTGATGTCTAAAGTAGGCATAGGTTTTAAAGTCCTCCAATGATACATCAACATGATTACCGTCATTTTTTTTAAATAGCTCAAAATCCTTAGGGAAATTTTTTTCTATAAGTTCTTTCTGCTCTTTGTCGTAAAAGTCAACTTTAATTTTCATTATACCAATATTTCAAATTTTTCATTCCTTAGTTGTTTGGGTTTGTCGTCAGAGAGTTTAAACTAATGGCAGTCTGTCGTAAACCACTTTAAGAATTTAAGATACTTGGATCCCTTAAGCGTTAGTTTATTTTCCTTCTGATTTAATTACCTTTGTACTTGTTTTCATAATAATTGTCAATGAGTCAATTTTCTTATTTAATTCTTTAAGTTCAATCGTCATCTGATTATACGAGTCAAGTTGATTATTCTGCCAAACAGTATCAGTCTCGTCGTCTTTATACGCAAAATAAACAGCAATGAAACTACATAAAATAGCAGCTATACTGAAGAATAAACTAAAAAGCGTTGTTCTTTTGGCGAATTTTGAATTTTTTGCATTAGAGCGATTCCTCATCTCAATAAGACCAATTTGAGCGATAGCTGAATACTTATACGTTAAATTAGTATGAGTTGTTTTCACAACGCCCCAAGCTAGTTCTTCTACTTTTTCTTGCAATAATTTGTCGCTGGTTTTGTATGGAAAGTCCAAAGGAATTTCTATGGGTATCTCAGTATTCTTAGTTTCCATTTTTTGTTTTTTAATGATGCCTAATGTTCGGTATATTTGTTATGGCGCAGTAATACCGACCTGCCAATTGAGAGCGGTAGAGATATATAGAATTACCGAAGTTGAGCATTTGACTTTTTGCAGTACTGTTGTAAAACCGTTTTTATAGGCGGTTTTATTCTGTCGGTAATATACTTTCAAGATTTGTAGATAATGTTACACTGTATACTTTCTTCATATCGGCTAAATTGAATCCAATAATCTTTCTCATAGCACCTAATCCATATTCCATTTCTTTTATTGACATTGTTGGTTGAGTATTATTCATAAAATGTCTACAAGCATTTGTCATACTGTCAACTATTACTTCAAGAGGAGAACTTTCAAGTATTTCGGTTTGCAAGCTGACAAAAAAAGTTCGCATATCTCTAATACTATCAAACACATAGTGAGGATTTTCATTGTTGAAGTCAACAAATAAGGCTCCTTTATTCTCTAAAAATTTAATAATTTTCCTACATATAATTGATTGGTCAGTGACTGGCTTAAGTTGCAATATCACTCTTTTACTGCCTTCTAAACATTCTTTCATTAAACTTTCGTGGTCTTTCTTCCATTTTTTTAAATGGTCGGCAGGATAATCATGTCCACCATTTTTGTCAATAAGTACGGAACAGGTCGCACAAAGCCAAATTGCATTAGAAATGCTTTGTCTTTCTTTTGGTGTCTGTGACATGTCATATCTTGCACCGCCTTGGCTTGCCGCACAGATATGAGAAGCAATACCTGTTTTTGTAGATTTTGCTTGGTTTGATTTGTCAGGACCTATTGTTATTCTTCTACATTTTGGATTTGAACAAAAATAGCTTGCTCTTTCTGCTACTTGCCTTACCGTTTCAAGTTTAAAATCATTTGGACGTTTCATAATGCGGTTATCTTAAAATTCTCCATAACTTTTTCGGGCTATATGTTCAGGCAGGTTTCGGGGCACAAGAATTTATATTATTACTAAAGTTCAATCGAAAAACTGCTGTTGTATTTTGTACTACACTCCGCCTGACGCAAAACCAGAGTAACTCAAGTTTACTTTAGCTTTTTAAGCAAACATCTTAATTTTTTTATATAAGTCAATTAAATGAAATATAGAAATATCGATTAGTGGTTCATACATAAAGGCATTTACATGTATATTTTCAGGTGTCATTAAATTAACTCGTTCTAATATTATTATTGTCGATTTATCGCTATGATTAAGCTTATAATACTTTAACAGTTCTGATGTTTGATTTGATGTAATAACTAATGCACCTGAATTGGGAATTTGTGCCATCATAAACTCTTCAGCTTTTAGTCGTATAGCAATTGACAGTGTTATTTTATTTTCAAGTAGTATTTCATTTATAGAGTTTTCTTGTTCAATTGAATCTGCGGTTTCGTAGATTAAATCCTTTATCAACTTCGCTCCAAAGGTAATATTTTGATTAGATGTTGAAGGAAAACTATTATGCATTAAATTTAAAATGTCTGTGCAAGTAATAGTACTTGTATTTGTCTTAATGTGAAGGCAAGATGTAAGAGTTGCATAATTTACACATGAGCTATCCTCTGTATATTCTATAATATTTCTTAGAAAAGGAATAATGCTTACAAATATTTTCGGGTTAGCAATATTCTTTTTAAAATTACTGAAAACATCTTTCCTATATCTTCCTTCAATTAATGCTATTTCTCTATTATCATTTTTTGTCGCCATAAATGCAGCTTTCCAATTTAATGAAAGCCTTGAAGCAACTGTTCTATAAAAGTCGAAATTGTGAGTAAGTATTATTAGTCTGAAAATTGGATTGTTATGCAATTCTTTAACATATTCAATTATTGCATACTTATTCTTATAGTCAAAAGAATCAGCAATGTCGTCTAATACCAGCAATGTGTTAAGATTTAATTGCTTTCTAGATTCAATGTCGAACAGGAGTTGAAGGATGTAAAAGGCTCGTTGCTCGCCCCTGCTTAGAATTGATAGTAGCGATTGCTTATCTTTTCTTATAGGAGCTTCATTGGGGTCTTTGTAATCAAATTCAAGATTGGCAGTTTCTTGCTTTAATACAACATCTTCTTGGTTTACAAGTTTTATTTCAAATGGAACATAAAATCTTTCATTAAAGGTTTTAATAATTTCCTCCCAAATTGAAAACTCCTTTTTAGCATCATTTATAATTTTTTCAAGTTCCGTTTTTTTACTTTCATAGAATTTCGTAATGTCTTCAGTTTCTTTTGCCAGAGTAGAAATATAGTTTAGCCATACCTTTTTTCTAAAATCTTCGTACTTGTCAAGCTCAACAAGTATAAGATTGTCCTTTTCTATTGCAGTCTTGAAAGATCTCAGTTCAGTATTCGCACCAATTGATTTATCAACTTGTTCGAATGATTTCTTTAATTTCTCGTCATTTAGTATTTTGGTTATTTCAGTGTGAAGTAGCTGTTTTAACTCTTCTGCTGATGTAATTTCTGCATTGTCGCTTAGCGTAAACTTATGTCCTGCTTCAAAAAATGAATTATCTTCCGTTGATTTTAATAATTCATTTGCTTGATATGTTCCGAAAGAATTTCTTGAATTATTGAAGAATTGAGACTTTGTTAGAAGCTCGTCATACTTGGCCAGATAGTTTGAAAGGAGTTTTTGGTTCTTATCTAAGAACTTTTTTACATTTCCTTTTTTGTCGAAAATGTCATTATATCGAAAACTGTATGTGTGGGGTTTCGTAACTAGCTTTTTGGAAATAGTTAATAGCACCTCAAAAAAAGTATCTTTTGGTGACTGGCTATAAGCATTTACAAATTCTGCTTCGCAGTCGGTACTCTGGGAAACTTGTTTTAATTTCTTTATATATTCAGTCTTATGAGTTTCTAACTCTAAATATATTTCATCGTACTTTTTCTTTAATTCATGGCTTGCTATAAATGAACTTATCTTGTTAGAGGAATCATAGCTACTATCTTCAGCATTAACTACTAATATTGATTCTATAGGTATTGCGGCACCGTCACAGTTAACCATATGTGTTGTTGCTCTGTTATCATACACTCTGTCACATGGCATTGATTTAACGTCATTTTTAGAAATGAGGTCTAATGTTTTTGCAAAGGAGGTTTTCATTGTCCCATTAGGGGCATAAATAAGACAGGAGTTGCTATTTAGTTGTCCAAAGTTGATTTTGTGGTCTAGCTTACCAATTCCAAAACAGTTTTCAAGTTTAATTTCAATTATGTTCATTTGTCTGGAGGTGTCGTTTTAGATTAACACTAACGAGTTTACATGCGCAATATAATTAAATTTCATAGCGTATATAAAGCTAACATGAAATATAAGGGCATGTTTAATCTTTATTAACGAAAGTCAATAAATTATAGAAAAGAAGTACAAGTTACTATAAAACAAAAAGGAAGCCTACATCATATAGGCTCCCATTTCAATCAATAAACAAGTAAATACTCTGGTGACAAACTATATTGCATGGTCTCCTCAGGTGTTCCTTCATTTTGATAATGTGTGTAAACCATTCTACCATCCTTTAAGAAGCCTACTGCATAATTACCTACTGCTGTTTTGCCTCCTTTTCTGAGGTAAATGTATTCACCTCTTTCAGACCAATAATCATAAAACTTGCTGGTATCTACTACATCGGGGTTTGTTCCTTGCCCATTTCCTTGTGTGTTATTAGTGCTGCTATTGTTGGAGCTGTTACCAGTATTGGTATTGGATGTGCTACTGCTTGAATTCTGAGTGGTGTCTGAATCATCGAGCTGGTTACTAGCTGTTGAATTGGAGTTATTATTTGGGGTTTTGCCAAGAAAATAGGCTACTACTACTGCTGCTATCATAGCTGCAACTATTAAGAGTTTTTTCATAGGTTATTGATAAAGTCTAACAAGTTTAAATGTTAGAAAGGCAAGGAAAATAGCACTTACAGAGATAAGTAAGACTCTTATCGTTTTCCCTTGCTGAACTGTTACACTCGATGCGTAAGCAGAATCACTACCGTATTTTTCTGCATCGGTTTCTAATTGAGTTCTATTGGTTTTGCCCGTTTCGGTGACTTGGAAAACGCTTTTGACTGCGCTGCCCAAGGATGATATGCCAGAATTTATGATGTTTCCAATATCTGCGATGTTTGCCATATTATTTCCTTTTGAAAAGTGATACGCTTAAAACTGTGATTCCTATGGTAAAAGCAATCAGGAGGTACGTTGTAAGCTTTTTGTTTTGTTCGACTTCTTTTTGATAGGCAATCCCATCATATTTTGTTCCTTGTAGGGATAAATCGGTAGTATTGTCCTGTGACTGACTACCAAATAGACCTCCCACAAGGTTGCTAACTGTGCCAATTATGTCATTCATATTTATAGGTTTAGTGCTTTAGAAATTTTGATAGCAAAATATACCCTTTTCCCTGGTGTGAAGTTGGCAGCTCTATACCATTTTGCTATCAATTTTATGATGTCGACTTCGTCCTTGAGTACTGCTCCAGAGAAAGTGGGTAAAATTTTGCTATCATTTTTTTGAGCTTCAGGAGCTGAGCAATGAGCGCCGATAGAATTTTTGCTATCAAAATTTGATAAAAAGTGAGCTGAAGTAATTCCCTGGTCTAAACATTTGCTATCAAAATTTCCATCCCCATGTCACCGACTTATTTCCTAAGTAAAACAAAGCTGCACCTAGCAATGGAGTTCTGACTTTGAGCCAGATGATTTGAAACTTCTGGTTCTTGATGGTTTTGGTGTCTAGCTTAATGATTTTCGAATAGTCACGAGCGTTCTGGTCGGCTAGTTCGAAGGATTGTGTGGCTGCATCTATGGCTGGTTCAATCACTGTTTGATTGTTGCGAATGAGTGCATTGTATCTTACCAACAAAGAATCATACCTCATACGGTCAGCCACGATATTTCGTAGCTGTAGTGGCGTTATCAGATAGTACTTATTTGTAAACCGTGATTGGCTTAGGCTGTCCGTACTGGTCTGTGAATAGAGCTTCAATGGTAGAATCAGGCAGAGCAAGGATATACACATTGATATTGCGTTCGTCTTCATGGTGCTTTTCTTGGATTTGTTCTTGGGTAGAAAGTCCGTTTTTGAATGCTTCGTAGGCAATCTTTTGCAGGGTCGTCCTTTGTTGCTCTCGATGGGCAATTCTCTCTGATATTTCTATTTTCTGTCCTTCAGCTTTAGCCACTTGGGTATCTTTCTGATAATAGAAATATCCTACTGCAATGAGTAGGCATACAAACAAAAGAGCTCCGCCCTGTAGAAGGCGTACCTTCCAGAGCGGGAGCTTAATGGGTAGATAGAGTTGACTAAACATTACAAAAGTTCAAGGATTCTATACTTGAGTAGGTTGGTTATGGCTTCGTCCTCTTCTACGAAATTTCGTAGTAAGCTAACATCTGAGGCGTCCAACTCCAACTCATTTCCTTTGTAAATATCAAAGCCCAAAAACATCAATTTCCCAGCGCCTCTGTTACTATAGGCAATACGTGAGGCTAAGATTTGACCAAGATTTAACTCCTGACCATTTTCTACTACAGTTTTATCGTCTAATCCTCTAAATGAGGTATTGAAATTGATTTTTTTCTTATTCATTGGTCTTAAAAGTTACAAATTGTCCAGATTGAGGATCAACTTTTTGAATACTGGTGAAAGTCAAGCCAAGGTTCTCTAAAAGGTACTCAACCAAAAGAGTATCTGGTTCGTTGTACCAATCGTCGAATAGCTGTCCTTCGGCTCTCCAAATCTTATTGATTTGTGAGATTCCTTCGGCTTGAGGAAAACGAGCTTTATCTACAATTTTCGAAATGTCGATGACTTCTGCGTAGGAGATTTCAGCCGTTTGTTTCATTTCTGAAATGTTGTCATAGTTCACTAGAATTTCCGAGATGCCCTTTACATTGGGAGCTAATAGGATTTTGTACATGAGGTGTGTGATTTAGAGGGTTAAAAATTAATAAAATGAGTTGACGAAAATGACTCTGTTACCATCGAGCGTCAGGTAACCAGACGGAGCGCTTGACTTGGCATAGGTAGGTGTGCCATTTAAGCGAAGGTCATTTACTGAAATACTATTAGAAGCAATCACCTCCGAATTGATATGACCAATGTAATTCATTCCATCAAGTGTGCTGCCATTGGGAGAATAGAACCTAAGGTTGCTCACCAACACAGAACCATTGATATAAAGTGGTTTTCCATCGATATTATCCCAATGATGATTATGCCCCCAATCTGCCTTGCCATCTAGCTTACTTTTGACAAGGTTGGTTGCTACGGGATTGGTACACCAATCAGCCCAACGGGAGTTGTCTGTGACGACATCTACGTGATACCTTACGGTATTGCCATCGACCTGAGCGACATTATAAGTACCATTAGAAAAATCAATGGCAGCATTGACACTTCTGTCTCCTCCATTCTCTTTCAGTAGCACATTGAAAACACCGGGCTTACCATAAATGCTATCCCAATGGTGACTGTGCCCTGTTGGATTAAACTCTGTAGGTTTACCAGAAATACTGTCCCAACTATGTCCATGTCCCCAATCGGCTTTACCATCGAGTTTAGATTTGACTAGGTTTGTTGCTACAGGATTGGTGACAGTGTCTAACCAACGGGAGTTGTCCGTAACTACATCCACATTGTATCTTACAACTTTTCCTACTACCGAAACAATGGCATACGCTCCATGACTGAAATTAATGGCAGTGTTACCTGTTGATTTAGCAGTAGAATCTTCTTCTAAAGTGATACCTGATATTTTAGCATTCCAAGCTGATATTTGGGAATCCGTTACAAAGCGCTTATCAGTCGATTCTGTCACAAAAGCTGCACTAATAGCTTTCTTGGCTAATGTTCCATCAGCTGCAGCCACAACAGGAGCATCTACAACTCCGTTGTTGAAATCTGTTATCTGAACTTTCTTTGTCTGGATTTTTCCAGCTCTGGTATCGAATATGATATTGATTGTGTTATAGCAAGTGTCTTTAAATCCAATTCCAAACCAAGAGGCAATCTCTAGATTATAGATAGTGCTGGTTGCACCGTCACCAGTGCCTTTTGAGAGATAGTTTTGTCCATAAGGGCTACTGAATCTTAATGCACCACTCATAAAGCCTCCTGCTAATGGAAGATAGTTGTTTAAATCTGTCGCATTGGCTTTGGCATTCCATGCCGATATTTGCGAATCCGTTACGAATCTGTTGTTACTATCTTGAACAATTAAAGAGGGCGAAAGTGAACCTGCAGTTAAAGCGCCTGTAATCATTGCCGTGGTAAGTGCTTGCCATATCCCATCATAATCTGTCGTAGAGCCCTTGACAAAGAGCATATTGGCAGCACCTCCCGTAGGAAGTGTGCCAATTACCTTTTCTGTAGAAACCCCACTCGTTGATTTAAAAAGGACTTTTTCTTTCATTAGAGTGCAGTGGTTATAATCGACTGTCCAAACTCAATGTGAATCGAGGTCGATGACAGTGCTTTCCCAATGTACTGGCTGATTTTGTTTGCAACGTTGTCTGGTGGTGTGGCAATGGCTGCACCTGCCGAACCCAAATAATAGCGTGTTCCTTTAGCAAAGGTTGAACCCGAAATCGTTAATCGTCCTGCTATGGCTACTAGCATGGGTTGTCCAACGGTTCCTGCTGTTAAAGCAACACCCATTGCCTCTTTGGCAATAGAACCATTGTCTGCCAACACAAAGCCCGTTGAAGATAACGCAACGAGCTTTCCTATCGTAATACCAGCCTCAGCACAGTTGTCTTTGAGTACAAAGTTTGAAATCTCATTGGGCAAAACAGATTCATCGAGTACCCCAATACCATTCAGAATAACATATTCACCAGCATCAACTGCCCCTGTAGAGGTATCGGTTGCTACTACTGCTTGAATATCGCCATTTGTATTTTTTGAGAGAACTTGCTTTTTTGCCATGATTTAGAATAGGTTTAGGACTTAGGAAAAAACTAAGCCAATGATGAGGTAATGATAGGTTCTGAGATTTCAAGAACCAGTTGGGTGGTGGCTAATGCCTTTGCAACTCTTTGGGATAGCTTATTGGCTACGTTATCTGGAGGTGTTACAGTAACATCACCAGCCGCACCTAAGAAGTAATTAGCCCCTTTGGTAAATGTTGCACCTGTAATGGTAAATTTGCCACCCGTCAAAACGGACATTTGAGCACCGTTAACGCCAACGGTTACGGCAATTCCGATAACATCTTTGGTCAAGGTTGCATTGTCTGCCAAAACAAAACCTGTTGAGGTTAGGGCTACCATTTTACCCACGGCAATACCACCTGTTTCGACGCAGTTGTCTTTGATAAGAAAACCTTTCATCCAATCTGGAATCACGGAATCATCAACGATACCTGAATCGTTGAGTAACAAAAATCGACCAGCGTTAGCAGCAGTACCGTCTGAAGTATCTGTTGCTACGTTTACTTGCATTTTACCGTCGGTGGTCTTGATAATGGCTTGTTTTTTAGTTGGCATTTTAAATTAAGGTTTAGTTTTTAAGTGATAATTTGATTGATAATGGATACTGAGAAATCGATATTGAGCTTTTCGGGAGTAAGTGACAAGCCAACACTTTGAGTTACACCTTGGGTAGTACTGCTATCAGGTGCGGATGGCATCAATTGTCCAGCAGGACCAGCATAGTAATTGGCATTGACTGCGAGTCCCCAATTGGCAATTTCAACTACTCCTTCGACTTGAATATGGAGTGTTTCGCCCACTGGAGCATTGTCTAAACTAATTCCTGTTGCTTTGAGATAGTTTTCTTCCAGTAATGGATTGAAGTGATAGGCAAGCCCGTTTTTAATGGTGATTAAGCGACCTTTTACGATGTATTCGCCAGCTAGAACTTCTTGGAAGTCGACACCTTTGTAAACCGTTGTATTGTAGTGATTATTGACTTCACCATCGGGTTGAGTATCATCATTCTTTTCCTCTTTCAATTTTTCGATTTTCTGAGAGAGGTTCTGCATCGCCAATCTATCCTGAGCTAATACTTGGAGTAAATAGTCGGTATCCTTGTCTATTTTGGCATTAGAGGCTGCCAATTCCTTTTGCGCTTTTTGGGTAAAAAACAACATTATCTTATCCCAGAAAAACCATATTGCTGCTAGTATTATCAGAAAGATGCTCCAAAGAGGATATTTGTGTTGTTTCATGATTCAACAAGCCTTGACTAAAAATTCAGTCAAGGCTATTTAGGTTTAGAGGCAATTACTTGTTGTAGACTTTCTTGGAAGCAGCTTTTAGGCTTTTACCCCATGTTGGTAATGGTTTCCCAGCTTTGCCAGCTTCGTAGATACTTTTCACAGCTTCCAGATTGACTTGCTTTACTTTCTTTTGGGCTGCTTTTTGTGCAGGAGAAAAGCTTCTTTTAGGCTTCTCCTCTGACTTCTTTTGGGTCTTTTTCATAGGTTATTAAGAATTTAAGAGGTTTTCCTTTGCATAAATAGGTAAGTGAAAATTCCAATGAGAATGGCAGCACTTGGTATAATCCAAGCTAGTGGGTTGTTCTTGGTTTCACTTGCTACACTTGAACCTGTGAGCTTTCGAATCAGGAGTTTCCCTTTGGTTTTGACCGCCTGCCAGTATTCTCCTTGCACACTGAGCCAGCTAATGTATCCACCTTCGTATAACTCACGGGGTCTTTTCAATAATCCAAGAAAATCATACTTGATACCTTCGACATGAACCTTGTTGAACCAGTCGGGTGTGATGAAATTCGATACTTCAACACCATCAATCAAATAGCCTTTTCCGTCTGTGGCATCAGCGACTTCCTCAACATAAAGTGGGTCATCTTCATTTTCCTTAAACCCTGTGGTTTTTCTAAACTTCTTTAGATAAGGATTATGAACTATTTCCAGAATCTCATGCGAAAGAACATAGCTGACTTTGCTAGAATATCTAACCTTGCCAAATGGAATACCATCGTCATCGACTCCATGAAAGCCACCAAGGTCTTCGCCAATGTCATATTCGATGGTTACAGGGAAATAGCCAACAGGAATTAACGAGGTACTACTAAAAACCGTAGCTTGAGCTTCAATTGCCCAATAAGGTGCAAAATGTAGTGCCAATTGCTTATTGATAGCTACTACGATTTTTCGTAGTAGCTCAAGGTCTATTTCCTTCACTTTTGATACTACTCCGATTCTAATCATCCTTCTTTTTTAAATAGATAAAAATGGCAGTGCCTATGCCCACAATAGCTAGACCAACCACCCAAAGGATATTCTGACCTGTTCTTTGCAACTGTTGTTGCTGAACATTGGGGTCAGGTTGTTGGTTGTTAAGGTTGGAATCCTGACTGATGGCATTGGGGAAAATACTGGTAAAAAGTAGTCCCACACCTGCCAAAACTCCGCCCCAATTGGTATTAGTTTCCTTCTGTGCTATGACATTGCCTTGGTTGTCTTTTACCTGCAAAATTGTGCCACTGGCTGAAACAGGATTCTGTGTTTTTCCTGTAAAAATACCTTTAATACCTCCCCAAATATTGGAGATAGCTTGACCGACCTTGGTTTTGCCGTTTTTATCCGTATTTGTCTGGTTCGAACTATCCGTTTTGGAAGTGTCCAAACCCTGTGAAGTGTCCGTTGCTGTCTTTTTCATTAGTCTTCTTTTTTACGAGTGACAATTGCCCAAATCGTGACACCAATCAGCACCACACCAGCAATCAGACCAAGGATTAAACCTGTTTTGGAACTACTATTGTCAGAGCCTGAACCAGATCCACTTCCTGTAGCACTGGTTGGCGCCTTAGAGAGCTTTTCTTTTAGGGTTTTGGTATCCACATTACCCGATTGTCCTTGCTCAGCGAGTTGGGTGAGTTCGTCTTGGTCATTGGAGACATCTGATAGTCTCACCCAGACCAAGGCTGGAACAGGGAAATCATCTCCAGAACCTGTATAACCACGAATCTCGACGGCTACTTGGACGTAGGCAACGCCACCCAAATACTTGGTCTTACCAGCAAACACGCCCACCACATCCCCAAATTCAAACTCTACTAAGAGCTTACGTTGTGGTGGATAGGTTGAGCCACCAATGAATAATTGCATGGGAACGGTATCGGGGTCACTTTCTGCCAAGAACTTTAATTCGTTGCCAATGGGACTGTCGTCATATTGTTGATAGCCTGTCGCAAAATCAACCAGACCGATGACTTGCCCAACGCCTGGTATTAAGTAGGTCAGAAAGCTTCGATTACTCGTGGTGTCTACCCAAGGATTGTATTTTCGTTCTTCCTTCTTTCCTGCAAAGGCTGTGAATCGTAAGCTTTTGGCATAAAGAATATCACCTTGTTTCATTTCGTATAGGTTTAGCGGTTATTCGTATTTATTGATTTTTCGAAGTTCTTTTTCCTTACGAAGCTGGATAAAGTTTAGCATCATTCCTGACACATAGAAACCAGCGATACATAAGCCGACAAAGAAGCTTCCGAGTTTTAAGAGTTTGTTAAACATCGTTTCAAGGGTATATTCGTGGATAGAGTTTTTGAATCATTAACCGCAAATCATTGGGTGAAACACTCTCAGGGTCATGACTTGCTAGTGGCACACCTGATTTACAAAGTGCAACATAGCAGAGGTCAGCACAACAAAAACCATCTTGACTCAGCCCCATTGGATATAGCATACTTCCCAAGACCCCACCCCAATTATAGGGTTTCCCTACCTTTCGTGCTACGTATTTTCGTGTCTCGGCTTCGTAGTACCACGGAATTTCGTAGAACTCCCAATAAAACGGGTTTCGGTTCTTGTCTTCTGGAAAGATGTTTACACCTGTAAATTCATTTGAAGAACCGACCTTACCATCTGAGAAAACCAGCTCACAATGAATAAATTCACTTCTTAGAAAAGTCTTCATCAGTTTGCCATAAAAGTCTTTTCCATCGTGTTGATAGTGCTTAAAAGCAATCATGAATTTTCTCATCCTGCAACGACCTCTTCTTCCTTAGGTGGTACTTTAGGCTTGACACTGGCATCCACGGCTTTGTAACCTAGATAGGATTCAAGTCCTGCTTTGGTCATCTCTAGCTTTTCGTGCATCTCTGGAATAAACACTTTGATAATTTCGCAAACGAAAATTCCCAAACCTGCAATTGTAGTTTTGGGATTATCGACCGCCACCTTGATAAAAGCTTTTAAGCCTGTTACATCTGACTTTTGAGCATTTGTAGGATTCTGTTGAGCGACCATTTGCTGCATCACCAAGGTATTTTGATGGAGTGCTGCTAATATTTCATCCTCATACTTTGCCATAATGATTGTTAGTTATCGTCCTCATTGTCCTCTATTACCTTTCCAGACTTCATGTTCTCATGCTTGAGCTTCTCATTCTTGATTTTCCAATACACATAAATTGCGGATAAAAGAAAGAAGCCTGCTTGTGCCAAATCTGAAAAGTCATGAATGATGAAGCCCATGACTGGTATTTCTAAGAGCATATCGGAATCGGTATAGTATATGTTTCTAAAAACGTTTAAGTTCATTTGAAAACCTTGATGGTTTGTTTGATAAAATCCTTGATTAGCGCTTTGACTGCTTGCCATGAATCAGGTCGAACGATAAAGTAGCCTGTTGCCACAAAGAAGCAAATCCCTATGATCCACAACAAAGCCCTGCCAGTTTGGGAACTAATCGACCCTGTCGTTAGATTTATTTTGTCGTAGCCGACTGGCAAGGCTTTGTTTAGGAATAGTTTCACTTCTGCCACTGTCACTACGCCATCTGCGTTGTAATCAAGTGGGTTGCTATTGTAAGCCGATGTACCTTTACTGTAGAGTACTGTATTGTCAGCTTTACCGAATGCGATGGGAAAATGTACCAAAAAGTAAAGTTGATACGCGTCCTTTGGTACACCTCTTTCCTTGATTCTTCGTTTGAGGTATTCTCTCACATAAGGCAATTGCTGCACGTGGTTCATCTTGTAAAGCGCTGCGGTGCTTGTCCCTAGGTCTTTGGCGGTACTTTCCAAAAACTGAATCAATCCCGTTGCTGTACCTTTAGGGTTTCGAGCCTGTGGATTGAGCCTTGACTCTGCCCACATAACAATCATGAGCCAATCAGGATTTTTGATACCTAGGTCTGAACAAATCGCCTTAACCGTATTCTCAAAGGCTGTCCGAAGGTTTGAGGGTATTTTTTCAATATAAACTAAGCTCATAACCAAACGGAATTTTGTCTTTGTATTCAGGTAGTTTCTTGTGGAGTTTTACGGCATTTTGGACAGACTTTTTAAAGAAGAATTTTACATCTAATACTTCCAGTTTGCCGTCTCTATCACCATAAACCGTATCTAGTACTTTGTTGTATTGGTAGGCTTTTTCACGCTCGTAAGCAATGACATAGCCATCACCTCTACCAAGGGCAGCGGGATGGAAAATAGCTAGATACACATCATAAGATGAGTTCATCTTCCCGATATAGGGTTTGAGATAAGGATACACTAGGTGTTCTAATTGCCATTCTCCAAACTTACCCTTTACTTGCCCTAATGAATAGCCCAAACGTCTTAGCGTACTTGGCAAACATTGAATCAAGCCGAATGCTTCTGAGAGCTTATTTTCTGCTTGCGAGCTGTGCTTACTTTCCACCCAAATGACCATCATCAGCCATTCAGGCTTGATTTTGAGTCTTTGAGCTACCTCTCGTACTTTGGAGATATAGCCGTAAGGGTTTCGATATGTGAGCCATTCAAAGGGTAGCATATATTAGTTGTTAATCCACTTTTTCAAAAAGATTGAGATAAGAATTAGGAGCGTACCAGCCCCTAGGGCAGTAGCTCCAAGTTTTAAGGCACTAGGCACATCAAATTGTACATTGATATTGGCTGTACCTAGATTGCCTAATAATCCACTTTGGTTATTCATTAGTAGTTAAGTTTTAGGGCAATCATACGCTGTTCCATTCGAGTTTGCTGGTCGCCATTCCATGAGAAGAGAATCTTCTTCCAGCTTGTGACTCTAGCCCAAAGGGTTGCCGCATCCTTTTTGCCGTATTTGGCATTATAGGTCTGAACAAGGAGATGGAATTGGTCGTTAGTTAGTGAAAGCGCTTTGATATAGGCATCTCTCAAATCATCGCTATTGCCAAACCATGAGTCAAAGTAGGCATGGAATTCTTCTACCAATGGGTTAGGATTCCAGTCTTTTGGAAGCCCTGAGCCTGAATTAGGAAGTGGGAGTTCCAAAAAGGTTTCCTCTTTGGGCGTTGTCAATCGCTTGTAGGCATAAAATGCAGCCGCACCAAAGACAGCGTACCAGAATACACTCGAAGAGGTGAGCTTGTTGACCACCTTGAGGAAAGTTCCCCATGCTAGGCTTAGTGCTTTCATTAATCACCTTTGAGTTTAAAGAGTTTTCCGATTAGTTTAATCGCTAAAAAGCCTGCTACTGCACCGATTGCACCTTTGATGATGACTTCCTTGACTGTATAGCCTTCGCCAGTGTTTACTTGGGTCACTACAACGTCCTTGGTTTTTCCTGTGGTAGTGTCTGTTTTGGTGACAGTCTTTTTCACAGGTTGATTGACTACAGGTTTGACCGTCGAGCAATATTGAGCAGCTACATAACCTACTCCACCCATTGCCAAGTTGAACTTCAAGAAGCCATTGACACTTTTACCATCGGACTGACCAATCAAATTACCTTTATTAACGGCTGATTTAATGGCTGAGGTTAAAGAAGCTCCCGTTCTGATTCTGACACTATCGCCTGTGCAATAGTAGTTTTTCGTTCCAGAAACGACGGTTGGTGTTGAAATAGTGGTAAGGTCAGACAAAGGAACAATGGCGTTGGTACGATATTTTAGCATATACAAAATAGGTTTGTACAACTGAACTAAAGCTAGTTTAGTATCCTCATAGACATCTTGGATAATTCCCAATTGAAGCCCATTGTTCACCTTCCCAATTACACCACCAAAGTCAATTTTGCTTGGATTATCTTCATCCCAATCGGCAGTATCATACAACTTGACGTAACCGTATTTAGGGGATGTTGCCTTAACGGACATTCCTATACGGACATTTTTGATATCAATTGCCATTGTGTTTGAGTTAAGACCAGACAGCCTATATTGATAGGCTGTCTAGCATGATTATCTTAGTCTTCGTCCTCGTTGCTAAAAGACTTCCAAGCGAAGTAGGCAGCCAAAGCGGCTAAACCAGCTAACACGTAGTTAAGCGGCTTTTTATAAAATGGAGTGGCGGCCTCTGGAGATCCTTCGGTAGATGCGCTTACACTTGAACCACCCAAGACTTCTTTGATGACGTCAGTAGCGTCTTTTGCGACAAATGGCGTATTGGCAATGGCGCCTTTACCATCTGCATACAAACCGATTTCTTTGTCTGAGGCTGTCGTGTAAGCCATACCAGCCGATTGGGTTTCTGGCAAAGCAAAAGGTTTCAAGGCCTTGGCATACTCTGAGATACCAGCCTCATTGAACCAACCTGAACCTTCCAATTTAGAAAGAGGCATAGGTTCAAAGGTGCTACCGCTGCTATGTTTGGCAAAAAGGACTTTTTGTGAGTTGATTTCACAAAGAGCGAGTGTCCAAGTACTGGTTTCGCTGAATTTGAATGCGAAAATTACGTCACCTTGTTTAATTGCACCAAGTGCATGGATATTGATAATAGATGCCATTTTCTTGTGTTAAGAGGTTTGGAGTTTAAAGGAAAATTGAAATTGATTGGGTTTAATTAAAGCCCTCGTAGGGGATTTTGCGAGCATCAAGGATGTTCTGGAGCTTTTTCGAGTACGCCATCAATCTAATAACTAATTCGTTGTCGATGGTTACTGGTGCTGGCTCAACATAACCTTCCTTTGGAAAATCCACTAAGTTTTGTTGGGTGTACTGCATGGGCGTTGTACCAGTTTTAAGACCAACTGCCACCAAGTCTGCATCCGAAGCAAGTAGGTTGGTATGCTCGGTATTAAACCCATTGAGAATACTCAATTTTGGGACAATGGTAGCATGAGCAAAATACTCTTTTCCTACTGGAATCAGCTTGTCAGGTGAATTACTGGCTGCAATACAGGCAAAGGTTAGACCCAAATGCCGAAAGATTTTAATGTTTCTGGTGATACCATCGTTGTAGTTGACAATAGCGATAATATCACCATTTTGATACTGTTTTGCGAAATTCATGTTGAATAGAGATAATATGAGAGCCTAAAACGAAACAAAGAGGATTAACTCTTACTCAGCATAGTTTACTTCAATATCTACCGAAATAGAAGCTAAAAGCGGTAAGATGATATGCTTGTCTAAAGTGATCTGCTCATTGACATGATAAATAAAGGAATCACCACCTTCGTGTTTAGCTTCAACCACGCGTGAAATAGCTACACCTTTTCGAGAGGTAGTGTTTACTTCTAATTTTTGGCTCATTTGAGCGAGCTGGTTCAATTCAGACTTTACCTTCACACGAATACTTTCAATGGTCGGCGGATACACGTAATCAAAATCCTGTACGTGGTCTAAGAGAATGCCCTCTTCAGGTGTTGCCGTGATTTCGGTATCGTTATCGACTGCTTTGAACGTCCCATCGGTTACGTAGCGACCATTCAAAACATTGCCTAAGCGAAGACCAGGCATAAGGCAGACTTTGACATCTTTGTCACCGTTTTTGAGGTTGTACTTCACACTCTTAGACGGCGGTGTACTTTCCTGACTAGGGTTTAAATCAATAATGTTTGACATGATAAATAGGTTTTGTTGCTAGGTTGATTTTTCCTTGTTTGCAGCTACAAAATTACAATGGCTTTTTAAGGCTTTGGAGGTAATATGGTGGTAGTAAGGAGTTAATAAAGTGTAGTTGTAGTGTAAGAGTGAATCATATCTAAGTTTTACATTGGTAAGTTATTGAGTAAATAAGAATTACATAAACTTAATTTACGAAACTAATAACATCTTGACTTTTAAAATTCCTTGATAGTATGGGGATAAACAAGTCACATCCAACTTGTAAGTGCCATAGTGAATCGCATTAATGACATAAAGCAACTATCTATTCACTTGCTGGTTTTCTCATGAATATATTTCTTTATTTCCTTGTTTTTTGACCGAATAAAGAGGGTATATATAAGTCATACATAATCCAAAAAATCTTTTTAGTTATTAAATTATCCTTTTGCATATTTATTTTTCTCATCTTTTGTACTCTCTTTGTAGTCCCAAAACTAAATAAAGAATTACTATTGTTTAACACAAATAATAGAATTACCAATTTCATTCTCTCTCTTCTTTCTTAATCTTATTGTAGTAGCGTTAACTTATAAAGATAAACGACTAATTACATACATGATAAAATATAATCATCTCTTTAAACAACTTAAAAATATAGGTTGTGGGTATATTCTACTAACCTCAAATTGGAGTGTTACAGAGGTTAGTGAAGAAGCACAACTTTTATTAGGCAACATCCAAATAAATGACTTAGCCTATTTTTTTATCCAAAATTATGGCATAAATATTGAATATGTTAGACATAAAATTCAAATAAATAGTGGAACTTTTAAAATAATTTGCCATTATACTCCCTTGAAGACGGAGCATGAACTATGTTTTTTTTCTGAAGATGAGGAGATTACATTATTCATCAGAGAAATATCTACTTCTTCAGAAACATTACTAAAAGAGTTATTTGATCTAGCTCCAGTTGCTATGATGGCTTATGACTTTGAAAGAGATAAAGTCATTGTCAATGATAATTTTAGTCAACTTATTGGCTACCAGAATCAAGATTTAAAGTCGATGCAGGAGTGGTTATCTTTGGCATTTCCTGAAGAGAACTACCGTCAGGAAATTTATAATCAGTGGTTTGAGGGAATTTCGAATGTACAGGCTGGTGAACAAACCTTTGTACCTTTTGATTCTAAAGTCAGATGTAAAAACGGTACTTTTATGTATTTTGATGTTTCTTTCAAACTACTTAAACAATTTACAATTCTGTCGTTTATTGATATTACCGAAAGAGTTCTAACTCAGATTCATTTGGAGGAAAGTCGAAGTGACTTTCAAAGAATTACTAATGAAATCAATGAAATTCTGTGGATTACAAACAGTACTAACGATGAGGTATTATTTATAAATAAAAGTATTGAAAAGATTCTATCAGGATATTCTCAAAACTTATCTACTATCAAGGATTTTTATACGATAATACATCCAGAAGATTTACCTAAACTATTAGATGCGCAACAAGCCTATCTAAATAATACCTCCATTCCTCTAAGAATTTCAACAAGAGTTATACTATCCGACGGAATTTGTAGATGGTTTGAGCTTGTAAAGTTTCCTTTGTTAAATGAACAACTCCAAGTTTACAAACATGTTGGTCTTGCCAATGATGTAACTACTAAAATAGAAGAACAACTTAAGTTTGAAAGATTAAATCAGCTGCAAAACACATTGGCGAAACTCGCCATTACTTTTATTAATAAACCCTACCAAGATTTTCAAAGTGAATTAGTCAACATACTTGAAACGGTCGGAAAATCAACACAAACCTCAAGAGCTTTTATCTATACTTATGAACAAAATCAGGGAAAATTAATAAAGACTCATGAATGGATTTGTCCGACACAAGTCATTGAGGACGATGACCAACTTCTAGAGATAGCTATATCTGAGGCGAAACCTCTTTTTAACAAACTCATTGATGACAAAATATTATATGTTTACAATATTGAGGAACTAAGCTCTTTCCCTCGGATTTTTGATGCTTTATTGAAGGAGTCTGTAGGTTCGATTATAGTTTTACCTTTTTTTGAAGGTAATGAGGTAATTGGAGTGCTTGGACTTATGACGTCGAAAGAGCAACGAGCCTTTGGAAAGGATGAAATAGAACTTCTAAAAGTGCTGGCGGAACTTATTCAAAACGTCACAATTAGGTATAATGTAGAAAACTCATTAATAGAGCGAGAACAGGAGTTTCGTGGAATTTTTGAAAACCTATCAGAGGGGATTGTCTATCAAAACCGGGATGGCTCAGTCATTCGAGCCAATAAAAGTGCTTCCAAAATTCTAGGTATTGAGAATATCAATACTACAACAATTTCAAAACTATTCAAGGAAGTTAAATTTTTAGATACGAACAAAGTTACTATTGACTTAAACCACTTACCTTTTGCGAGAGCTCTTGCCACTGGCCAACCTGTTATTGGAGAAATTGTTGGAATTAAGTATCATTCAATTACGCAGGAAAAATGGCTACGTGTAAATGCTATACCTGAATTTAAAGAAGAGGACTCTATTCCATTTCGTATATTCTATACGTTCGTTGATATTACTGAACAAAAAACTTCTGTTGATTTCTTAAAAGAAAGTGAGGAAAAATACAAACGACTTACAGAAAATATCAAAGATATTGTCTACAGAATTGAATTAGTACCTCAAAAGAAATTTACATACGTTAGTCAATCTATTCGCCAAATTATAGGATATGAGCCAGAAGATTTTTACAACGGTATTGAACTTGCATCCAATGTTATTTATGTAGACGATCGGGACAAATTTATGGAATTGATGGAAAAGAAAAATTTCTTCAATACCCCTATTATGTTGCGATGGGTAAAGAAAACTGGAGAAATTGTATGGGTTGAACAACGGAGTGTACCTATCTACAATTCATCGAATGAACTTATCGCTGTCGAAGGTATTATTCGAGATATTACCGATTCAAAAAAAGCATTTGATAATTTACATTATTTAAGTCGCTTACAAGAAATTCTTATGAGGGTATTCTTGGATTATATCAGTATTACCTCGAGTGAAGCCGATGCAAAGATTAATACAGCTTTGGAAGAATTAGCAAATTGTATCCAAGTAGACCATCTGTTTATTGCAAATTATCGAGACTCTTATTCTTCGTTTGTTATAAAAAATGAATGGAGAAAGACTAATCCTGATACAGTCAAAACTACTCAAATCGAACTGGAACAAAGATTGGAAGAAATTTACCAACGACATATTCAAGGGGATTCATATCATTTTGTAATAGAATACACTAGTATGGTCCTTGAACCAATTTTCACCCGCGATGAGTTAGTAGGATTTGTGGGTATCAAGATTAGTAAAGAAGTTGAAAGAGACGATAAGTTTGATGAGCAAATTCTCAAGATGTTGGCTAAGATGTTAACCAACATTTTAGAAAGACAAAAAATCATCTCTGAGATAGAAGAAAGCAGACAATTACTCAACAATATCATAAATAATAATGGCTCAGTCATTTATGTAAAAAATCTTCAGGGGGTTTATCAAATTGTTAATTCAACTTGGGAGTCTGTTCTGAATATTAGTAAGTCACAGGCATTAGGAAAAACAGATTTTGATTTATTTCCAGAGGATTTTGCCAAAGAATTTATCTCAAATGATCTTGATGCACTCAATAGTGGACAACCGCTTTATTTTGAGGAGAAGGTGATTATTGATTCAGAAAAACGTGATTTTATTAGTGTAAAGTTTCCTGTTCGAGACTCAGCAAATCAATTAATAGGTGTAGCTGGGATGAGTACTGATATTACAAGGATTCGTAACATAGAAAAAGCCTTAAGAGAAAGTGAAGCTAATCTAAAGGCAATACTTGATAGCTCTTCTGAAAGTATTTGGTCGATAAACACAAATTTTGAAATTATTTATGCGAACAAAGTTGTTCGTAGAGACTACCTTGAGTCATTTGGTGTTGAGCTTCATAAAGGTATAAACATCCTTAATGCCTTACCAGACCTAGTAAAAAAAGAATGGAAGAGTCGTTATCAACAAGTCTTTGAAAATAAGGTTATACAATTTAACGATAAAATACCCACACACAATAAGACCTATTATTTAGAAATTTCGATGAATCCTATTTTGTTAGATGACCAAGTGGTAGGTGTATCTGTTTTTAGTAAAAATATTTCAAAAGAAAAGTATGCCATCAATGATGTACTTCGATATAATAACATATTTGAAAATCTGCTTAATGAAATTTATTTATTCGAAGTTCATACTTTAAAGTTTTTGGGAGCAAATAAAGCTGCCATAGATAATATTGGATATAGTGCCGAAGAGCTCGTTTGTCTTACTCCAGTTGATATAAAGCCATTGATAGGCCGTAATGAATTTCTTGAATTAATAAATCCTTTAATTACTGGCCAAAAGAAAAAACTTATTTTTGAAACCATACATCGTCGAAAAAATCTAACACAATATCCAGTTGAGGTTCATCTTCAAATAGTTGAAATAGAACAAGAACGTCAATTTGTAGCTATTGTAGTAGATATTACAGAAAGGAAGACCGCATCTTTAGCACTCATAGAGAGTGAAAATCGATTCAGAAGATTATTCCAAAATAATGCATCTATCATGTACATTATCAATCCTGACAACGGGCAGTTTGTAGATATGAATGATGCTTGTATAAACTTTTATGGCTGGACAAGAAATGAATTTAGTCAACTTAATATTTTGGATATCAATACTTCAGAAGATGATGTTACCAGAAAATTTGAATTGATTACCAAGAATAAGGGGCAGGTATTTGAAACGAAACAAAGGAATAAAGGTGGGGTAGTATTTGATATGGAAATCTATAGCTGTATGATTGAAATAGGTAGTCAAAACCTAATTTTTGAAATAGCTCATGATGTGACTGATCGAAACAAATACTTTAATGCGGTCGAGATACAAAATAAAACTTTGAAGGATATTGCATGGGTGCAGTCGCATGTAGTTCGAGCTCCTCTCTCTAGATTAATGGGATTAGTATTGCTATTAAAAGATGGGATGGAAGACTCTGAAATACGTGCCCAATGTCTAAATCATATTATTAGCTCAGCATTTGAAATAGATCAAATTATCAAAGATATCACCAATAAAACTTACAGCGTAAAAGAACTTGAAATGAATATTAACAATGCAATCGCAACAAAGCATAAAAACGTATATGTCTCAATAGTTGACGATGATAGTTCCGTTCAACTGTTGCATAAACTCTTAATTGAGAAGGTAGGGATTGCTACAACGCCCAACCAATTTTTGAGTGGATTAGGAATGCTGAATTTTATAGCATCTCATGATTCGCAAACAGATGTACATATTATCTTCTTAGATATCAATATGCCAGAAATGAATGGTTGGGAGTTTTTAGAAAACCTCAATAAAAGATACCTTTCATGTACAGTGAAAGTAGTTATTGTGTCGTCATCAATCGATCAAGCAGATTATAATAGAGCTTGGACGTATCGGTGGGTGATTGAATTTTTTAGCAAGCCACTCGATTTGAAAAAATTGAACGAGCTGAAAAGTCATGTGGATCTAAGCGATTTTTTCAAGGAAAATAACAAATAAGAGATTGAAGTTATTCATCCTCGAAAGTCAAATAAGTGAACAAATACTAAAAAATGGAATACTGAAAGTATTTGTCTTTCTTGCGCTTTACATAAACAGTATAGATTTAATAAACTGAATTTTCGATGGGAACAATCAAAAAATTTCAAGTATGCATAAATCAGAAAAGTAACAGTCTTTTGATTTAGACGCTATTTATAGATTAATGTGAATTTTTCGAAATTTTGGTAGAATCAAATTAGTATTTAAAACTAAGAGGTTGAATGGTTATAATTCAACCTCTTAAACTATTGGTTAAAACAAGCCTAAGAACTTCTTGCGTTTAGGCATTTTCCCCAAGGACTCCCATTCGATGTTAGACTTTTTAGCAATCAGCCTCAATGTTCGCATATCCTTTTTGTGAATGGAGGTCAATACCATTTTCTGATACGTGAGTGCCTGAGCCTCCTTGAACTTGGTTTCTGCATCCGTTCCTAAGCGTCCCATGCCTCTGATTTCTTGTAAGGTGGTTGAGCTGATTTTGTAAAGCTTTCTTAGCGCCTCTGATTCAGTTTCTATCTTCTTTTCAAGCTCACGAATACTGGCCTTGGTTTTGCTAATTCTTTCGTCTAATTGAGAAATAGGAGCAGCTTTAAAGCCTTCAATGGATTGATTCTTGAGCATCTTCCCATCTATTTCCTCCAATGAAACAGTGTTTGATTTTGTATTGGTTACTAGAAATAGAAGTTTACCTCTTTTTACCAATTGCCCTTCTTCAAAGGGACTTTTAAGATGAACCTCTTTCGCCTTTACTTTTTTTGCGGGCTTTATCACCACTACTTTTTTAGTATCATCGACTAAAAGTACTCCTTCATATTGGTTTCCTTTGACGCTTTGAACTTTGAGTGTTTTATCTAACTCTTGATCCTTTACAATATCGCCTTCATCTAGCGTGCCTTTGAAGAGTTTTTTAACTGAGTCAGGTTTGTTTTTAGATTGAGGTTTTGGTTTGATAGCTACCTTTTTTTGCTTTGATTTGGCAAAGGCTTTTCCTTTCTCTTTGTTGTCTTTGGAAATACCTAAGAGAGATTTTGCTTTTGATATCTTTTTTGCCTCTTTGGGACTAGGCTTTTCGGGTTCACTTTTTGGAATGGAGTAAACATCAATTGTGGGTAATTCTTTTGGTTTGGCTTGAGTATCGAGCGCCTTATTGATTTGTTCTAAAATCACATCAATGGACTCGTCAATTTCAGGGTCAAGGCCATACACTTCTACGGTATCTGTCGTAAGTCCTTCTACGATTTCGACTAATTTCTTGTTTGAGTTTTCTAAAAGCTCTGAACGTTTTGAAGCGTAATTGCTAACGGTAATTTTCATGTTTGATTAGGTTTAATTTAAGTTTAATGCTTGTGCTTTGAGTTTGAGTAGTTGAAGCTTGATTTTAATCAGGCGCATGGATTTCTGTTTGCCTGAGGCTTCGTTAGAACTTTGTTGTACCTGAGCGTTCACCGAATCTTGAATCATTTTAAAGTCGGTAGCACTCAGGTTGACAGACGCTCCAAATCGCTCGGTCAAAATCCTACAGACTGCCTCTAAGTTTGAATCATCGACAATACCCACCATCGTGCTCGATACTGAATTGAAGTTGCCACCATCTACGTATTTTAGTAGTTCCGCATCGGTGTAAACATCTCCTCCCTTGCTTTTAGATAGAGCGGTAATCATTCTAAACTTGCCATTCTGTCTGAAAAAGGTAGTTCCAATACTGGTGGACACCTGACCTTTACTTCGAATGATGGGTACTGCTACCGTTAGTGGTGCAATAACATTGGCAGTATTACTTTTCCAATTAGATTCCCTCAGGTATGAATTAGGAAGCAATAAGCCTTTCTTGACGCTGCCATCTTGCATGGTAAAATCAATCAAACGTCCTTTGGCAAACTTATCGTTGGTATAGGCTTGAAGGATATTGCCTGTAACAATCAAAGCTGAAACACGGTCTTTAGACTGAGAAGTAATGGCTCTTTGCCATTGTTCCAACACATTATCATTGGACAAAAACTTCGATTGGCTCATAATTCCTGAGAGCTTACCAAAATCATTGCCTGTGATGCCAAAGGTTTGCTTTTTGACGCCATTGGAGACGGCTATGTCAATCTCAAAAGTGTTTAATTGTATTTGACCTTCTTCGTAGGGCTTTATACCCAAACATACCCCTGTGACATAACTATTGTCGGATTGTGGGACATACAAAAGCCTTCCTAGTTTGAAAAAGTCAAGTAGTTCTGCATAGGCTCGTTTGTTTCCTTCTTTCCCTGAACTATGATAGGCAATGGCTTCTTCGCGTTCTTCGATGTGTTCCTGCAGCTTGGTTTGTAGCTTTTGCTGTTGTTCCTCGGTCTTATTTTTAAGTGCTTCAAACCATGAAATCGTCATCTCTTTGTCTTTCTCATAGTCCGTTTGCGCTCTGGTAATTCTGGATTGTGTTTGTTGCTCTAATAAATTCAAAACAACCTCTTTGATACCATCCTTTTGTACCTTTTCACGCTTTTTAAGTTCTTCTTGGAGCGTTGTGACCGTGTAGGGTTTTCGTAGGTTGTTAATTTCATACAAGCCCACGTAGGTAGGTCCCGAAAAAGGTGAATCTGTAAAGCTTTTGCCTAGTACTGCGATATTGGGTTCTTCGATACTAGCTGCCTTTAAGTCCATCGTTTCGACTTCAAGGTCATATTCATCCAAGGCAATCTTTAGCTCCACGAAGGCTTGATACTTTTTGACCATATCAGCATAGAACTTTTCTTGTTCTTTGGTATTGAGTAAGGCTACTCGACCAGACACGCTTTTGGCTAAGTTTTCAATATACTTTTCGGACTTTGCATTCGTCTGTTCTGCATCTTCATCACCATGTTGAGCATCATAGAAATAGCGTTGAAGGTCTAAACGAGTGTAGTAACTCTTTTCTAAATCCTCATTCTTATCATCCTCAATCAGGGTTTTCATCACGATGTCTCCATACTTATTCAAAAAGTCCTCAGATTGAATCAGGTCTTTTGACGTCTTTTGGGATGAGGTCGTATTCGCATCTAAGGATTTAAGCTTTGATTTGAGCATCATCACTAATCGCTTTTCAGCAGGAATATCAGAACTGAGATAGTCGTAAATCGGTGGCAAGATTTGACCTGTTCGGTTGATACGACCACGTTTTTGAATCTCGGTGTTAATATCAAGCTCTGGTTGCCAAACAATCATCACTCTTTGTTTTACATCGGAGGCTGGTACTTTCTTGGTAGGAATCGCATGAGCGGACTTTCCTGTTGAACCACTTTGATTAATCATCAAGCAGTCAATTTGGTTGTCTTGAAACTTCTGGAAAGTATCAGCCGCATTCTCTTTGCGTCGGGTTTGAACTCGACCTGCCGTGACAGCAGCACTCATTCTTCCTAAGCCTTTGGGTAGGTATTCATAAATAACCTCCAAGTTGCGACCCGTTACCTCACCAACTTTGTAGCCCTCAGCTTCAATACGTTGTTTGACATAATCAATCGGTGAAATCATCACACCCGTTTGAATGGTTTTGATTCTACTCAAGATGTAGTTGTATTCAAAAACGGCATTACTCCCTAAGGTCTCCAGTTCGATTTTCTCAAAATGCCTTTTACCCCAACCATCATTAATTTGTATTCGCAATACACCTTCCAGACCTCTGGTTAATACTTGTGAGAAATCCGTATTTACCTTGCCCGTTGAATCAATATCAAGCTCCTTGACAAAAGCTTCCATTGTATTGGCAAAGGCTATGACAGGCTTTTTACCCTCTCTAAGTCGTTGAATTGCTCTATCCGCGACGGCATCAGCTTTGATAGCCAATAGCATTTGTGAGACAATTTGAAAGACCTTAGAAAAATATGGAGCGTTGCGCACTCCTAAATCAGCCGTTCCAGTGGCCAGCGCTACCTCACCTTGTTCATCACGTAAGGTTTGATTCATGTTTTCTACCGTGCTCTTGACATAGTTTCGCTGGAAGGCTACAATCATTTGCATGATGTCAGTGATGTTGTCACATATCTTTCGATGCAAGGTAGAATAATCCTTCATGCTAAAACTGGTAGCAGTTTTGTCTAACACAATCCAGTTAACAATTGCACCAGTGTTAGCCATGCCTCTTTCATGTCGAATGAGCTGCCCTTTACTTACCAAGTTGGCTGAGATGATTTCTTGCAAAGCGACACCACCCATTTCTACGGCATTAGCCATTTGCTCGGAGGACATATTGGCTTCACTAAGGTCAGTTTTGAGACCATACAAAGCCATGTTTTCGCTACGTTTGGCAAAAGTGGCAGAAAGGAAAATCGTACCTTTGGATTCACGGACAATTTCTCGCATAATGATACCCGTAGATGAGCTTCCTCCTGAGGCATTGTGCGATTCATCCAAAATCAAGATATTGTCTTTTGCCTGTTCGTACAGGAATTTAGCCTTTTTACCCTTGATAACGTTCTTTTTACCCCCATTCCAGATAATTTTATTGCCTGTGGCTACTTGTGAATAGGTTGCTAAGATAAAGTCATATTCATCGGGTAAAACACCTGAGTCAATGACTCCATCTTGTTCTAGTTTCTCAGGGGCTTTGTAAATGATATTTCCTAAATCATCCTTGATATGCGAATCGGCATCCCTTGTATTGACAATAAAGGGTCTGATATGTTTACCCTTTGACAAGTCATAGTCAGCGGTGTTTCGTTTGTATTTAAACACGCTTTTCGTGGGGTTTTGCTCTTTAAAAGCTTCGTAGTTTTCGGAATTGTTTTCGTAGCTGCTTTTCTCTTCTTCGCTCAATTCCTCCCAAGAATCATATTTGATTTTCTGCTCGACTTGACCAATGGCGATTTCTAGTTTTTGAGAACCATCTTCCATACCCACCCCGATAAGGTCACGGTAAAGATCGGTAAACAAAGAGGGCTTTTCAGTGATAACAATGGGCTTCCTTCCTTTGTGGTAGGCATAACGAATCATGGCCGCATTGATACGACCTTTTCCAATGCCTGTTTGGTGGGCGATAATGATTCCTTTGCCTTTTTCGACTTGATAGATAGCCAATGCGACCGAATCGACCTGCTCGGCCGCCAGTGCATTCGAGAGTTCATCGAGTGATTTGTAGCGTAGGTGCATCTTGACGTATTCATCGACTGTCATTTCGTCACCGTATTCGTTTCGAAGATATTCTTTGAGTTTTGAAAGGGCGATTTGTCCTTCAAAAAACATAGAATCGGGGGTTTCAACGGAAAGTGACTTCATTTTGGAAGCGGGGCGATACATTTCGCCCAATCCTTCCACTTTCTTCTTTTTGGATTTAAACAATTTAATCATGGTAGAGGTGTTTATTTTGATAGCAAAATGAGCGTCTGCAGCTGGAAAAAGACCAGGAGAAAAACGGATTTTGCTATCAAAATCAATAAGGGTTTGTAGATATCAGGAGCTGATCAGTAAAGCTCTTGTATTTTTTTGCTATCAAATGGCTAATGCCATAGATTTGAGTTTGAGTAATCGTAGTTTGATTTTGATTAATTCCGTAGGCTTTCTTTCTCCTTTCTGATAAGTAGTCATAAATCTTTCATAAAGCGCTTCAAAGGTTTCGACCACAGTTTGATTGACTTCCTCTGCCATTGGAGCAAAACCCGAAGGTTCTTTTTTGACACCATCGACTAAGACCACACGCACGTCAAATTGTGTTCCTTGGCGAGCGTAAAGCTCTCCATCGATACTAATTACATCGACCACATTGTAGTAATGGTGGAGATAGTTAAAAAAGAAGCGGTCGCCTACGGCATGATTCCCACGATTTCGACCAGCAATCAATCCATGAGCATTGTAATGGGTATGTCCACCAAGGATAAAAGCTGCCTTACCTTCTGGCTTCATGGTTTCCAAAGCATAGAGTGCCATCAAATGGTCGAGTTTATGAACTCTGATAGGACCCACATTCACTCTTTGGGGAAGTAAACCAAAGGGAGGATTAGAGATAACGGCATCAAAGCTACGTTGATAAGCTGGCATCTTTAAAGAGGCATCATTCTTCGTTACTAACTTAAAGCTTTGCGTGAGGAGATTCTTATATCGTAGCTCAGAGATTTCATTAACGATAAACTGCCTAGGCTCTGCGGCAATGGTTAAAAGTCCGTTTCCTGCACTTGGTTCAAAACCTTGTTTGTTTGGGTCATCAATTCCACACCAAATCCCCATCAAAAAGGCAATGGGCGCTGGAGTGGAGTATTGCTGGAGCATGATACTCTCAGAGGTGCGGTGATTGAGTCGAACTTGGTTTTTATATAGATTAACAATGCTCAAATATCGCTCTAAAATACTTGTATTGGCATGCGCATATTCCCGTGCGGTGCGAACAATGGCTAATTCAGTAAGTTCTTTGACCTCTGATTGGTTGGTAATACCAAATTGGCTTGCTAGTTTTTGGGAAGTGGTTTTACTATCCTTTTGACCTTCTTTGAGTCTTTTCTCAATGGCTTGTACATATTGAAGCGAATGGTCAATAACCAATTTGCCTATACTTTGGATAGTTTGAGTTACTTCAAAATCTGTAAAAATACCAGCTTCCTCTGCGTTGAAAACGGGATTGCATGGGTCAAGGATAAGAGGTTTATCCAGCAAAACCACCAGATAGATGTGTGAAGTACTCTGTGAGGGATAGGTAGCTAAACGAACTTTAAAAGGAAGCTCTAAATTCAGTAGTGTCCCTCCTAAAAGAATGACAAAATCTTCACAGTCTACTCCTGTATGTCTGTCAGCCCATGAGGCATTGGGTAAACGAATGATTTCTGCTGAGTCAGGATAGCCGTCGTATTGGTATTTGAACTCTTTTCTACAAAAGTCATACAGGGCTTTAACAGAATCTTGGTACGATTGAGACTTAACTCTTTTGGCAAAAGCTTTGGTTTGTGTCTTGGCTTGGTGAATGTATTGACTAGCAATTAAGCCAGCTAGTTGTTGTACATTGGGGTTTTCATGGATGATACGGTCGTATTTGGTGGGATTTTCAAAAAAGGATGAAGTTTTCAAATGTATATAAATTAGTGGACTCTAAATACCTCCCTGTAGATATAATCGATAGCAGGATAGGGTAATTTTTTACGTAAAGCAGGTTTATCTGGATCAAAACCCAATGTTTTTAACTTTTCCTTGTGAGCATCCACCTTCAAACACGAAAGAAGATACTTCACATCAGCTTTGAGTTTCTTTTCATGACCTTTGGTGATGCTTAACTCTTTGCAAATATCGGTTAGTGTTGAAGGTGGATAGATTTTCATCTTATCTTGATTTTAAAATTGGTGTGAATCCAAGGGGTAATTCTTTGACTTCTTTTCTGGTGATGCCTCTACCTAGTTGTAGTTCTGGATTGAGGCTTAATTGCTGCTTGTCGCAAAAGACTTGCATGGTGTCTTGCATTTGTGGTGCTAGCATAGTTTGAGCGTTGGAGGTTTGTTTGTAGCGGTCTTTTCTCTGGATCAGGGTTCTTACTATTGCTCCTAGACAAAAGACCACCAAAAGAATGAGTAATAGGTTTAGTGTAAACATGGTTTAAAGAGGTTGTAAAAAGTCTTTGATTTCTTGCTCTGAGAAATACTGTTCCAGTTCAGGTGTTTCATTTCTCTTGAGCATGGTGTGAAAGTCTGGCAGCTCCCTAAAATAGTCGAGTGGTGGTAATACTTCTCTTTTTGCTTGGATAGCCAGACAGTATTGGAACTTCAAAAAGGTGGTTTGCATCATCACCATGTTTCTAAAGCTACGTACCTCTGTCTCTAGCTGAAGCTTTTGTTGCTTGACTTTTTTGCGATGGGTCTGAAACCCAACAAAGAAAATTACGCATAGGAATACTAGGTCTAAGGTGTCACGAAGGGTCATTGTTTTCTAAGGTTTTCCAGTTGAGAATTGCGAACTGTGAGTCAATATCTAGGCTCTCGTAGATTTTCTTATCGTGATTGATAATTTGTACCAATTCAGTTACTTCGTGATTGTGAAGTGCCTTGAATGGCTTGCCAAAGTGTTTTTGAACTAACTCATACAAAATCACAGAATCAATCTTGATAGTATCCTCAAACTGTTGTCGTAGCTGGGCTGATTCGTCATTAGCTTGCTGGAAACCGATAGTAGACTCTGGTTCTTCCAACTCAAAATGCTCACTTAGCTCATTCAATTCTGATTTATCCAGTTTGATGGGCATTATTGTGGTATTCTGGCTTTCTGTAGGTTCTTCAACTACCGTGGCATTATCTGCAAGGTTCTTTTCAGTCCTTTTTCGCATCAATAGGCTCATGCCAAGAATCACCATGCCAACAATGGCGCAAATGATCAAAAACAACTTCACAATTAATCCGTAGTTGGTATTCTCTGATTCATCTTCAAAATCTAACATAGGTGCTATTTGGGGTTAAATTCTAGTTTCTGTTGTGCAAAAGGAAAGTACTTTTTCCCATCTATCCATTCCACTTGTTCGGTGTTACGCACGCCTACACGATATTCCTCTTTGTCGAAGTATCTCGTTGTCCACTTCTTGTTTTCAGGAAGCTCCGTGTTTTGAACAGCAATGTCATACATCAAATAGGCAATCTCTTTTCTCGGTTGAACTTTCGTAGGTAGGTCATTGAAATCATCACTTGTTTCCTTCAAAACCAGCATATTCATCATTTTCAAAAGGTCTGGTGAAACCTCTGTACCTCCGAAAAAGTGAAATTGTAGAAGTAGCTCTAAACCGTTATTTTTCGGGGTTTTCAAAAGCTGCTTTTGAGCTTTTGTCATCGCCCCTGATCCAAAAAATGAACCTGCATCGTCGTAGATGACCACCGCATTTTTCAGGTAATGGCTACAGTAGTACGAAAACTTGTCATAATCATCAGATTGAAGCTTAACCACGGCATTTTTGGGCATGGGTCTTTCCAAATCCTCAAACGATACCACCTTGATGATTTCCTTGTAACTGGAATTATTCGAGTGGTCAAAGACAATGATTCTTTTGGGGTTATTTTTGAAGGCTCCGACTCGAAAATCAAGTGAGAGTTGTAAGGCTTCGTAGGTCTTTCCTGTATTTCGAGTACCAAAGAAGCCCCAAACGTTTCCTTTGGGATTCATATCTAGGTGATTTTGGCTTTAATTTTCTTGACTACTTTTATGGTGAAGTTCGATAGTGCCTGTGGATGATGGGCAATGATATTTGAACCCATGAGTACCACTAAATCGTAAATCATGGCGGTTTTACTTGGGAGTCTGTATCTGCCTTCACGTGCCTTTTTCTTCAAGTCTTCGAGAATCACCAGCTTGACAAACTTTCGGATAGATTCTGTATCTTCCAATCCTTCATCCTGTTGGATTTTCTTCTTTTGCTCTACTCGTTTTTGAGCTGCTTTGACTTCGTCGCTCAATGGAATAAGGCTCGCTTCAAAATCTTCGACCAGTTTTTCATCGCCATTTTCGGTCGACATCTCTGCCAAGATATTTCGTAGCACGCCCGTACCCGTTTTTACGTAGGAGAAAATTAGTTCTGTTTCCAGTTCTGCATTTCCTTCCAAAATCACTTGGTCGATGTTGGGCACATATTGAGGTGTGACGACCTGTTGGGCTACAGTTTGAGGTTTGAAAGGATTATCAAATAGTCCCTCAAGCTGTTTGGGAGCTGGTGGCTCTTCCACTCTTTCGGGTGGTGAACTCATTCCCGTGAGGATGGAATTACCTATTTCCGCACCCTCTGTGATTAATTTTAGTTTTTCTGAAAAAATCATGGTGCTACTTTTTTACGTATTGGACTCCCTTTGCTAGACCCTTGCCAGCGTACTTTAAACCAAGGTTAACAAAGAAGGACGCTACTTTCTTTTTACCTGCCTTTATTTGGGCTTTGACTTTTCCCATCAAGGTTTTACGTTCTTCCCATTCGATAATCAATTTTTCGAAAACAGGACGAAAAGCGGGTTCAAAATCAATCGCTCCATCGGCTCGAAAGCAACCCATTGCGGTCATGTATTTTCCAATCATATCGAGTTTGAGTTCGTTGTTGATAACGGCAGCATCATAAGTTTTTTTCTTGGCAAGTAATGCCAGAGCTTCTTCAGAAAATGCTTGAAATTCTTCAAGCGTCATTTCCCCGTGACTCTGATAGCTTACAATTTGTCCGTTAGTGTCTAGGGTGAGTGTAGCAAGTATTTGTTTCATGGTTGAGAGATTTCTTCAAAGCCCTTGGTATAGTGTTTCTTCCAGACACCCGCTCCGATACGAACAAATGCTCTCTGCTCAGAGAATCGAACTGCCTCAGAAATCAAATTGTTGAGACCCGCATCGTTAGCGAGCTTAAAAGCCTTGAACTTATCCAGCATGGTGTTTTCGTTGTTTTCATCACGCAAACGGATGTTTTCAAGTTGAAGAGCTTTGTTTTCGTTTTGTAGTCGAATGAAAACAGGGTTGTTTTCAATGTTTTCAGACTCAGTGGTGATGTTTTCATGATTCTTGAAAACACTGTTTTCGTCCAGCAGCCGTTTGTTTTCATCCTGTAAAGAAATGTTTTCATTTTGAAGCTGAATGAAAACAGAGTTGTTTTCAATGTTTTCAAACTCAGTATTGATGTTTTCATGATTCTTGAAAACATTGTTTTCGTCTATCAGGCGTTTGTTTTCATTCTGTAAAGCAATGTTTTCACTTTGAAGCTTGATGAAAACAGGATTGTTTTCAATGTTTTCAGGCTCAGTGCTAATGTTTTCATGATTTCTGAAAACATTGTTTTCGTCCAGCAATCGTTTGTTTTCATGCTTCAACTGAATGATTTCATCCTTTAGAGGATTGATGTTTTCATCCAACAAGGTTTGGAACTGTGCTCGGATTTCGACTTCTCGTTCAGGTGTTAGTAGGCGCTCATCGTTTTCGTTTAAGCCAAACGTTAGACCATTGAAAACATAGTGAGCCAAGGCAGATTGAAGAATGTTTTCATGAGTTTTCAGCTCAGGATTTTCTTCGAGTAGGGTATCAAGTTCACGAAGCTGCTCAGGTGTGAGGTGTATGAAAACAGTGTTTTCATGCTTAAGTGTATTGCCTGTAAAAGTCTTTTCAAGAATCTCGTTAAGGAAATCACTAGTGTTTTGAGAGCTTCTTAGCCAGTCAGCAATTTCAGGTCTTACTCTTGCTCCAATCTGGACGGTACGTGCAATGTTTTCAGCCATGTTTTCAATGTTTTCATGAATCAAGACCGATGTTTTCGTTTGTTTTCATCGGCGTTTTCATCATGAAATTAGTAGGCTATTGACGAAAACATGATGTTTTCATGCGAGCACATTCGATTTTGTCCGTATATATCCGTTTTTATCTCTTTTTTGCACAAGTGATTTTTAGTAAATTTGTATGAAAACCTAAAACGAAAACATTGGATTTATTATGGGAGCTTCTACGATAGTTAATTCTGCAAGCATCGCTCAACTCATGGGCTGGACAAAGGAATATTCGGCAAAGAAAATCAGACAGGTAAAAAAGGCAACAGGTTGTGCATACGTCACATTTGCCGATTGCGCCAAAGCTTGGAACGTGTCAATGTCGTAAAACAAAGCTCTCTTCTAAATATTACTGATATGCAAACGCCCACCAATTGTGAATTGGTGGGCGTTTGCATATCAGTAGTTTTCAATTAACTATAATTTATTATGACTTATATGGAAATTGGGTAAGTTGTGGATACATTCTTCCTCATCTTAAGAATCGTGGAAAGGATTATTTACCCTAAAAAGTTGTTTCAAGATAAAAACAATCATATTTGTAACTTAATATTTAGTAAACGCCTTTTAGAAGATAAAAGAAATATGAAGAAATTTTTGACTGATATAAAAAACATTAGAAATGCAATCGATTCAAATAGGCTTGTGGTATTTGCAGGTGCAGGAGTTTCAATTGATGCGGGAATACCGTTATGGGGTACGCTAATTAATGAAATGAAATCTGAAATAGATATACCAGCCAATGAATCAGACTATCTCAGAATTGCACAAATGTACTTTAATGAACGCCAGCAGAAAGAATATATGGAAAAAATTCGTGTAGTCTTGAATCATAAAAAGGCTATACATAATGAGATACATGAGGCTATTTTTAAATTAAATCCTGTACATCTAATTACTACAAACTATGATGATTTATTAGAGCAAGTAATAAGAAAAGAATCTTTGCCCTTTTCAATAGTAACAAAGGATAAAGAATTCCCATATGCTTTAAATACTAATCTTTTAGTGAAAATTCATGGCGATTTGGACAATTCTGATGTAGTTCTTAAAGAAGATGATTATTTGGATTATGGTTTGAATCATCCACTTATTGAGTCCTTTATAAAATCTACTTTCGCATCTAAAGTTGTACTATTTGTTGGCTATAGCTTCTCTGATATAAATCTCAAAATTATCATTCAGTCGGTAAGGAATATACTTACTCAAGATTTTCAGAATGCGTATCTACTATCAGTAGATAATAGTTTACATCCTGCACAAAGAGATTACTTGAAAAATAAAGGAATAAACGTCATAGATTATTTTGATAGTGGAAAAGAAGAAAACTACATAGAACAATATATAAAAGGCAATAACGCACTTAAGAAGAAATATTTTAAGAAAGGGGAAAACTTTTCTATGCTGGGGCAAAGACTGCTTAATTTCCTTGTCTTTTTGTCTAATTATGATAAATTCAATGACCTAATAACTGAAAAGCATATTATTGACCAACTCTATAACTCCCTATCTCGTTTTTCTGAATTAAGATCTTTACCCATCAGTTTCATTTCAAATCTATACCCTTTTAAAATTACGGATAGATACGTTTATAATTTTGCCCCTTACACATTAGAGCTATCTAACGAATCACTTTTCAAAGAACTATGCTTGAATACCGAGATAGCAAATGGGAAGGTCAAATACAATCCAACAGACAAACACACCTTTTCTGAGATTGAAATTGGGCAATTTGAAAAAAAAATAGAGGAGATTTTTATTTTTTTAAACTATAGTGGGATTTCGACCCTCTATTACAAGCCAGAATCAAGAACAGGCGACATCACTGGGAGTCAAAGATTGGAACCTGAAAAAAATATTATTATCATCCAAAATGAAGAATGTCAATGTTTCAATTGTAGGTATGATAGACTAGAGTTTCATAGTTTAATCTCAGATGCACTTAATTCATCTATACATGGAACTTCAAGTTTACCTAATGCTTTAGCATTAGCTTATATTAATCATAAAATAGGTAACATTAAGCAATCATATTCATTATTTCAAGAAATTGCGAATAAAGCTTGGCAATCAGGTAAGTATCTAACCTATTATATTGCAAAACACAATATAAAAGCCCTAAGGAATTTAATAAAATATGAAGAAGAAAATCTAGACGAAGATGAAAAAGAAAAAATAATTAGAGAGTTAGACGACATAGATTTTGATAAACTTATATCTCATATTCCATATTTGGGTGATAGCCAATATAAGCTTTTAAAAATAATAAGAGACGATACAGTTTTAAAAGATTCCGAGGCCAATATAAATGAACACTATAAAAATGTTCTTGATACATATGAATTTTATAAGGAAAAAAGAGTGGATAGGCGTGGTACGTATTACCCTCAATTAATTTTTAAGGAGATACATAATGTTATACTTTTTTACACTAATAATTATATAATAGGAGATGAGTATGAAAGCATCCCAAGAGTGATAAACAAAGGTATTGAAGCACTATTAATTAATTATGCTACAGATAAAAAGTATGAAGGAAGAATTCAAAGATTTAACTTGAGATTTTTTGAACTTTTGATTAAGTATGGAGATTCAAAAGCTATAAATGACATATTTAATAAATTTCATATATCTGAGCTCGTTTTTTCCGAAGAAGGATTATCCTCAATTGTTAAACATGTGAACAACTTCTTAAAATCTTTTTATGAAGAAGATACATTCTTAATGACGGGTACTTCCGAAGAAAAAAAAATGAAAAACCAAACTAGCATTTATTTCTTTAAGTATAAATGTCAAAATACATATAAAAATATATTCACAGTACTTGCAAAAATATCCATACCCAAGGCTGATACTTCCAGCCTAGTAAATAATATTCTCAAGTTTTTCAAACATGAATCGTTTTTATTAGGATCAGAATTGGAATATATTTTACCATTTATTGATAAAAACTTTCATCTATTTTCAAAAGATGATATTGAAACACTACTTGAAACAATATCCAAAAAATATATTTTTTTTCAAGTTGAAAATAGCTTAATTTTTATTTCAAAAATATTAAGCAAAAATAAGTTCCTGATTGACAATAAGAGTTTAGTTAATGATATTGTATCAATTTTCAAAAAAGATTCATATTCAAAAAATAGAGTGTTACCATATCTGTGGACAATTTCTGGTACAGAAATAAAAGTTGACTTGAAAGCAGAAATAATAAAAACACTTGATTCAAATTTGGAAATAGACTTATATGTTTCAGCAGTGGAGAATGGCGTAATTGAATATGAAAGATACTTCGATGGATATATTCAAAAGATAGAACAAGATAAAGTTAGAGAAGAGCCTATTATTTCTTCAGATAAAGCTATTTTATCGAATTTCACTTTCATGAATGCTGTAAGATTTATTTACTCATTAAATTTATCAAATAATGACCCAAGGCTTAAAAGCTTAACAAATTTAACAGAATATATGCAGTTCTTTTTGTATCCTGAGTCTTTTGATTATTCTAAATTCAAAGTCGAGTGGCTTTCTCTACTGGCTGATGAAGCTGATTTATTCGAAAGATTCTCTAAAATAACACATATAAAAAAAGCAATAGAAGAATCTTTAAAAAACAGTTTCAATCAACAGCTGGCTAAATATTACATTAAATACTTTGTCACTACTTCAGAAAATGTTTCTTAACCCATAAGTTCGGTGTAAGTTTCCTCAAAAAGAGTACGGTTCAAAAGTTAAAAGAGATAAGATTGTACGAAGGAAGATATATAATAAATACTTCCTTCGTAATTTTTTTAATCAATAAAATTCTACCAACGAATAGACACTTATTAAATTATTCATCGACTGGATTTTACTTCAAAAACTGCTTCTTAATAGTGGAGTCCTTCACTCTTGCATACCTTGAAAGCTGTCTGCTATCTTTCCAGCCAACTATTGCCTTAATCGTACTTTCTGGTAAATCAAGCTCATTGATACTGTGGTCAACAAAACTCTTTCGTGAAGTATGAAAGGTAAGGTACTTATTTATCTTAGCCTTTTTGGCGATTTCCTTTATGTATTTATTAAGCTTAGTATTTGACATTTTTGGTAATGAAAGAATATCAGAGCCGTAACGCTTGAATATGCTCATGGCGTTTTCGTTTAAGGGTACTCTCTGTCTAGTGTCCGTTTTGTCCCTTCCTATCTTTATCCAGATGATTTCATCCGAGTCAATGACGATATCATCTTCACAAAGTGTATCATAATCCACATAACTCAGAGAGGTTTCGGCACAAAAACGATAGATGTCAAAGGTCTTTCGGTGCTTCTCTGACAAATCCAAAGCCTCTATTTTATCCAGCTCCTCCTGAGTGAGTGATACAGGTTCCTTCTCTTTGGCTTTCTCTACCTTATAGTTTTCTATTTTTCGGTCTTGGGTGTATCCTTTAGATACGGCGTACTTAATGATACCTTTAATAAGGAATAGATACTTTTCGATGGTACTTTCTTGATACTTCGAAATTTTGAGGTAAAATTTAAAATCCTCCATGAAAACATGGTCTATTTCATCAATATCTATTTGCTCCAGTCGCTTTTGTACCAGATAGGTTCGAATAGTCTCAAATTTTGACTCTCGACTTACTACAGATTGTTTCTTGAGCTTTTCGGCTTTGACCAACAAATATTGGTCTTTGATAAATTCTTTGAATACATCAATTAAGGATGGTACTCTTTTCCCTTTTCGTACCAATCCGTTGGCGACTCTGTGCCTTTCTAAGATTTCGTCTGGTCGGATTGGTTCATTGGGTTTTTCAAAACCGATTTGATTGAAGATTTGGGTAAAACGTAATTCATGGTTGTCCATGAGCTTTTGATTTTTGGCAGCCTCTTTGCCTTGAAAACATTGTTCTTTGGGATTCCATTGTTTGCGGTTTAATTTGATTTTAGTAGAAATAGGAACGGACTTTTCACCATCAACTCGAATTTCGCAATAGATAGTACCAAGGTTTTGGGTTTTACCTTCACGAAACCAATAATAGAAGGACATCATGTTGATAGGGGTGTAACTAACATTTCTAGGTGGGTAGTTGTTTAATTTTTTGACATTTGTAAAACTGTGTAAAATTTAAGTAATAATAAAAGCTTAAACACAGGTCAAAAAGTGTTCCAAAACAACGAAAAATAAAAATGTTAGTAAAATTGTTAGTAAAATTAAAAAAGTGCCTTGGTTGCAAGTAGAGGGGCTTTTTGAGGTATTTCAGACGACTGAGGAAAATCTGTTATAAAACAAAAAAGCGAGCTAAATAGCTCGCTTGCAATGCCTTAAAAATCTGGGTTGTGGTCTCGTAGGGATTCGAACCCCAAACCTTCTCATCCGTAGTGAGATGCTCTATCCAGTTGAGCTACGAAACCTTTATTTTGTTACAGTGTCTCTGTGTTTCTGTGATGTAAAATTAGAATATTGTTTTTGAAATCACAAACATTTCAGGAAAAAAAATCTAAATTCCTATCCAAAAAACATCATTTTTTCGGCTAATTGAGGCGTTTTATAATTCATAACACCTACAGTAATTATTTATTTTTCAGGCGCTTAATTGTACAATAAAGAACCATTTACGGTTGTGAAAAAAAAATAAAAAAAGTTACTTTTTTTTATTTGATATCTTACTTTTTGGCAAAACATAGGTCTGCGTTTTTGTCAAATTTACAATATACACACAAAGGCTAATCAAAAAATCTTTCAAAATCAACAATTGTCATAACTTGTTTCTTTTTTATCTCAATTTTCAAATCAAAATAGCTACATTTCCAAATCTCCAAGCTTTTAAATCTAAGTTATCAGAATCATTTTGTAATTTTGTACTTTGTTAAGATAATAGAGGCAAATAATGCCCATTTTTTTGACTTTTAACTCATTTTATAATTCTCATATACTAAGGAATGCTTACCGTATCGAATGTATCACTCCGTTTTGGCAAACGGGTACTTTTTGAAGATGTTAATATTAAATTTACTGAAGGCAACTGTTACGGCCTAATTGGAGCTAATGGTGCTGGAAAGTCTACTTTCTTAAAAATTCTCTCTGGCGAATTAGATTCACAGACAGGTTCAGTTTCTATGAACCCTGGTGAACGTATGTCAATCTTGAAGCAAAACCACTTCGAATATGAAGATGTAACTGCTCTTCAAACTGTAATGATGGGAAACAAACGCCTATACGACATTATGCTTGAAAAAGATGCCATATATCTAAAGGAAGATTTCACAGAGGAAGATGGTAATCGTGCAGCTGATTTAGAAGCCGAGTTTGCAGAAATGAACGGTTGGGAAGCTGAATCTGATGCAGGAATGTTGTTAGGAGGTTTGGGGGTTAAAGAAGATTTACATTATGTGTTGTTGAAAGACTTGAGTGGTTCAGATAAAGTGAAGGTGCTATTAGCTCAAGCTTTGTTCGGAGCACCAGACATTTTGTTGCTAGATGAACCTACCAACAACTTGGACATTGAGTCGATCATGTGGTTGGAAAACTTCTTACAAAATTTTAAAAATACAGTTATTGTAGTATCTCACGACCGTCACTTCTTAGACAATGTATGTACTCACATTGCAGACCTTGACTACGGCAAGATTCAATTGTATGGAGGTACTTACACATTCTGGTATGAATCTTCTCAACTAGCAGCTCGTCAACGTGCTGACCAAAGTAAGAAAAATGATGAGAAACGTAAGGAATTAGAAGAGTTTATTCGCCGTTTCTCTGCCAACGTAGCGAAGTCGAAACAAGCGACTGCTCGTCAAAAAATGTTAGATAAATTGAAAGTTGACGACATAAAACCATCTTCTCGTCGTTATCCGTTTATCAACTTCAAGCCAGAGCGTGAGGCAGGAGATCAATTATTGACTGTAGAAAATCTTTCGGCGAAGTCTGAAGACGGAACGTATTTGTTCAAAGATCTTTCTTTCACGTTAAACAAAGGTGATAAAATGTCAGTGCTTTCTCGTGATTCATTGGCAATTACTGCATTTCTTGATATTTTGACAGGCGAACGTCAAGCAGATGGTGGTGAATTCAAATGGGGCGTGACTACAACTCAGGCTTATTTACCAAACGACAACGCCAAGTATTTTGCAGATGCAAGTTTAAACTTGGTTGATTGGTTGAGACAATATTCAACTGAAAAGGACGAAAGTTTTATCCGTGGTTTCTTAGGTCGTATGTTATTTTCTGGAGATGAAGCCTTAAAGAAATGTACTGTGTTGTCAGGAGGAGAAAAACAACGTTGTATGTTTAGTCGTATGATGTTGTCGGGAGCAAACGTTTTATTATTTGACGAGCCAACTAACCACCTTGACCTAGAATCGATCACTGCATTAAACAATGGTTTGGTAGATTTTACAGGAACCATGTTGTTTACTTGCCATGACCATCAATTGACTCAAACAGTAGCTACACGCATGTTGGAAATTGGACCAAAAGGATTCTTAGATAAGTTAATGACTTTTGATGATTATATTGCTGACGAAAAAGTTAAAGCACAGAAAGAAGCCATTTATTAATATTTCTTGACACGCCCACAAAAGTGGGCGTGTTTTATTTATTGTATCATACACAAAAGCCCTACTCTCATGAAAAATCTATTTATCTGCTTTGCAGTATTGGTAACATTGTTTTCGTCTTGCAAAAGTAATGACAATCCAACCCCAACTAAAACAAAAACAGAGTACATTTCTGCCAAAACTTGGATTATTGACAATCTTACAGTGAACGGGATTATTTTATTATATCAAAAAGCTAATACTCAAAACCTGTATGATTTGTCGAAAGTAACATTTAATTTGAATAGCAACGGAACCGTAACTGGAACAGACAACAATGGTACCGCTATTACAGGAGGTACATGGGCATTCAATACTGACCAAAGTAAAGTAGTGTTGACAAATGTGAGCATTCAAGGTGGATTAGCACTTTCAGGAGAATTTACGTTAATTCAATTAAATGATACAAACTTTGATATTCAAGGTAATGTTACCTATATGGGACAAACTGGCAATGCTGTTGTAAAAATGATTGCTAAATAATATTTTTATCTCTCTGGCTACTAGTGGTTTGTACATTATTTAGGAAAAAATATGCAAAAAAAACGCATTTAATTTGTGATTTTTAAATTATTGTTCTAATTTTGCAGTCCCAAAACACAGCAACGCTGTAAGGGAGAGTAAAGGTTTCGTAGCTCAACTGGATAGAGCATCTCACTACGGATGAGAAGGTTTGGGGTTCGAATCCCTACGAGACCACAACCCAGATTTTCAAGGACTTACAAGTGAGCTATTTAGCTCACTTTTTTGTTTTATATCAGATTTTCCGCAATTGTCTGAAATACCTCAAAAAGCCCCTCTACTTGCAACCAAGGCACTTTTTCAATTTTACTAACAATTTTACTAACATCTTTATTTTAAGTGGTTTTGGAACACTCTTTGACCTGTGTTTAAACTTTTATAATTTCTTCACATATAATAGTTTTTACAAATGTCAAAAAATCTGCAACATCACCTAGAAGTGTTAGTTACACCCCTATCAACATGATGTCCTTCTATTATTGGTTTCGTGAAGGTAAAACCAAAGACCTTGGTATTATCTATTGCGAAATTAGAGTTGATGGTGAAAAGTCCGTTCCAATTTCTACTAAAATCAAGTTAAACCGCAAACAATGGAATCCCAAAGAACAGTGTTTTCAAGGCAAAGAGGCTGCAAAAAATCAAAAGCTCATGGATAACCATGAATTACGTTTTACCCAAATCTTTAATCAAATTGGTTTTGAAAAACCCAACGAACCAATTCGACCAGACGAAATCCTAGAAAGGCACAGAGTCTCTCACGGATTAGTACGAAAAGGAAAAAGAGTACCATCTTTTATTGATGTATTCAAAGAATTTATCAAAGACCAATATCTGTTAGTCAAAGCCGAAAAGCTCAAAAAGCAATCAGTAGTAAGTCGAGAATCTAAATTTGAGACTATCCGCACGTATTTGGTGCAAAAGCAACTGGAGCAAATTGATATTGATGCCATTGACCGTGTTTTCATGGAGGATTTTAAATTCTATCTCAAAATTTCTAAGTATCAAGAAAGCACCATCGAAAAGTATTTGTTCCTAGTCAAAGGTATCATCAAGTATGCAGTATCTAAAGGATACACCCAAGACCGAAAAATAGAAAGCTATAAAGTGGAGAAAGCCAAAGAAAAGGATCCTGTATCACTCACACAGGAGGAGCTGGACAAAGTAGATGCTTTGGATTTGTCTGATACCCATCGAAAAACCTTTGACATTTATCGTTTTTGTGCTGAAACCTCTCTGAGTTTTATTGACTACAATACGCTCACAGAAGATGATTTTGTGATAGATTCAGATGAAACTATCTGGATAAAGTTAGGAAGGGACAAAACAGATACCAGACAAAGAGTACCACTAAACGAAAAAGCCATGAGCATATTCAAGCGTTACGGCTCTGATATTTACTCACTCCCCAAGATGTCAAACACAAAGCTCAATAAGTATATTAAAGAGATAGCTAAAAAGGCAAAGATAAATAAGTATCTAACCTTTCATACCTCACGAAAGAGCTTTGTTGACCACAGTATCAATGAGCTTGATTTACCAGAAAGTACAATACAGGCTATTGTAGGTTGGAAAGACAGTAGACAGCTTTCAAGATATGCCAGAGTGAAGGATTCAACTATCAAGAAGCAGTTTTTGAAGTAATAGATATGTAAATTAAAAATACCATCCAATTCTCAATTCAAGGGCGTTTTTTTAATAGTATTTAAGATAGAGCTTTTTACGACATTCACAGGTTCCTTGATTTGATTGGAAAAGGTAATAACCCTTTCAACATTCCCTATAAAGATGTCATCAAAGAGTTACTAAAAAGGGTACAAGTATTACCACATATCAACGAAATCTCGAATGTGCCAAAGGTATTTCCTAAGGCAAGTAGTTCAAAACCTCATGGAGACCCATTTGATTTACTTATCATCGCACAGTCAATCTATGAAGATATGCCCGTTTTAAGCACAGATGCTTATTTCCCGTTTTATCTAGAACTCAAGGTTATCAATTAGCAAACGCCCCATAATCACTCTGATTGTGGGGCGTTTGTTTGATGGAACGACCAAGAAATTGAATCTCTCCGACTAATTCATGATTTAGGAGGGTTATCCATTTTAGAAATATAGATAAATACATCAATCATCTTCCTTTTCACTTCTAATGAAGTTATTTGACTGAAATGATAGTCTTCGAACCTTTTGACGATATATACGCCATGATAATAATCAGTAATTTTTTACCTACAACAATTATATTTATTATAAATTTGAATAGAACACCAAAACTTATATAATAAAACCGCCATTTTGTTATGACTAACCATTTTTATAGACAACAGTTAAGTATATTAAATTATGAGTATGTAGAATTTAATAAAAGCTTATTCATCGAGGATAGGTCTAGTTTTTCCCCAATTAATGCTTGGAAAAATAAAGAGAACTACAAAAACCTTCACGAGCTCATTGTGGATTATAGAGGAATTTATTTCGATGATATAGTTTCTGAAATAGACTCAAAATCATACTTTCATATTCCTGAATCAGTGTATATTCCCACAGGGAGAGTTCATGAAATATATCTACACAAATTTGAGGAGAACTACGCTCTATTTGTTAAAGACTTAGGAGTGCTTGCTCAGCAGAATGTGGAATTACAATTTTCCGAGAGACTAACATTTACTAAGTGTAAGGAGCTCTTTCAGAAAGCACCTGTAGCAATGCTTGTGTCCAATTTTGATGATAATACTCTTTTTTTAAACGATCAATTTATCAGTTTTTTCGGGTATAATTCTAACGATATCTCAAGCATTACTGATTGGTTGAATTATGCATTTCCTTCAGATGGCGACCGCAATTTTGCTAACTTGAATTGGTATGAAAATATTTATCCAGTATTGAATAAAGAACATATTGTACAACCTTTTGAATGTAAGATAACTTGTAAAAATAAAGAAGTAAAGATTTGTGAGGTAAGCTTCATGCTTGCAGTGAATACTTGTATCATCACATTTTTAGATGTAACTGAGAGAATAAAAATTCAAGATTCTTTTTTAGAAAGTCTTCAGAATTTTAGAGAAATTTCAGATAATGTAAATGATATTCTTTGGATAAGAGATGAAAACGATGATAAACTGCTTTACTCTAATAAGAAATTCAAAGACATTTTTGAGGATATCAATGAATACGAAAGTAAGCTATTGCATATATCACAATATATTCATCCAGATGACATCAAATCATTAAAGGAGGCTCAAGAGAATTATCTAAAATCGACATATCTTCCATTCAATCATACCTTTAGGGTCATAATTCAAGCGAATGTCCGTTGGTTCAACTTGCAAAAATTTCCATTGCATGACCAAGATGGAAATATTTATAGACATGTAGGTATTGCCAAAGATGTTACAATGCAAATACAATTTGCAGAAAAGCAAAAACGTAACGAGCATTTTCAAAAAACGATTATTGAGTTATCTAATAAATTTATGAATTATCCATTTTCCGATAATGATGGTGTTGATTTGATTTTGGAGGAAATAGGAAAATATATGGGAAGCTTACAAGTATTACTTTACGAAATTGATAATACAGAATTACATTACAGAGAAGTAAATACTTGGACATCATCAATAGCGATTGAGAATTATAAGAACTTCTCCATTCTTGATAAATTCAAAATTACAGAAATTGAGCATCTTGTTCCAAAGGCATTACAAGAGGATTTATTGTTTATCGAAGATATTGAAGTTCTTAATTTCAACATTGAACTTATAAAAAGTCTTCATTTTTTAGAAATTGAGAATATCCTCATACTTCCGATTAAAAAAGGTTTTAATCTAGTTGGTTTTCTGTGTATGCTTTCGCAAGAAAAAAATAAGGTCTATGAAACAGATGAGATTACCTTGCTGCGTTTGACGAAAGATTTAATTCAAAATGTCAAAGTTAGACACCAAATGGAGTATCAGCTTAGAACTAGTGAACAAGAGTACCACAATATTTTTGAGAGTATGACAGATGGAGTGGTATATCTCAATAAAAATGCTGAGATACTTAAAGCTAATCAAAGTGCATTTAAGTTTTTTGGATTAGAAAATGAAGGTATAAAAAATTGGGCTGAGCTTATCTCGAATGTTAATATAGTAGATGAAATGTTTCAATTACTTGATTTTAACGAACTGCCAATAATACAAGCAGTCATTAAAAAACAAGAAATTCGAGGTAAAGTAGTTGGACTACAAGATAAAGAAAGTTCAGGAATTAGATGGATAAGTATATCTACACAAATAGAGTATTTAACGGACGATAGGGATGATTATCGTGTATTTGCAACGATGACAGATATTTCAGAGCGAAAAGAATTTATTGACACACTGAGTGAGAGTGAATTTAAATATCGAAGACTCACTGAAAATTTCCAAGATGTTATATTTAGATATGAACTTTTACCAGAAAGAAAATTCTCTTATATAAGCCCATCAGTAACAGCAATCACAGGCTACACTCCAAAAGAGCACTATGATGACCCTGAACTCGGTTTAAAAATTGTCCACAAAGATGATAAATCCATCATTCAATCATTAATTAACGGAAAGATTAATTTAAAAACTCCAGTGACTGTTCGCTGGAGAAGAAAAGATGGGCAAATTATTTGGGTTGAGCAAAGAAATGTTCCTATTAAAGATAGTGAAGGAAATCTCATTGCCATAGAAGGTATCCGTCGTGATGTCACCGAGATAAAGTTAATGATAGATAAACTTAACTATTCAAATAAACTTCAAGAGATGCTAATGCACATCTTCTTAACATTTATCAATATTTCATTGGATACTGTTGAAGAGAAGATTAAGGAGTCATTGGCTAAAGTTGGAGATTTTATGAGAGCTGAATGTTTATTTGTTATTTATTACGACTCTCAAAAAGGTACTTACCAAAAGCAATATAATTGGATTAAAGAAGGATGTTCTGGAAATTATAACATCGGTAATAGCGGAAGTATGAGTGAGTTAGAACCATATTTTCTGGAGCATCAACAAGGAAAATCATATTTAGTCAATCATGATAATATAAATATCTTATCTGTTCCAATACATGCAGAAAAATCTTATATTGGTTTTGTTGGACTTATTTCTAAAAAAGACTCGAATAGGACTAAAGATTTTGACTTTCAGATACTTACCTTGATTGGTGAAATGTTGAAGAATATTAGATACAGGCAAATAGATTTGAACACAATTAAAGAAGGAAGATTACTTTTAGAAAGTATTTTAGAAAATAGTGGTTCAATTATCTATGTAAAAGATTTGGAGGGTAGATACATAAATATTAATAAGAACTGGGAGTTACTTACAGGTCTAAAAAAAGAAGAGGCTTTAGGTCGCATGGCCTCTGATTTTTTTCCTAATGAAATAGCAAAGAAGTTTTCTGAAATAGATAGATTAGTAGTTGATGAACAAAAAACACTGAGCATTGAAGATATTGTCTCTGATGGCGAGTCTCATAAACTTTTTTTGACAGTCAAATTTCCAATAAGAGATGCAAATAACCAGATTGTTGGAATAGGTGGTCAAAGTACCGAGATAACACATTTAAAGCTAACAGAAAAGGCTCTTAAAGATAGTGAGGCTAACCTAAAAGCAATACTTGATAGTTCGTCTGAAAGTATCTGGTCAATTAACAAAGATTACGAAATAATCTATGCCAATGAGATTGTTTATAGAGATTTTCTCTACTCATTTGGATATCGCTTAGAGAAAGGAACTAATATCTTAGATTGCTTGCCTGAGAGCCTTAAGAGTCTTTGGCGAGATAGGTATCATCAAGTTTTACAAAATAAGGTTTTACACTTTAACGACACAGTTCCTACAATTGATAAAATCTACTACTTAGAAATTTCAATGAACCCAATTATTGTGAATGGAGAGGTCGTCGGGGTTGCTGTGTTTAGTAAAAACATAACAAAAGAAAAATTTGCTCAAAATGAAGTTTTTAAGTTTAGCTATATTTTTGAAAATCTATTAAATGAAATTTTCATTTTTGATGCGAATACCCTAAGATTTACTGAAGTTAATCAAGCTGCTCAGGCTAATATTGGCTATACTTTAGAAGAGCTACGAGAGCTAACCCCTATTAGTATTAATCCCCTTATAAATTACAAACAGTATTTAGAATTAATCGAACCACTAAAAAATAAACAAAAAGATAAACTTATTTTTGAAACTATACATACGAGAAAAAATAGAACTATATATGAAGTAGAAGTTCATTTGCAATATATCGAAATCGATGGTAGTCCTCTTTTTATTGCGATAGTTGTAGACATAACTGAGCGCAAAAACACTGAAAGAGCTCTATTAGAGAGTGAAAGTCGATTCAGAAGCATCTTTCAAGAAAGTGCTTCTATGATGTATTTGATTAACCCAGAAAATGGACAATTCATTGACGCTAATGAAGCTTGTATTCAATTCTATGGTTGGGAGAAAGACGATTTTCTGAAACTCAGCATCCTCGATGTAAATATTTCGAAGGATGATGTTACACGTAAATTTGAAATTTTAAATAGATTAGGGCGCCAAAAATTTGAGGTACAACATCGAACGGCTAATGGTCAAATATTTGACATGGAGGTATATTGTTGTATATTGAATGTAAGTGGACAAAGCCTAATATTTGAGATAGCACACAATATAACAGAACGGAATAAATATTTTAAGGCTGTTGAAATTCAAAATAAATCTTTAAAAGAAATTGCTTGGATACAATCTCACGTAGTAAGAGCACCACTTTCTCGACTTATGGGATTAGCCATGTTGGTTCAGAGTGGTTTCGATAATCCAATAGAACTAAACGAGTGTGTGGAGCACATTGTATCTTCTGCTTTTGAGATAGATCAAATAATCAAAGACATCACTCAAAAAACGTATATAATTCAAGATATGGAGCGTAATACCACTCCAAATTTTAACACTATTTCTACTAAGCTACATTTTTCAATTGTTGATGACGATAATGCTATTCAGCTTCTACATAAATTGCTATTGAAGAAAGCTGAAATTACTCCAGTACCCAATCAATTTTTGAATGGAAAAGGTATTGTGGAATACATATCAGAAAATAGCCTGTCCGAGGATATTCATATTATCTTTTTGGACTTAAATATGCCTGAGTTAGATGGATGGGGTGTTTTAGATTACATCACAAATAATAATTTATCCTGTAAAATATATGTAATCATCGTATCATCCTCTATTGATGAGAGCGACAAACTTAGAGCTAAAGTATATCCATGCGTAATAGATTTTATCCATAAACCTATTAGCATTCATAAACTGAATGAGATTAAGTCCTCTTCTCAATTGAAAATATATTTTGAGAGTTAGTCCATTTTAGAATTTCAATTTGTTCAGTTTTCGATTGTAGAAGCTTTTCTTATAAATCATTTTTCTAAATGAAACAACAAAACGCCCACCAATTCACAATTGGTGGGCGTTTGCTATTTATATCAGTAATATTTAGAAGAGAGCTTTGTTTTACGACATTGACACGTTCCAAGCTTTGGCACAGTCTGCGAAGGTGACATTGTAAGCTTCCCCAAAAATAGTACGGATTAAAAGTTTAAAAAGTGTGATATTTTTTAACTTTAGGTAAGTATTATGAAAATCAGCAAATTTAGTCCGACCGAAATTGCCAAGATTCTT
>NZ_JASHIC010000040.1 GCF_030056705.1 Flectobacillus longus
AGAAAATACGCCTAAGAACCAGTCAAATCCTAGATCGAATCATGGATATTGCTGTTGGATTACATAATCTTAGAGTTACTTTCAGAACAATAAATAATAAACCGTGATAAAGTTTAATGTATAAAATCTTGTCTACTTGAAGAAATCGTCAATTTTTTTCTGTTTATCGCTTTGAGGTTTTTCGGTTGGCGTATCCTTGGTTTTACTAAAAAAGTCTTCTATTTTTTTAGCTTGTTTATCGTTTAATTTCAAGTCTTTTTCAGATTTGAGTTTTTCCCAGTCTTTTTCGATACTTTGCTGAAAAGCAATTTCTTCAAATGCTTTTTTGATAATAGTATCATTTTGCTGTAATTCCTCTCGCATATTTCGTTCATCTTCCTTGATTTGAAACTGTTGTTCCAAAGCTGAAATTTGTTCGTATGCAGAAGAATTCTCCGAATTTTGTACACCATCTACTAGCTTTTGAGTCTTGGCGGCTTCAACTTTGGCAATCAACATCTGACCTTTGAGTCGTGTAGACTCTAGGCGAAATTGTAAATCCTGATGTTGGGCTTCGAGTTGATGAAGCAATTGTTGGGCTTGATCCAACAAAACTTTGTATTCGCCAATACGTTCGTCAACCAGTGATTTTTTGCGTAACCATTGTTGAGCCTGTTCCTCATTGCTAGTTTGTAACGATTTTTGTGCTGCCTGATACAATTGATTGGCTTGTCCTTGTAGTTCCTCAGCTTTGGCGAGTAAACTATGATAATTATTTTGGGCAACGCGTTTTACTTGTTCTGCATCAGCAATCGCTTTAATGAGTTCTTTTTCGGCCAGCGCCAACAAAACGTTTGGGTCTTGTGGGTTAGGGTCGGTGGAGGACTTTTTTTCATGGTTAAATAGGATTTGTAGTAAATCAGACCACATTTTAAATCATGTTTTGGTTTATTTGTTCGAAATTTAGAAGGTTTTACCCCGAACTAGCAAGCAAAATCGGGATGATTGGTTGCTAGTATGGATGATGTGCTGTAGCTTTGGATGGAATCAAAAATAAATGAACAGGTATCAAACACTCTACTAATATATATGGAAAAAATTAGACTAGCTTTCGAAAAGTTCGATGATTATAACAAACAAGATCCCAATTCATTTGAGTGGAATGGAGAAATCTACCCTCAAGAATATTTTATGGCATTGAAATGTTCAGATTGGGTTTTGAAACTAGATCCACAAGCAAGCGAAGAACTACAATTAGCTTCGAGAAGTCAACATATCGGACGTTGGAGTATTCCTCGCAATACTTATCCTGAGGGAAAAGTAGGATATTTGACTTGGAGAAAGGATTTAGGAAAATTTCATGCCGAAACTGCCGCTAAAATTCTGGAAGAGGTTGGGTATGAAGAACCTGTAATTGAAAGAGTAAAGCAAATCATTACCAAGCAAAAAATCAAACAGGATGCAGATGTTCAAACGATTGAGAACGCTCTTTGTTTAGTATTCTTGGAGTTTCAGTACGAATCATTTTTTCAAAAACATGACGATGAAAAAATGGTTGAGATTATCAGAAAATCATTATTGAAAATGGATGCTCATGGACATCGCTTTGCTTTACAATTGTCTTACAGCGAAAAAGGATTAGCTTTGATTCAAAAAGCGCTGGAGCGATTGGGGTAAGAGAAAAATATGAGTCATTCTATATGCTAAAAAGTCAAATTTTCCAATAGGATACGATTGAAGTTGCACCCTATTGGAAAATTGTTCAAAGCAGAATAGCAAACTCTATCTTAATAAACGCCATAAAGCCTATTGCTTATAAACTACACCATCTTTCATGACGAAGCTTACTTTACGCATTTGGCTAATGTCTTGTAAAGGGTTGCCATCAGTAGCAATAATATCGGCAAATTTACCTGCTTCAATAGATCCAAGATCTTTTTCAACACCTAAAATTTTGGCAGGAGTTACCGTAGCAGCTTGAATAGCTTCGATTGCTGGCATACCTGCTTCTACCATATATTGGAATTCATAAGCATTTAATCCATGCAACGAAACACCTGAGTCTGTACCAAAAGCAATTTTCACACCTGCTTTGTAAGCTTTTCCGAACATATTCTGAATAAGTGGTCCTGTTTCCAAAGCTTTTGGAACTACCAAAGGATGATAATAACCAGGGACTTTAGCCGAATCGGCGACAGTTTTGCCAGCCAAGATTGTCGCCACCAAGTAAGTACCTTTTTGTTTCATGATATCAATGGCTTCGTCATCCATAAAAGTACCATGCTCGATCGTTGTTACGCCTGCTTTGGCTGCACGCTTGATACCTTCAGCACCGTGTGCGTGTGCTGCCACATGAAATCCATAGTCTTTAGCTGTTTTGATAATTGCTTCTAACTCATCATCTTGGAATTGTGGTGCTTTTCCATTTTTAGCAATACTCAAAACACCACCTGTTGCAGTGATTTTGATACAATCTGAACCATCTTTGTAACGCTGACGAACTGCCTGACGTGCCTCCTCAGCACCATTGATAACTCCTGTAACCATGTGTGGATCTGGTGTGTAGTTTTCGCTCAAAGCATTGGTTGGATCGCCATGTCCTCCTGTAGTTGCAATTGTTCTACCAGCTGTATAAATACGAGGGCCAACAGCAATACCTTTACTGATAGCATTGCGAAGAGCAATATTGACGCCCGAGCCTCCCAAATCACGAACTGAAGTAAAGCCAGCCATTAAAGTAGTCTTGGCATTACGAGCTGCCTCAAAAGCTACATCAGCTTGATTAAATTGGTAGCGCTTTACCAATTGGTCTTTACTGGTTTCGCCTTCAATATGTACGTGCATATCTGTTAGGCCAGGCATAACAGTTTTTGACTTCAAATCAATGACTTTGTCGGTACCTTTAGGAGCCAGATAGCCTGTTTGTACTCCTGTGACTCTTTTGCCTTCAACTATTACTGTCACCTGACTTTGGGTATTGCCTTTGGTGACATCGATAAATGTACCACAGTGAAGAAGTGTGCGTTGGGCAAGTGAAGCCGTACTGAAAATCGCAATAGCAGCGATGGTCTGTAGCGTTTTTTTCATGTTTGTTAATAAAGGTAGTTTAGCCAAAATGGCGGTGAAAAGTGGGATTTTAATAAATCAATCACAAAAACAATATTTATGATACCACTTCCTAAAAATAAGAATTCAGATTTATAAAATCGAAAAATGTCGCTTCTTTTTGAAAAAGAGATGATTTTTCCTCGCCATTCGAGCTTTTGGGCGTAACTTAGAGGTCAGATTCTTTTGTTTTCAAGAAATACCCAATTTAGTATATTGATTTTGTCGAGTATTGTGGTGTATAACTGAAAAAACAAAGAGGAAAATCGCTTTCGAATTATACGTACAGCGTAGGTTTGAAAAAACCTTTGTTAATCAAAAACGAAATCAAATCACCAAAACTCATCGATGATTTTGGTAGAAAATGGAGGGCCAAGATGAAGAAACAAACTAAAGCCATCAGAATTCAGGCAGAACGCTCACACAATCGTGAACATTCAGTGCCATTGTACCTTACTTCAAGTTTTACTTTTGAAGATGTTGAGCAAGGAAGAGCCATTTTTGCAGAAGAAATGGAAGGAAACATTTACTCTCGTTATATGAACCCCAACGTGGATGAGTTCGTAGAGAAAATGTGTATGCTCGAAAACACAGAAGATGGACTTGCTTTTGCTTCGGGTATGGCGGCCAACTTTGCAGCAATGGCAGCATTATTACAGCAGGGCGACCACGTAGTGGCATCAAAAGCTTTGTTTGGTTCTGCTATTCAGATTTTGAGTAAAATCACTACTAAATGGGGGATTACATGTACCTATGTAGATGGACATAATATTGAAGAGTGGGAAAATGCGATTCAACCTAATACCAAATTTTTGTTTTGTGAAAGCCCTTCAAACCCTGGTTTGGATTTAATTGACCTTGAGGCAATTGCTCAATTAAAAGCAAAGCATAATTTGATTTTGGCTGTTGACAATTGTTTTGCGACACCAGTCATTCAAACACCAGCTGATTGGGGTGCAGATTTAGTAATTCACTCGGCTACAAAATATATCGACGGACAAGGTCGTGTTTTAGGAGGAGTAGTTTGTGGTCGTGCCGACCTGATTAAAGAAATTCGTTTCTTTGCACGTCATACAGGTCCATCTATGTCGCCATTCAATGCTTGGATTTTGTCGAAAAGCTTAGAGTTGATTCATCTTCGTATGGAGAAACACTCTGAAAACGCCTATAAATTGGCTTCTGCTTTAGAAGGAAACGATGCGCTTAATTCAGTAAAATATCCATTCTTGACTTCGCACCCGCAATATGAATTAGCGAAGAAACAAATGAAAATGGGTGGAGCCATCATGACGATGGATGTAAAAGGTGGATTTGAGGTGGTAAACAAAATGTCAAAACACTTGAAAATTGCTTCTATTTCTCCAAACTTGGGAGATACTCGTACGATTATCACACACCCAGCTTCGACGACACACTCAAAATTAAGTGCAGAACAACGTGCAGAGGTAGGCATTACCGATGGTTTGGTACGTATTGCAGTTGGTTTAGAGGCGATTGATGACCTAATTGCAGATTTCCAACAAGCTTTGGAAAAAGCAATTGCTGAATAATAATGTTTTTGAGAGAAAGAGTGATTTGAAGCAAATGCTCTTTTTCTCAACGACGAAATATTAAATAACATAAGATATGTTCGTTGCATTACTGATTTGTTTGAGCTTAGTATTGGCAAATGTTGTGATTGGCGTATATACCGAACGAAAAGTCTCCGCCTTTATGCAAGACCGTTTGGGACCTATGGTTGTAGGAAAATACGGTTCACTTCAATTGATTGCTGACTTGGTCAAACTTTTGTTAAAAGAAGATATTGTTCCCAAATTAGCAGATAAGTGGCTGTTTTTGGCAGCGCCTTGTATGATTTTTGTGGCAATTTTTGCAGGATTTGCTGTAATTCCGCTTGGTCCAGGTGAGTACTTGCAAGGCTCGCAAGCACAAATTGGCGTATTTTATTTGTTGGCTATTGTCTCTATAGATATAATTGGAGTTTTGATGGCTGGCTGGTCGTCGAACAACAAATACTCATTGTTAGGGGCGATGCGTTCTGTAGCACAAATCGTTTCTTACGAAATTCCATTAGGCTTGTCAGTTTTGTGTGTCGTGATGGTTTCTCAAACCTTAAATCTACAAGAAATCAGTACTCAACAAGGTATTTTTTCAGGTCATGATAATTATCTTTTTGGGCTAAAGTCTTTAGGAATTGACGTAACGCAAGTGGGAGGGTTTTTGACTTGGAATATTTTCAGAGTTCCATTCTTTTTAGGCGTATTTATCATTTTCTTTATCGCCTCTTTGGCAGAATGTAACCGTGCACCTTTTGACTTACCCGAAGCTGAATCAGAATTAGTTGGTGGTTTTCATACCGAATATTCAGGAATGCGCTGGGCATTGATATTCCTTTCAGAATATGGCATGATGCTATTGGTAAGCGTCTTAGGCGTTATTTTGTTTTTAGGAGGATGGAATTCACCTTTTCCGAATATTGGTTCCGTAAAACTAGCTAATTGGACTTCTGGAGAACCAGGCTCGTGGTCTGGCGCAATTTGGGGATTTGTATGGTTGTTGGCAAAAGCGTATATGCTCATTTTTGTACAAATGTGGGTACGATGGACATTCCCTCGCTTGCGTGTTGACCAATTGATGTATTTGACTTGGAAAGTACTAACGCCATTTTCTATTTTAGCAGTATTTTTATCTGCCATTTGGAGAATGTTGATGATTTAGCAAAGTTTATCCAAATAAAATCTAGGCTTATGCTCTAGATATTTATCAAAAAAAGTGGTCGAAAATTGTTTTCGACCACTTTTTTTGATGCCAAAATGCTTGATGAATCAACTTTAGACTGAGAAAACTTGGATTCAAAGAATAATTACTCATTCAATCTCAATTTACTCAATTAATGATGAATCATGTTTGTAAAGATACAGGTTATCTTAAGGGTTACTTTCTTTTAAGAATGCCAAAATGTTTTTGATGTCCTCAGTGCCTAAATTAGGGAAAGCCGTCATTTGAGTACCATTAAATTTCTTGAAAAGGTCGTTTGCGTATTTGTCACCGCCAGCCAACACTTTTTGTGGATTTTGTACCCATTTCTCAACCCAAGCCGCATCTCTACGAGATTCGATTCCTTTCAATCCTGGACCTACTACAACCTCATCAGTTGAAGCATGGCAAGAGGCGCAGTTGTTTGTAAAAACTTCTTTACCTTTTGTCGCTTCCGCAGAAAGTGCTGCTGGAGCCGCAGCTACAGCGACTGCTCCTGAAGTAGTCCCAGCTGCCGCAGTTTCTGCTTGGCTAGGCATGATTACAAATGCCAATAAGGTAAAAATAAAGCAAACTACTACTACAATCAAAAGGGTGTTTACTACACGTAGAGTGTTAAAAATTTTGTTTTCCATAATATTGTTTTTAATGCCTTGGAGGAAAATAGCAGTGCAAAATTAAAGATAATATCCCAATTCGGGTATAGACTTTTTAATAATTGCCTTATTTTTATGCTAAATTCGATTGTTTAGTATGCAATTTCAGGATTCAGCTCATTTTCATCAATGATATAAATTGGCTTAAAAACTGATATTTATTTCTTGATAAATCCCAAGGGAATAGGCTCACAAGTTACCTCACCAATTTCTATTAGTTGCTCGTATTTATCTACTAGGGTTTTCAATATATCTTTCAAAATATCCAATTTTTCAGCTCCAATAACTTCCTCAAAATTTTGATCGATGTATTCAGTACAAGCTTTCCAATCTAGGATACAGCGTACGCCCAAATCTGTAAGCTTCACAATAAGAGCACGAGCATCGCTAGGGTCTTTTTCAGTATAAACATAACCTTCGTCTACCAATTCCTTGATAAGTTTGCTCATACCTTGTTTGGTCATACTTGCTTTTTGGGCAATTTTGTTGACGCTAGTTCCTTCGACATCAATATTGACTAGGGCCACTATTTGGCCAACACGGAAGTTATTATAGCCACGCTCATTTAAAAATTTTACGGCCAATGTGGACATATATCGATATGAGCGATTTAGGAGACGTCCCATTAAGCGATTTTTACTATCGCGGAACTGTTTGAGTTTTATTATATCATCTTCTGTCATAACTGCTTCGGAGTATTGTTTTGTACTAAAACAATACGTCGGTTATTCTGTGGTACAAATTATTTTATCTCATCTTGGGGCTTAGAAGCTCAAAATTACAAATTGTTATAGACAATTACAGAAGTAGTTTTAAGTATCTTTTACCAAAAAGATGAATAATCCAAGGAAATTTTGACTGTTTTTTCGTTGAATCTGATACAAAGTTAATAAATGAAAAAATATTTGTCAACTTACTTGACTAATTTAGTAAACTTAGTTTACCTTTGTATCATCAATTCACACACAAATTGAATTTTTCTTATACATATTCATCTCTTACCATTTGAAGAAGCAGTAAAAAAGATTAGTTCGATGGGCCATCTGTACGAATTGATTCTATAAGCAAACAGCGAGTAGACCAAATACAATGATTATTTAAGTTTATAAAAATTATGGAAAATCAGAGTTCAATGAAAAAGCAATTGCCAAAGTTAATTCTATTAACAGTAGTGGCTGTCGGTGGATTTTTGGGATATAAAGAATATCATTATTCTCAGACGCATGAAGATACAGATAATGCTCAGATTGAGTCTTATTTTGTACCTGTATTACCTCGTACATCAGGTTATGTAAAATCGATTTCTGTGAAAGATTATGATGTGGTAAAAAAAGATCAACTCTTGATTGAAATCGATTCAGAAGAGGGAAAATTGGCACTCGAAGAATTAAAAGCAGATTTACTTCAAGCTGAAACAGACGTAGAAAATGCAAAAGCAAACATCCAAAACTTGAAAATGAGTCTTGTTGCGATGGATGCTAACTTGAAAGCAACAGCGATTCGTCGTGACAAAGCAAAACGTGATGCGGATCGTGACAATGCTTTGGTAGCTGACAATGCAATTACCAAAAAACAAGCTGAAGATTCTCGTTCAAACTACGATGTGTTAGTGGCTCAGTATAATGCTGCGGTACAAGATATTGCTTCTAACAAATCTAAAATGGGAATTTTGACAGCTTCTTTGCACAAAGCTGAAGCTACTTTGGCTGTCAAAAAAGTAAAAATTGCACAGCAAGAACTAAAACTTTCTTATGCAAAAGTGTACGCTCCATCTGAAGGACGTATCGGTAAGAAAACAGTAGAGGCTGGTCAGTTTATTCAAGCTGGTCAAACGTTGATGACTGTAGTTCAAGACCAACAATTTTGGGTAGTCGCTAACTTTAAAGAGAATCAAATTTCTCGTTTGAAAATAGGTGATGAAACAGAATTGGTATTGGATGCGTATCCAAACCGTCCATTAAAAGGAAAAATCATTTCAATTGCTGAGTCAACAGGTGCTAAAGCATCTTTGTTACCACCAGATAACGCTTCAGGTAACTTCGTAAAAGTAACTCAAAGAGTTCCTGTGAAAATCGAAATTGAAGATATTGCTAAAAACAAAGATATTTTACGTGCAGGTCTTTCTTTGGAAGTTTCTGTACCTGTAAAATAATTCGAGATAAAGCTGGGTAATTGGTTATAAGAAGTGGAGGCTTAGGTAAGTTTTGTGAGTAATCACGATTTAGGGTTTTGCTTATCTAAAGACAAATTGAGGTGAAGAAATAAGCAAGGGATTGCGCGGTTGTCAATTGTTGAATCTAGATTAGACTCACAATTCATAATTGTAATTCTTCAGCCATTTGATATCAAGTGTAACAATGCCTCACGTAGATATTGACTACCAATGATAAGGGACTGATTGGAGACATATCCAACACTTCTTGAATTACTCAGCTTTAGTTTCGAAACTAAAATAATTTTTAACTATGGCGGCTAAAGGATTAGCAAGAGCAATGATTGTGATAACCACCATCTCGGCAGCGGTGATGGAGCTTTTGGATACCACAATTGTTAACGTAGCCCTCAACCAGATGGCTGGTTCGCTGGGTGCTACAATCGAGGACGTAGCTTGGGTAGTAACTTCTTACGCCATCGCTAACGTAATCATTATCCCAATGACGGGATTTTTAGGAGATTACTTCGGACGAAAAACATATTACTTAGGTTCTATTCTATTATTTGGTGTCTCTTCCTATTTCTGTGGAGCTTCTCATGGACTTTGGGAATTAGTATTTTGGAGATTTATTCAAGGTGTAGGGGGAGGAGCCTTGCTATCTACCTCACAAGCAATTTTGTTTGATGCCTTCGAACCTAAAGATAGACCTATAGCATCAGGTATTTTCGGGATGGGTATTATCCTTGGACCAACTTTAGGTCCAGCATTGGGTGGATATATCGTTGAACATTTTACATGGCAAGATATATTTTTCGTAAATATTCCAATATGTATTGCTGCTACGATTTTGACGATTCTCTACATAGAAAGAAAAGAAGGAGAAGGACAGAAGAAAAGTCAAATTGTAATTGATTATCCTGGGATTTTCTTACTGACTTTGGGTATTGGGTCTTTACAATATGTACTAGAAAAAGGAGAATCAGACGACTGGTTTGAATCAAGAACTATCGTAATCTTGTGTTTGACGGCAGCAATTGGCTTAGTTGGATTTGTTTGGCGAGAATTAACCACCGAACATCCTGTTGTCGACCTGAAGATATTTAGATACAAAGTTTTTGGTCTTTCTACCATATTTACCTTTGTCGCAGGCTTGGGTTTGTTTACTTCAGTTTTTGTATATCCAGTAATGGTACAGCGTATCAATGGATTTACACCACTCGAAACAGGCTTGTCTCTCATTGCACCGACCATGCTTGGTGTAATATTATTTCCAATCATTGGACGACGTATGGCGGCTGGCGATTCTCCGCTTCCTTATATGGCAATCGGGATACTCATATTTGTCTTCTTTGGATTCTATAGTGGTACTGCCACACCCGAAATGGGTAAATGGGATTTCTTTCCAATGCAAGTATGTCGTGTGCTAGGGGTAGCTATGCTTCAAATGCCATTGATCAACCAAGCGGTAGCAGGTTTGCAACAACGAGAATATCCTGCGGGTATTGCTCTTACTAACATGATTCGTCAGCTGGGAGGAGCCTTTGGTATCGCTTTAGCAAACAACTACGTTACCAATGCCGCAGCGCAACACCGTTCAGACTTGATGGCAAATATGTCAATGGATAATCCCTTATTTGTGCAACGTCTTAATGGAAGTATTGCCAATTTTGCTTCAAAAACGGGTGATTATTTTGGAGCGACCAAGATGGCTTACGCCCAACTCGAAGGTTTGGTTGCCAAACAAGCATATTATCTCGCTTATTTAGATACTTACAGAGTTGTTTCTTTATTTTTCATTGCGATTTTTCCTTTGCTGTTATTATTAAGGACGAAAAAGAAAACTAAAGAAGAAATTGCAGCCGCTGCAAAAGCCGCTGCTGATAGTCATTAACAGGCATAAGGTCACGGGGAATAAGCATCTGTTGACAATAACACAAATGATGTCTTACAACCCAATTCCTCAACCTCTATTTTAACAGACATAATTTTAAAGAAGATAATGAAAAAATTAACAGTTTTCGGACTTATCCTTTGTGCTCAGATGACCTTTGCACAAGATAAAAATACGGACGCTTTGGGTCGGTTGGTGAAGGCTGCTATTGACTATTCTCCAAGAATAAGAGAACAACAACAATTAGTTTCGATTGGAGATTATAAAACAAAAATTCAAGAAGCAGCATTAAAACCACAAGTTCAATCTGAATTAAGTGTAACTCGTGTTGACCCAGTTGCCAAGGCAAGTTTCGCCTTTGGTTCAACCTCAACAGAGCTGCGTTTTCAGCCGAATATGAACTATAATGCCAATGTTGGTGCCAATTATACGATTGCCGATTGGGGTAAGCAAGCATTAGCAATTGAAAAAGCAAAGTTAGAAACCAACCTCTCTAAAAATAATGTAGAAGGTTTGAAACAAAATTATGCTTATCAAGTAGCTAATTTGTACTACGGGATTGTATATCTACAGAAAGCAATTGAAGTTCAAAAAGAGCAGTTGAAATTAGTTGCTAATAACGAAAAACTAATTTCAGACCGTTTGAAACAAGGCGATGCTTTGGATTATGATAGAGTATCAATTCAGGTTCGTTATAAAAATGCTGAAACTAGATTGACTGACTTACAAGGACAACTTGACCGTCAGTTGATTTATTTGAGTTCGTTGATTGGAGCAGATGCACGCGTAATGGTTCCGACTGATGCAGATTTTTCGGCATCTTGGGCTGATTTGACCGTTGCCGCAGCGTTTGAACAAGCACAAACAAATAATGTTGATTTGCAAAATATAAAAGAAAAGGATTTGATTGCTGACAAGGACGTGAAAATTGCTCAATTGAGTATGGCTCCAACCGTTTCAGCCGTTGGTCAATTCGGTATTAAAAATGGTTATTTGCCACGTATCAATGGTGAAATACCTCCAGTAGATCAAGACTTTAAATTCAATACTGTTTTAGGCTTAAAAATGACTATTCCTATTTATGCAGGAGGTCGTGGGGCTTATTCGACAGAAATGGCGAAATTGAGTAAAGAGATGTTGAAATATTCTTCTGAGGCTACTAATCAAGCGCTGAAACGTGATTTGGATGTTGCAGAAAACGATTATAATATTGCCAAAAGCAAACTAGACCTTTCAGAAAAGAATGTATTTCAAGCGCAATATGCCTTGAAATTAGCTGAAAGTCGCTACAAAAACGGTGTAATTACTAATGTAGAAATTGAAGCAGCGCAAACCGCATTACGCGAAGCTCAATTGACCCAATTACAATATCAATACATGATGACACAGGCGAAACTTGAAGTGAGCCGCTTGTCAGGTTTAAAATTTTGGTAGAAAAACAATCTCTGTTGTTAACTCCAATGCTGCTTTTGCGGGATTGGAGTTTTTTTGTTTTAAGAGTTTTCCTAAAATTATTGTTACTTCATTATAAGTAAGAGTTTTGAACCTACTTTTGCCAAATGCTAATAGCCGCTAACCGATAGCCAAATAATACTTACCTTTGCTAAAATCAATTTTCATCAACATATTCTATTATGAAAAAAATCTGGACGCTTTTAGTAGGTCTTTTATTACATGGAGCTGTTTTTGCTCAGACATCAGATTCATTAATTGTTATAAAGGCAGGTCGTATGTTTGATAGTGAGAAAGGTGATTTTCTCGAAAATCAAACAATCATAATTAAAGGAAATATCATTCAAGCTGTAGGTTCAAACCTCAAATATCCAGCACAAGCCAAGGTAATTGACTTATCAAAAGCTACAGTATTGCCAGGCTTTATCGATTGTCATACGCATATTACCTCGCAGCCAGACAATTATATGGAGGATTTGTTTCGCAAATCGCCAATTGATTATGCTGTTGAAGCTCATATTTTTGCCAAAAAGACCCTCGAAGCAGGTTTTACCACTTGTCGTGATGTGGGTGCACCTGAATTGATTGATGTGGCACTGAAGCGTTCTATCAATGCGGGACATATCGCTGGTCCAAGGCTGTTTGTTTCTGGACCTATCATTGGCTCAACTGGTGGACATGCGGATATTAGTGGTTTTTCGCCTTATCTTTCATTTAAAGCTATTTCTGGTGTTGCTGATGGCATCGATGAAATTCGTAAGCAAGTACGATATAACATCAAATATGGAGCTGATTTAATAAAATTTACCGCTACAGCTGGTGTATTGTCAGAAGAGGAGTCGGTTGGAGCACCACAATATTCACAAGAAGAAATGAATGCCCTAGTTACAGAGGCAGCTATGTGGGATAAAAAAGTAGCGGCACATGCACATGGAACCACAGGTATCAAAATGGCGATTAAGGCAGGAGTAGCATCCATCGAGCATGGAAGTTTCTTGGATGAAGAAGCCATTGAATTAATGAAACAAAAAGGTACTTATTTAGTAGCTGATATTTATAACGACGATTATATTCTCTCAGAATTTGCCAAATTGGGTTATCCTGAAAAACTCATTGAAAAAGAAAGAATAGTTGGTAAAACTCAAAGAGAAAGTTTTCAAAAGGCTGCCAAAGCAGGCGTGAAGATAGCCTATGGAACCGACGCTGGGGTGTATCCACATGGTAATAACGGAAAACAGTTTTTTTATATGGTAAAATTTGGTTTGTCGCCAGCTCAAGCGATTCAAGCTGCCACAATTAACGCAGCAGACTTGATAGGAGTGAAGAGCAAACTAGGTTCAATCACTCAAGGAAAATGGGCAGACATCGTTGCTGTAGAAGGAAATCCAGAACAGGATATTACTGTTTTAGAAAAGAAAGTGAAATTTGTAATGAAAGATGGAAAAGTATATCTACAAAAATAGTTGAGATAAAGTTGTGTAATTGCTTTTAAATTAATTGATTATAAATAAAATGTGTTATTCTGAGATAAATTTTATCAAAAGAGTGACACATTTTTGATTATAAGAGGGTACTTGTTGTCTTTAATTGGAGAATAGTGTAAAATTTCCTATTTTACATAAGAATAATTCTATCTTTAATCCCCAATTAACTATAACAACTATGAATCAACTGCAAACAGCAGACTATTTAGTATTTTTTGTCTATTTTATTGTAGTAATTAGCTACGGTATTTGGGTTTTCAAAAAAAAACAAGGTACATCTTCCAAAACCAAAGATTTTTTTCTTGCTGAAGGCTCCCTAACTTGGTGGGCAATAGGCGCTTCCTTGATTGCATCAAACATTTCAGCAGAACATTTTATTGGAATGTCAGGCTCAGGTTTTGCGATTGGGCTTGCAATTTCGTCTTATGAATGGATGTCGGCTGCGACGTTAATTTTGGTGGCAATATTTTTTATTCCAGTTTATCTGAAAAATAAGATTTATACTATGCCCCAATTTCTTTCAACAAGATACAATGACACAGTTGCTACTATAATGGCTGTTTTTTGGCTATTACTTTATGTTTTTGTCAATTTAACATCAATCTTGTACTTAGGAGCTTTGGCAGTTGAAACCATCTCCGGAATTCCATTCTACTATTGTATGTTTGGTCTTGCTGTATTTGCTGTCTTTATCACCCTTGGAGGAATGAAGGTGATTGGTTATACAGATGTAATTCAGGTAGTTGTATTGGTGTTAGGAGGTTTGGCTACTACTTATCTAGCTTTGAATTTAGTATCAGAAAAATTCAATGGCAATGGGGTCGTCGATGCGCTTGGTATCTTGCACAAACAGGCAGATAGTCATTTTCACATGATTTTTTCTAAAGGAGATCCACATTATTATGAATTACCGGGACTATCAATCTTGATTGGTGGGATGTGGATTAACAATTTTAACTATTGGGGTTGTAACCAGTATATAATCCAACGTACATTAGGGGCAGATCTCAACACCGCTCGTGGAGGTATCATTTTTGCTGCTTTTATGAAGTTATTAATGCCACTTATTGTTGTAATACCTGGTATTGCCGCTTATGTTTTGTTTCAAAATGGTGAATTTCAGCAAGAAATGCTAGATGTAAGCGGTCAAGTAAAGCCAGACCATGCTTATCCAACCTTGATGAATCTTTTACCTAATGGCATGAAAGGCCTAGCTTTTGCTGCTTTAACTGCCGCTATTGTAGCATCTTTGGCAGGAAAATGTAATAGTATTGCTACTATTTTCAGTTTAGATATTTATAAAAAATTCTATAATAAAGACGCCTCCGAAGACAGAACTGTGAAAGTAGGTCGTTTGGCAGTATTAGTATCGTTTTTGATTGCACTTTGTATCACTCCTCAATTACGTAGATTAGAGCAAGCATATCAATTTATTCAAGAATATTCCAACTACATCACTCCTGGTGCTTTTGCTCTGTTTTTCTTGGGTTTATTTTGGAAAAGAACTACATCAAAGGCAGCTATTGTTGCAGCATTCTTAGCGTTGCCATTATCGGTTGCTTTTAAGTCAATACCAGCGTTAGCCGAAATGCTCTTGGGTTTGACTGTTGAACCTATGCCATTTTTGGACAGAACTCTATGGGTATTTCTACTCTTAGTCGGACTGATGATTCTGGTGACATTGACTGATCCAACTAGTAAAAATAATCCACAAGGACTCGAAATTGAATCAGAAATGTTTAGAGTTAGCCAATCTTTCGTAGTGTCATCAATTCTGATTTCTGGAATCTTAGTTGCTCTTTATACAGCCTTTTGGTAGCATGAAGTGGTTGTAAACTAAGAAAAAATAGCAATTTGTGCTGAAAAAGGCTTCAAAAAGGTTCAGAATTTAATATTCTGAACCTTTTTGAAGCCTTTTTTTAGGGTTCTAATACTTCTTACACGTAAATTTGTTCATCAAAAAATAACTGATAGCATATTTAGATGTTTTAATAATCTTATGAAACGTTGTTCTAGATCTGATAATTATTAAGTTGTTTTTTTAAATTAGGTAATAACACTTAGAGCCTGTCAAAATAATTATTTAGTGTTCTAGGTTAAAGATAAATATAAAGTAAGGATGTAAAGTTTAAAGTTTGAAGATCATGTTATCTTCAAACTTTTTTGTTTTATTCACTTTTGTCAAGAAATCACAGAATCGCCCCAATAATTTTGAACATCCACAAATATTTTTAACTTTTGTGGTATCTTTAAATCATAAAGTATCCTTTTAGGGTTTACAATAGCTAATAATTCTACCTCAGAATAGCAAATTGTATTGCCAAACCTTACTTTTAAACCTTTTTAGTTCACATGGATCATCTGTTCGAAACGTTTGTTTTTGGATTAGGATTATTTTCATTTTTGATTGGATGCCTTTTAGGATATTGGGTAATAATAAAATTTACACACCAAGGAAAAAATATACTAGGGGCAATTTTCTTCATTTGGTCAGTCAATGGACTAGCCAATACCATTCTCTATGGTCCTTTATCTACCGAATTTCAGGCAGCTATTTTCAGAATAGCCATGCCAGTCTATTTTATTTTGCCATCATTAACTTACTTGTATGTACGACAAATTAATGACCCGACGCTAAAACTAAGGTTTAATGATTTAACGCATGGAATACCTGTCGTTCTTATTTTTATTGAGTTACTTCCTTATTATTTACTCCCATTTAAGGAAAAAGTAAATATTTTGAAATCAATACAAGAAAATCCAGCAAATTTATTTGTGGGTCATGAAGGGTTATTAGGAAATGATGTACGTGATTTTCTGCTAGGAGTGCTGTTTATGGTATATGGGCTATTGATTTGGAGAATAATTGCACAGAGATTTAAACAGAATCCCAATACACCTCTTGGACATTTCAAATGGAGTATTTTTGTGGCAGTAATGGTAACAGTTCTGTTTATTCTTAAGATTGCGTATTTTGGAGTTATTCTAAACAATTTAGGAGTTTCGGCTTTTAAAGGAATTTTTACGCAAGTCATTATTATTCACAATGTCTTGTTTTATACACTATGTGGCTTTATTTGGATTAATCGCCGTGAAATAGGTAAAATGTGGTCAGTTTATGAAGAAGTATTTGATTATTCGGTTAATGAAAGTGAGCCTCATGTGCTTGAGCCTGTTGAAATTGAACCAGAAGTTATCAATAATTTTGAAACATATATTAATCTCCACAAGCCTTATTTAAGAGCCAAATATTCCTTGAATGATGTAGCTTATGAAACTAATTTGCCCGCATATCAAATTTCTAATATGATGCGTGTGCATTATGGAATGAACTTTAGTGATTACATCAACTCGCTTAGGGTAGAGGAAGTAAAACGTCGTTTGAGTGATGATGAATATCAAAATTATAGTATTGAAGGAATCTCGAAAGACTGTGGTTTTAATGCGAAAAGTACATTTTTTACCGTATTTAAAAAACATACGGGATTAACACCTTCTGAATTTCAAAAAAATATCAAGATGGCAATCTCCAATCAGTAATCTATTTCTGAAAAATTATTATTTGAAGGTCAGGACGTAGTAATACTACAATGTCTTGACCTTTATTTATATTAGCTTGTTCCTAAAAATGAGCTTTTCCGTGTACTTGTTAATGGAATTCTTCCCTGTTTTCACAATTTAGAGATAAGGGCAATAACAACCCAAAACAAGATAAATAACATTGTATTCTTCGTCATTTTTGTAAAAAACACTTCTAGCATTTCTAAAACTTTTTATAATGAACACTAAAAAACTATTACTTGGATTGTTGCTTTCAGGCAGTTTGTCTGGTTTTGCTCAGCAAAACTCATACATTAATGTGTCAAAAGATGGTAAAAAGATTGACTTCACACAAGCTGGTGTTTCTTTCTTAGCACAATTGCCTTTACATTGTATCGAGACCGAATTTCCGAATAAACCCAATCATACAATTGAAACTTCAGGCGAAGTTGCTTTGAGCCCTAAGCAATTACATCCCTCTTTTTATGGTTGTTTGGATTGGCATTCGTCTGTACACGGACATTGGATGTTAGTAAAAATCTTAAAATCGTACCCAGATTTGCCTGAAACGGCTCAGATTGTGAAAGTATTAGAGCATAGTTTTCTTCCAGAAAACTTACAAACTGAAGCAGATTATTTTACAAAATATAAACTTGCAAAGGGTTTTGAAAGAACATACGGTTGGGCTTGGTTACTAAAACTAGATGAAGAGTTACTGGCTTGGGATAGCCCTTTGGCTAAAAAGTGGCACAAGAATTTACAACCATTGACTCAGATCATCGTACAGCGTTGGAAAGACTATTTACCAAAGCAAACTTATCCTAATCGTACGGGCGTGCATCCAAATACAGCCTTCGGGATGGTATTTGCCTTGGATTGGGCGAGAGCTACGAAAAATACAGAATTTGAGAGGTTGCTAGTACAACGTAGTAAGGATTATTATTTGAAAAATAAGGCCGTTGCAGCCATTCTTGAGCCAGATGGTACAGACTTTCTGTCTCCAAGTTTAGAAATTGCAGATTTGATGCGAAGAGTATTGCCTAATAAAGAATTTAGTCTTTGGTTTAATCAATTTTATACCGCTGAAGGATTGAAAAATGTATTACAGTTGCCAATCGTCAGTGATCGTTCTGATTATTCGATTGTCCATTTAGATGGATTGTCTTTGAGCAAAGCTTGGTGTTTACAAGGAATTGCCAAACAGTTACCTTCTACTGACCCTCGCAAAAAACAATTTCAAGAAACTGCGGTTATGTTCTTACAAAAAACCTTACCAAATATTGCCAATGGTAATTATGGAGGAGACCACTGGCTAGGCTCTTTTACCATGTATGCTTTGAATCAGTAAGATTTAGAGATTTTATATAGAAATTCTAATAGTTAAATGTAGGTAAATTTTACAGATTACTGTCTTTATTGAACTAGGCACAGGAAGTTAGTAACAACAACTTGGTCTTTTCAATAAACGTTTTTACCCGTTTTTCTTAATAAAAACAAAGTATTCAATGAATCCCAAATTGAAACAAGCATTTTGCCAATTCAAAAATGTGCTTTCTGGAATGATACTTTTGGCAAGTGTTCCAACAATGTCCGAAGCTCAAGCATTGTCAGATACTACTATCACCATAAAAGTACTTGGCGGTTTGCAGTTTGATACACCACGATTGGTCCTAAAGCCTAATACTCGTGTTACGCTTATATTAGACAATCATGATGATATGGCGCATAATTTTGTGTTGGCCAAACCTAGTTCTCGTTTAAAAGTGGTGGAAGAGGCCGCTAAATTAGCTGAACGTGGCGCCAAAATGAATTATGTTCCAAGTTCGCCATTGGTGATAGCCAGTACAAAAATCGTAGAGCCAGGTAACATGGAAACTATTTCATTTGTGCTTGACAAAGCTGGGCAATATCCTTATGTATGTACCTATCCGGGACATGGTTATGTGATGTTTGGGGTCATTTATGTGGGTCAATCTTATATTCCACCTTTCGAAAAGGATACCAATATTCCTGAATCGCAGCGTGCAGGTACAGGCAACGAACACGCTCATCATGGACACGGAATGCCTAGCTCTCCTCATCCGTACCCCATTGAGTTTCCAATGGTATATCGAACGTTTATGCCAGAGGCTAGTCCAGCGGCAATAGCAGTGGCATTAACACCAACCGAATCCTATTGTTGGGATGCGGGCAAATGCTATCTGCGTTACATCTGGACAGGAGGATTTGTAGACAATGCCGATCAATGGAAAGGTAATGGAAGTAAGCTTACAAAAGTGGAAGGAGAAATTTATTGGCGTGAAAAGCAATTTCCTTTTACCATTGGTACAAAAAAAATGGTTTCGAAGGTGGATTTCAAAGGCTACAAACTCAAAAAACGTTTACCCACCTTTGAGTACACCTTTGATGGCATAAAGGTAGCTGAAACGCTAGAATGGAACGAAAGTGCTCAGACAATCACAAGGGTATTTATGTTGGGAGAAAGAACACAAACCATTTTTTTTAATCTTCCAGAACAAAAATCAGTGAGTTATACAGCAAAAAATGGTCAACTTAAAAATGGGGTTATGGCTATTCCAAAGACAGTTAAAACCTTTAGTATTATCATCAAACGAAACTAAAATGCCCTATTTCATGAAAAGGAAAGAGTTGAAGCAAAAGCTATGGAAATATGCTGGGGTTGGTCTGTTGATGAGCTTGGGAAATATTTCTGGCATTGCACAAAACACATCAATGCCCAAGGATTCTGCGGCGATGTATTATGAAGTTGAAGATATTCCTCTACCAGATGGGTTGATTGCCGAAACTGGCTCTATTGGATTCTTGCCGGATGGGCGTTTTGTGGCGGGTTTCCACCGTGGAGAGATTATGATTTACAATCCTAAAACTCGCATATGGAAACGCTTTGCCGAGGGCTTACACGACCCTTTGGGTTTATTGGTGGTAAGCAATAACGAGATTTTGGTCATGCAAAGACCTGAATTAACCAGAATTAAAGATACTGATGGAGATGGCGAAGCGGATTTATACCAGAAAGTAACCGATGATTTTGGCTTATCTGGCAATTACCATGAGTTTGCTTTTGGTCCTGTCAAGGACAAACAAGGAAATTTGTTTTTTGCACTCAATCTGGCTTCGAATGGCGCAGGTATTCGTCCTGAAATTCGTGGAACTTACGATTCACTGTCTAGACCAGGACGTATGTATGCTTGTGTGGATTATCGTGGTTGGATTATGCGATTGGATAAGCAGGGGAAATTACATCCTTATGCGGTTGGTTTCCGTTCGCCGAATGGACTTGGATTTGATGCACAAGGTAGATTGTTAGTGTCAGACAATCAAGGCGATTGGTTGGGCACTAGTAAGCTATTTCATGTAGAAGAAGGTAAGTTTTATGGGCATCCTGCTGGGCTCATTTGGAAGAAGGATTTCCCTAGAGTTGTACCTATATCTCTCCCTGTAGCACAATTAGACAGTATGCGTACTAAAGAAATAGTACAATTCCCGCATGGTTATTTTGCCAACTCTCCAACCCAACCTGTATTGGACAATACCAATGGAAAATTTGGTCAATTTGGGGGACAAATGCTCATTGGTGACATGGATCATAAGTATATGATTCGACTACTACTAGAGGAAGTGAATGGTAAAATGCAAGGAGCGTGTACTCCTTTGAACGTAGGATCCAAGATGCGCATTGGTAATAATCGTTTAGCATTTGCCCCAGATGGTGCTTTGTGGGTAGGTCAAAACGACCATGGCTGGGTAGGAGCTAGGGGTATTCAAAGGATTAAATGGAAGGGGGAAAAACACTTAGACCTTATGGCAATGAACCTGACAAAGGATGGTTTTGATTTGACCTTCTCGATGCCACTCGATGCCGAAAGTGCACAAAATGTAGCCAATTTTAAGTTTAAACGCTTTTATTATGAATACCACCAAGCCTATGGTTCGAAGCAATTTGATGTAAAAGAAATAGGAGTAAAAAGTATTTCTCTATCGGATGATAAAACAAAGGTACATGTGGTATTAGACGATATGAAAGCAGGATATGTCTACGAAATGCGTCTAGGGGAAATAATTAATGCTAATAAGACCAAAAGAGTATTCAATAGTTTGGTTTGTTATTCACTGAACCAACTTAAATAAAAAAAGCAGTATTATTTACGATTAAATAATGTTGTAGTACCCTTTGAAAAAAGTTTAAATTATTGCTCTTCAAGCTTTTAAGGTTTGGTAAATAAAGCTAGAATCGAAACGTGAAGCTCGTGAAACTGACTACAAAATTTGTACACCAAATTTAGTCAGCTTTGCGAGCTTCATTTTTATTTGTTTTAAAGAATAAAAAATGCGTTTATTGACGAATTTCTGCTGTCTACATTTTTCCTTCCTTTCGCTAGTCTCAAAAGTAGAGAAAATGACTAAAGTAATTACTATGTCTTCTATATGTACAGAAAGAGCGATATAATCGATATAAGGTATTTATTTGACCTAATTAGGTTCGAATATATTTTTTAGTTAAAATATGAACAGGGAAGACTATTTTTTGTAAACTTAAAAACCTTAAATAATTATGCAGGAGAGTTTATTAGTGTAGTCAAATAAAGTATTTTACAAGAAGTTATTTTGATGTAAATAGTCTCCAACTACAGTGATATAATCAGCTAATCCTTTTAGCAAAGCACTAAATGGTGCATTTTACCCCATTTTTGCCAAGTTTCATCCCATTCATAGCATTGCTTGGGGGAGATTATATAAGTTTGAAGAAAAAACGGCTAAACCATGAATCCTATCCAGAAAAAATTACGCATTACAGAGTGGTCATTGGCACTACTATTTACGGTACTATACAATGTTGTACACCTTTCGAGAGTCATAAAATATTTTGATAATGAAATAGGTAAAGTACAATCTTACGAATATGTAGTGATGGACTACAATTCTTTTTGGGATGCTGTTCGTGATTACGATACCATTAAGTACATCAACTTGCCAACTATTATGGCAGCTGTACTTTTTTTTGGTGCCTGGACATTATTACATTTTTTTACAGTTCCTAAAATTGTGAAAAAAGAGTTGAATACAACAGTCGTTTTAATGTTGGCTGGCGTATTATTGCTTACCTTCCTGAGTGTTTGGTCATACCATTTTTTTAAACTTAACTGGCGTATAGAGAAAGAAGAATTAGAGCATGTTTCGGGTTTTTCAACCGAATCAATCTATCGAAAATGGTTTGTTTTCAATAGTTTTCTCAATGCTTGTTTTGTTTTACTAGCCTACGAGTTAGGGATGTTATTGGTGTATCATTTAGAAAAGAAAGCCATTGAAAAAACCGACCAAGCCAATGTTGGTGCTTATGTATGTGTAGCGGCCATTTGGGTGCTAACAGGAATATTCTGGGTGTCAGTTGGTTCTATAGGCAATGTAGTGATTCACCCTCCACAACCTGCAATTTGGGCTTCTATTACCTTTGGAGCTTTGTTGTTTCATGGCTTAGTATATTATGGATTGTTTCCTTTTGTGCTGATTCCACACTCAATTAAGACTGCAAAGGGAGTTTTGGTGTTCATATTTGGTGGATTTGCCTATATGGTGTTTTGCTTTGTGACTTATGCCGTTGTTTATAAACATATTCCTCGCGATATCTTTGATTTTGAAGAAGTATTGACTTTATCCGCTGTAATGGGGTATATCTCTGCGGTAATTCGTTCGTATATTGATTATACCAGAACCACCCTTACCAACCAGATTGTCCATAAATCGACTGAGCTAGCTTCGTTGAAAGCTCAGGTCAATCCTCACTTTTTGTTTAATGCCCTGAATACTTTATATGCTGTAGCATTACGTGAAAAGGCGGAGGATACTTCAACAGGAATTCAAAAACTGGGTGATATGATGCGGTTTATGTTGCATGACAACAACCAAGATAAGATTTCATTAGTCAAAGAAATAGAATACCTCGAAAACTATATTAGTTTACAAAAACTTCGTCTCGATCAAAATTTTTCGATTGATATAAAAGTGATTATCCAGCCCCAAGAAAAAGAAATTTGGATAGCGCCTATGTTGATTAATCCCTTAGTCGAAAATGCTTTCAAGCATGGAGTAAGCCTCAGAACCCCCTCATGGATATATATTACGATTACTTTTGATGATACCTATTTGTATTGCAAAGTGCATAATTCGATGCATGTGCGACAAGGCTTAGACACTGAAAAGGCTTCAGGTATTGGGCTGGATAATTTGAAAAAACGCTTACAAATGATTTATCCTAATCGCCATAGGTTAGATATTCAGTCGAACTCGCATGAATATTTTGTTTCTTTGCAAATCAATTATTTACCATTCCAAACCCAATAAGCATGAACCAAGCTATCCAAGCTATCGCCATCGACGACGAACCCAAAGCCCTAGAGGTTATTCAAATTCATGCAGAAAAAGTACCGTTTTTAGAACTAAAAGCGATGTTTACCAACGCCTTTGAAGCTTTAGATTATTTGCGAACCAATCAGGTGGATTTGATTTTTTTGGATATACGAATGCCTGATATTACGGGCTTGGAACTGCTTTCTAGTTTAACCTCTAAACCTTTTGTGGTATTTACCACTGCCTATTCCGAGTACGCCGTTCAGGGCTTTGAAGTAGATGCGTTGGATTACCTTTTGAAGCCCTTTTCTTTTCCAAGATTCTTGAAAGCTTGTAACAAAGCTAGTGAAGTCATTCAGAAATCTGCTAAAACAGCTCCCGAATCCATATTTCTGAAGACGGGCTATCAAGAAGAAAAGGTTTTTCTGGAGGAAATCCATTATATCGAAGCCGAAGGAAATTATCTCAATGTGATTTTGACCGAAAGAAGGTTGGTTGTAAGAATGACCCTCAACGAAATGTCGGAATTATTACCCACAAACTTATTCCTCCGCATACATCGTTCGTATTTGATTGCGCTCGATAAAATAGAAAAAATCGCCAAAAACGCTGTAGAAATCAAATCCAAAGAAATTGCCATTGGTGCCAGTTACGAGGAGGCATGGGCTGAAGCCAAGGCGAAGTTGAGGTAAAGCATTCCAATTTGATAGTGATTTTAATTATCTGAATCTCAAGTTCAGTGTAAGGTTATTTATTGCCAAAGTTTTAGTAAAAGCCCTTTTATACTAAACGTTCATTACGCTTAAATAAACCTCTTTATTCTTCTTATTTTCAATCAAAACAAATTAGAAACAAACCTAAAAATATTTAAACTTTTCAATTTATGAAACCAGTAATCATGATGCTTCAGTTGTCGAGGCTATATTGTTCACCCTTTCTTTTTTTATTTACATTTTTAAGCACTACGCTGTTTGCCCAACAACAAAATGGTTTAAATAAAGGGACTTACACGATTTTAGACAATAATGCCAATAATTTGCTCAGAAAGTCAAAAGCTTATTCGGTGTCTATTGGACTTATAAAAGATGGAAAAGTTTATACCAAACATTACGGAGAACTGGATAAAGGGGAAGGCAATAAAGCTGATAACAAAACCAGCTTTGATGTTGCCTCAGTGACAAAAGTGATGACAGGGTATTTAATGGCAAAAGCTGTTTTAGAAAAGAAAGTCAACCTTGACGATGACATCAGGAAATATCTTGATGGATCATATCCAAATTTAGCGTTTCAAGGTATTCCTGTAAAAATCATAGATTTGGTTTCTTTTAAAACTGCTTTTGATAGAGAAATCCCAGATAATAGTCAGATAAGAAAGATTAGTGATGATAGCACTTGTTTTCGTATTAAGAAAATGGATGAAAGTTATAGTAAGAGGCAATTTTTGGAAGACCTGAAAACGATACAGTTAGATACTATCCCTGGCAAAAAGCCTAAATACAGCAATACAAGCCTCGAATTGTCAGCGCTTATTTTAGAAAAGGTGTATAATAAAAACTTTGAAACACTTTTGAACGAATACTTTTTTTCTGCAACAAACATGAACGCTACCAAGCGTAATTTGAAAGTTGATCGTAACATTGCCAATGGATATAGCAGTAACCATTTGTTGATGCCCAATAGCTACACCAATTTATGGGCCGCAGGTGGATACAGAAACTCGACAATGGACGATTTAATCAAGTTTTTATCCTTTGAGTTAGATACAAAAAACAAAATAGTTCATGAATCACAGCGGAACCTTTCCGATAGCGATCAATCTTGGAATGGCTATTTTTGGGACGAAATTGGAGTGTCCGAAAATGGGAAGTATTGTTATAAGCACGGTGGTGCTTTTGGTACAAACACACTTTTTATGGTTTACCCCGAATTAAACATGGGTATATGTATCATCGTAAATATTACAGGCGAAAATACCTTTGGGAATTTATACGAAACTGTAGTAGAAATAGCAGAAGATTTGGAAACTAAATCGACCGAAAGAATCAATTATGGTTATAAATTAACTCATGATAAAGTGGTTTTTAGTTATCAATATAACAAGAAGCTAAACCCAAAATTAATAAAAAGCATATCGGTTGCAGGTTCATTCAACGATTGGAATCCTAACAATAAAGCTTATCAAATGCACTCAAAAGGCAAAAATGTTTTTGAACTTGAGTTGCCCAAATCACAATTTGAAAAAGGTAAAACTTATGCTTTTAAGTTTGTGATTAACCAAAATAATTGGTTACTGACTCCCCAAAATGCTTTGAATACAGACAAAACAGCAGATAACAACTTGACCTTTAAAATAGACTAATGGAAATACATATCCTCAAGCGCTGACAAAAAAGTAAATATCTCTGTAAAATCAAATCACCTTTTTTATTGAATCAAGCCGAAATGTATTTCGGCGGTAGGATAGACTATTGCTCAAACCTAAATCTTTTTAAACCAATCATCTTATGAAACAGATATTAGTTGCGTTACTTTTTGTGATAAGTCAAAGTGCTGTTTTGGCTCAAAAAAATGCTGTGATAGACGATTTATTGAGTTCTTACGAAAAAATCAACCAGTTTAGTGGCTCGGTATTAGTGGCTGAAAAAGGGAAAGTCATTTTCGAAAAAAGCTATGGCTATCGCAATGCAGTCAAACAAGAAAAGAATACCAATAATAGCAAATATAGAATTTACTCAACAACAAAAGTATTTACCACCATTGTCATTCTAAAACTACAAGAACAAGGTAAGCTCTCGTTGGAAGATAAGCTTTCAACGTATTTTCCGAGTTATACCAAAGGAGATAGTATTACGATTAGAAATATGTTGTCTCACACTTCAGGAATTCCCGAAACTGAAGAGGCAAACAATGAAGAAGAGCTGTTAAAACAACTTTTGACTAAGCCACTAGACTTTTCGGTTGATACCAAATGGAGTTATTGTAATACGAATTTTTATCTGCTAGGTTATATAATTCAAAAGGTAACTGGACAGCCGTATGAGGAAGTTATTGCCGAGATGATTCTGAAGCCTTTTCAAATGACACATAGTGGTTTTCATTTCAACGATTTGAAAGATGAAAATAAAGCGCTAGGTTATGAATTTATAGTCGGCGAAAACTCCAATGAAGCATTACGTTTTAAGTCTGATCATCCTTATGCCGCAGGAGCCATGTATTCGACCGTAGAGGATTTGTACAAATTTAGTGAGGCATTTTATACGGGTAAAATCATTGACACTAATTTGGTCAAATATATGTGTAATCCTTATTTAGAAGAGCATTATGGACTTGGACAAGAAGTGTATAGTATTCAAAATTCGGATAAAATATTGGTTGGTCACGGTGGTCTTGGTCCTGGTTATAGATGTAGATTTATCAGAGACTGTGAGCAAGAAGTTGCCATCATCCTATTAGCCAATTCAGAGATGGTGCCTATTGACAAAATTGCAGAAGAAATTACAGGAATCATATATAGGAAGTCGAAAAAGAAAATCGAGGTAGGTAAAAATGTAACTCATAGTGATTTGCACCAAATAGAAGGGATATACTCTTCAAAAGAAGGGACTTTTTACGTAAGAATTGTAGATGGAATGGTGGTATTTAATGGAAGCATACTTCCACGAGTTCCGCTAATTCCAGTGACAAAAACTTTGTACCAATTGGTTGATAGTTTTACTTTTAACTTTAAAACTGACCAATTTGGTAAAATAAAAGCTATTACAGTTACTAATTTAAGAGGCGTTAAAACCGCAGAAAAAATATCAGATACTTTTCCTTGGGGAATTATTGGAACGGCTACAACGAGCGGTTGGGATGGAAAAGATATAGTGATGCAAACTAAAAAGGGTAATCCCCATCTTTATTATCTCAAAAACTATCCTTTAAATGCTGGAGAATTAAGGTTTCGATTAAACAACGATTGGAATAATAGCTTGGCTCTCAATAATGATGACAAAAACCTATGTTATGATGGATATAACATCAAAATAAAAGAAACAGGCAAATATGATATAGTGTTGGATATGACTATCGCTTCAAAGCCACGGTTTTCTATGAAAAAATTATAAAGTAGAACCTCTCTTGTATATTTGTTAGAAAAAATCATCCATTTTATTTTCTAAGAAATGAACAAACTAAAAGTTATTGCTTTTGATGCTGACGATACATTGTGGGTGAATGAACCCTATTTTCAAGAAGTGGAAAAGAAATTTTGTGAAATGATGGAAGATTATCATCCTCAACACACCATTTCTAGGGAGTTACTTAAAATCGAAATCGCCAATCTATCGCTTTATGGTTACGGAGTAAAAGGCTATATTTTGAGTATGATAGAAGCTGCTTTGCAAATTTCGGGTAAAACCTTGTCTATCGAGGCTATTCAAAAGATTTTGGAATTGGGAAAAGAAATGCTTGAAAAACCTATCGAGCTTCTTGATGGGGTAGAAGAAGTATTACAACAACTTCAAGGGAAATACCGCTTGGTTGTAGCCACCAAGGGCGATTTGCTTGACCAAGAACGAAAACTAAAGAAATCAGGTTTGGAAAAATATTTTCACCATATCGAAATCATGTCAGATAAACAGGAATCTGATTATCAAAAACTGATTCGTCATTTGGACATAGCACCTGAAGAGTTTATGATGATAGGAAATTCCCTAAAGTCTGATGTTCTGCCAGTATTAACATTGGGTGGAATAGGCGTTCATGTGCCTTATCACACCACTTGGGCACATGAAACTGTCGAGCATAAAGTCGAACACGAAAACTTTTATCAGTTTACCCATGCCAATGAAGTACTGGCTATTTTATAAGTATTAATACTGAATTGTGAATGTAGTTTTTTAATTATCAATATTTTACAATAATGCCGAAGTAACAAGAGTACTAAATATTGATACTCATTTGTTTGTTCAATATTTGGTGTAGTTTTCTGAATAAATGTTCTGATATAAATCTTGATGAAATTTTCTCTTGGCGCTGTAGGTGGGAAGGAACAAAACATCGTTTGTTTTCTTTCGCACCTACAGCGCCAAGAGCTTTTTTTTCTGAAAACTTTTGTAAATATTATCTATCCAAATAGTAGCAATGATGAATTTCAGGTATGTTGAATTCATCATTCACAATTTATCAAGTCCCTCTCCAATATTATTCTGCTAGTAGATAAAATCACCTGCCTTATCGTAGTACAGTTACCGTTGGTATAGAATCAGGGCAGCAAATGAGGAAAATTACTTATCTTGCCGTTTTTACCAACAATAAGACGATTGTCTTTCCTCAAACACTTATTTACATGATTCAACAACTACGTAAAACAGCATTATTGCTGAAAATCCTGTTGCTATTAGTCGCAATAGGAAGTTCAAACTCCTGTTATGCCCAAAATAAGATTTTGACCAATCTCCTCGAAATCGGTGGAAACGTAACCGATTCACGTACTGGAGAACCTATCGCCAATGCAAGTATCTCACTTGACTTTAAAAAATCTGGGTTTATTAGTGATTCTTTAGGGGTGTTCAAATTGTATTTGCCCAACGGCGAATATGTAGTCAAAGTAAGTGCTGTAGGCTACAAACCATTTCGAACACGGGTTGTTCTCACCAAAAATGTTCAACTTTCAATCCAACTTGATGAAATCAGTAAAACTTTAGAAGAAGTAATTGTGTCGAGTCAAGCCATTCGAAAAGATGTTCAAACTCCATCTTTGGGTGTGACTTTGCTCAATATCAAGGGTATCAAAAAACTTCCTGCCATGATGGGCGAAATTGATATTATTCGCTCTATTCAAACGCTTCCTGGGGTTTCATCTGTGGGAGAGGGATCAAATGGTGTCAATATTCGAGGAGGCAATGTAGATCAGAATTTGATTTACATCGACGATATGCCCATTTTTAATCCTACTCACTTATTTGGTTTGTTTTCAGTATTTGCATCGGATGCAATTCGTGAATTGGAACTGTACAAAGGAGGTATCCCTGCCAGATTTGGTGGACGTAGTGCAGCGGTATTAGATATAAAAGTAACTGAACCAAGCACTGAGAAGTTTAAATTGTCGGGTGGTGTAGGTTTGGTGTCCAACCGAGCTATGGCTGAAATTCCTATTGTTAAAGAAAAACTCTCTGTCTTGGTGGCAGGTAGGGTTTCTTTCAACGATTTTTTATTCAAGTGGTTAGCACCCGATAATATGAAAGGAACAAAGGCAAATTTTTATGATTTTGCCTCAAAGGTATTTTATCGACCCAACAAGAATAATACTATTACACTTTCGGCCTATTTGAGTAAAGATTACTATCAAGTTGACTCCTTGTTTAGTCTTGAAAATGTGATAGCTTCTAAAACACAATTTGATTATGGACACCAAAATGCCTCGATTCATTGGAGTCACTATTTTGGTCCAAAATTAAGTATGGAGATTGTGGGCGTTACCAGTTTGTACAAAACTCGAACGTATGCTCCTGACTCGGTAAATAATATTGATTTGCGCAATCAGGTTTTTTATAATAACCTGAAGGCTCAATGGGATTACTTGCCCGATGAAAAACAGAAGATTAACTTCGGTATCAGTGGTATTCGTTACGATATTCAACCAGGAAGTTTGAATAAGGATGTGAAATCGCGTATTGCAGCAGTAGAAATTCCTAAAGAACAAGGAATGGAGTTTGGGATATTTGTTGATGATGAATACAAATTTAATAACAAATTGACTGTACAAGCAGGCTTGCGTTATGCACATTATCTGGCATTAGGTGCAGGGACAGTAAATACTTATTTGACTACAGAGCCCAAGTCCTTGAATACCATAGTTAGTACTAGAACATACGGCAGTGGAGAGGTTATGAAAACTTATGGCGGTTTTGAGCCGAGATTGACGATGAAATATTCTATTGACGAAAAGAACACGTTGAAGTTGGGATATAACAGAATGCAACAGTTTTTCCAACTTATCTCCAATAATACGACTCCTTTGCCTACAGCTCGTTGGAAATTGGCTGACGAATACGTAAAGCCTCAGTATAGCGATTTTTATACAATTGGTGGTTTTCATTCATTCAAAGATGAGATTTGGGAATTGTCTGCTGAAGGATATTACCGAAATGCACATCATATCTTGGATTATGTTTCAGGAGCCAATTTACAGCTTAATAAAAACCTTGAAACGCAATTAATCTCTGGTCAAGGAAAAGCGTATGGCTTAGAATTAATGCTTACCAAAAGAAAAGGAGAAGTAAATGGCTGGTTGAGCTACACTTATGCAAGAAGCTTGCAACAAATGCTAGGTGATTTTCCAAGTGTGCAACAGATTAGCAATGGCGATTGGTTTCCCTCTAATTATGACAAGCCTCATAATTTTAATATGTTGGTTAATATTCAACCATCAAAACACCATAGCTTCTCATTTACGTTTGCTTATCAAACGGGTCGCCCTGTTTCATCGCCAGTTGGGTTGTTTCAAATCGATAACCAAAAGTATCCTGTGTATATTGCTCGTAACAACTCTCGTATTTCTGATTATCACCGTTTGGACTTTTCATGGACTATTACAAACCCTTCCCTCAAGGAGAAACGTTGGGAAGGCAGTTGGACGTTTACGGTGTATAACATCTATGCAAGACAAAATGCTTATTCGGTATTCTTCAAGCCTGTTGCCTATGGTGTACGTCCCTATGAGCTAAGTGTGTTTGGTGCACCATTTGTTTCGTTGACCTATAATTTCAAGTTCTTATAAAATTTATCCCTGCAATTGTCATGAAGCGTTATTCATATTTTTATATAATCATTTTTGTCGTATTTAATTTGATAGCTTGTATCAATCCTGTAAGTGATTTTGAACAAGCTGCATATCTGAAATTTATCACAGTAGAGGCTTCTTTGTCAGACCTCGCCGAAGCACAAAGAGTAAAACTGTATTGGTCGGCTGATCGAATCGACGGAACAAGCGGTTTTACGCCAATTACTGGGGCTAAGGTATGGTTAACTACTGCTTCAGGTTCAACTATCAACTATTTAGAGTCAGGTGTAACTTCTTCAAAGGGAGTATATTCTACGCCAGATACATTTAAGGGAGTTATTGGCGAAACTTATACCTTGCATTTTCGCTTGTCGAATGGTAAAGAGTATGAATCATCACCCGAAAAAATGCGTAACTCGCCTGAGATTGAAAATTTAATTACAAGATTTGAAATCAATGATGTCTACGGTAAGGCTGATCCTCGGAGAGCAGGATTTAATGTCTATGCCGACTTTCAGGATGACCCAGCATCAGGAGACTATTACCAATGGTTTTGGAAACATTATGAAAGAGCAGAATATTGTATAACCTGTTATAGTGGAGCCAAGTATAACTTTTCAACAAGTAATTGTGAGCCTCCTCGTATTCCGACCGACGAAGTTTGGAATTATGTGTGTAACGCCCCATGTTGGAACATGACCTTCAGTAATGATCTCAATATTATGTCTGATGCTCTTATGAATGGACAACGATTGACAGGTAAAAAAGTAGCTAGAGTACCTTTTGATAATTATTCAAATTATTACTTAAGGCTCGAACAGCGCGCTATTACCAAAGATGCCTACGATTATTACCAAAGCCTAAGCAATCAAACCCAAAATACAGGAACCTTATTTGATGTTCCTGCTGAAACTCGCTTTAGTTTAAATATAAAATCTAAAACCGATGCATCAGAGAAACTGCTGGGTATTTTTGATGTGTATTCTGTAAAAAAACGAGTTTTTTATATTGACCGCCAAACGGGTGTACCTGCTGAAGAAAGACCCTTAATGAATTATACGGTAGGAGAGGTATATACCTGTCCGCCTGGGGCACCCAATTGTCAGGATAGAGTACCTTGTTTAGAAGGGCTGTATCGAACGCCATTCAAACCAGAAGGTTGGACTGATTAAGTGTTGTATCTTTGTCTATCTTTTTAAATTCTTAAACAAAAGCATAAGAGTTGAGTTAAAAATTAAGAAACCTTTTCGAACTTTGTATCGTAGGTTTGTTATCCCAAACTAATAGGAGGCCTGTGTAGGCAAATTAACTCAGATGGAAATAGTAAAAAATCAAAACATGCAAACTTCTGTGACCACTTCTCAAAAAAATATGAAAACTGGTGTTCTTATCGTAAATCTTGGAACTCCCGATTCGCCCAATACGCCAGATGTACGAAAATACCTTCGTGAATTCTTGATGGATGGAAGGGTTATTGATATCCCTGTGGCTTTTCGTTGGATGTTGGTCAATTTGATTATTGCGCCATTTCGTTCGCCAAAGTCAGCAAAGATATATCAAGAACTTTGGGAAGAAAGAGGGTCACCCTTGAAGTTTTATGGGGAAGATGTCGAGAGTATGTTACAAAAAGAGCTAGGAGATGAGTTTGAGGTAAAATTAGCTATGCGTTACCAAAGTCCAAGTTTGGATGTTGTGTTAGAACAATTTAAAAATTCGGGCTATCAAAAAATCATTGTGATTCCATTTTTTCCTCAATATGCCTCTGCTACGACAGGTTCAGTATATGAAAAAGTGATGAAGATAGTTTCTCAGTGGCAAATTATCCCTGAAATCAAGTTTGTTAATACTTACTACGACCATCCAAAGTTTATCGAGCATTTTACTACTGCCGCTCGCAAATACATGGATTCGCATGAATATGATTACTTTATTTTTAGTTATCATGGCGTGCCTGAGCGTCAGATTCGCAAAGGCGATTGTACAGGTAAGACTTGTAATTTTGGCTCATGTTGCGATACAATTCACTCGTTTAATCAATATTGTTACCGTGCACAATGTCATGAAACAACTCGTTTGATGGCAAAAGAATTGGGTTTAAAAGAAGGCACTTACCTTACAACCTTCCAGTCTCGTTTAGGTAGAGACCCGTGGATACAACCCTATACCGAAGATACCATTAAGAGACTAGCTAAAGAAGGCAAGAAAAGCGTGCTTGCATTTTCACCTGCTTTTGTTGCTGACTGCCTCGAAACAACTATTGAAGTAGGAGAAGAATACAAAGAAGTTTTTGAAGAATTAGGGGGAGAACATTGGCAACTTGTAGAAAGCTTAAACAATTCTCCAATTTGGGTAGATTTGTTGAAAGATTTAGTTTCCAAAAATTCTTAGGCTTAATCTATATTTGGTTACATTACTTTACCCGTCTTGTCTTACTCATATTGATGTAGACAAGACGGGTAATTTTTTACACCTTTTTAAATGTGTTCAGGAATTCCTGTAAATTTGTTTTCAGGTTGAGTATTTCGTAAAAAATAGTCCTAAATACACTTATATGATTGCCTATAAAAATTATCAATTTAAGTCATAAATAAATGATTAAAATCGAGGAGCCTCTCTTGAGAAAATATTGAGAGTTTATATTTCTGTATTCTTTAAAAGGAAACAATCCTAAAATGTGATGAAAAATGATACTATACTTAAAACTAAAAAAGATATAAAGACTTTTATAGTAGCTATTTTGAATCCTCCTACTCATGGACAAGGACTTAAAAAAGCTCAAGACGCATATCTTAAACATATAATCAATTTAACAAACTAACCATGCTATCTCTCATACTTAGCGTACTTTTTTCAGTACTGTTACTGGTAAATTTTAGGCTTCATCCCAATTTTAAAGTAAATACTTTTCAGGCAATTATTTTAAATTATCCTGTTTGTTTTCTTACAGGGTTATTGATGATGCCAGCTCAACAGCATTTCGAATTTAATATTCTCAATACAGGTTCACAATATGCTTTATTGTTAGGAATAGGGTTTGTGGTAACGTTTATTCTATCTGGTATCTCAACCCAAAAAATGGGTATGACAGCCACTTCTTTGGCAAACAATATCTCTTTGGTTATCCCTGTTATATTTAGTTTGTTGTTTATTACAAAATCTGGCAGTTTTGATGCGCTCAATTATGCAGGTCTGGCATTGGCAATTGGCGCTGTAGGTTTGAGTACTTTCAAAAAAGAGGAGGCAAAAGATACAGATAGTAGCCGTAATTGGTTATTACCTCTGGCTGTATTTGTGATGTATGGCATAACGAATACAGCATTTAACTTTCTGTCGGCAGAATTTATCAAGACCGATGAACAGCGCATTCCATATACCCTTACAATTTTGATTGGCTCAATGGCGTTTGGTGCTTTGGTATTGCTATATCGTAAAATCCAATTGAATGAAAATATCAACTTCAAAAGTATATTAGCGGCATTCCCCTTAGGTATCCCTAATTTTTTGTCTTTTTACTTTTTGCTAAAGGCACTTAGTGATTACGACAACAACGGGGCTTATGTATTGCCTTTATACAATATTAGCGTTATTATGGTTTCGTCTTTGGTTGGAATTGTTTTCTTCAAAGAAAAACTCACCAAGCTTAATTATCTTGGTTTGTTACTAGCACTAGTTGCTATCTTTCTAATTAATCATCAAGGATTTTTCTGAAAAAAGAGTTATTCTGAATTTTAAAGAGGCGGTCGAAAATCAATTTTCGACCGCCTCTTTTTGGATCCTACATAATTAATCGGTATAGACGCAATGCATTGCGTCTATACCGATTAATTATGTAGGATTTTTTAAAAAATCACTCATTCACTCAATCTCAAATCACTCAATTATTTATTTCTTACTGATAAATTTATTTCCTTTTATATAAAATCTATAAGGTAAATCTGCACCTTGTGTTATTCCGATACGAGTAGTCGTAAAAATGTCATTTTCATCAATACTATGATGTGGAGGAATTAGACTAAGAGCATTTGTTTTGACATTCCAAAAGTTCATATCCATTCTAATACCAAATGCCTGAACTAACTTGGCTGGACCAGAGCAAAGATTCTTAATAGAATCTGTTTGGCGTCTCATTTTCATTAATTCAATTCCTTCTGTTGGTTCTAAAGCACGAATTAATACAGCCTCACCGATTTCTTCGTCATTTCCCGAAATATTAAAACAATAGTGCATTCCATAGATTTGGTAAACGTAAATAGTACCAGGTTTACCAAACATAGCGGCATTTCTGTTAGTTTTTGTTTTGTAAGCATGACACGCAGGGTCACCTTGTAGATATGCCTCTGTTTCAACGATTATTCCTTCGTAGCGTCCTTCATCGGAATCGAGTCTTAATGTCCAACCTAATAGCGCTTTTGAAAGGCGAAGGGTGTTTAATGCAAGCAATTCATCTAAATTCATCTTTTATTATTTTTATCAACAAAGATAAAATAAAGATAAGTTTACAAAAGAAATGTCTTCGCTCATTTTGAAGCCTGCTCTTAGGTCTAGTTAATGGTTATAAACAGAAGAAGGCGCTCGATATCCTCAAGCGCCTTCTTATCTTATGATTTAATTAAAGAACATTAGATGTCTGTTCCTTAATTTTTTCCAATTCGTCTTTCATATTTACGACCAAACGCTGGATACCAACATCATTGGCTTTTGAACCGATTGTGTTGATTTCTCGACCAATCTCTTGTGATAAGAAATTCAGCTTTTTCCCATTACCTTCTTTCACGATAGTTTGGAAATAGTCAAGGTGTGTGCGTAGACGTACTTTCTCTTCCGAAATATCGTATTTCTCAACATAATACACCAATTCTTGTTCGAAGCGATTTTTGTCGAAATTCTCATCCTGTAACAAATCACTCACCGATTTGCGGAGGCGTTCTCTTACCCCAGGAATACGAGTTTTGTCTAATTCTGCAACTTCAGTTAAGAGATTACCGATACTTTGTGCATATTCGATAAATTTGGCTTGCACGATAGCGCCTTCTCTTAATCTAAATTTGTTACATTCTTCCAATGCTTTATTTACAGCCTGTACAATGACTTTCCATTCAGCTTCACTTTGTTCTTCCGAAACAGCGTCGGTATTAAAAGCATTGGGCATGGTCAAAGCAATTTTTAATAACTCGGTCGTTTCGATATTGCCAAAAATTGCAGCAGTTTCAGTCAAATCTTTTACATACGCTTGAACTAATGCTCTGTTGACAGAAGTTCCTGCGGTTGTATCAGTATATTGTACCTGTAAATTGAATTCTATTTTACCTCTTTCTAATTGCTGTGTGAGAATATTACGAATCTCGATTTCTCTTGAAGAAAAGGTTTTCGGAATACGGCAATATATATCAGTGAATTTAGAGTTCAGGCTTTTGACTTCGGCTGTTACAGTGAGATGATTTGCTTCTACAACTGCCTTCCCGAAGCCTGTCATTGATTTCAACATAGTTATTCAATATTTTACGTTCCCTGCAATTTGCAGGTAAAAATTGATTTGTCCAAATAAAATAGAGGAGGTATTTATAATTAAGGATGAGTTCGGAGTGGAGAATGGTGAGTTAGTATTGTGCTAAAGTTTTCAAACAATGGTAGATTTGGGATTGCTGATTTCGGAAATATTGAAAATACGTTTATTCCTCAATTATAGCTGTTATAAAACTACTTGAAAAAAAGCGGTCGAAAATACTTTTCGACCGCTTCAGATACAAAGCTTTACCTCTTTACTGCTAAAAGAATCACTAAATCACTCAATCAGCATTCACTCAATTGTAAGCTGAAATACTAAAGTGATTTGATTTTGATACTACGGTACCAAACATCATTACCATGATCTTGTAATACGATATGTCCTTTCAAAAACTTACCAAAATCGGGCATATTTTTGAATTTACTATTTGCAATTAAATCTTTCCAGTTTTGGTCATCCATACGAGTTTCAACTACCTTTACACCATTCATGAATACCTGAAGGCTTCCTTTGTTACTGATGATTTTAACGGTATTCCATTCACCTACGGGCTTAGCTGGTTCTGATGATGATTGAATCAAATCATAAAGGTCGCTTGCACGGTGTTTTTTGATTTTACCATCTGGGTGACCATCGTTGTCGATTACTTGGATTTCAGGACCTGTAAACCAACCATAAGCATATTTTGCATCTTCTTGGCTATTGATATAAATACCGCTGTTGCCATTTTGTGAAATCTTCCACTCAATACTCAATTCAAAGTTTTCAAACTCTTCGTTGCTTACTAAGTCGCCTGAACCTTCTTTGCCTTTTGAAGTATCATATTTCAAAGCACCATCCGACACAACCCAGTTGGCTTTTACTTCTTTGCTTTTCCAAGTATGCCAACCTGTGGTAGACTTACCGTCAAACAATAAACGCCATCCTGATTTGATTTCTTTTTTAGAGAGAGTATTTGGAGTTTCTTTAGCTTGTAGGCTAAAAACCGATGCTGAAAGCATTAAGCAAGTAATTAAACTAGTTTTTTTCATGTAATAAAGGGAATTTAGAAAATGGGCTGATTGGGGAAATTGTACAATCAAATACAAAAACAAATGTAATACTCTATTCCGAATATTATGCCCTGATAAGGAGGGAAACTTTCATTCTATTACGGATTTGAAATTTCTGATTTTTGGAAATATGGAAGAATATATTCATTTTATTTTATATAAAAAATGGGATTGAAACATCATGTTGCAATCCCAAAAGTATTGAGGATTCGTGTAAGATAAGTTTTTACCTATAACCGAATTATTTTTTCTTTTTTACTTCGAAGAAAATAGCCAATCCTAGGAGACCTACTAACAAGAAGGAAGCGATAAAGTCTATTTTTGAGCCTTTGGCTACCACTTCTGGTTCAAACTTGAACTCAATAGTGTGTTTGCCTGCTGGAACAACTAAGGCTCTCAATACGTAGTCTGCACGTAAATGTGGTTTGTATTGTCCGTCGATATAAGCTTTCCAATCTTGATTACCACGATAGAAGATTTCTGAGAAAACTGCTAATTGTTCTGAGCTAGCGTTTGAGCTGTAAGTCAAATGATTGGGCTTATAGTTTGTAAGCGTAATTTTGTTATTGATAGAATCCGCTTTGATAACTGATAAGCTGCCTAACTCTGGCTTGAATCTTTCGTCAACAACAGCTGTCTTTTTAGGATTAAAGTTTGTCAACGCATTGATTTCTTCATCTGCTGTAGGTACTAATTTGATTTCTTGTACAAACCAAGCGTTGCCACAAGCTTCAGGATTTAGTTGTACTGTTGGATTGCCTTGAGCGCCCGGTACTATTACATACTTGGCATTAAGCATATTTAATACCTGAAGATTCAATGGATTTTTAGAAAGGTGATGCTCCACTAATTCTTGGTATCTACGCAATTTAGCTCCATGATAACCGCCTAATGACTGATGATAATATGACATTTTGGCATCGCCTACGAAATTTGTTGAAAGGTCAATTACTTTGTAAATGCCTTTATCTTTCATAATTTCTGCATCTATCGGCGACGGTGCTGTATTTTCTTCTACCGCTGCTTTGTCGATAAATGAATCATTGTTGAAATAGCGTTTATCTACTGTAAACAAGTCAAGTGTTACCAATAAAATCAACACTGGATATAATACCGATTCTTTGATTTTACCTTTGGCAAAAGCCCAAATTGCCACAGCTGTAATCGTAATGTAGATAAATGTACGGAAAGCATCAGCACGCAATAACGAAGCTCTGTCTTTAACAATCGCATTTAGTATTTGGGTGTCGAAAGACTGATTGCCTGATAACTGGAAGGTGGCGTCGTTCGGAGAACGGAAACTGAAAAATAAATCAGGAAGCAAACCTAAGATTAAAGAGAAACCTGCTGTTAAACCAAAACTGATAAGTAAATCTTGTTTGATTTGTTCAAATGTTAATTTTTCTTCTACAATACGTTTGATCGCTAATACAGCCATGGTAACTAACGAAAGTTGCACAAGACAAAGAATCATTGTCACCGCTCTAAACTTATTGAACATAGGGAAATAGTCAAACATCAAATCATTAAAGAAGAAGTTTTTGCCCCATGACAATACAATATATAAAACTGTAGTGCCGATTAGCCAATATTTTAATGAACCTCTTACTACAAAGCATCCAAGCAAGAACAAGAAGCAGATTACTGCACCAGCGTATGCAGGTCCACCAACAAAACTTTGATCGCCCCAGTACGCTACACTTCTTTCTGAAAATCCAAGAGCTACGTCTTCTGGTTGTCCGTTATCAATAAGTACCTTGTATGTTTCTGATTTGTTGCCACCAAGCGAACCACCTGAAGCCCCTCCTCTAAAATTTGGAATAAGCAAAGTCCCAGTTTCGCCAATACCATAGCTCCAGTCAAAAGCGTAGTCTTTATCCAAGCCTCCATTTGACTGCGTATTTGATTTCAATTCTGATTTACCTCTGATTGTTTCTTTAGAATACTCTAGGTTACTCCATAAACGCATAGCGTGGTTAGCAGCACCAATACCCAACGAACCAGCTAGAATTGCTAATGAAATAGCCAGTTGTTTTATCTGTCCAGCTTTTATTTTTTCAATAGCTTCTGCCACAATCAATATTCCCCAAGATAAGAAAAGGTAATAGGTAATCTGGACGTGGTTGGCGTATAGTTCTAATCCCATAAATAAGGCCGTCAGTGCTGCACCAATCCAATACTTACCACGCATGACCAGAACAGTACCAGCTAATACCAAAGGAGCAAATGCCAACGCCAATACCTTAGAGTTATGTCCTGCGGGGATAATAACCATATTAAAAGTTCCTAAGGCATATCCAATAGCTCCCAAAACAGATAGCCAATTGTTGAGACCTAGAATTATCAAGAAAATATACATACCAAGCATTTCCAAGAAAATCATATTGATAGGGCTAGGTAGTGCATTATTGGCATACTGACCAATTCTAGTCGTAATACTATTGGGATATTGTGCCGAAATCATATAAGTAGGCATACCTCCAAACATAGAGTTGGTCCACCAAGTAGTTTCACCAGTACTTTTTCTAAATTCGACTGACTCGTGAGCGGCTGCTTGAGCCATCTGAATATCATGTTGCTGAATGACTTTGCCTTTAAGGGCTGGTGATGCGTAAATCCCTGCCAATACCGCAAAAAATACAATCGCTACAATGTGCGGAAGGAATTTTTTGAATGAAAATTGCATGTTTTGTGAAGTAAGATTTTCTTGGTTTAATGAATACATATCTTATCTGCTATGAAACAAAGATAAAAGGAATCCTTCATTCATAAATGAACTTGTTGACACTTTCGAGAGTTTTTATATCAGTTTCTTGGACTAATTACGTTATAGGGACAATGATTATTGGATTTTTATAAGAAAATCAGTCGATTTTTATCGTTTTTTGATTTCTTTCCTCAAAAATTCAAACCTTTTATCCTTAACTTTGTCAATACGTATAATAATACTCATAACTAGATATAATGAAAAAGTTGATTTCGATTATCACGTTTGCGGTAGCTGTAAACTTATCTGGTGCTCATGCACAAGACTCAAAGGCTGGCGCAATCATTGATGCTATGCAAAAAAAATATAAGTCGATGAAGTCGTTTAGTGCTACATTTACTTATGGTGCCGACGGAAGTAAGCAAGCGCTAAAAGGTGACATTACTGTTAAAGGTCAAAAGTATCGCTTGAAACTGGCTGGTCAGGAATTATTCAACAACGGCAAAGATGTTGCAACTTATATTAAGGAGACCAACGAAGTAAATATCTCCGAATACGAACCAAGCGAAAATGACTTGAATCCAGCAAAAGTTTATTCTTTCGATAAAAAAGGTTATAAATATACTTTTGTAGGAGAGTCTAAAGAAGGTGCAAACACTTATGAAGTGGTGGAGCTTTCTCCTGAGAAAAAAGGCGGTCAAGTTTCGAAAGTAAAAATCAAAGTAAATAAGGCTGATAAATCTGTTGGAGGCTGGACAATTATTGATAAGAGCGGGAAGCGTCAAACATTTAGTGTGATTAAGTTTAATCCTAATACAAATGTTGATGACAAATTCTTTTCATTCGATAAATCTAAATATCCAGGTGTAGAGATTAACGACCTTCGCTAGATAATAGACATAAAAAAGGCTAACTCATAATTGAGTTAGCCTTTTTTATGGAAGATAGAGAATCTTATTCAGGCTTTCTTAATAACCATAATCCAATAAAAGTAATAGCTCCGTTTACTAATAACTTCTCAAATCCGAATTGATAGCCATTTAACCATGCTTGTGAGTTACTATCAATAATGTACGTCAGAATCGGAGAGGCAACACATAGATAGGGAACAAACTTGTCTTTTACAGGAGTTTTCGTAAACAAGCCAAATGAGAATAGCCCCAACAATGGTCCGTAAGTATATCCTGCTATATTGAATACTGCCGAAACGATAGATTGCTCACTAAAAGCATAAAAAATCATGATTACTACAAAGAACAATGCCGAAAATCCAATATGTACATAATGCTTGATTTTGGTACGTTTTGATTCTTCATATTTTTCGATGTGCATAAAGTCGATACAAAAGGCCGTTGTTAAGGCAGTAAGCGCCGAGTCGGAACTTGCATAGGTAGCGGCTGTAATTCCAAGTAAAAATGTTATAGCTGCAACGGTCCCAAAATGTCCTCCTAATGCCAACATTGGATATAACTGATCTGTTTTAGCTGGAATAGCGAAGCCAATTTTATCTGCATAGATATATAACAGAGCACCAAGAGCGATAAACATTAACGTTACTACGGCAAACGTACAGCAAAACCAGAACATATTCTTTTGTGCCTCGCCAATGTTTTTGCAAGTAAGATTCTTTTGCATTAGGTCTTGGTCGAGCCCTGTCATTACGATGGCAATAAAGGCACCAGAGATAAAGTCTTTGACAAAGTGATGTTTGTAAGAGAAATCATCGAAGAAAAACATTTTTGAATACTTGCTTTCTTGAATCGTCGAGACCATTTCTGAAAAATTTAAACCAAGTTTATCGTTGATTAAAATAATCGTTAAAGCCAAGGCTGTCAAAAGAAAGAACGTTTGTAAGGTATCTGTCACAATAATCGTTTTAACACCACCTTTGTAGGTATATACCCATATCAAGGCAATTGTAACTAAGGCTGATACCGCAAATGGAACGTGCCAATTGTCAAAAATGGCTAATTGTAAAACTTGTACTGCTAAGAACAAACGGGCTGCCGAGCCTAAAGTACGGGCAAGAAGGAAAAAAGCTGAACCTGTTTTATAAGACCAAAAGCCAAATCGTTTTTCTAAATAAGTGTAAATAGAAATAAGATTTAACTTATAATAGAGAGGGAGCAATACCGTTGCGATGACAAAGTAACCAACAAGGTTTCCTAAGATGATTTGGTAATAAGAAAGTGAAACTTTTCCGACATCTCCAGGTACTGAAATGAACGTTACACCCGAAATCGATGTTCCAATCATACCAAAGGCGACTAACCACCAAGGAGATTGTTTATTTGCCGTAAAAAAGGTATTAGTATCTGCTCCTTTTGACGTAAAGTGTGCAACAACTATTAGAAGTAAGAAATAAACTGCCAATATGCCAAAGGCTAAACCTGTGCTCATAATTTTTAAGGTTGAGTTGATAAGTAAATGCTTTAATTGGGTGTTTGATAATAAGAAAATAATACCTCCTTTGTACCAAAAATGAAAGGCAAAATTGATATTTTTTGTTAAATTTGCTAATAGAGCTTAGAATATATTTCTCTGCTCGTAATTAATGTGTTATAATCCAATAAGTTAAAAATAATAAATATTTCACAGATGCGCCCATTTGAACAATTTGAAGAAGAAGTAGATGTACTGGAGGATGTCAAAGATACCGACCAATACGACTTAGTAGTCTTCAATGATGATGTCAACACGTTTGATTATGTTATCGAAACGTTGATTGACGTTTGTGGACACACCCCAGAACAAGCAGAACAATGTACCATCTTGATTCACTTCAAAGGTAAATGTTCTGTTAAAAAAGGTTCTTTTGATGAATTAGCTCCAATGCGCAATGATATTTGTCGCAGAGGTCTTTCTGCTGAGGTCATGTAATATTCTTTTACTTGTCCTTATTAATTGCTTACCACGTTGAATTATCCATCCAAATTAATTGAACAGGCTATAGACGAAATAGCTAAGTTGCCGGGCATAGGTAAAAAATCCGCTCTGCGTATGGCTTTGCATTTGCTCAAGCGAGATGAAAAGCATACCTTAAAACTCGCGGAGGCTATAGTTGCTATGCGTACACAGATTCGTTATTGCGAACAATGTCACAATATTTCGGATACCGAAATATGTGGGATTTGTGCTAGTAAAAAACGTGAAGCTTCACTAGTTTGTGTAGTCGAAGATGCCCGTGACGTATTAGCCATCGAAAATACATCTCAATACAGAGGCTTATATCATGTATTGGGAGGGATAATCTCTCCACTTGAAGGTGTAGGACCCGCAGATTTGAAAATAGAATCTTTGATTAATAGAATAACGAATTCTAAAAATACAGATAATCCTATTACAGAAATTATCCTCGGGCTCAGTCCTACGATGGAAGGAGACACAACAGCTTTTTATTTGACTAAACGAATTAAGCCTCTTGGTGTCAAAATAACAACCATTGCAAGAGGTATTCCTATTGGAGGAGATTTAGAGTATGCCGACGAGATTACGCTTGGTCGTAGTATCGTAAGTCGGATTGTTTATGAATAACAATGTTTATGGCACATTGCCCGTTTTACTGAGTACAAGAATACTTAAACTTATATATACTTATGAACCGTAAGAGCTTTTTAAAATCAGCATTGGCTTCTGCTTTTGCTTTGTCAGGAATAAAATCATGGGGTTTTGGTAGAAGATCTAACTATAACCAGTTTTTACCTTCTTTGACGCTTGAGCAAGTTTCTCTCGAAACAGCTCCGTACTCATTAGCGGCACTTCCTTATGCTCCAGAGAGCTTAGAACCAAATATCGATAAGCTTACAATGGAGATTCACCATGGTCGTCATCATAAAGCTTATGTTGATAATTTGAATAAAGCTGTTGCAGGTACTCCAGCAGAGAAGTTGACTTTGTTAGAACTTATTAAAGATGCTGGCAAACAACCTGTCGCTATTCGTAACAATGGTGGAGGTCACTGGAATCACACATTTTTCTGGAATGTACTTTCTCCAAAGGGCGGAGGCGCACCAAAAGGTGATTTAGCCAAGGCGATTGAAACAACATTTGGTTCTTTTGATAAATTTAAAGAAGAATTTGGCAAAGCTGCTACCACTCGTTTTGGTTCGGGTTGGGCTTGGTTGATTGTTCAAGATAAAAAGTTGGTCATTTCGTCAACACCAAACCAAGACAATCCTTTAATGGATGTTGCTGAGAAAAAAGGACAGCCTATCTTGGGACTTGATGTTTGGGAGCATGCGTACTATTTGAAGTATCAAAATAAGCGTGCTGACTACGTAACTGCATTCTGGAATGTAGTAAATTGGGACGAAGTCTCTAAAAATTTTGAAAATGCTTTGAAATAGGTTTTGTTAAATTCCAACTTAGTGAGACCTTTGTATCCCCATTTTTGTTTTATCAAAGATGGGGATTTTTCATCATAAAACTTATGTAAGTTATGAATTCAGAAACACTTCTCGACACTATTCCATCGCTCGACCTTGCAGACTTCCTTTCAGGAGATGTAGAGCGTAGAGCCAAATTTGTTCAAGATTTAGGCTCGGCATTTAATAATATTGGTTTTGTGGCTATTAAAAACCATGGTTTGACTGGCGAACTCACAGCTAAACTTTATGAGGTTGTTCAAAAGTTCTTTTATTCGGACGACGAATTAAAGTTTAAATATGTAGTTCCGGGTATTGCTGGACAGAGAGGGTATGTAGCGAAAGGTAAAGAAACTGCAAAAGGTTTTAAAGTAGCTGATCTCAAAGAATTTTATCATGTTGGTCAGCCAAAGATTGACGATGGCGACCCAATTTGGGCTGAATATCCTGATAATGTATTTCCTTCAGAACAACCAGAATTTGAGCAATACACAGTGGAGGCTTATAACACGCTTCAAGTAGCAGGTAAAAACTTGCTTCGTGCGATTGCAATTTATTTAGAATTGCCAGAAGATTATTTTGAAGATAAGGTAAAACATGGTAATTCTATTCTAAGAGCGATTCATTATTTTCCTATCCTAAATCCAGACGATATGCCTGAGGGGGCTGTTCGTGCTGCTGCTCATGGTGATATTAATTTGATTACGCTATTGATGGGAGCTTCGGCTGAAGGACTCGAAGTGTTACGTCGTGATGGTGTTTGGATTCCAATTACCTCGTTGCCAGAATACGTTATTGTAAATGTAGGGGATATGCTAGACCGTTTGACGAATCATAAACTTAAATCAACGATTCACCGTGTTGTAAACCCTCCAAAGGAAAAACTAGGTACCTCTCGTTTTTCTATACCGTTCTTTATGCACCCACGTTCTGAAATGAACCTGACATGTTTAGAGTCTTGCGTAAATGCTGAGAATCCTAAATTATACGTTGATATGACAGCAGGTGAATTTTTGAATGAACGTCTGATAGAATTAGGATTAAAAAAATAAAATTTAGTATTTTATGCCTACTTAGATTTGTCTTTGATTTGTTTAATCAAAACAAATTTAAGAATTTAGCGAAGCGTTTGAGAATGAGGAGGTTCTTTTTCTCAAACGCTTTACATTATTAAACGCCGTTGGAAAGAATGTGCTTTTGGGGCATTCTTACTTGCATCTGATGAAACTTTCTAAACATTATGATTTCTTAAAAGACGTTTTAGTCTTAGCCTTTACTACTTTTGGTGGGCCACAGGTACATCTCGCTATGTTCATTAATCGACTGGTACATAAAAAAAAGTACCTAACCGAGGAGGAGCTATTAGAGATTCAAGCATTGTGCTCTTTTTTGCCAGGACCAAGCTCTACACAAACGCTTATTGCAGTTGGATACAAGCTAGGAGGCCCAAATTTAGCCTATTTGACTTTATTTTTGTGGATTGCTCCAGCAGTTACTATTATGACGATGGCTGCCTTCGGAATGACGTATCTCGAAAATCGAGAAATTGTTCGATTTATCCAACCTATCGGTATTGCATTTATCATTCATTCAGGAATTTTGTTAGGAAAATTGGTACTAAAAAATACCTCCAATTATGTACTAATGATTCTTGTAGCGGCTTTTGCTTTTTATTTCCAGTCTCCATGGGTTTGTCCTATTGCACTCATTGTGAGTGGTACCATTACTTCTTTTAACTATAAAGATCATCCTCGCCAGAATAAGCATCGCATGATTATCCCTTGGGCGAATTTCAATCTGTTTTGGGGATTTTTGGTGTTTTTAGCCTTGCTTGGGCACTTTACTGATTCAATGCCTCTTTTATTATTCGAAAACTTCTATCGAAATGGAAGCCTTGTGTTTGGCGGAGGACAAGTGCTTGCTCCAATGCTTTTTACTGAATTTGTAGAGTTTAAAGAAGTAATTCGTAGCGATGATTTTCTTACGGGTATGGCGCTTTCACAGGCATTGCCTGGCCCCGTATTTGCGTTTACTTCTTATCTAGGAACACTTGCCATGAAAGGACATGGAATAGGACAGCAATTACTTGGTAGTGCAGTAGGTGCAGCAGGGATTTTTCTTCCAGGTACTTTTTTGATATTCTTTGTGTATAGAATTTGGGGGCAACTAAAACAATTTAGAGCCATTCGAGCCTCTTTAGATGGCATTAATTCCGCTTCTGTAGGACTTACGCTAGGTGCAGCGGTTTCTTTCTTAGAACCTATCTTAGTGCAGAAAGATTGGCTTGGCATAGGTACAATTCTAGTAACACTTTTGATTATTAGATTTACAAAAATCCCAAGCTTCTATATTTTCCTTGGCGGACTGGCTATTGGTTTGATAGTTTATCTTTAGTCTCTCTTAAACTCAAAAAAAGCGGTCGAAAATATTTTTCGACCGCTTTTTTTGATACTTGAATATCAGAACTACCTTACTTCAATAAGTTTAATAAGTATTTTCCGTAACCACTTTTTACTAATGGCGTAGCTACAGTACGTAATTGTTCTGCGTCGATAAAGCCCATTCTGTAGGCTACTTCTTCGATACAGCCAATTTTAAGTCCTTGACGCTCTTCAATTACTTGAACAAATTGACCAGCTTGCATCAACGAAGCAAAAGTTCCTGTATCTAACCAAGCTGTTCCTCTATTCAAAACACCAACTTTCAATTTACCTCTTTCCAAGTAAACTTTGTTCACGTCGGTAATTTCATATTCTCCACGAGGAGACGGCGCTATGTTTTTAGCAATCTCAACTACCTCATTGTCATAGAAATACAAGCCCGGAACAGCATAATTTGATTTTGGTTCTGTTGGTTTTTCTTCGATAGAAAGAACATTAAAGTCTCCATCAAACTCTACTACGCCATAACGTTCGGGATCATGTACTTGGTAGGCATATACAACACCTCCATCAGGGTCGTTATTGGCTTGCAATAACTTACTCAAACCTGAGCCATAGAAAATGTTGTCACCCAAAACAAGGGCAACTTTATCATTTCCAATAAACTCTTCACCAATCACAAATGCTTGTGCAAGACCGTTTGGTTCTGGTTGTACAGCATAGCTAAATTGACAGCCGATTTGTGAGCCATCACCTAATAATTTTTCAAAATTAGGTAAATCATGTGGTGTTGAGATAATCAAAATTTCTTTAATACCCGCTAACATCAAAATAGAAAGTGGGTAATAAATCATTGGCTTGTCGTAAACAGGCATTAACTGCTTACTGACCGCCAAAGTCAAAGGATGAAGTCGGGTGCCTGAGCCTCCAGCTAAAATAATACCTTTCATATCAATATCGGTTTATTAACGATTCTCGTACATAGTTTCGTAATACTTTTGGTAATTCCCAGAAGTTACGTTATCTAGCCATTCTGTATTTGCTAAGAACCAATCTACGGTTTTTTCCAAACCTTCTTCAAACTGAAGTGATGGTTCCCAACCTAGCTCTTTCATGATTTTGTTTGCATCAATTGCATAACGTAAATCATGACCAGCACGGTCGGTTACATAGGTGATGAGTTGTTCTGAAGTACCTTCTGCACGTCCCAATTTTTTGTCCATAACCGAGCAAAGAAGTTTTACTAAGTCAATGTTTTTCCATTCGTTAAAACCACCAATATTGTAAGTCTCACCAAGGATGCCTTTATGATATACTGTATCAATTGCACGAGCGTGGTCAATTACAAACAACCAGTCACGAACATTTTCACCTTTACCATATACTGGTAGTGGTTTGTTGTTGAGGATGTTATGAATCATCAATGGAATCAACTTCTCAGGGAAGTGATTAGGTCCGTAGTTGTTTGAGCAGTTGGTAATCACTACAGGCATTTTGTACGTATTTCCGTATGCTCTCACAAAATGGTCTGACGATGCTTTTGAAGCAGAATATGGCGAACGTGGGTCATAAGCTGTAGTTTCAGTAAAGAAATCTTCAGGGTTATGTAACTCACCATAAACTTCATCTGTTGAAACATGGTAAAATCTTTTGCCGTCATAATTGCCTTTCCAAGTATTTTTGGCAGCGTTCAATAGATTTACAGTACCGACTACGTTTGTCAAAACAAAAGCCATTGGGTCAGTAATTGAACGGTCAACGTGAGACTCGGCAGCTAGGTGAACTACACCATCAAAGTTATGTTCAGCAAAAAGAGCATCAACAAATGGAGCATCTACCAAATCACCTTTTACGAAAGTATAGTTTGGTTGATTTTCGATATCTGTCAAGTTTGCCAAATTACCTGCGTAAGTCAATTTATCAAGATTGAAGATTTGGTATTCTGGGTACTTGGTTACAAACAACCTTACCACATGAGAGCCGATAAAACCAGCACCACCTGTAATGAGAATTTTTTTCATTGTATTATTTTTATAATAAAATTACTTACGATTTACCACAGCAAGCTGCCATTTCCAAGCATCACCTAACGCTTCAGTCAAAGTTTTTTCTGCCTTCCATCCCAAAATTTCATTGGATTTGCTACAATCTGCATATACTGCTGTAACATCACCTTCGCGTCTTGGTTTGATGGCATAATTTACCTTTAATCCTGTTGCTGTCTCAAAAGCTGTGATAACTTCCAATACCGAGCTACCTGTTCCAGTACCAATATTGAAATAATCATAATATGTTGTCTTTTCTTGTTGCTTCAAAAGAAGTGCCAAAGCAGCCACGTGTGCTTTAGCTAAATCTACTACGTGAATATAATCACGAACTGCCGTACCATCTGAGGTAGGATAATCGTCCCCAAATACAGATAACTGTCCGCGTAACCCTGCTACAGTTTGAGTAATAAAAGGTACTAAATTGGCAGGAACCCCCAAAGGTAACTCACCTATTAAGACACTTTCATGAGCTCCAATTGGATTAAAATATCTTAGCGAAATAGCTTTCAGTCCTCGATTAGTAGCTACAGTATCAGTAATGATTTCCTCACAAATTTGCTTTGTGTTGCCATAAGGAGAATTAGCAGGTTGTACTTTAGATAGTTCAGTTACTGGTAGCGATTCTGGTTGGCCATAAACTGTACATGACGAAGAAAATACTAAATTAGAAACCTTGTGCTCTTGCATTTTCTCTAACATCAAAACGGTTGCTGCAACATTGTTTCTATAGTATTTTAATGGCTCACTTACAGACTCGCCAACAGCCTTAAATGCTGCGAAGTGAATAATACCATCGATTTTATTTTCAGTAAAAACTTTATCCCAAGCAGCAGGGTCATTAATGTCTGCTTCATAACATGTTACTGGTTTTCCAATAATAGTTTCTAGTCCAGTAATAACAGCTTTTTCTGAGTTTGAAAAGTTGTCAAAGATAATAGATTCATAGCCAGCGTGATGTAGCTCAACAACAGTGTGTGAGCCGATAAATCCAGCTCCTCCAGTTACAAGTATTTTCATCATGGTAAGATTAAGAAAGATTTGCTTTCGATAACAAAGTTAATAATATCGAAATCTAAAAAAAATTATATTTTTGAATTGTGAGTATTTGGTAATATTTATCAAGTTTGACTGACCTATTTTCTTGAAATTAGACTTTAAAATATTTTTTTCTAGTCAATTATATTACTAGCAAAAGTACCATTTTGAGACATAATATTTTCCTTGCAGGATAACTATATACTAAAACTATGTGAAGAATGTGATGGCCTTTTCTTATAATTTCACGCTTATGTTTATTGTGTAACTATATGATTATTACTTTGTTATAAAATATGTTTTGATGTTTTCTATTGAGGGAGCTTCTAAAGAACAAACGGTTGTACTAATCGCTTAAAAGATTTTTTGAGAGGAATAATATTTCTATAAAAATTGATGGAGATATGAACTCATTCGCTTAAATTGTGTTAATGAAATATTATGAGTTTTTGTTGTGCGTTTTTAAAAATATTTTTGATACGACTATAGTAAGTATAGATAAAATACTGTACTACCAACATTAGCTTATTCATGGTTTATAATGTGTATTTTATGGAATTGAGAGATTCAGAACTGAAGGCCTTAGTATCCTTATTGGATGACGAGGATACAGAGGTGGTTACGATGGTAGAGTCAAAGATTAAATCTTTGGGAGGGAATATTATACCTTATTTAGAAGACAGATGGGAAGAGTCCTCTCTGAGTCCTGTGATTCAAAGAAAATTGGAGGATTTGATTCATGATTTGCAATTTGGTTCGTTCGAAAAAAGAGTTGTTGAGTGGTATAATACTGGAGCACAGGATATTTTGAAGGGGATGTGGGCTATTGCAACATACCAATATCCAGAGCTTTCGCTCGAAAAATTAGAGGCAGAAATAAATGCTATATACGTAGATGCTTGGACTGAGTTGCGAGATGATATGCACCCGATGGATCAGATAAAAACCCTTAATCACGTATTTTTCTCGAAACACAAATTTGGCGCAAACACCAAACATTTTCATTCGGCTTCGAACTCAATGATTAATGTGGTCTTAGATTCTCACAGAGGGAATCCTATTTCTTTGTGTGTTATCTATATGCTTGTAGCCCAGAAACTTAAGTTGCCAATTTACGGGGTAAATCTTCCTAATTTGTTTATTCTAACTTATAAGACAGATAAGGTTCAGTTTTATATTAATGTTTTTAATCGAGGATTAGTCTTTAGTAAAACTGATATTGATAATTATTTGCAACAACTAAATATCGGTCAAGAGGAAATTTTTTATCAGCCTTGTGAGAATATTGATATTATTAGAAGAGTGTTAAGAAACTTAATAATAGCCTTTGAAAAAATTGGCGATACCGAAAAAGTAAAGGAGCTCGATGCAATTTTAATGCAACTAATTACCTAGCAAACACGAGTCCCTCTCAATTTTAGAATTAGGTTTGTTCTTAAACTAGGTATCAAAAAAGCGGTCGAGAAACATATTTCGACCGCTTCTTTGATATTGAAATGTTGGGATGATTAAACTTCAGAGACAAGGTGAAAATTATCATTCATTTACTCAATTGCCACTCATTCCATTTATACGGTCACGGTTAAAATATAGTCTTCCCAGTAAAAAACTTTTAATGAAAGCTCTTCAGTAATATCCTCAAAGTCTACAACTCCAACAATCTTATCAGTCTGATTGATAAATGGTTTTATATAAATATTATCTCTTAAACTCATTTTCTTTTTACCATACCATTTGTACAGACTTTCTTTTGCACACCAGTACACTCCAATCTGTTCGGGTGTACCATCGAGGACATTTATCTCATTTTCAGATAAAAAACGTTTTGCTACGCGTTCTAATTTACTCGAAATTTTTTCTGTATCTAAGCCAACAGGCTTCTCTAAATCAATACTAATAGCTGCGAATTTTTCAGCATGAGTAATTGAAATATTAGCATGGTGATTTACCAAACAGGGATTTGAAAACTCGTCTTTCAATACTCCTAGAAATTCAATGTCCATTTCTTGACACGCAAATTTCAAGCAAGTTCTACTTGCTAGCCATTCTAACTGTTTTTGAGGGTGAGTGCTATTTGATAAATCTTCGATTTGATTTTCTGAAATACCTAAATATGCTGTGTAAAACGGAACAGCTTCCTCAATTTTCCAAACACAAAGAATTTGGCTTTCGCTTAGTTTTTGATTAAAAAAAATGGGCATATATAACTTTTGATTGAATTGATTTTCAAATTTCAGAAACTTTTTAAACTCTTCAAAACCTTTTATATGAGTTTTGAGGTTGGTAATAAAACAAGTACTTTTGTAAATATAAAACCTTGTTTGTTGAAACAAACAGGGAAAATTTGCATGTATGTTAGTAGAAAAATTTGATACTTTTTCGGGTCATCGAGACTGTGTGTATGCTCTTGAAAAAGGAAATAGTCATAACCAATTTTTTTCATCAGGAGGCGACGGCCTAGTGGTGCGTTGGAATGTAGATAAACCAGATACAGGGGAGTTGTTTGCTAAAATTCCAACTTCTGTATATGCGCTAGCGTTTGATGAAAAACGTAATCATTTGTGGATAGGGCAAAATTTTGATGGAATACAGGTTCTGGATATACTCAATAAAAAAGAAGTAGGTTCCTTGAAGATTTCTAGTGCTTCTATTTTTGTGATAAAATTATTTGGTAATCAAGCTTTTATAGGTTTGTCTGATGGAACTATTGTTGTTGTAGATATAGAATTATTATCGATTAGAAAGCATATAAAAGCTTCAGATAAAAGTGTCCGAACTATTGATTTTAACCCAGTAACCCAAGAATTTGCAGTCGGCTACAGTGATTTTACGGTTAAAATATTTGATTTAACCGATTTTTCTTTGAAATTAGTAGTTGAAGCACATTCCAACTCTGTATTTACTGTGAAATATTCTCCTGATTATAAATTTCTCTTAACAGGAGGACGAGATGCACATCTAAAAGTGTGGAATGTTTTCGAAAATTATCAACTTCAACAGGATATTGTCGCTCATTTGTTTGCCATAAATGACATTTGTTTTCATCCCAACTTGCCTTTATTTGCCACTTGTAGTATGGACAAATCTATAAAAGTTTGGGATAGCGAGAATTTTAAACTAAAAAAAGTAATTGATAAGGCTCGTCATGCAAGCCATGGAACGTCAGTCAATAAAATTATTTGGCTAGAAAAACCTTCGCTCTTAATTTCTGGTTCAGATGATAGAAATGTCTCTGTTTGGAAAATCACTTAAACTTGATATTTAGCTATTCCTTTGTAGTACTGTAGTATGAAAAATCAAGCTGCTCGTGCTACAATAAAAATAAAAGATATATGAGAATTACTCCTTTAGAAATCAGACAACATACCTTCGATAAAAGTTTTCGTGGATATGATACCGAGTCGGTTGACGCTTTTTTACTTTCACTTTCTCAAGAATGGGAGAGAGTAGCCGAAGAAGTTAGAGTGACGAAACAATTACTTGATAAAGCCGAGCAGGAGGTTACTCGTGTTAAGGAGATAGAATCAAGCTTGTTCAAAACCATCAAAGTGGCTGAAGAAGCTCAGAAGGAAATCAACGAAAAAGCTCACCAAGAGGCGTCAAAGATTATTGAAGATGCAAAGCTTTCGGCTGAAAGTATTGTAGAAGAGGCAAAAGCTCAGGCTTTACAAATCGAAGAAGATGCTAAGCGTCAATCTAATATAACAGTGGCTGATGCTGAAACTCGTGCCTCGTTTTTGGTAGAAGAAGCAGATTCGAAATTGAAAACCTTTGAACGTGATACTAAATCGCTCGAAAAGTATAAAGATTTACTAGTATTAGAGTTGAAGAAATTTGCAACTGATACATTAGATAAAATTTCGAAATTTGAAGAGCGTACTACTATTTCTAATGAATCAGAGATTGTACCAACAGAAGAGATTATTCCTATTGTAGAAGAACCTATTGCTGTAGTAGAAAAATCAATAGAAGTAAATACAGAAAGAGAAGACCTGTCTACAGTAGCTGAAAATACTACACAAGGAATTGATTTTGATGTTTTTGATGAAGAAGAAGGTGAGCTTCCAACAGTATCGTCGGTTTTGCAGGATGAACATGAAATATCAGAGTTTTCAATAGATGAAAAACTTCCTTCATTGTCTTCAATTTTAGAAAGAGAAGCAGATGTTATTGATAACCCTTTATTAGAGAGTCTTATCCAACAAGATCCAGAACCAATAGAAACTGCTGCAACCGAACCAATCATTGAAGCATTATCAGAAGTAAATGAAGTTGTAGAAGAAAACCAGGAAGAAACGACTGAGGTAATTACTTCAAGTGATGAAAATGTTGAAGACAATTCTCAAGCGAAAGATCCATATAAATTTATCAAAAAAATTAAAAAATCTGGTGATACCAAAGGGCTTCCAACTGTTTCGTCAGTAATGGAAGAATTAAAGAAAGACAATCCCGGAGGAATTTCAAATGGGGGAGGTTCTTTTTTTGATGCTTTCTAGATTAAAAAATAACAAATTTCATGGAGTCAGGTAGATAACTGCCTGACTCTTTATATTTTCGGTCAAATTAAAAATTATCAATTAAAATGGGAACAATTGAATTAGAGGGACTTGAGTTTTTTGCCTATCATGGATTTTATGAAGAAGAGCGTAAAATAGGAAATCGTTATCAGATTGATGTGAAAATCTCCGTTGATTTTTCATCTGCTGCGCAAAATGACAAACTTAAAGATACTGTTAACTATGAGGATTTGTATCGAATTATCTCAGGAGTTATGCAAACAAAATCAAAATTATTAGAGCATGTGGGACAATTAATAATCGACGAAATTCGTAAGATTTATCCTAATGTAAATGAAGTACAGGTAGCAGTTTCAAAATTTAATCCTCCAATTGGTGGAGTTTGCACTCGTGCAAAAGTTACTGTAATCGGCTGATTTGCGTAAAAACTTGCTTATATTTGTTTATTTATTTTCCAAAAGTAATTCACCTCTATGGCTCATCAAGTAACAATCAAGGATATCGCCAAGCATTTGAATATTTCAGTCGCCACAGTATCTCGTGCACTGAGAGATATGCCTGATATCAAACCTGAAACACGTCAGGCTGTACTTGATTTGGCAAAAGAATGGGATTATCAACCCAATGTTTTAGCTACAAGCTTAGTAAAAAGTAGAACTAAGACCTTAGGTGTTATAGTGCCAGATTTAGGTTATCACTTTTTCTCATCTGTTATAAAAGGCATTGAGGCCGAAGCTTTGTACCGTGGATATAGTTTATTGTTGACTCAAACTGGCGAAAGCTATGAAAGAGAATTAGTTAATTTACAAACATTATCAAGAGGACAAGCAGAAGGGTTTATTATTTCGCTTTCTCAAGAAACTTCCAATTATGACCATATCAATCGACTTATAAGAAAAGGAATTCCTATTGTTTTTTTTGATAGAGACGCTGTAGGAATTGACGTATCTAAAGTTATGGTCGATAACGTAGGTGCAGCTTATGAAGCAGTTATTCATCTTTACCAAAATGGTTGCCGTGAAATTGCTTTTTTGGCTGGCCCCAGAAGTGTTACTGTGAGTAATCAGCGAATTGAAGGATATAAGAAAGCACTTCAAGATTTGAACCTTTCTTTTAAAGATGAATTAATCGTACATGGCGAGTATAATTTAGATAAGGCCATTGCTTTGACTCATGGATTGATGAACCTCAGCAGTAGACCAGATGGTTTAGTAGTAGTTAGTGATAGACTAGCGGTGGGATCGATGATGGCATTGCGTTCAAAGGGAATCTCTGTTCCAGATGATGTTTCGGTTGTAAGTTTTAATGACGAACCTATTTGTAGTTTTTTAACGCCAACACTTTCTAGTGTTGCTCAGCCTACTACAGAAATTGGTCGTATAGCAACTTCATTATTAATTAATCAAATAGAAGATGGACAAGAATTTTATAAGCCTCAAGTACGAGTTTTAAAAACTCATCTTGTAATTCGAGAATCTTCTAAAAGAAAATAAATAAAAAACGTACTTTATTCAAGTACGTTTTTTTGTTTTTTGACTAAAATCTTCAATTCTGAGCAAAAAAACACCATATTTGTAAGTTCTTGATTGTTAAGGTTTTATGTTATTTATTGTTTTTTAACTTTACTAAAAAAGGCTATCTTTACCTGAAAAAATGGGTAAAAATAGCCTTTTTGGGCCTTCTGAATCGCCTGAGAATCGTGCAAAAGTGCCAAAAGTGGTCAAATGGTGGTTCATTTAAGTCTCATGCGATTGTCAGGCGATAGGATTTTCAGTAGAAGAGAGGTTACTCTATGCCTCATCTTCATAAGAAATCCCAATGGTCTCTAAATCGTCAACTCCTAATTCGGAAGGTTCGATAAGGATTTTTAATGATTTTGTTCCTGCATCACTTTTCCATTCTTCAGCAGCATCGTCCAAAATAGTCAGAAGGATTTCTCGTAGTTCATCATTTTCATCCGCCAAGAAATCATCATAATTTCTAAAAACAATAAAAATCTCATTTTGAACTAGCCATGACAAATCATTTAACATTTCGTCAAAGGCGTCAAGATTAGCCCCAAAATCGGAAGGAAAGTGTAATTGTTTTGCAATTGTATTATAGAACTGTTCAGTACTCAAATTATCTTCACCATCGATATACGCTATAATTTGATTTTCATTTGGCACCATTACACAAAGCTCACTCAATATTTTAAAATTTGCCATGACTTGATTTACTTGTTTGTTTAGGATTTTGAATTATTAGAAAACTTCTATAGTGGTCGTTTGTATAATAGGCTTTTCCATCAGAGCCTGTTACAATTCTCTCGGTACCACGATTTTTGCCTTCCACTTTAGGATTTACATCCCATTCTTGATATTGAACTTTCCGACCTTCTTCATCTTCTTGAGGTAATAGCTTTTCATAGTTGCCAAATTTTCTACCTCCTACATATCCTTCGATAGGTTTACCATTTGAATTAATGTGCGATAAAACATCATAAACTTTGCTCGGGATATCTCCATTAGACTTGATTTTGTCAGGGCTATTCTGCGTATTATCGTCTTTTTTCTTTTTGTGTTTTTTCTTTCTGAAATCGTTTTGTTTCTCAACATGGTTAGAGGTTTCAGAAAATGAAGTTGCTATGCTTTGCCAATTAAATCCGACTATTAAAGCTAGGATTAATAACAAACGCTGAATCGTGGTTTTTAACATAAAACTTTTGGGGTTAATTGTTTTAGAAATGATTGAAATCTAGTTTCATTTCCTTTTTATAGATGTAAATCTACAAAAATTAGTCATTTATTAGTGGTTCAGAAAACCAAATTTATCTAGAGTAAAATAGCTTAAGCTTGAGGGTTAAATGCTTATTATTATATCTGTTCTGAAATATAGATATTGACATCATGACTTTAATGCCATATTTAAGATGCTGAATAGTTATGATTTAGCTATTAATGGCTGTTTCCATGATAATTTATTGTTCAGGTATCTTAAGGTAATTTTAAGCTCAGTTTTAGAAAAATTAGAAACCAATTAAAATCAATGTACCAGATATATACTAACGGGTCTGATATTTGCAAACCCCCGAAAAATTCACGAAATTTGTATATATAGGCTAATTTTTGGCATTTAGTTTATCTCAACATCTACTAAACTTTCCAATATTATCCATGATTAATAAGGAATGAGAGGTGAAAAACAGAAATAATTATTGAATTTCATTCCCGAAATACATAATCAAAGAATATGTCAGATCAAATTAGTAACATTATCCCCATCAACATTGAAGACGAAATGCGGGGAGCGTACATTGACTATTCAATGTCCGTAATCGTATCCCGTGCATTACCTGACGTCCGTGACGGCTTGAAACCAGTACACCGCCGTGTGTTATTTGGAATGGATGAGCTAGGCGTCAATTATAATAAATCTTATAAGAAATCCGCTCGTATTGTTGGAGAGGTGCTTGGTAAGTATCACCCACATGGAGATTCATCTGTTTATGATACTATGGTTCGTATGGCTCAAGAATGGTCATTGCGATATCCATTAGTAGATGGGCAAGGTAACTTCGGTTCGATAGATGGTGATTCACCTGCGGCAATGCGTTATACTGAAGCTCGCTTGAAGCGTATTGCTGAAGAGCTTCTAGGAGATATCAATAAGGAAACGGTTGATTTTCAACCTAACTTTGATGATTCTCTTGAAGAACCAACAGTGCTTCCAGCCAAAATCCCCAACCTTTTATTGAATGGTACTTCTGGTATTGCAGTAGGTATGGCTACCAATATGGCTCCTCATAATTTGAGTGAAGTTGTGGATGGTATCACAGCCTATATCAATAATAGAGATATCACTATTCTTGAGTTGATGGAATATATAAAAGCTCCAGATTTTCCAACAGGTGGTACAATCTACGGTGTTCAGGGTATCAAAAATGCTTTTGAAACTGGTCGAGGTCGTGTGGTTGTTCGAGGAAATGCAACTTTCGAAACTTCTAAAACGGGAAAAGAACAAATTATCGTTTCTGAAATTCCGTACATGGTAAACAAAGCTGCCTTGATTAAACAATGTGCAGATTTGGTAAACGATAAAAGAATTGAAGGTATCTCTGAGATTCGTGATGAATCAGACCGTCAAGGGATGCGTGTGGTTTTTGATCTAAAACGTGACGCCGTTCCAAACGTTGTATTGAATAATTTATACAAACATACTGCTCTTCAATCTTCATTTAGTGTCAACAATGTAGCCTTGGTAAAAGGTCGCCCAATGACATTGAATCTAAAAGATTTGATTCATTATTTTGTAGAGCACCGTAATGAAGTGATTGTTCGTCGTACACAGTACGATTTGAAAGAAGCCCAAAAGCGTGCTCATATCCTACAAGGTTTTATTATTGCACTTGATAATCTTGATGCAGTAATCAAATTAATCCGTGAGTCTCGTGATCCAAATTCAGCGCAAGCTGGTTTGATACAATCGTTTAACCTTTCTGAAATTCAAGCAAAAGCAATTCTTGAAATGCGTCTCCAACGCCTTACTGGTATGGAACGTGACAAGATTATGGCTGAATACGAAGAAATTCAAAAGCAAATCAAAGACCTAGAGGATATTTTAGCTCGTCCAGAAAGACAGTTAGAAATCATTAAAATTGAGTTAACAGAAATAAAGGAACGTTATGGAGATGAGCGACGTACGCAAATCAATATGACTGACGATGAATTCTCTGTTGAGGATATGATTGCTGATGATGAAATGTTAATCACAGTTTCAGCTCAAGGTTATATCAAACGTACGCCTTTGGTTGAGTACAAAGCTCAGACTCGCGGTGGTGTTGGCTCACGTGCTGTGGCTACGAAAGATGATGATTATACAGAGCACTTGTTTACAGCAACTATGCACAACTGGCTTTTATTCTTTACAGAAAAAGGTAAATGTTTCTGGTTACGTGTATATGCAGTTCCTGAAGGTTCGAAAAATGCCAAAGGGCGTCCAGTGCAAAACTTGATGAACATTGAAAATGGGGACTCAATTCGCTCTGTTATCAATGTGAAGTCAATTACTGATGCAGATTATATCAATAATAATTTCATTGTGATGTGTACAGAAGATGGAACAATCAAGAAGACCTCTCTTGAAGCCTATTCTCGTCCTCGTCAAAATGGTATCATTGCTGTGACTATCCGCGAAGGAGATAGATTATTGGATGTTGCTTTGACAAATGGTAATAACCATATTATCATAGCAACCAACTCTGGACGTGCTGTTCACTTTGAAGAAAGTCGTGTTCGTCCAATGGGTCGTTCTGCTGCTGGTGTTAAAGGTATTTGGCTTGATGATGAAAATGCAAACGAAAAAGTAATTGGTATGGTATGCGTTGAAAGTCCAGAGTCTCAACAATTACTAGTTGTTTCTGAAAAAGGATTTGGTAAACGTTCAGATGTAGAAGAATACCGTTTGACAAACCGTGGTGGTAAAGGTGTGAAAGCATTGAATATTACTGATAAAACAGGTAATCTAGTAGCGATTAAAGATGTTACCGACAATGATGATTTGATGATTATCACTAAGGCTGGTATTTTGATTCGTATAGCAGTAGCAGACTTAAGAGTAATGGGTCGCAATACACAAGGAGTCAAATTAATTCGCTTGAAAAACGAATCTGATGAGATTTCTTCTGTTACTAAAATTGTAAAAGATCCAGAAGAGATTCAAGAAGTTGATTCTGATGCAGTTATAAATAATGATGCAGATGATTCTGCATCGGCAGAGTAATAATTTTAGATAGCTAGAGTAGGAGAGAAGCAATTCGATTTTACGCTAGCTATTTATTTTCTTAGTACAACTTTGGCTTTTTGCCAAAATAGCATTAGTATTAACTGCTATTTCATTTTTTTAATCAAACCATTTACTAAACAATGAGAAAACTCACATTTGCTCTTTTCGCTGTTGCCGCAACTGGAGGAGCATCGTATGCCCAAACAGATAAATTGCTTTTAGAGGCAAACCGCAAAACAATCTTAGATGCAAAAAAGAAAGCTGACGAAGCTATTACAAAAAAGGATTCTCTTAAAGCTAAAACTTGGTTGACTCGTGCTGAAGCATATATCGAGTTAGCAAATGCTCAAGACCCTGAATTGGCTACACAAGCTCAAAATGCAGGATTCATAGCAATTGAGTCATTGAAAAAGGCAATTTCTTTAGATGTTACAAACGGTAAAGAAGGATCAACAGCAGTTGCAGCTAAAAAATATTTATCAGTTGCTTACAACAAAGAAGGTAAGGCTGAAGGTGAAGGTATGAAATTATACGGTGCATTTATGAATGCAGGTATTGCTAAATATCAAGCTAAAGATTTTTCTGGAGCATTGAAAGACCTTCAAATGGCTTCTGAAGTAGGCTCTAAAGATACTACTGCTGCAATGTACACTGGTATCATTGGCCAAATGGCAAAAGAAAATGATGCTGCAAAAGTTGGCTTTGAAAAATTTATTTCATTAGGAGGTAAAGATCCAGGTATTTTCTACAGCTTGGCTCAAATCTATAAAGATGAGAAAAATGAAGATAAAGCATTGGCAACATTGGAGAAGGGTATCGCACTTCACCCTGCTAACAAAGATTTGAAGAACGAGAAAATCAATATGTACTTGGCATTCAAGAAAATTGATTCTGCAATCTCTGAATTGTCTGCGGTAGTTGAAAAAGATCCAAGTAATGTTCAAACTGTATTGAACTTAGCAATTTTATTCGATAACAAAGCAGAACAGTATAATGCTGAAATTCGCGAGGTTAAAGAGAAATTAGCTGAATTCGACGTAGAAGGAGTGAAGAAGAAAGTAGCTGCTCAAAAAGATAAAGTAGATGCTTTTGAATCTGAAATCAAACGTTTGACAGATAAAATTAAAAAAGACCCTAAATCAGCGGTAAACACAAAGAAACAAATTGCAGAGATCACTAAGCAGAGAGATGCTGAGAAAGTAGAGCTTGAAAATTTGAACGCTGAATTAGCTAAGAAATCTGCAAATGCAGGAAATGCTGCTGAATTGACTGCTAAGATTACAGCTTTACAAGAAAAACAAAAAGCTGCTAAAGCAAGTGCATTAGCGAATTATGATAAAGCACTAAAAGCAGATCCAAACAACTACGATGTTAACTATAACTTAGGTGTAATTGCTTTTAACGAGGCAGTTATCTTAAATAAGAAAGTAGGTGACATGGGAATGGATGAGTACAAGAAAGATGGAAAGGCTGCTGAAGCAACTAGAGATGACAAATTCAAAGAAGCATTGAAGTACTTCGAAAAAGCATATTCATTGAAGAAAGAGGAAGATGTTAAGGAAAACCTGAAACAATTGTACCGTGTATTGAAAATGGAAGATAAATTGAAAGAATTAGGTGAGTAATTCAATCATTTTACAATAGAATAACAAAAAAGCCTGACGAAAACTCGTCAGGCTTTTTTGTTATTATGTCTAGTCCTGAAATAGGTTGTCATCCAACCGACTTATTAAATGGAAACAAGTTCAAAAGCGAAACAGAAGCGTAGTCAACGAGATTACAGTATGGCTTTTAAATTACAAGTTATTGC
>NZ_JASHIC010000041.1 GCF_030056705.1 Flectobacillus longus
CAAGCTTTCGCTATCGTCAAAAACAATACTGTGTTTCAGAATGATTTTCAGGCAAATAAAATTGCGCTCACAAAATAATATTTGCCTGAAAGTTTGATTTTTAATACAGTTCATCACTATTTTCCTGTCGACAAATCTTGCTTCAATAATTCATCAATTTCATGATTAAATTCTTTGACAAAATCATCATAGTATTTTCCTGTTGCTGGACCTGAATATCCTGTATGAATTTTAGCGACTTTCCCAGATTTATCTACAATAATAGTAGTTGGGAAAGAAATAATCTCTGACAAAGCAGGCAATACTGACGAAGCGTATTGAGTGTCTGCCAAACCTGCAAACAAGATATCATACTGAATGTCAAAACGTTTTTTCAAAGCCTCTAAACGAGTTTTGGCAAAAGCTGGATCATTTTTACGTTCAAAAGATAAACCAATGATTTCTACGCCACGGTTTTTGTTGGCTTTGTACCATGGTGCCATATATGATGCTTCATCGATACAGTTTGGACACCAACTACCCAAAATCGTTACAATCACCACTTTGCCTTTGTATTTGGCATCACTCAATGATATATTTTGCCCTGTAAAGGCATCTGGAAAAGTAAAATCAAATTGTTTCCCATCTTTTACCTTAGTCAATGAATACGCATCTGGTAATTCTATTTGGTCATTCTTAGTGCCCTTCAATGGTCGTGAACTTGTAGCACCAATACTTTGACCAGTAATTGTATTTCCTTCAATTTTACCAATAATCAACGCTGGACTTGAACCGCTAAAGGCAGAAAGATAAAACTCATTACCTTTGATATCACCTTCGTAATAGCGGTAATCCCCTGTTTTTGATAGGAACGTTCCTGTAATTTTTTGTCCTTTTTGTTCAAATACTCCAATCACTGGCGTAGTAGCTGTACCCATATACACTTCCCATTTACCTGCCAAACTTGCTTTCGAAGGCGCTACTTTTTCGAAGAAACGATAACGACTACCTTGTGATGCCTTGAATGGAATACGAACAGCTCCTTTTTTGAATACGCCCGATAAGTTAGTTGGACTTTCGATTTTGGCTGCTAAGACAGCATCAAAAACCTCTACTGGAATAAATAATGAATCGCCTTTTTGTGTAACGCCTTTTAGCTCAAATCGCTCCGAAGCATTTAATAAATAGGCGTCTTTGCCTTTTAACTCAAAATTGAATGGAGACTCTTTTCCTTCAAACAAACTAAATGTTCCCCTCCAAACTCCTTGCTTGGGGGCTACTTGTGCTTTTGTAACACCAAAGCTTACTATAGCTAACGCCGCTGAAGCTACAATTTTATACAATTTCATATTTTAGATTTTAGTTGTCGTGTAATTTTTATTACTCTTACGAATAGACTGTAAACGGATATTTACTCCCTTTATCTATCGTCAGAAACTTATTTTTTTAAAATTAGAAATTTAATCTATAAGTTCTATAGAATAAACAATTATTCCTCCAGAGAGTTCCTAAATTGAGTAGAAACTGCTAACATAGAAGTCGCAATATTACCCCCTAGCTATCTATATTTCTTTTCTTCAAGTTACTAATTTTATTACAGAGGTTGCAACCTTTCTTTATAATAGTGCATCTAGTAGCTGTTAGCGGCGATTATAAAACAAACCTGTATAAAATGAAACAGCTTTTGACATTCTTATTCTTTGTGACAACTATAAACATTTTTGCACAAAATGTACCTTACGAAAAGAAAAATATATACAAGACTAAATTTGATGATGCAATACCTGTATTAAATGTTGCAACTTTTCACATGGGTGAAACTTCTGATGCAAACGCAACAGATTTTGATGAAAACAACAAAAAAAATCAGCAAGAAATTAAAAAATTAGCTAAGATGTTAGCTGAATTTAAGCCGACAATAATTGTTATTGAAGATTTACCTAAAAATGATAGTTTAAGACAAATCTCATATTCAGATTATCTAAAAAATCCAAAGAGAAAGTTTGTAAATCCAGACGAAATAGAATTGTTAGCTTATGAAGTTGGAAGACTTAGTGGAGCAAAAAAGATTTATGGAATCGACTTTAAAGAAAAGTATAACTACAATATTAATGTTGTGAATAGTGTAGATACAACTACATTAAACAAATATTCCGTGTTAAGTGATGAAAATGATTCAAAAAATCCTGAAAAAGGAATTCCTTTTTATGATTTATTCAAATTGAATAATCATCCTCAATATTTGGAAAGTCTTATAAACTTTAATGCGGATTTGTTATTATACAATTCAAGTAAAAATAATTCTCAAGGAGCGGACGAAGCAGGAAAATTTTACCATAGAAATTTAGTAATGTTTTCTAATCTAAATCAAATTCCAATGACAAAAGATGATAGAGTTTTTATTTTAATGGGAGGAACTCACACTGCTTTCTTTATGGATTTTTTGAAAAGAAGTCCAAAATTTAAACTTGAAAATACATTTGACTACCTAAAATAACCGCAGCTAACATCAGGTTGGCAATATGGCTACTGAAGTGCTTTTATGGAACATTTGTACTAGGTTCAAGAGCAGTAATTGGCTACACCGAATCTTCGATTTCTATTGAACTTTTGCGCTAAAATTCCGCCACATCGCCAAGCCCTATCGTTAGTTGCCATAGTTTTTTTATCTAAACTTCTTTAAACCTACAAGTGAGCTTGGCTACGTGCTTTTAACAAATTTAAACCAATGAAACTATTACAAACACTACTACTATCTATCTTTTGTGGATTTGGAGCTTTGGCTCAACAAAAAATTTCGGGTAAAGTCTTCGACGAAAAAAATCAAGCTGCCGAATTTGCTACCGTCGCGTTACTTTCAGCCAAAGATTCGAGTATGGTAAAAGCCAATTTGACAGATGCTGCTGGGGTTTATCATTTCGAATCAGTCAATAAAGGTCGCTACCTCATTAGTATCTCGATGATGGGCTATCAAAAAGCCTTTAGTGCTGTTTTCTCGGTCGACCAATCACCTGTTACAATCGAAACTATTACGTTAAAAACTAGTTCAAAGACCTTAGATGAGGTAACAGTAACCGCACAAAAGCCTTTTTTAGAACAAAGAGCAGACAAACTAGTCGTAAATGTGGCTAATAGTCCTGCCTCTGTGGGAAGCACTGCTATCGAGGTTTTACAAAAAGTACCTGGGCTAATTATTGCTCAAGACCGCATCACGATTGCGGGTAAAGCTTCGGTATCTATTATGATTGATGGAAAACCGTCGCAGTACACCGATATGAATCAGGTATTGAAAGACTTGCCAAGTAATAGCATCGAAAAAATAGAAGTAATCAAAAATCCTTCTGCCAAATATGATGCCGCAGGTGGTGCTGTGATTAATATTATTATGAAACGCAATGCTAATCTTGGCACAAACGGCTCGGTTGCCCTCAACTTTAGAGGTGCAATGGTTGATAATACGGTCGTAAATCGTAGTAAAAATGACTTTTTTGGCGGATATTCTCCCAACTTTTCGCTCAATCACCGCAAAGGCAAGTGGAACGTATTTGGAAGCTATACGTATTCGGACAGAACGTTTTTTCAACTCACCCAAATTGACCGTGTAATTGGTAAAGATGAGTTTTCGAATATCATGATGAATCCTGGCGATGCCAAAGTTCATAATGCACGTCTAGGTGCTGATTATTATTTAGATAAGAAAAATACCATCGGGATATTACTCACAGGTTTTGACCGTTCGGGTAGCAACAACAGTACAGCTATTACAAAAGTATTTTCGACAGAAACTAAACAACAGACTAGTCAGTTCGAAACCCTTAACGACCAACCTACGACTCGTAATAATATTGGTTATAACCTCAACTGGAAACATACTTTTGATAGTACAGGTCGTGAACTCAATGTGGATTTGGATTATGTGCAATACAAACTCAAAAATCAGAACTTGATTACGATTTTGGATAACGGTCTACGTCGTAATAACTCACAGAGTGTGGATAATCCTGTTCAATTTATGACAGCGAAATTGGACTATACACATCCTATTTCTAAGGACAGCAAGTTGGAAGCTGGTGGTAAAATGAGTTTTGCGACGATTGACAACGATTTGCGTTTTTATCGTGAACAGGTGTTGGATACCAAACGAAGCAATGTTTTTAACTATAAAGAAAACATCAATGCGCTTTATGTCAATTACAATACCAGTTTTGGTAAAAAATGGGAACTTCAAACGGGTTTGCGTACAGAACAAACCGTTGCAACAGGTTTTAGTCAGGTCGAAAACAAAAATGTGTTGGAACGTAACTATTGGCAGTTTTTCCCAAGTATTTTCTTGACGCATAAACTAAACAAAAGCTTGGCCGTTACGACCTCATTTACCCGTCGTATCGACCGCCCGAGTTATCAACAACAAAACCCATTTGAATTCCAGATTGACTCTCTGACTTTTACAAGAGGAAATCCATTGTTGAAACCCCAGTTGACCAACGAAATCAAGTTGCAGTTGACATTTGATGGACAGCCATTCTTTGCGCTTGGCTACAACAATACCAACGATGTCATAGTGGATAATGCGCCCAAGCAAGACCCTGCTACAAAGCGTACTTATACCACTGCCGAAAACTTAGCGACTTACAAAAACTACTTTGTAGAACTAAACTTCCCTATCAAAATTGGAAAGAAAATTTCGGGATACGGTGGTAATCAATTGATATACAATGCCTATAATGCCAATTATCTAGGAGGTACTTTTGATCAGTCTCGCGTAAACTGGTTGGCGTACTTTAACATTAACGCCAAATTTACCAACAAACTAAGCATGGAAATGGGCGGTTGGTATATGACTCGTTCGCAACAAGAGTTCTTGACGTTAAACCCATTAGGAGCATTAACGATTGGTTTACAGTACAAGGTATTGGAAGGAAAAGGCAAGATTTCATTGGCTATGAACGACGTATTTTACACTGAAAAAACAAGAGGACTTATTGAATACCAAGACATTAATCTCAAATATTTCAGCCGTGAAGCATCGCAAAACCTTCGATTAGGGTTTAGCTATAGCTTTGGTAATCAGAAATTAAAAGCAAGTCGCTCACGTCAAACAGGCTCCGAATCGGAATCTAACCGTGTAAAAGCAAACTAAGTAGGAATATTGAGTGCTGAATTTGGAGTGTGGAGTTTTGAAAAGTGTATGAGTCATCCCTAATTTAGTGATTTAATGATTTAGCGAATGAGTGATTATGTCACAATTTGTATTCACTCATAGAGACGCAATGATTGCGTCTCTATGAGTAATACTTGCATTAAAGCATCAAAAAAGCGGTCGAAAAAACAATTTTCGACCGCTTTTTTGATGCTTTAATGCAAGAGAAATTTATCTTAAAAATAATTACTCATTCGCTAAACCACTAAATCACTCAATTTAGATCACCTTACAAATCAGAAGCACGATAGGCTTCAATCAATTTGATTTCACCTTCTTTGCCTTTTACTGAATTGCCGTGTTCCATGCCAAAAACAAAGTCTCGTCCTGAAGCTTGTGACTTTGCATTAATATGTTTGAAGATATTCTTGTAATTCATCTCACCTGTGGTTGGTTCCTTACGCCCAGGCTCGTCGCCAATTTGGAAATAACCGATTTCATCCCACGTTTGGTCAATGTTATAAATAATATGTCCTTCGTTGCGCTGCATGTGCCACATATCAAACAAAAACTTACACGATGGGCTATTGACAGCCTTACAAATCATATAAGTTTGATCTGAATTTCTTAAAAACAAATCTGGGGTATCACTCAATGCCTCCAACACCATCACCAAGCCATGCGGTTCGAATATGGCGCTTGCCATACGCAATGACTCAATTACATGTCCAGTCTGGATTCCGATGGGGATACTACGGTCGTAATTCCCTGGCACCACGGTCATCCATTTGGCATTTACACGTTTGGCAACTTCTACGGCTTCTTTACATCTTTGCAAAAACTTATCACGCCATTCTTTTTTACCCGAAGCCAAAGAGGTTTGTAGAGGCCAGTTATCAAAGTTTACCACAAAAACTCCCATGGTCATTCCTAGCTTCGCCATGGTCTCTCCCACTTTTGTTTGTACTTCTACGGATCTGTCCATCATGCCATTATCCTCAAGCGCACGAAAACCCATTTCATGCATAAATTTAAGTTGATCGATAGGATCCTTGCCTGCGGAATTTTCGAACATTCCAAAATGAGGTGCATATTTGAGTTTGAAAGCAGGTTGAGCCGAAGTATTTTTTGCTTCCAAAACACCGCTCGAAAGAGTACTTACGGCAGAAGCTGCTAATAGATTTTTGGTAAAATCACGTCTTTGCATGGTAAAAGGGCGTTAAATAGTTGAGGGTTCTAATATACAGAAAAACTTATTGTATTCTGACGGGGCTTTGGGGGGATTCTTACAATTTGAAGATTTGATAATTTGAAAATGTAAGTGTGATGATTATAATCACAGAACACTACTTATTCATAAATTTTCCTTCTATTCTTTTTGGATATTCAAAATAATATTTAGACATTTATCTAAATATTTAAACAAATAAATTCTATGCAAAAATCTCACTTATTTGAGGGATTATTAATTGGAATACACCTCATTCCGTTCGGCATTGATTATGACTCTTCTCTCATAAAAACCTATGATTGGTATCTATACATTCCTTTTGTTATAGGTGGAATTCTGAATTACACCCTTAATTTTCGAAAATATTCTATTGAAGAAGTCCCAGAAAAAAACTTCCAAATCATTCGATTTATTCGAAGTATCAATTTTTTGATAGTCATGTCAGCTTGGATTTATATGTTAAAAAAAGATATTGACCTACTTCAAATTGTGGGATTAATAGCCTGTACAAATTTGATTTTATATGGCAACTTCAAATCTCTATACCATTTCGATACTAATAGTTTTGACTTTTGGATGCAACCTTATGGAGATGAGAAACTCCAAAACTCTCACCGTTTAGAAGGTAAAATGCGAGTAGGCTTAGGTTTCTGGGGACTCATTCTGTTTATTTTTTTAACGCCTCTTCCAGCGTTGATTATCTTCGGTATAATGTATTATATCTCTGCGTTTGTCTTACTTTATGCCTTTACTCAGTTGATGGATGAGTAGCCGTAGCAGAAAATCAATAAGCTACTTGTTCAATAAAATAGAGCACCTTTAATAAATCATTCACTATCAGCATACATTTTACTAAAGATGAAATACTTTACGATTTCCGAAAAAACACTTCTTGTTGCAAACTTGATTCTATCTAGTTATTTGTATTGGTATTTGTTAGAAAAAATTCCTGATAATTCTTCTCATATACTTGGGTATTCTTTAGGAACAATACTCGGAATTATATTTTCTATGGCATCTATATTTTCGAATGAACCGAATGAAATAGAAGTAAAAATTCATAAAGTTATCTTTATTTCTTCCTGTATAGTTCACCTTCTTTCTCTATCAGGAATGCTTTGGTTCATAGACCAACCTTCTAGTCTTCAAACCTTATCAATAATTCCGATTGGGATTCACCTCCTCATATACGGCAATCAAATCAATCGACTCCCTTGGGATAGTGCCTTTGCCTTCCGAGGTATAAGTGTATACGCAGATGATGAATATGTTGGCAAAAAAACCTTGCGATTTCTGGCTCGCTTAAGTATTGTGACAGGATTAACTTTGATTGTTTTTAGTTTTGTACCTTTAAAAGGGTTTCTTTTCGTCGTTATTTTTTCGATGATTAATTTTTCGAAAATGATTATTAGTTTTTGGTATGCAAAAATCGTTTTTCGAAAAAAATATGGCGCTGATTGATAAAATCAGCAAGCATATCAACCAAACAACAAACAATTTAAAATCAAACACTTACATATAAATCAACAAGCCTCAATTCAGTATTCATAGCTTAACAATAAGGCTGTAAGCTAAAACCCGAATGCTCAAGCTTTTTCTTATCATGACAAAAAAACTTATCTATCTATGGCTGACGGTTGCATTTACCCAGTTCAACCTTTTTGCCCAAAATCAAGAACAAATCGTGGTTTTACCACAAACCAAAGGTAATCTTGAAGGTACTTTGTTGATTCCTCAAGCCACCAAACCTATGCCAGTCGTATTAATAATCGCAGGTTCTGGCCCCACAGACCGTGACGGCAATAATCCTTTGGGCGTAAAGGCTCAATCTTATAAATTACTGGCAGAAGGTTTGGCAAAAAATCAAATAGCAAGCTTAAGATATGACAAGCGAGGGATTGGACAAAGTAGTAATACGGCCGTCAAAGAAATAGATATGCGTTTTGAAACAGGTGCCGACGATGCAGCTCAATTTTTGGATACACTTCGCAAAGATCCTCGATTTAGTAAAGTGCTTGTTCTTGGACATTCGGAAGGTTCACTATTAGGAATGCTTTTAGCACAAAAAAGAAAGGTAGATGGTTATATTTCGGTATCTGGTATTGCCCAAAGCATAGATGAGGTAATCAACGAGCAACTTCGTCCACAAACCATTCCTGATTCGGTGAAAGATACTGTCAAAAATTATTTGGCAACACTCAAACAAGGCAAAACAATTCCCAAACTCATGCAAAACATGGTGATTTTTAGCTTGTTTCGCACGAGTATTCAGCCGTATATGATTTCGTGGCTGCGTTATAATCCTAGTCAGGAAATCACTAAAATCACAACGCCTATTTTGATTGTTCAAGGCAGTGCCGATATTCAAGTTGGTGAAAAAGAAGGACAAGCTTTACATCAAGCTGCTCCAAAGTCTACTTATTTGATGATTCCACAAATGAACCATGTACTAAAACTAGGTACACTAGACCCTCAGGAATCACAACGAAATTATCAAAATCCAGATTTACCTTTAGCACCTCAATTGGTAGAAGGTATAGTCGAGTGGACTAAAAAACGTCGTTAATTATCCTTTTATGAATACATTATTCAAAGCTCTCAACGACCCCACACGTCGCGAAATTTTGGAGCTCCTCAAAGACAAAGACCTCAATGCTGGTGAAATCGCCGAGCAATTCGATATGTCGAAACCCAGCATTTCGCATCATCTCGACCTGCTCAAACAGGCCGAATTGGTCGTTGCTATCAAAAAAGGGCAATTTATCGAATACTCGCTCAATATGACCGTGATGGACGAAGTGCTCGCATGGATATTGCAGTTTAAGCCAGAGTTACAGATTTCGAAGGTTGAAATAGCACCCAAAGTGAGTAAGTGTGAATGAAGGAGTTGTGGTTTAGTGATTTTGAAAAACTAGATTTTTTCAAAAATCACTAAACCACCATTCGCTAAATCACTCAATAACAACTATCTTAGAATTGCACTTCTAACAACATTTTATGAAACAACGCTTACTCTCGCTCGATACCTTTCGAGGGCTCACGGTAGCCATGATGATTTTGGTCAACAACCCAGGCGATTGGGGACATATCTATTGGCCTCTCGAACACGCTTCTTGGGATGGTTGCACTCCTACGGATTTGGTATTTCCTTTCTTCCTTTTTATCGTCGGTGTATCTATTTCTTATGCGTTTAAAGATAAACAACCCGATTCGAAGACCCTTCTGAAGATACTTGAGCGTAGTTTAAAACTTTTTGGATTAGGGTTATTTTTATCACTTTTTCCAAAATTTGATATATCGGTAGTGCGTATCATGGGCGTTTTGCAACGCATAAGTCTTGTGTTTTTCTTTAGCTCTATCCTTTTTCTTTATACCAAACCTCGTACTCAAATAGGAGTATTGGCTGGTATTTTGATTTTGTATTATATTCTTATGACAATGGTACCTGTGCCAGGCATTGGCGCTGCCAATTTATATGCTGAAACTAACATTGGAGCCTATTTTGACCGCATGATTTTGGGTATTCCTCATCTTTATAAAGCGGCAAAAGTTTGGGATCCTGAAGGGCTTTTGAGTAGTTTACCAGCTATTGGCAATGGTATTGCAGGTATGTTGGCAGGGTATTATATGCAAAACAGAGATCAAGAAGTTAGTAAAAAACTTCTCAATCTCTGTCTAATAGGATGCATGGGCATGCTAGTCGGATGGGCTTGGGATAGTGCGGGATTTCCCATCAATAAGTCCTTATGGACAAGCTCATACGTGTGTTGGACTGCTGGTATGGCAACTTGCTTTTGGGTGGGATTGTACTGGCTTATTGATGTCAAAGGCCACCAACGATGGACCAAGCCATTCGTGGTGTACGGTGTCAACGCTATCACAGTATTCTTCTTATCGGGTCTGATTCCGCGTATTTTACGCATGATAAAACTACAGAATGCCGAAGGCGAAGAAGTCAATCTTCAAGTCTGGTTATACAAATCATGGATTACGCCATGGTTTGATAGCCCCTATAATGCTTCCCTTGCAGGAGCAATTATCCTCGTAAGCTTATGGTGTGGCATACTTTGGATCATGCACAATAAAAAAATCTTTGTCAAAGTATAGTAAATAGGCCAACACAGTTTGACTGCAAACGACCTTATTTACTATGTATATTCCTGTAAACAACTCGAGCAGTAAGAGGCGCCTTCTTACTGCTCGAATGATTACAATACTACTACCGAATTCTCGTCAGAAGTGATACCGTTTGGAACAAACTTATCAGCTTCTGTTTCGTTTGCCCAAATAGCGCTATCAAATAAATAACGGAATTGAAATTCTTTTCCAGCTTCTAATTCAAGCGTACCTTTAAAAGTACCATCTTTTTGTTTTTTCAAGGCTGTAGCCGAGGCATCCCAATTATTGAACTCACCTACCACGTTCACTGCTTTTGCACCGTTTACTGCATCGGCAGGAACTGCAAATGTTACTTTACATACTGGTTTTGATTTCAAATACTGTTTTGTAATTGCCATAATGATAATAAGTTTTTAGGAGTTATTTCTAGATTTCTTTTTTCTTTTGCGAATGAGTGAAATAGTCTTTACCAAACACTCGAATTGTACTTTATCTATTTAACTAAGATAAAAATTTATCGCAAATATTCAAAAAATATTTTCATAAAAACCTAACAACCAGACAATTAATTAATAATTATATTAAAATAATTATAATTTAACTAATCTATCTACTAAAAACAGTATAGAACTGACATTTTATAGGTGTAAAACTCATACGTTTTCAAATTAGAACTATTCCTCCATAATCTGAAAAGTAATCGGTAAAGTAAAGCGTACAGAAACGGGTCGACCTGACTGTTTCCCTGGAATCCATTTAGGCATTTTCGACACTACTCGCATAGCTTCTTCGTCACATCCAAATCCAATTCCCTTAGCTACAGATAGTTGAGAGATACTCCCGTCGCCTGAAATTATAAAGGAAACATATACTTTTCCACTAATACCCGCACGCTGAGCTTGAGATGGGAATTTCAGATTTTTGCTCAAAAAATCACCCAAAGCTCTCATTCCACCTTTGTACTCGGGCATTTGTTCAACGACTATAAACTCTTTCTCCTCAGTTTTTTCGACATGCACAGGCGCTTCTATGGCAGGCTTTGTATTGGCAAAATCAGGGTCGACTGGAGGCATTTCGATTTCGGCACCGTCCACATTTTCAGGACCAATCGCAGCCTTACTGTCGGCTAGCTCCTCTTGTGTTGGAGGCAATTCGATTTCTCTCTCATCGGTGACAATTTCTGGTGCCAGATACTTGATTTGTTTTACAGGTTCAACAGGTGTTTCAGGTTTGGGTGGCTCTGGCAATTCTATTTTCTTTTCCTCCGCAGGTGGTAGTTTTACATCTTGTAAGGTGATTTCTACCTCACGTTTATCCCGTGAGTTCTGTGATGCCCAAATAAAAGGAGTCGATAATGCCAACCCAAATGCCCCTACTCCAATCAAAGTGGCTCTTTTGACAATCTGTTTGTACTCTTGTCTTAGAAAATAAGCACCATATAGCTTATTACGACCTTCGAAGATAATATCATCTAAAGTCTCGTGTTGTTGATTTGATGAGTTACTGTTCATGATATTGAGAAGTTTAAAAGAATTTAAAACTAAATTTTTAGTTATTGTATTGAAAAAAATTACCTCATAAGAGGTTGGTGTACTACTTATGCCTTAGGCTATAAGCCGTAAGCATTAGGCCAAAAATGTATTCATGCTTTTTTAAAAACACTTTTATACTTTAGGCACTAAGCTATATACGGTAGGCTAAAAGTTAAATAGTATTTCTCATGAAGTAATAGAAACTTTTTTGCCTAATGCTTACTGCATAAAGCGTATTAATGCAACTTTATTTTGCACGATTACTCAATATTAGGACTTTCACAACTATTACAGATTTCAGATTTTAGAAACAGGAAAATGCCTTTATTCGAAATAACAAGTTCAAGACTTTGTACTAGACTCATTTTCTTAACAGTTTGAAAACTGAAGCAATAGCTAGTCCGAGACAAAGCCTCGAACTAGTTATTGACGGCTTACACACTTTTCCAATAGCAGAACTAATTCATTAGTTATAATTTAGTAAAAAAATACCTCAAAAGAGGTGAAGTTGTACTCAGGTTGCTTTAGGCAATAAGCTGTAAGCTAAGTTTATCGTATAATTGATTGCTTAATGCATACAGCTTATGACCTAAAGCTTATATTGGTGTAAAACAACTTACTATGTTTATGCTTTTTTGAACGAAATAGGTACGACGAAAGTACATCTTACTAATTTGCCTTGATGCGTTCCTGAAACCCATTTTGGAACAGACTTCAATACTCTTAAAGCTTCATTATCAAGTGGTTCTCCAGCAGACTTTAGCACTTTAAAATCTTCAGCAGAGCCGTCTTTGTTTACCACAAATTGGATATATGTTTTTCCCTCCATATTTGCTTTTTGGGCTTCTTCTGGATATTTCAAATTGGCACGCAAGTAGTCCACAAAAGCAGGCATACCCCCATTAAACTCTGGCTGATGGTCAACGCCATTCATAATAGAATCGGCTTCCATTTGTAGTTCTTCGGCTAAAGCTGGACTGATAATCGTCGCACTCGAAATACTGATTCCTGATTCGGCTAATACTTGTCTGCCTGTTTTACTTGGGCCGTATGGTTGCCCTCCTTTTTCGACAATCGCCTTCCATTTGGTATTAAGACTTTGTTCCATTTCTGAACCTCTCAAGTTAGATGATGCCAAAATTAACATCGTCCCTAGTAAAGGTATTACTAACAAGTATTTCCACTGAACATCTGCTTCCGAACGGTCTTTCATCAACATTTGGATGCGTTGCTTCAGCATAGAATCATTAAAAAAATTGTTGGTCAAAGGGACAGTCTGTACACCAAATTGCTCATGAAATAACAACATCGCATATTCTTCCTTAGATTCTTCCCATTGACTGGTGATTTCGTCAGCAATGAATTCGTGGATATAACGAACTGCTTTTTTGTATAAATAAATAACGGGGTTGAACCAATTAAATATCGCTAACAGCTCAAATAACATAATATCAGCCGAATGCAATTGACGAATATGAACTTGCTCGTGTCGCATAATCACATCACGCATAGGCATATCCTTACTTACAAATAAGAAGTTGAAAAAAGAAAAGGCATTTTTATTAACATTTTTCTTTTGGGATTTCCCTCGTAATAGGTTTCCCAAATAAGCCATTTGAAGTCCCATTCGACCGATACCAATAAGAACGCCTGTTATATATACGACAGCAATCATATCTCCCCAAGTCCAGCCTTGTTGCACAAAAGTCTCGGTTGGTGTATAATACATTTGTGGGTCATAGATATACTTCATGGTATGATACACACTATCGCTCACCAATTGCTCACGTATCCAAGTAAACTGCAACATCGGAATAAAAAACGCCAAGGCCGATGATGCCAACAAATAAGCTCTGTTGAGATAAAAGAAAGTCTCTTTACGCAAGACGATATGGTAAAATCCATAGAATAGAATCAGATACAGATTCACTTGGAGTAAATAGTGCAGCCAGTTCATACGCAGTTAATGTTAAATTGATGGTCGAGATTGAAGCGATAATAAATTCTGTTCGTTGGTTGTCAATGTATTAACGATGGCATACTGCTTATTATTGGTAATAGTCAGTTCGTCTAACAAATCTACCATGTTACGATAATGAGCTTGGTCAGTTGCCTTAATCACTACCGTGAAGTTTCTTCCAATTTTAGCTTTATAATTAAATAAAATTTGACGGATTCCTTTGTACGAAAAATCAGTTGATTTAAGCACAACGTTGGGGTCAGTAGGGATTCCTTGGTAATAATACACTTTATTTTCTTTATCCAAAATCACAGTTAACGTTTCGCTTTCTCGAATATCAGGAAACTCAGTTGTGTCTTTTTCTGGCATACTCAACTGCATTGTAACGGGTTTTAATAAGGTTGTAGTCAACATAAAAAACGTTATCAATAAAAAACCTAAGTCAACCATCGGTGTCATATCAACACGTGTAGATTGTCGAGAGCGACGCGAGCCCCCTTTGTCGGATGTAGAAATTTCAGCCATAGCCTAGCATTTGGTTATCAGGTTTCGATTATTATGCTTAGAGCTTAAACATCGAAACCTTGGTGTTTTGATACACTAAACTCCTATTTTTTCATGCTATTAATTAAATTCAATATCTCGTCAGCTTCTTTTACGTCTATTTTTCCTTTTTTAGAGAAGAAAGAAAACAAACTTGAAAAGGAATTTTCGAAATAGCCTTCAACCAATTTTTCGGTTGCAAAAGTACTGTACTGTTCTTTGCTTACTACAGGAAAATACTCATGGGATTTGCCGTAGGCCTTATGGCTCACAAAGCCTTTTTCCTGAAGAATTCTAACAATTGTTGAAACGGTATTATAAGCAGGTTTTGGCTCTGGTAGATAATCTAGAATATCTTTCACAAAGCCTTTTTCGATTTGCCAAAGTACCTGCATAATCTGCTCTTCGGCACGAGTTAACTCTTTGTCTATTTCTTGCATAATTGTAGTTTATAAGCTGGCATGCAAAATTCAATATAACATTTTGGAATTGAGGAATTTGAAAAATTTGATTTTCATTAATCTAACACCTCAGAGTCCAAAAGATATTTCCTTACTGCTTTATTACTTATAATTAGATACCTGTTGTTTGAGTACTCTTTTTTTATTGAGTTGAAATTAAAACTAAAATTTTAGTTAAACAACTATTTGATTAGTTTTTTTTCAAAAAAGAAGAAAGAATAGGAAATTAGCGATGAGACGGTTGTGTTTGTAGGTAATTATTAGAATGGCTCAGATAGGAATAAAAGGAAGTTATTAGAATAGACTTATCATCAGAAGGATATAATCAATTTGTATTGAAGCTCTATTATTAATTTATTATTTCCTGATACTCATTCTTAGAAAAATTGTATAGCCCGATACTAAGTATCGGACTATAGTTGAAATCAGTGTCTAAACTGTTAAAAAATTAATCCTTAATAGTCATAATCTAAACCTAAGGCATTTCTCAAATCGTTAAGCGCAGGGTTTTTAGAAGCTAGAAACTTAAACTTTTCAGCCTGTGTATAAATCATTGGTTTCTCTTCTTCTTTCAAAATCGATACCTCAATGTGAATCGTACTATTTTGCATGGCTTTACGTAAATGTGTAAGTACCTCGGTACGCAAAGCTGTTGTGAGTAACTCTACCTGAATTTCGTTATCGACAGCCAAATGAATTGTAGTCCCTTCTAGTGTAAAGTCTCTATTGAGAATCACAAATTCACTAAAACGCTCACGAGATTTCAACCACTGCACAAAAGAATCCCATTGTACTTTAAGTTGTTCTTTCGTAAACGTTTTGTTCTGTACTATTTGCATTTCTTCCAGTACTGGCATTGGCGCCGAAGGTACTTTGGTAGTTGCTACAGCAGATTTTCCCAGATTAGCAGTACTTTTTAGTCCTCCAAGATTTACCTTAGGAATACTTCCTATTGGTGCAGTGTTGGTTGGAACAGATTCAGCTGGGGTATTACTTGATTGAGCAGGAACAGCGTTTGTACCCTGAGACGTAGCCACAGGCGAACTGATAGGCTGCTGAACCACAGCAGAGCTATCAGTATTAGGCTTTCCCGCAGCCCCACCCTCCACAGCAGGGAGTGCGCTCAAATTGAGCACATGAGGAATATGCGCCAACTTAAGCAAAGTGATTTCTACATGTAATTTTTGGTTTTTGGCTGACTTATAGTTCAAGTCACATTGAGACCCAATGCTCAATGCAGACGCCAAAAATGAAAAATTAGCTTTAGCCGACTGCTCTAAATATTTTTGTTGAACACTCTCCGACACCTGTAACAATTTTATCGTTACGGCGTCTTTACACACTAAAAGATTTCGGAAATGTTCTAATAGTCCTACGACAAACTGATGCCCATCAAATCCCTTCTTTAAGATTTCGTCAAAAAGTAGATACGCCTCAGCCACCTTCGACTCCATGAGAGCGTCGGTCATTTTGAAATAATAGTCATAGTCCAAAATGTGGAGATTTTCCAATACCTCAGCATAATGTAAAGTATTGTCTTTGGAAAACGTCACATTGAGGTCAAACATCGAAAGAGCATCACGCAAACCACCATCGGCTTTTTGCGAAATCAATTCGAGGGCACTCCACTCTGCAATGATACCTTCTTTGGCGGCAATATTGGCCAAATGTTTGGTCATATCTCCGATTTGAATACGATTGAAGTCAAAAATTTGACATCTCGACAAAATCGTAGGAAGAATTTTATGCTTTTCGGTAGTTGCTAAAATAAAAATGGCATACGAAGGTGGTTCTTCGAGCGTTTTCAAAAAAGCATTGAAGGCACTTGTCGAAAGCATGTGAACCTCATCGATGATATAAATTTTATATCGTCCAGACTGAGGTGGATAACGTACTTGGTCGATTAGATTACGAATATCGTCGACAGAGTTATTGGAAGCCGCATCTAGTTCATGAATATTGAAAGACGCATTATTTTGAAAGCTTTTACACGATTCGCACTCGCCACAAGCCTCCGCATCGTGCGTAAGGTTTTGACAGTTAATCGTTTTGGCAAGAATCCTTGCACAGGTAGTTTTACCAACACCACGAGGCCCACAAAACAAAAAAGCCTGAGCCAAGTGATTGGTTCGGATAGCATTTTTGAGAGTAGTTGTAATATGAGATTGACCCACTACGGAATCAAACAAAGCAGGGCGATATTTCCGAGCCGAGACTACGAAGTTTTCCATAGATGCAAGTTAGGAATTGTAAGACGATTTGACAAACGAGGGATTCAAAATCATGAATCATCTTTAATTGAGTGAATTGAGATTGAGTGAATGAGTGATTTTTTTTATTTTACTTGTATAAACGTAATACTTTACGTCTGGAGCCAAGTCATATTTTATATTGTAGTATCAAAAAAGGCGTTCGAAATGAGTTTTTCGAACGCCTTTTTGATACTACATCCCAGCAGACATTACGTCTCTACTGATAGATCATAAGAAATAATCACTCAATCTCAATTCACTCATTGGTTACCATCTTACCTGACCATCACCTTCTACAATCCATTTTTCGGTAACGAGTTTTTCGAGTGCGAATGGTCCTCTGGCATGAAGTTTTTGGGTCGAAATACCGATTTCTGCACCTAGTTCAAACTGTCCGCCATCAGTAAAACGCGTAGAGGCATTGGTATATACTGCGGCGGCATCTACTTCCTGTACAAATCGCTGACAAAGTTCCGTATTTTGTGAAAGTATCGCCTCAGAGTGACGAGAAGAATATTTAGTAATATGGTCTAATGCCTCCTCTAAGCCCGAAACAACTTTAATAGAGCATTTATAATCTAAAAACTCACGTCCAAAATCTGCCTCTGTAGCTTCCTGTAAAGACTTGAAACCAGCTTCAGCTAAAATTTTGTAAGCTGTATTATCTGCAAAAACTTCTACATTCCATTTATTAAATCCTTCGATTAAGCTTGGTAAAAATGTTTCAGCAACTGCTTCATCTACCAAAACTGTATCTAAAGAATTACATACCGACGGACGAGAAACTTTGGCATTAATTACGATTTCGGTAGCTTTAGTCAAATCAGCCGTTTTTTCCACATAAGTATGACATACACCTGCGCCAGTTTCGATAGTTGGTACTAAAGAGTTTTGGCGTACAAACTGAATCAATGACTCCGACCCACGAGGAATAATTAAATCTACAAATCGTGTGGCTGTTAGTAATTCTTTCACAAAAGCTCTATTGGTTGGCAATAGTGTTATTGCATCTGTATTGACACCAAATTCACGTAAAACTTCATGTATAAGACTTACCAAATAAGTATTTGTATCGAAGGCGTCCGAACCTCCACGCAATACTACAGCATTACCCGAGCGCAAACAAAGTGCAGTTACATCAACTGTTACATTTGGGCGAGATTCGAAAATTACCCCAACAACGCCCATTGGCACTGCTATTTTTTTAATTTTTAAGCCATTTTGTAATTCTTTAGACAAAAGTAATTCGCCTGTAGGATCGCTCAAATTAGCAACATCCTTCATACTTTCGGCCAAATCAGCAATACGTTTTTCGGTAAGCATCAAACGATCGTACTTGGGGTCTGCGGGGTCCATGCGTAACAAATCTTTGGCATTTTCTAGAATAATTTGTGCAGTATTGGCTACCAATACCTCTGCCAAACGATAGAGAATGTCTTTTTTCTGTTGGTCGCTGAGTCTTCGTACTTCCGCCGAAGCCGCATGTGTCTTGGCCAAAACTGGCACAATAGACGTTAGTTCGATTGTTTCAAATTGCATAAATTGGTTAACTTTTATTTTGAGGTCAAATTTCGGAAAGATTTTCTGAATCTCCTCTTAAAATTTAGAAATAAGTAAATGCCAACATAATTCGCCTCATGAAGGAAGTATTGGCAATCTCCTTTATTTTCAAGTGTTTTTGTAAGCTTTATTGTAGTAATAGATTCAACGTATAATATCTTTGTGATTCGTAACCCTTCATCGCAATACAATTTATATTTAACGTTTAGCGTGTTTTTCAATAAATCTAAGCGACTAATAACATCAGTCTATATACTTACACTTTTATGCTAAATAAACATACGACACTAAGTAAATCCATTATCACTTTTTCAAGTCTTATTTTTATCTTTTTAGGGCTATACAAACTACAGTATTTCGGATTGGAATACGATGAGACCCTTTTTATTAATGCTGCGCTAGGCGACCTTGATGGAGAGACTTTTGTAAGCTATAAAATTAAAGATTGGGTCATTCTGTGCTATCTCTATATTGGCGCCTTAAAAGCATGGATTTATATACCTATTTTTAAAGTTTTTGGTGTAAGTACACTCAGTGTTAGATTACCAATGCTTTTCTTAGCTTGTGTTAACTTGTGGCTTAGTTATAAGATTACAGCAAAATATTTCAATAATAGTATAGCTCTTGCTACGCTATTGATTTTATCTGTTGATTTAACATTTCTTACTTTACAAAGATTCGACAAAGGCCCTTCTTGTATTGAGTTATTTATCAAATTATTAATCCTCCAATGGTTAACATACCCCAACAAACATTGGTTTCGTTACGGACTAGTGATATTCTTTCTGATGTTTGTAGGAGTGTATAATAAATTTAATTTTATCTGGTTTACCAATGCCGTGTTTGGTGTATATGTGCTACAGCAAGCTCCAAGTATGGTGCTTATCTTTAAAAAATCAGATTTCAAAGGTCTGCTACAATCTAATCTTTTCCGCTATGGGCTTGGTTATATGGCATTTGTGTTTCTATTTTTATTTACCTTAAAACAACTCCATATCGATGGACAAGGAGAAGGCTTAACTCTTGTTGCTTTAAAACAGCGTTTATCATTTTGTTTAAAAGAAACCAAATATCTGCTTTTACAAAATAGTATTTTCAAGGTTTTTGGCTGGAGTATTGCAGGGGTTCTTTCTTCTACCTTGATGAATGTGGTTATACTAAGCTGTCTACTTACCAATTGTTGGTTATATCTGAAAAGACGTATTGCATTCCACTCGTCACATACACAAGGACTTTTGTTGATATTGCTAATTTTTCTACAATACATTATTACTCCTGCTGCAACGCACGTTTGGCATAGTTTTGTGATGTACCCTATGCTTCCCATTATTGTACTCAGTAGCTTTTATGAACTTGGAAAATACCTAGGAGGACTTGTACCCTTTGTTGGAGTAGCGATGGTTGGAGTGGGTTGGAATATTTTTACAAATATCTTGTTCTTTCAAAACATTCATAACCAAAGTTGTGTCACTGAAATTTTCATACCAGAAATAAATGAAGTCATATCGTATGTTACTAAAGACAAAAATCGCTTAGTTATCTCTACAGATTGGGGTACACACACTCAGTTATTAGGTATTGATAACAAAAGAAATAAATTTTCAGAGCCTTATCGACTGTTCCCTTATCCTTCTGAACTATCAAAATGGTGGGTCAAAAATCAAGACTTCTTCAATGCCGACAAACCTGTGATTATTGTACAAGCTATAGCCACAGATATTGCTAAAAAAACAAGATATGACTATAATGTCACAATGGAAGAGAAAAAATCAGACGCTTTTATTCATTATTTAGAGCAAAAAGGAGTCAAGATTTGGCCAACAAAACTCATCAAAAACTCATGTGGAGATAGATTGTTTCAAATTTATGAAGCTCAAATTTCTCACAAAAACTAATAAAACAGACATGAGTCATCTCGAATTTAGCGAGTGAGTGATTATGTGAAAATTTGTATTCCATCAGTAGAGACGCAATGATTGCGTCTTAAGTCAAGTCATTTCTAGCATAGTTTTTATCAAAAAAAGGGGGCGAAAAATATTTTTCGCCCCCTTTTTTTGATAAAAACTTGGAGAATAATCCCAATCATAAAAATTCGGGAAGACTCATGTTTTCATACTATATTTCAACATGACACCTCTTTAGACGCAAAGCATTGCGTCTCTACAAGTAAAATCTAGATTAAAAATCATATCCTAAAGTCAAATAAGAGATTGGTGCTTTTACTTCTTTGTTTTCTAATCCCCAGCCAACATCAAACTTCACAAAATAGCCCAAAAATGTTGTTCGTGCCCCTACTCCATAGCCTACTAAGAATGGACTACGAAAGTCGGTGATTGTTGCTCGAAATGGTATATTTTCACCATTAGCAATTTGTGCTGGAGTAAGATTGGGTAATACATAGGTATTGAACGCATTTCTTCGAGAAAAAGGGCCAACACCAGTCCAAGCAGTACCAACATCTGTAAAACCAGTTAATTGTAAATTTTTAAAGAAATTCGAATAAATTGGTCCAGAGTACAAGTACTTCGCTATTGGGAAACGAATCTCGGCATTCAATGCCATAAAGCTATTACCCGAAATTTTATTCATATTAAAACCTCTTAAAGGCGTTGCATAATCTAAAAAGAATAAATCTTTTTCGATGGAACTTGAGGTAAATGGATTATTCTTGTTGTTAGTAGCCTCATAAGTACGACCAATCCAATTGTCGGCACCACCCATTACAGTTGCCTTTGGCGCATTTCCAAAAGAATGCCCTCCTGCTCCACGTAATGCTAAAATTGTTCCTTTTCCAAGTCGAATATAATGACGAAAATCGATGTTGATTTTCTCAAATCCATCAGATGCCGACGTTACACCAGAGTAGTGGTCATAACGAACCTTAAATCGTGTACCTTCTAATTGGTTCAGTCCATGACTAATCGTATTATCATACACATACTCAGCTCTTGCTCCTACATAATCGGCATTGATAGTAGGCAAGTATGGTGCAATTACACTCGTATTTAAGTCAAATTCATAATAACGAGTCGTAATAAAATTAGTTGAAACTGATATTCTTGAATTAGTATTGATAGGATATGCTGCGCTAAAAGTTACTTTATTCAAACGGTATTTGGTATCCTGTACTTCACCGTCGTCGCTGGTAGTTCTTCTATCAAATCTTACAGAGTAGTCAATCTTTTGTGCTAGATACGAATATTCTGCCCACAAGTCTGAGTTTTTGAGATTAGGTGTTAAAAACAATCCCGTTTTCAATAAATGATTCTCCAACAAATCATTCATCTTCAGATTAGCATTCAGCCCAAATCCTCGCTGTGGTAGTGGATCAACTACAAAATCTGTCTCTGTACCATTTACTACAAAAGCATTATTATAATCGGTTGGGCCTTTGATTTTGATATTATCTTTTCTGGCTTGCTTAGATGACAAAATTCGTTCGGTGCGAGCCTTTCTATCATTCTTTTTATCTGTCGTATTTGATGCAGGCGATTTGACCGTTGCATTATCATCAAACTGATAATTATCTGTATCTATTTCGCCAGGCAATAGCTTAATACTTGGTTGGCTAGTCACGTCTTTGGTAACTTCTACAGGTTTTGTACCAGAGCTGGTTGGTTTGGTTGTATTGACAATTGGTGCCCCAAACAACCTGACATTACGGTTGGTAAATGGGATATTAGATTTAATACCCAAATCTGCATTTTTCTGATATGCAATAATATCTTGATTATTATCGATAAAACGATATGCCAAGCTATTGCTAGACAAAGAATAGTCAAAATCTACAATATCGGTACGAAAAGCACTTACTAGGTTAGGAGAATTTTCGCCTGCAATTAGTTTATAAATATTACGAATACCTTTTTCATCACTCAAAAAATAGATTGTATTGCCATCAGCAACCACAGGACGAGAAATATTTCCTAATGAATCAACTAAAATCTTTACTGTCTCTGTCTTTGGTTTTCCTTCATGCAAAAACAATTTGAAAGGATTTGACACGGACTTATGAGTTCCTTTGTCTACCTCTAAAGAATCTTTAAGACGATTAGAGACAAATACGACTTTCCCTGCACTTCCAACAAATTGCGGATTCAAATCGTCATATAAATCATTAGTCAATTGGCTTATCGACGAACGAGCAATATCCATCAAAAACAAATCATTTTGTCCCTTACTTTCGGCACTAAATACGATTTGTGTACCGCCATCCGAAACATCGAAATCACTGATTTGAGCAAAATTCTTTAGGACTCTTTTAGTCTGTAACTTTCCTGAAAGATCTTTTTCAGTAATATCCGAAAACAGATACAAAATCATATCTCCTCGGTCTTCAAAAATAACCGCCAACGAACCGCCTTTTGTCCAAGATACTAAAGGCAAAGTATGGTCAATTGACTGATTGAGTGTTTTGAAACCACTTGATAAGATAGTTTCGCTACGTTTTGTTTTAAGATTAATTACTTCCACGCTCGAACGACCTAAATCGTTGCGAGTCAAAGCCAAAAAGTTACCATCAGGACTTATTTTGAATTGGTTAAGGCGATTGGGGGCATTCAAGGCCTGTTGTCCTATCTTAAAGTCGTACTGAGGAAGCGTATAATTGGTTATTGTGGTTTCGGCATTACTAGCGTAAAACTCTCTCCATTCTTTTAGAAATCTAGAAAAAGGCATGCCTAGTGTACTAGAAATGGAAGTCTGTTCATTACGAATAATACGTGTTAGATTAAGAATATTGGAAATGTTTTCACGACCATAGCGCTCAGCAATGTAGTTCCAAACCGATTGCCCTATTAAGCCCGCTTCACGTCCAGCGGTTTGGTTAGGGCGTTTGATAAACTTATTGATAATTGCATCACTCATGTATGAATCCAACTCGGTACTCCAACCTTCGGCAATGTATTGTGAAATACCTGAAATAAACCATTCTGGTACACTCAATAACAAGGAGTTTTGGAGAGATTCTTTGATGCTTCCTCCGTACAACATATCATGAATAAACACCCTAGAAATCTCACGAGTGAGCTCTTTGCGAAATATAGCTGCATTTCCAGAATAAGCGATTTCAACACGAGATTTAGCCAAGTTTTCTTCACGAATTTCTTTTTCGCTCGACAAGCTTAAACCGACATTGCTTTGATTAAGGTCAGAAGTGGCATTGTACACAAAAATTTTTGTACGATTAAACGGAGAATAACCCAGCACGTCGGTAATACGGTCGAATTCAGATTCGGCCATTTGAATCGCTAATGTTGCAGTTTGCTGGCCACCTTCATAGTAATATACCTCAAAGTTTTGGGTACTTAAAACTTTCCAGTGAAATGGGCGGTATTGAATTCTATTTTTCCCAAACTGCTCCTGAGTGGGAAAAGTAGTTTGGGCATCAGCATAAAACGAGGCTAGCAGAGATAGTACTAGTATAGTTTTTTTCATTGTTGATTCAGCTTGGGTATTGTTGCTACTAAAAGCTTAGATTTAGGTGGTATCCGAAAAGTCAGACTACTTGGATTATCCTTCATGAATCCAAGCCTAGCGCTCATTGCTTATCGCCTAGGGCAACTTATTAAGATTGCTTTTGGCCTAAATATAACGAACCAAAACGATTTATATTGACTTCTGGGTCAAGTTCTTTTTTATTGACCAAAAAGTCAACAAATTGTTCGGCAAAATACGGTGCTAACGAAACGCCTTTGGAGCCAAGTCCGTTAAACACTCCCAAATTAGGGTATATTGGATGTAACCCTACAATGGGACGACGGTCTTTGGTAGCAGGACGTACCCCTGCAAGATGTTCTTCTACTTCGATATCAGCAAGCATGAGCTTACTGTATTTATCTAGAAGCTCCCCTCTTCCTTTTTCGGTGGGTATCCAATCCAGTTCATGCCAGCTATAAGTAGCGCCTACTCTAGCACGCCCATTGGGAAGTGGTATCACAAATACTCCTTGATTAACCATTTCATTCAATGAAATATCTTCTTTAAATTTTACTCGAAATACTTCTCCTTTTACAGGATTGAATGGCAACCAAGAAAAATATGGGTTATTTCGTCCATAAAAACCTTCACAAAAAATCAACTTGTTGTAGGTCAGCGTCAATTCGTTACTTACTTGGTAAGTATTGTTTTCAAGATGAAGACCCTGATAATCGAATAAGTGTTGCAGCAAACATTGCTTTTTTTCAAAATATTCTCGAAAAGCATCCAACATCCGCGGTAAATCTACCCAACCAGAATGATTGGTAATTACTCCACCTAGTTCGCTTCTTACGACACTCTTGAGTGATTCGTCGGGCGTGTGATATTTCCCAAAATCGCCATAATTTGCCACAGCCGTTTCTTGCAAAAGAAAATCCTTTACTTCTTGATTGGGAAACGGACGAAACATCGGCATTGGATGAAAGAAGTTTTCTCCTAATTTCTCTTCTAGTTCTGTATAGTATGTCTTGAGAAATGGAAATATCGTATCGGCCAACCATGTTTTTACAAGTTTCCGTCCAGTAACAGGGTTGTAAATGCCAGCAGCAACTCGCGAAGATGACGGTTGTTCGTAATTATCCAATACCATGACTGAGCATCCACGTTTTGCCAAGCTATACCCTAATAAAGATCCCGCAAGTCCTTGTCCTACCAATAAATAATCGTAATGTTTTGTTGTCATTTATAAAGTATTAGTTCTAGAAAAAGGTTTTTCAGAAGATAGATAGTCACTATAAAACTAAATTTTTCATAAAAACTAAAAACCATTGATGCAGAAAGCTTCTTAATCATTCGGCATCAATGGTTTTGTTATTTAAAGTACTAACTATCAATCGTATTGTTTGGTTTTAGAAGATTACATTGTTCAATATTTTACTATTAATCTAACAATGCCACTCTTGCATCGTGCAACTGAATCACAAAATCCACTTGCTCTTCTAAAGTCATAAAGGAGGTATCCATCAAAATAGCATCCTCAGCTTGTACTAAAGGGCCTTCTTCACGTGTAGAGTCGATAATGTCTCTTTTTTTAAGATTTTCTAAAATCTCTTCAAGGTCAATCATTTCTCCTTTTTGCAAAAGCTCTAATTGGCGTCTTTCGGCACGAATCACAGGGTCGGCAGTCATAAACACTTTTACTTCGGCATCAGGAAATACCTTTGTCCCGATATCACGACCATCCATTACTACGCCACGGCTTTTACCCATTTTCTGTTGCTGAGCTACCATGGCTTTACGTACTATAGTAATAGCGCTTACTTCACTTACCATTTGTGAAATATACATTTTACGAATTTCGTCTTCAACATTCAATCCATTTAAGTACACATCGCTGGCGCCACGATGTTCGTTGAACTGAAATGTAATATGAATATCGCTAAGTGCCTTCTCGATTTCCTTAGGATTGGTAAGGCTAATATGATGCTCATAGAAGTACAAACTAACCGCACGATACATCGCACCGGTGTCAATAAAAGCGTATCCTAATTGAGCAGCCACACGCTTTGCGGTGGTACTTTTTCCACAACTTGAATAGCCGTCGAGAGCAATAATGATTTTCTTCATTGAATAGATATTTTGTACAAAGATAAGTAACTTGAACCAGAGTTGTGAGAATCTCCAAAGTTGATTAAACTCATTTACTCTATAAACATCTGAATATCAAAATTATAGTCTTATGCAGATTCAAGCAAACCTCATCAACATACTTGATAGAAATATTTCGTACTGTCAAATTACAATTGAAGGCGGTCATATCAAAGAAATCATTGAATTAGCTTCAAAAGCTCATCCTAATACGCCATATATTATCCCTGGTTTTATCGATGCACACGTGCATATCGAAAGCTCCATGCTTACGCCTGTACAGTTTGCTAGACTTGCGGTTGTTCATGGCACTGTTTCTACAATATCCGACCCGCACGAAATTGGCAATGTATTGGGTGTTAAAGGCGTAGAATACATGATTGAAAATGCCCGTCAAGTACCATTTAAGTTTTGTTTTGGTGCGCCATCATGCGTACCAGCTACCACTTTTGAAACTGCGGGAGCAACTATTACACCCGAAGACATTACTTATTTGTTTGATAATTATCCTGAAGTTGGATATTTGGCCGAAGTCATGAATTTTCCGGGTGTACTACACGGCGACCCTGATATGTTGTCTAAAATTAGTTTGGCACAACGATACAACAAACCTGTTGATGGTCATGCTCCTGGCTTAAGAGGAGAAGCAGCCAAACGCTATATAGAAGCAGGTTGTCAAACAGATCACGAATGCTTTACAGCCGAAGAAGCGCTCGATAAGCTCAAATATGGCATGAAGATTCTTGTTCGTGAAGGATCTGCGGCAAAGAATTTTGATGCTTTGATTGGATTATTACCAGAGCACTACCACAATATGATGTTTTGTTCTGATGATAAACATCCTGACAATTTGGTAGAAGGGCATATCAATGAGCTAGTGAAACGAGCACTTGCACTATACCCAGATTCATTGTTTGAGATTTTACAAGTGGCTTGCATCAATCCAGCATTACATTATCAACTGCCTGTAGGTTTGTTGCGAGCAAATGATCCTGCCGATTTTGTATTGATAGACAATCCTGATGACTTTAACATTTTGGCAACATATCTGAATGGAGAAAAAATTGCAGAAAATGGCGTATCCTTTATTCCAAATCTTGACAGTGAACTACAAAATCAATTCAACTGTACATTGAAAACTTCGGAAGATTTCAGAATAAATGCGCAAAATCCTGATAATGCTATGATTAAAGTCATAGAAGTACTGGACGGTCAATTGATAACTTTGAAGTCAGAACACCAAGCGAAGGTCGTAAATGGTGAGATTGTTTCGGATGTTGAGCGTGATATTTTGAAAATTGCGGTAGTAAATCGCTATAAAGATACCTCTCCTGCTATTGGTTTTATAAAAAATTTCGGATTAAAATCAGGTGCTATTGCCTCTTCTGTAGCCCACGATTCACATAATATTGTGGTAGTTGGTGTCGACGAAAAAGCAATATCTGACGCTGTAAACCTAATTATTGAGGTACAAGGTGGGGTGTCGGCAGTATCGGGCAATGGACAAAATAAAATACTTCCATTACCCATTGCCGGACTTATGTCAGGAGAAAATGGCTATGATATAGCAAATAATTATTCGGAAATTGATAAATTTGCAAAAGAATTAGGAACCACATTGAAATCACCCTTTATGAGTCTTTCATTTATGGCTCTCCTAGTTATTCCAAATTTAAAGCTTTCAGACCTTGGCCTTTTTGATGGCGAGCGATTTGAGTTAACATCTTTGGAAGAATAACTTCATCGAAACAAAACTAAAAGAAACTATAGCATTTTCGGATAACCTACATTATTTGAAAATGCTAGATTAACTAAATAGTATATTATTTTGAAAAATTTTACACTAGAGTCAATCAAACTAAAAGTGGACACAACGTCTTCTTTGACTAAAAAATCTCATGGAATAGGGTTTGACTTCAGCCCTGATGTAATTCCGTACAGCAAATTTCCTAACGCTTTTCAGGATTTATCGCACCACTAGCGTCATACCTAGCTGATTTTGTTGCTAGTAATTAACTATTTATTTCCTCTTATCTGCAAGTTGAGCTTGAGCTCTAACTTTACCGCTCTTATATAAATTATTAATAAAATGAATAATCTTCACTATTTGCCTGTGGTATGATAGTGATAATTATATGCTTGAACCACTATTCACGCCTTTTCAAGAAAGCGTGTATATAAAAAGTTTTTACCAACAATTTAACCAATAATCATTATGAGAAAACTCTTACTGCTAACCGCTTTGCTATTGTTGGCTCAGTTAGGTAGCACATTTGCTCAAGACAGGCAAATTACAGGGAAGGTAACCTCATCCGAAGACGGTTCTCCTATCCCAGGCGTAAGTATTTCAGTGAAGGGTACTTCAAAAGGTACTACTTCTACTACAGATGGTACTTATCGTATCTCTGTGGGTAGTGGCACAACCCTGATTTTTTCTTCAGTTGGATTCAACGCACAAACTTTGGCTGTTGGTTCTCAATCTGTCATTGATGTAAAGCTAGTTCCTAGTACTTCCACTCTTTCAGAGGTTGTTGTAACAGCCCTTGGTGTATCTCGTGACAAAAAATCTTTGGGTTATGCAACTCAAGAAGTTAAAGGCGACCAAGTAAGTACTGCCAAGGAAAGTAACTTCATCAACTCATTGTCTGGTAAAGTATCAGGGGTTGAAATCAAACGTAACAACAACATGGGTGCATCGACAAACATCGTTGTTCGTGGTTTCAAATCATTGACTGGTAACAACCAAGCCTTGTTCGTTGTGGATGGTGTACCTATCGATAACTCAAACACTACTAGCTCTTCGACAGCTCAAGGTGGTGGTGGTTATGACTACGGTAACGCTGCTTCAGATATTAACCCAGACGACATCGAGTCGATCAACGTATTGAAAGGTGCTGCTGCAACTGCCCTTTATGGCTCAAGAGCTGCCAATGGTGTTGTAATGGTTACGACTAAAAAAGGTAAGAAAAACCAAGGATTAGGAGTAAACGTGAGCATGGGATATTCTGTAGGGTCTATCGACAAATCTACTTTCCCTAAATACCAATCTAGCTACGGTGGTGGTTATGGTAACTACTATGAAGATCCTAGTGCTAAATTCTTGTACAGAGATATCAACGGTGATGGAATAGACGATCTTGTTGTTCCTATGTCAGAAGATGCTTCTTGGGGTGCTAAATTTGACCCTAACAAACAAGTGTATGACTGGCGTTCATTTGACCCATCGTCACCACAATATGGTAAAACTAGCGCATGGGTAGCTGCTCAAAACAGCCCTGCTAAATTCTTCAACGACGCAAAAACATTCAACGGAACTATCTCTTTGGATGGTGGTAGCGAAAACGGTTCTTACCGTGTATCATATACTCGTTTTGACCAAACTGGTATTCTTCCAAACTCTAGCATTCAGAAAAATAACTTCTCGTTTGCTGGTAGCCACGATTTCAGCAAAAAGTTTACAATTACGACAAATATCAACTTTGCTCGTCAAGATGCAAAAGGTCGTTATAGCAATGGTTATTCAGACAACATCATGTCTAGCTTCCGTCAATGGTATCAAACAAACGTTGATATCTTAGATTTGAAATCAGCTTTTGATAGAACTGGACAAAACATTACTTGGAACTGGACTGACCCTAGTGACATTAAGCCTATCTTCTGGGATAACCCTTACTGGCAACGTGCTAATAACTACGAAACAGACTGGAGAAACCGTGTTTTTGGTAACGTAACAGCTACTTACAAAATCACAAATGATATTGATGTACTAGGTCGTATCTCAATGGATACTTATACAGAACAACAAGAGGAACGCGTAGCAGTTGGTTCTATTAACAACAACGGTACTGCTAAATACTCTCGTTATGATCGTACCTTCAGAGAGATGAACTATGACTTCTTTGCAAACTATCACAAAGATTTGTCAGAGAAATTCAACTTGAAAGGTATGATTGGTGCCAACGTTCGTAAAACTGAAGTTAGCACAATGTATGCAACTACAGTAGGTGGTTTGGTTGTACCAGGAATCTATTCTTTAGCAAACTCTGCATCAGCTGCTAGTGCACCAACAGAAAACGTAAGTGCTATTTACCAAGAGGGTGTTTTTGCTAGTGGATCTTTGGGCTACAACAATGAATTGTTCTTAGACCTTACAGCTCGTCGTGATGTTTCTTCATCTTTGCCTGTATCAAACAACACTTATTTCTATCCATCTGCTTCTTTGAGCTATATTTTCTCTAACAAATTAGGAGAAAGCTGGCCTGCATTGAGCTTTGGTAAAGTTCGTGTAAACTATGCTGAAGTAGGTAACACTGCTCCTGCATTGAGTTTGTTGAATACCTACGTAAAACCAACCAACTTGAACGGTGATACAAGAGACTCATTCGGTGGACAAACATTATTCGTAACGGGTTCTGTATTGAACAACCCTAACTTGAAGCCAGAACGTACAAAAAGTGCTGAAATTGGTTTAGAAATGAAGTTCTTGAAAAATAGATTAGGATTTGATGTTACAGCATATCGTACATTGTCAGTGGATCAAATCATGCCTGTTTCTATCTCAAAAGCTACTGGTTATGACAAAAAATACGTAAATGCTGGTACTATCGAAAACAAAGGTATCGAATTGTCGGCGTTTGTTGTACCAGTTCAAACTGGCGATTTCTCATGGAGATTGAATGCTAACTTTACTTTGAACCGCAACAAAGTGGTTGAATTGTATGATGGCGTAAGCAACTTGCAGTTAGGTTCTTTCCAAGGTGGTGTTACATTGAACGCTACTGTGGGCGAGCCTTATGGTGTATTGAAAGGAACTAACTTTGTTTACTTAAACGGACAAAAAGTAGTTGCTACAACTGGTTACTATGCACAATCTGATGCAACTAGCGTAATTGGTAACATCACTCCAGACTGGAAAATGGGTATTACTAATACCTTCAATTACAAGGCACTTTCTTTCAGTTTCTTGATTGATATTCAAAAAGGTGGTAGCGTATTCTCTCTTGACCAATACTATGGTTTAGCTACAGGTTTGTATGCTGAAACAGACGTATTGAACGACAAAGGAGTATCTGTACGTGCTTCAAACAATGATGGTGGTGGCTGGATATATCCAGGTGTGAAAGCTGATGGTACTGCAAACACTATCCGTGTAAGTGGCGAAAACTACGGTATCTTTGGTTATAGAAGAAACCCTGCTGGTGCTTTCGTTTATGATGCTAGCTACGTTAAATTGAGAGAGGTAACTGTTTCTTATAAATTACCTGCAAATCTATTCGGCGGAAGCAACTTCATTAAAGGTGCTACATTGTCTGCAGTAGGTCGTAACCTTTGGATTATCCACAAAAACTTGCCTTATGCTGACCCAGAAGATGGGTTGACATCAGGTAACCTTTCTGGTTTCCAATCAGGTGTATATCCTTCAGTAAGAGAAATCGGAGCAAGCCTTAAATTCTCGTTCTAATCAAAACCTTTACAACTTATTGATTTAAGGTTTTTATCAAACGAAAAACGATATTATTCCAATGAAAAAAATTGTAACATTCCTATCTATAGCACTGTTGTCGATGTCTTGTGAGAGCAATCTCGAAGATTTGAATACCGACAAAAAACACCCAAGTTCGGGTTCTGTGCCATCTGCTACCGTATTTGCCGCAGCAGAAACAAACCTTTTTGACCAAATGGTGAACACAAACGTGAACCGTAACGTGTTCCGTTTGTTTGCTCAGCAATGGACTGAAACTACTTATACAGACGAAAGTAACTACGATATTGCTACTCGTAAAATTCCTGATGCTGTATGGTTGCGTTTCTACTTCAACATCTTGAACAACTTGAAAGAGACTAAAGCGTTAGTTACTGCTGAAACTCCAATTGGTGCCCAACAAACTATCGAAAAGGCAAACAAGTTGGCTCTTATTGAATTATTGAACATCTATTCTTACCAAAAATTGGTAGATACATTTGGAGATGTTCCTTATTCTCAATCTTTAGATCCTCAAAATGTTAACCCTAAATACGACGACGCAAAAACAATCTATGCTGACTTAGCGAAGCGTTTGGATGCTGTTATTGCGGGTATCAATACTTCTGCTGGTTCTTTTGGTGCTGCTGACTTAGTATATGGTGGCAACATGACCAAATGGTTGAAGTTTGCTTATGGCTTAAAAGTGAAAATGGGTTTGACTTTAGCTGACGTTGATGCTACTACATCAAAAACAATGGTTGAATCAGCTGTAAAAGGTGTATTTACTTCAAACAGTGATAACACTGCGTTAAAGTATTATGCTTCAGTACCAAATACAAACCCTATCTGGGTTGACTTGATTCAGAGTGGTCGTAAGGATTATGTGCCTGCTAATACAGTAGTTGACTTGATGAATAATTTGTCGGATCCACGTCGTGCTGTTTTCTTCGGTCAATTAGATGGCAAATATGTGGGTGGTCCGTATGCTGCTGGTGGTAACTATACCAACTTCTCAGCTATTGGCGAAAAATTCCAACAGCCAGACTTAGAAGGTTTGATTATGGACTATGCAGAGATTTCATTCGACCTTGCTGAAGCAGCGGCTCGTGGTTATAATGTAGGTGGTACTGCCGAACAATTCTATAACCAAGGTATCAAAGCTTCGATGAGCTATTGGGGTATGAGCGATGCGGCTATTACAGAGTATCTTGCAAAAAGTACAGTAGCTTATGCTACTGCAACTGGTACTTACAAGCAAAAAATTGCTACTCAAAAGTACATTGCATTATATAACCGTGGTTTTGAATCTTGGACAGAATGGAGACGTTTGGATTATCCAATCTTCAATGTGCCTGCTAACAAAACTTATGCTGATATTCCAACTCGTTTTACGTATCCTGTAGGAGAACAAACTCTGAACAACGTAAACTGGAAAGCTGCTTCAACGGCTATCGGTTCTGATAAAATCAATACAAAACTTTTCTGGGATAAATTCTAATTCCTGAAAAGTACAGTAATAAAAAAGCTGGCTCGAAAGAGTCAGCTTTTTTTTATTGAGTATTTGGCTATTTGCTTTCAGCCATGAGCAAAATATTTGAGATATTCAATTTTTGTTGGCGTTTAAGAATAACAATACTGTTTAAACTTTTTCATCACGGGTGAATAAATTCACCCCCTAAGTGGAATCACTGCTTAAGAAATAGTCATATTGTTACTTTTAAAGTAAAATTCGTGTTAAGCTTCAACAGAAGTAACTTTCCCATAACATATATACTTGTAACATATCACTTACTTCAATAAAAATTTCTTGATAAATCTTACACATTCCTCTGGTTCTTCGTACATCCCCATGTGCCCAACAGTATCAAGTACCAATGAACTAGTATTACCAGCCAAAGACAATTGTTCAAGCGCATCTTCCACTGGAATACTTTTATCTTTTTTGCCGATAATCATCATAATAGGGTATTTAGCATTAGCCAATACTTCTCTACGGTCTGGTCGAATACGCATAGCATCCATAGCCACCATCAATGCTTCTACTGGCAACTGAGACGAATAATTGATATGTTTCTGAACAACTTCTGGGTTTTGAGCATTAAACTCTTCGCTATAAAGATTTGGTGTAAAGTTTTTGATAAAAACCTCGGTACCATGTGTTTTCAAGAAATCAACATTTTTCAAACGTAGCGCTTTTCGTTCTTCAGAATCTCCATAAGCTGTAGAATGAAATAACCCCAAACCTGAAATCATATCGGGGTACTTCTTAGCAAATGCCAATGCAACATACCCTCCCATCGAGTGCCCAATCAGGGTACATTGATTCACGCCTGCCTCTTGTAACTGTTGTGCTACAAAATCGGCATAATCATCCATTGTTTTCAAGGTAGTTTCCTTGGCATAATCTGGCGTAAATACCAATAAACTCTTTTGTAAGTAAGGTACTATTCCCAACCATACAGTCGAGTCCTCACCAAACCCATGTAATAATACTACTATTTTTTTCTGTATCATGTCCGTTATGTTTTGAGAATAATTGAATGACTATTAGCTATTGGGGATTTCTGATTTTGGAAATACCTTCATTCTTTAATTGTTTATAAAATAGGATTTGTAATCCGAAATCGAAAAAAAGACTATGAATTTAAAAATACTCAATCCCAAAACCTTTTACCCAAAGTCCGAAAGCTAATATTACTATATAACAAAAAATCCCCAAACAATGTGTTCGGGGATTCGCAATTTATTTTTTATGCAACTTTCTTCATTCTATGCAAAGCCGTTTTTTCAAACTTCGATCTAGCATATTCAAGCGTCACATTAAATTCTTTTATTTCATCTTGCGAAGGCAACTCAAACATGGCGTCGGTGATAATTGCTTCACAAATGGAGCGTAACCCACGAGCACCCAATTTGAATTCCATTGCTTGTTCAACAATATACTGCAAAGCATCGTCGTCAAAATGAATATCTATATCTTCCATTTTGAAGAGCTTTTCGTATTGCTTCGTAATTGCATTTTTGGGCTCTTTCAAAATCGAAAGTAGTGTTTCTGCATCCAGAGGATTCAAAGAAGTGAGTACTGGTAAACGTCCCAGCAATTCGGGAATCAAACCAAATGATTTCAAATCTTGAGAAGAAACATAACGTAATAAATTCTGTTCGTCAAACTCATCTACAAAGTTAGCTCCTTTTTTGAAGCCTACTGGCTGAGTATTCAGACGATTAGCAATGTGACGTTGAATACCATCAAAAGCACCACCACAGATAAATAAGATATTTTCGGTGTTTACCGCTATCATTTTTTGCTCTGGGTGCTTACGACCTCCTTGTGGCGGACAGTTTACGACAGCACCTTCCAACAATTTCAATAACGCTTGTTGTACACCTTCACCCGATACATCACGTGTAATTGATGGATTGTCAGATTTACGTGCAATTTTATCTATTTCATCAATAAAGACAATTCCCATTTCGGCTTTGGCAACGTCATAGTCAGCTGCTTGCAACAAACGAGTCAAGATACTTTCTACGTCTTCGCCCACATAACCTGCCTCAGTAATCACAGTGGCATCGGCAATACAGAATGGAACTTGAAGCATTTTGGCAATCGTGCGAGCCAAATACGTTTTACCTGTTCCTGTTTCGCCCACCATGATAATATTAGATTTCTCAATCTGTACATCATCATCAGTTTTAGGCTGCATCAATCTTTTGTAGTGGTTATAAACAGCAACACAAAGGTGTTTTTTTGCTTCATCTTGTCCAATTACATATTGGTCAAGATACTTTTTCATCTCTATTGGCTTTACCAATTCGAAGCGAGCGCCACCTTTCTTTTTATCACCCTTAAAGCTGCGTGACGAAGGACTTGCTTCTTGCTGAACTACCTGATAAGCCTGAGTGACACATTCACTACATACATGACCCTCCATACCTTGTAATAGCAATGGCACATCTTTTTGGCCACGACCACATAGCGTACAATGAGGCTGTTGTTGTTGTTTCATTCTATGTAAAAAATAAGAGAGTTGTGTAATTGTTACGATATCTCAACTCTTGTAAAATACAATTTGAAAAAGAAGGGTTCCCGCAATGGCAGTTGTTTCAACATACTTCAGGCAACTGTTTGGTACAACCATTCACAAAAGTACTGAATTTATACTAAAAATGCTTACCCCTATCGTAAAGGAGTAAGCATTTATATGGTGATTTGTGGGAATAACAGAATTTCTGTAAATCACTCAGCACTTCAAGTTTTCGAAGATTAACGAGTTAAAATCTCATCAATCAAACCATATTCCTTAGCTTCTTCTGAACGCATCCAGTAGTCACGGTCAGAATCACGTTCGATTTCTTCGAATGATTTTCCTGAGTGTTGTGCCAAAATTTCGTACAATTCCTTACGGATTTTCACGATTTCACGAGCAGTGATTTCAATATCACGAGACTGACCTTGCGCTCCACCCGATGGTTGGTGAATCATGATACGTGCATGAGGAAGAGCCGAACGCTTGCCTGCTGCACCACCAGCCAACAATACTGCACCCATAGACGCAGCCAATGATGTACAAATCGTAGCTACTTCTGGACGGATATACTGCATGGTATCATAAATACCCAAACCAGCATATACCGACCCACCAGGACTATTGATATACATCATAATGTCTTTACGAGCGTCTGTCGACTCCATAAACAACATTTGTGCTACAATGATATTGGCCATATAATCATCTACTGGCACGCCCATAAAAATAATACGGTCCATAATCAAACGTGAGAATACGTCGATTTGAGCAAAACGCATTGGGCGCTCTTCAATGATATATTGAGTCATGTCTTCAATAAATGGACGGCTCTGCCCACCTATCTGATTCATGTACTGATCTACTGCCAAGCCATTCAAACCTCTGTGATGAACAGCATATTTTCTGAATTCTTCTGAACTTAAATCTTTGTGAAACATAATTTTATAACCGTTATTTTAAACTGTAAACTTCAAAATCTGTAAAATGGTTCGAGGCAAATCGTCGTTGAACTTTCAAGTCATCTTACAGTGTTTTGCAACTAAGAGGTAGTTCTTTTAAACAAAGATGCAAAATCTATGAAAAAAACCTAATCAGATTTTCAGATAAATTCTCGGAAAATACGATTTTTCACTATGATTTTTATTACTCTGCAAAAAGTTTTAAAAATACTTTCTTGTAAATCAAAGGATTATATAATTTAAACCTTCTAACTGTGCAGTAGATAACAGACATGATATTTTTTGACAAAATTTAACTGAGCTACCAACTATAATCTCTTGGTTAAGGATATTCAACTCAACCTAACAATGTATATGAAACAACAAGATTCTATTCCTGATAAAATCAGAAAAGCTCGTGTACTCAAAGGGCTTTCCCAAGAAAATGTAGCCGATATGTTGGGAATTTCAACTACGGCTTATGGCGATATTGAGCGTGGTAAAACGGAACTTAGTATCAAACGTGCTCAAGATTTATCTAAAGTACTAGATATTCCTGTACTTTGGGAAGAAAACGAATTGAGCGTATCTCCACAAATAGACACTTTGTTAGAAGAAAACAAATATCTAAAATCCGAAAATCTCCGCTTGGAAATAGAACTCAAATTTTGGAAAGAAAAATTTGAGCAGCAACTATATTTAGAAGCTTATCGTATTCTTCAGCAAAAACAACGAGAGCCCATTGGCTTTTAAACCAATTAGAACTTTGATGAAGCGTATATGATAGGCTATTTATCAAACATGAGTCATCCCAAATTTAGTGATTTTGTGAATGAGTGATTCTTTTTAAGAAGAAATTCGCTATTCTCTAAATTTGGGAAAAATTGTGTCTATTTGCTCCTATACCTAATCTAAAATACGAATAGAAAATTTTACAGGATCCACAGGTTTTTCGTTGAAAGCTCTTGCTTCCTTGATTTTATCGACCACTTCCATTCCTTCTGTTACCTCTCCTACTACGGTGTAAATTCCGTCAAATTTGCGAGCCTCCTCCGCATTGGTAATAATAAAAAATTCACTGGGAGACGTATTACCCTCGGGATTCATGCTGGGGTCATATTGTGCCATGGCAACTGCTCCACGCTTGTGTCTAAACTTGGAGGTATCTACTTCAGTTGGCAAATCATAGTCGAGGCGATACATCCATTCGGCACCTCCTTGAATAGCTGTTGCATAGACAATTCGATAAAAGAACAAATCGGTATAGTAACCACCTTTTACCAGACGAACAAAATTGGCTCGGTGTAACGGTGTGCCTTCGTATAGTTGTATCGTGAAGTTTCCTAAACGTGTAGTTACTTGTAGCTTTGTTTCAGGATTTTGTTTACCATACTCTTCTAAGGTTGGGCGTACTTCTTTATCAAATAAACGCATATCTTTTCGGCAAGCACTTACACAAGCAAGAAGTCCTAACAAAATCCCATACTGATACAGTTTTTTTTTCATTATGCTACGATTTAATAAGGCTTAGTCATTCAAAAGCCACTATTTAAACTTTCAAGATACCAAATTTACCAATCTTTGTGTATGTCTTTTATAAAGATTTAATAAATTTATAGGAACCCATTTACCTAAGCCTCTCTAAGTAATTTCTAATTTTTTCTTAACGATTTTTAAAACAAATGTGGACTTCTTGCATGCTATGAAGCATTTAGATATTCTTAAACCAAAACTTAAGGAAGTATTTGCTTGTTTTTACACAATAGATTCTAAGTAACAGGAAAGGTTAAGTTAATCGTATATCTGTGGGTATTCGTATGATTATAAGTACCTGCAAATAATGAATATACTAGTAACCTCTAATTACCACTTCACTTCACTATTAACCATCTTACATTTATGAATACGTATGAAATTGTTTTATTGCTTTCGGGCGGTGTAATTATATCGTATATTTTTAATCTTATAGCCAAGAAATTTGCGATTCCGTCGGTGTTATTACTTCTAGGAACGGGTATTCTGGTCGGGCAGTTTTTTGGACAAAACTTATTGCCAACTACGTTTGTCAACAAGACGGTTGAAATTTTGGGCGTAGTGGGGTTAATTATGATTATTTTGGAGGCGAGTCTTGACTTGGAACTTAGTCGGGATAAATCCAAAATGATTGCCCAAGCATTTTTTGCTGCCTTACTTATATTGCTGGCATCCTCTTTTTCTATTGCTTTGATTATACAGCAAGCAACGGGCGAAACATTTCGTAACTGCCTAGTTTATGCCACACCCATGTCGATTATAAGTAGCGCAATTGTGATTCCGAGTGTCGAAAACTTACTTCCACATAAACGAGAATTCATTATTTACGAAGCATCTTTTTCGGATATTTTAGGGATTTTATTTTTCAATTATCTCATTGCCGAAGAAGGTATCTCATTAGAATCGGGTATCATGTATGGGTTCAATATTGTTTGGTCGTTGCTGCTTTCAGTGGTAGTTGCACTTGGATTAATTTATCTTTTGTCTAGGATTACCTTGCATCTGAAATATTTTCTTTTGTTTGCTGTATTATTAGTACTGTATGCGGCGGGTAAATTATTGCATTTACCTTCTTTGTTGATTATCTTATTTTTTGGATTATTTATCAATAACCGAAAAATCATTCGTCCCAAAATCATTGTAGAAGGAGTACCTCAACACATGTTTGATGAAGTAGAAAATAACCTCAAATCAATTACTGCCGAAACAGCATTTTTGATTAGAACTTTCTTTTTTATACTCTTTGGGTACTCAATGAATGTTAGTATTTTTAGTCAAGAAGAAGTTTGGGTAACAGGGTCAATGGTGGTATTAGCTTTACTTGTGATTCGATTTATTTTTCTTCGATTTATTCAATCTCAAAAAAACACCATGCCAGAGTTATTACTTATGCCAAGGGGCTTGATTACTATATTGTTATTTTATAGTATTCCACAGCAGTTCAAGCTCAATACATTTAACAATGGTATTTTATTTTTTGTCATTCTGATTACCAGTGTATTAATGATGTTTGGAATTATGACTGCTGAGAAAAAAGGGAATTCGAGCAGTTTCAATGATGAAGCCATTGGTGAAATTGTATAATTTTACCAGTATCAGGCATTATGCTTTATGCCATAGGCTAAAAGTTGAAAAGTGTTTCTTATGAAAGAATGGTCACATTCTGCCTATTGCATAAAGCGTAATAATGCAAAATAAGATTGCATTATTACTTAACTTCTTTTACTTAGTATCAATCAAATTTTAAAACTATGAGAATTTTAGTTGTTGAAGACGAACCAAAAACCTTACATGCTATTCAACAAGGTCTTGAAGAAAACCTTTATGAGGTAGACATTGCTTATGATGGACTCATTGCCAGACAGTTGGCTATGCGTAATAATTATTCATTGATTATTACTGATATTATTATGCCTGGACTTAACGGCTTTGTACTGTCACGCGAACTTCGCGAATCAGGAATTCAAACACCAATTTTGATGCTAACTGCGCTTGGTGAAACAGAAGATAAAGTAAATGGTTTTGACTCAGGGGCAGACCAATATCTGGTTAAACCTTTTCAATTTGTTGAACTACTAGCACGTGTCCGCTCACTCACAAAAAGAGGGTCAAGTACTCTAATGACTCATCAAACACTTAAATTTGAGGGACTAGAAATGAATCTTGATACCAAAGTTGTAACTAGAGATGAGCAAATAATTGAACTTACTGCAAGAGAATTCACTTTATTGGAATATATGATGCGCAATCAGGGCAGAGTACTATCAAAAGTACAATTAGCCGAAAATGTTTGGGATATTGGCTTTGATACAGGCACTAATTTTGTGGAAGTTTATATTAATTATTTACGTAAAAAAATCGATAAAAACTTTGATACAAAGCTTATTCACACCGTATTTGGAATGGGTTATGTACTGAAGAAAGAATAATATGCAAATAAGGGTTAGTCTTACCATAAGATTTATTTTTATCGTTTCAACAATACTCCTAGCGGTGTTGTTGTCGATATACCTTTATACGCAATATTACCTGAGCGAAAGTTTTTATCGCCGACTTTCCAACCGTACCGAAACTACGGCTGAACTCTATTTTGTGGTAGACGATGTTGATTCTACCCTTTTGAGAACCATTACCGACCGTAACAAAAACGTTCTTCACAGCGAGAATATCACGATTTATAACCAAAACAAAAAAAAGGTCTTTACCACCAACGATCGCAAAGGGCTACCTCTTACAGAAGACTTGATGACTAAGATTCAGTTGGAAAAAAAGTATCGTTTTAAAGATGGTAAATATCACGGGGTAGGTTTATACTATGCGCAAACACCTGAACCTTATTTTATTGTAGCAAGTGCAGTTGATGATTATGGGAGAGCGTTTTTGGCACAAATGAGGCTCATCATGGTCTTATTATTTTTGATTGTTATTCTTTGGGTTTCGGCAGCAGGGTGGTATTATGCAGGCAAGGCTATTGCTCCGATTGACGATATGGGTCAAAAACTCAATAGTATTGTTCCCAAAAATATGCACCTACGGCTTACCCAACAAGATAACCAAGATGAAATTGACACCCTAACACATACCATCAACCAACTGCTTGACCGTGTTGAGGATACCTTTAAGCTTCAAAGGATGTTTGTTTCGAATGTTTCACACGAGCTTCGGAACCCTTTGACCAAAATGTCTTCGCAATTAGAAGTTAGTCTCATCAAAACTCGTACGCCCCAAGAATATCAAAAAACAATGTATTCGGTTCTGGACGATATTCAAGAGCTCATTGCCCTCACCCAAAATTTGCTAAAACTGACCAAGGTTGACGGTGCTAAGCAAGATTTGCTTGTTGACAAAGTTCGTGTTGATGAACTTTTATGGGAAGTTCGTGGGCTTTTGACCAAAAGTAATGCTTTATATCAAATAGATATTCTTTTTGATGAGCTCCCTGAAGATCCTGATGGGCTTTGTATGTTGGGTAACTCAGCCTTATTAAAAACGGCAATTGTTAACTTAGCAGAAAATGCTTGCAAATTTTCATTTGATAAAAAAGCCATTATCCGCCTACGCTGCCTTGCTGATGAAATTCAAATAGCCATTGAAGACAAAGGAATTGGCATTCAAGAGTCTGACTTATCTTATATCTTCCAACCATTTTACCGAAGTAGCCAAACTGCCGACATCAAAGGCTATGGTATTGGGCTTTCGTTGGTAGAACGCATTGCTCGTATGCACGGTGGCACCGTCGATGTCAAGTCTTCGCCTAATATTGGCACTACTTTTACCCTCATTTTGCCAAGTAATATCACATTCTAAGCATTTTCTAATATCTGTCTAAGAAAGTTTTAACTTTATAGTTACAACTTTGTAGCGGAAAGAGAAATATATGTTGAAGTTTAACGAAGTTGTGGGGCAGGCAGATATGAGGCATTAGCTTACTGACTGGCTCTCGTCTGATATCTCAGTTGCCCCCTTACTTCTTTGTTAAGCTTTTTTTGTGCTTTCTTATCAACAAACATGCTATTGATTTTGTGTCGCCTATGCAATGACTCTACCTATTTGTCTTATTAGGAAATTCTCCTAAAATCAATTTACTAAATTTATTGACTTATGGAAGTAACTGTGAAGAGAACGAAAATTTCTCGCTTAAACTATATTAAGTTGATTTTAAAAAAGGTAAGTTTTTCGCCTCTATTATTTAAAAAAGAATTACAGAAAGGTTTACAAGAATGTACAACCGAGCAATTAGTAATTTTGAAGAGATGGTGTTTAAAACACTTTGCATCACTCTATTCTCATATAATTTTACAAGTATTCAGGTCTGTTGAGACACGATTACTTTTGAGCTAGTAATCTTTAAGGGCATGTTTTAGTTGCTTGCCAAATATAAATGAAAAAGCGTATCCACAAAGTTTTAGTTGAGCCTATCAAGGAGGTGTCGAGCCCTATTGTTGAGATAGAGCAGACAGGTCAACTAAGTGGATTCTTACTACTCAACGCCTTGTTTTTGACTCTTTTATTTGCAAATATTCCTCTTAGTGGGACAGCCTACATTCAGTTCTGGTCATCACCATTAATACCAGAATTGGGAGGTATTTCCTCACTAGATATTATCAATAAAGGATTAATGACATTGTTTATGTTAGAGATTGGTCTCGATTTGAAAAAAGAGTTTGTTTATGGTGAATTACAAACTTATAGACGTGCCAATTTGCCATTAATAGCAGCTATCGGAGGACTTATTGTTCCGATTGTTATTTTTTGTTTTTTTAATCAAAAACAAAGTAACTATGCTGGTTGGATTATACCCACTACTACAGACATTGCATTTTCATTAGGCATATTAAAACTATTGGGAAATAAAGTACCCAATTTTATTAAGGTTTTTTTTATTGCTCTTGTTATTATAGACGATTTATTAGCTATTTCATTATTAGTCGTATTTTATTTACCAACCGTTGCAAGCCTAAAAATCGTTCTCACCTTACTAAGTGTGCTGACATTATTTGGATTAAGATATTTTAAACCCACTCACATTATTCCTTACTTTTTGATAGGAGTATTTGTTTGGTGGAATATGGTACAAGCAGGATTACCACCTGCTTTATCAGGAATCTTTACAGCCCTTTCTATCCCTATTAATCGAATAGAAGAGCTAAAAAGATGGCTTTACATGCCTGTAAACTATCTGATAGTTCCGCTATTTGTATTTGCCAATGTAGCAGTTATTATCAATGTTGAAAGCTTAGAATTCTTACAGGAATCTCATGTAACAGGTGTTTTGATTGGGCTGCTACTAGGTAAACCTGTTGGGATTATGATTGCTACATGGCTTGCTGTTCGTTTGAATATAGCACAGCTTCCTCCCAACATTAATTGGATACATATTTTAGGAATGGGAATATTGGCAGGCACAGGTGTAACCATGGCAATCTTTATGACAGAGCATTCTTACCTTCATTCACAGGTAAAAGATTTTATCAAAATTGGGGTCATTATAGCATCACTTACCTCAGGTATTTTGAGCACTTTGATTTTTATTAAAACCAGTAGTATTACGAACTTATTTCATTGGTCTTTACCAAGATTTTTTACTAAAAATGTGAGGAGCTAATGCCATTATTATCTAAAGTAATGATAATAAATTCACTAGCAAGAAGACATTATTTGATTATTTATTACCGTTTCGGGTTTGGCTTACTTCTAAACTAGGCATAAAACAAACTACTCTTAAATATTGCGATTGTTAGCACAGATAACCCCACCGATATGATATTGGTGGGGTTTCTTTTTAGGGAATTATAGTTCGCTAATTATATAGATTTTTTCAAAATACCCTTCCAGCTACTTCAAGAAAACGCTCAGTCAAGCAAAAGAAAAGCCTACATAAAATGTAAGCTGTATCTTTCGTGTAATCAAAATATTCTATTTTATCTTTACCATAAACACCAATGCCGTAAGCAGACATCTACTTACGGCATTGGTGTTTATGATAATATTACTCTTAATGTGCTTTTGCTCCTGATGGAGTTTGTTTGCGCATAATAAAATACAATACGGCAAAAGCGATAATCAAAATGAATGGGAATACCGCCATATTGTCCAAAGTTGCTTGTCCAGCAGCTAAATCAAGCTCTTGACCCGTCAAACCTTTGGCAGCAGCAGCAGCTTTTTCGTCATCCAACCATTTACCAATGATTGGTTGGAAAATTGAGGTAGAGAACATACCCATACCACCAATAATTGACATACCAAAAGCACCAGTACGAGGTAGATATTCAGCTACAAAACCAATCATAGTTGGCCAGAAATAACATACACCAATCGCAAAGATTACAGCCGATACATATACCATTGCACCCTCAGCTTGGCTCATCAAAACTACACCAATAGTAGCAAAAATAGCCGAACCTAACAATACGCCCGTTGGGTTTAGGTTGTGTACAATTGGACCAGCAAAATAGCGACCTACTGCCATCAAACCAGTTACCAAAGCCAAAATCAACATTGGACTTGCTCCTGCATGACCCAATACTGGACCAATCCATTGCTCAGGACCAAACTCTGAAATAGCTGTCAAAGCCATACATGCCAACATGAATAAGTACAATGGCGAAAGCATCGCTTTGAAGTTTTGACCTGTAGAAGCAGCACCCTCGTCTTGGCTTTCAGGAAATGCTTGTCCCAAAATCAAAGCAGCATAAGTTACAGCAGGAATCAAAATAATACCAATTTGCAACTGCCAGCCCATACCAGCCGAAGTCATAAATTCAGAAATCAAACTCGCAATAACGATACCTCCAGGGAACCACATGTGGAAACGGTTCAACATTTTGGTTTTTTGATTGCCTTCGTACATATCAGAAATCATTGGGTTACAGGCAGCCTCAACGGTTCCATTACCAAACCCAACAAAGAAAGTCGAAATCAACAATGTCCAGAAACCACTTGCGAAAATGGTCATCACTAACCCTAACACGTGCGTAGCAAAAGCCACCCACATAATTTTTTTAGGACCTAATACATTGTAAAGTGGGCCACCGATAATCATTGCAATCGGAAAACCTAAGAAAGCCATTTGGTTTACATAACCTAAGTGTTCGGCATCGAGCTTAAAAGTATCACCTAACTGTGTGAGTACACCCGCACGGATACCAAATGCCATTGAAGTAGTGATTAGTGCAAAGCAACTCGCCAAAAACAATCGATTATTATTAACTGTTTGGGACATAATTGATTAAAGGGTTTAAGATTAATAAAAGGGACAGTGTTCTTATTTTAATATAATTTGGACTAAAAAAAATCCATGCCAAAAAAACAAAAAGATTTCCGTATTTACTAAATGCCTTTGTAATAATTTTAATTAAAATTTGCAATCAAACGGTATAGAGCGGGCTAAATGTAGTATTTTCAGGTGTTTTTTTAGAATACTTTTTTAAACAGTATATTTTAGTGTTACTCCTTAAACCATTTCATGATTACGCTTCAGGCAATAAACTATACTTATTAGAAGCAAATATTTATATTTTTTTGCCAGAAACACATTTTAACATTGAAGTCATCTTGACTTTTTAATTTTCTTAATTGCCATGATAATGAATGCTATAAAGTTAAACCCCATCCAACTTGAAATCGTTGTGTCGAAGCGATTTAACAAAGATCTATAACTA
>NZ_JASHIC010000042.1 GCF_030056705.1 Flectobacillus longus
CCTGTTGAGCATGTCGCCGTCAAGGTAACCACACCAGCCTCACATCTTGAGGCTCCTACTACATTATTAGCATTTGGTGCACTTGGAATTGGGTTAACCGTTCCTATCACTGCTTGACGTGTTCCTGTTGCTGTTTCACAATTCGTTGTATTGTCCTTACAGCCTACAAAATAGGTTGTTGTTGCCGTGATGCTTGGTGCATAACTTGTGCCTGTTGTCAACACTGTTGTCGAACTCTGGCTTGAATACCATTGTGCTGTTTGACCTGATGAACAAGTGGCTGTCAAATTCACTACGCCACTTCCGCAAACTGCGCCATTTGTTACATTTCCTGAACTTGGGGCACTTGGTATTGGATTAACTGTACCTATTACTGCTTGACGTGAGTTCGTTGCGGTCTCGCAAGTCGTAGTATTATCTTTACAACCTACATAATAAGTTGTCGTTGCTGCTATACTTGGTGCATAACTTGTTCCTGTCGACAATACACTTGTTGATGTTTGACTTGCATACCATTGTACTGTTTGTCCTGATGAACATGTTGCACTTAAGTTTACTACCCCACTACCGCATACTGCGCCACCTGTTACATTACCTGCACTTGGTGAACTTGGGATTGGATTAACCGTTCCTACTACTGCTTGACGTGAGTTCGTTGCTGTTTCACAAGTTGTTGTGTTATCCTTACAACCTACATAATAAGTAGTCGTTGCTGTGATACTTGGTGCATAACTTGTGCCTGTTGTCAATACACTTGTTGATGTTTGACTTGCATACCATTGCACCGTTTGTCCTGATGAACATACTGCACTTAAGTTTACTACTCCACTGCCACAGACTGCGCCACCTTGTACACTTGATGAGCTTGGTGCTGTAGGCAAAGCATTGATCGTACCAGTTACAGCTGTTCTATTAGCTGTTGGTGTTTCGCAACTTGTCGTTGTATTTTTACACCCTACATAATAAGTAGTACTTACTGTTAAACTTGGGCTATAAGATGCGCCCGTTGTCAATACTGTGGTTGATGACTGAGACGAATACCATTGGGCTGTTTCTCCTGCTGAACAAGTTGCCCCTAATGTGACAGAGCCTGCTCCACAGCGAATCGCTGGTGTAGTCGTCGGTGATGAAGGTGTTGAATTTATTGTAATAGCAATAGAGGCGTTACTAGAACAACCTGTATTACCTGTTACAGTTAAAGTATATGTTCCAGTAGTACTTGCAGTAATATTCTGAGTAGTTGCACTAAAACTATTTGGCCCTGCCCATGAATATGTCACTACAGGTGCATCAACTGTCATTGAGATATCATCTATCGCAAAATCATTACCTCCTGTATTAGTATTCTCATTTCTAATTTCAAAATATGCTGTTGTACTACTTCCTGAATTCCAAGTAGTAGTTAATTGTTGCCACGCACATGTTGTTGCCGACAAGGTTGTTGAAGTTCCAACTTTTACCCCATTTACATAAAATGCTAAAGTTGATGGGTTAGTAGAAGAAATAGAGGTGGCATAAGTACTTAGTCTATAGGTAGTATTAGGGTTTACAGCAATTCTTTGCCCCCAAACAGTTAAGCTTGCATCAGTACCTCCATCTGTAACAAAGATTTTTCCTGTGCCTGCAACAGTCCTATCCTTACAGGCCGAAGCCCAAGAAAAATAGGTATTGGCATCTGTCACTACACCATATACACCATACCCATAATTTTGCTCCCCGTATTGTGTTACAAAACCAATATCCCCGGCAGAAAAATCTCCATTGTACACAAGATTTGGATTAGCGACACTACCTGCACCATTGATTGTAATTGGGGTTCCACAATTAGAAGTATTACCTCCTACTGCTGTCACACTCACACCCGAAACTGCTCCACTCACAGTTAAGTTGACTGGAGTTTTCATACTTTCACAGTTGTTGAGCGTACACGTTGCAAATAAATTCAACGATGTGCTTCTCGAAGCTGGTGTATAAGTAGTCCCAGTAGCTATTGGAGTAGTATCTGTAGAACCACTATACCATTTCACAGTTCCTCCTGTACATCCTGTAGCAGTTAAGGTTGCTGTACCTGTTCCACAAATATTTGCACTACTAACTACAGGTGCAGAAGTACAAGTTTCTTCTGTCATACAGATATCATCAATGGCAATTCCATCACCTTCATTATCTCGTGGGGTGATGTAAAGCTCTAAGTATTTTGCGCCTGCAGGAGCCACAATTTCAACACAATACTGTTGCCAGTTGAGTGTTTCCCATTGACCATCTGCATCAGCAGGGACTGATTGATAAATATCTCCTGTAGATAATATACCTTTATCGCCCCCCTCAGCATTTCTGAAATTGTATTCAAAATACACATCTGCATTACCTTGTACACCCGATGGGTTAAATGCAGCCATATAAGCACATATTTTATATTTTTTTCCTGGAGTTACTGGGAAAAATTTTTGATTTGCACTTGGTGCAAAAAGAACGCACTGATTATAACGTCCGTAGATAAAACGATCGCCAGAGTTTGCATTTCCTGTTACACTTGCATCGATATAATATGCACCATTTTGGTTAGCATAATCATTTACATCTGTACCAATAGCCCAATCAGCAGGAGAAGCTCCTCTATAAGCATCGGTATTGGTAGCAGTACGTGTAATATATGAGGCAGGAGATGATTGAAAATATACTGGAAACTTCTTCCCGTTATTAGTAACATTATCATCAGTCTCAAAACTTGAGTTGGTGACAATGTTATTGGTACAAGCCACAGTCGAACAGTTATTTTTCAAAACAACTAATACGGCATTTGATTCAGCCACATAGTCGTTACAGTTAGTACGACGAGCTGTTCTGATATAACAAGTTGTCTGTGTTATTGCCCCAGACGTATAAGTTGCAGCTGTTGCGCCTGAGATAGCTGTATATTTGGACGAGCCTGCTACGTTTGTAGGGCAAGCTCCATTTTCTAATGAAGTTGCTTTGTACCATTGATACTGAATCGTCTGCCCAGTATCACCACCTGATGGGGCTGTTACGTTTGTAAGAGCAGCAGGAGTACTACTTACATTTTTACACAAAACTTGATTTGAGCCAATTGTACCTCCACTTGTTAAGTTGTTACAAGTATTGTTTACTGTCAAACACAAGTTATCTAATTTTAACCAGTCACCACTTGCATAACCTTCTACTCTCAAATAAGAAGTACCAGTAGGTGCCGTTTTTGTCAATACATACTCTTTCAAAATTGTTTGTCCTGCAGGAACAACATCCACATCCCAATCAACCTGAACTTCAGTGTAATCTAATAATGTACCCGAACTATTATAAAAAGCAAGTCGATAACGGTGGTCATAAGCAGGTTGGTGAGTACCACCATAAGCCGACAAAGTATATGAGGTACCAGCCGTAATATTATCTACTTTCTGCCACATCATAGCAGAAGAGCTATTGGCATACAAATAAGCATTATTGGCATCACAAACCTCAAAACCTGAACCTGTCGTTAAAGAGCCTGCCGAGTTCCATTCCCAATAAGCTGTTTTATAACTAGTGTTATATCCTGCACGAAACTCCTGAACTTCAAATCCTGGGTTTTTCAACAAACCACCTGGACAGTCACAAGTAACAGAGCTAAAGCTACTACAGTTGACAGTTGTATTAAATACTTGATAGTGCACTTCCCCTTGTGCATGTGTATAGTTCATACATACTACCTGACCTTCAATATTACCTGAGCCCGCTTTATTTACGTGTGCGTTAGGCGCAAACACTGTACCTACAATGGTACTGCCTCCATTCAAATAAATGGTAGTACTTCCTGCCGAGCTATTTACAAAGTTGAAAAGGATATACTGCCCTGCGGCATTTGGCACACCTGGGAAATTTGGAATATTCCAGTTGAACGTTGTCGCTGTACCAATATCCACCGTAATTACCACAGGGTTGGTAGCAGAAGGCACAATATTAAATTTTATCTCGTTGAACAATGCCAATTGACTGGCTGTCATTTTGAAGAAATTGGTACGCCCAGCTGTCAAATTGAATGTATAAGACGTTGCTGTTGTCGATACAGTTGTATTAGATGAGCAACCTTTATAAGTGCTTGAATAACTACGCATATTAGCAATTGCTGTATTAAAGTCGAATACATCGGCATTAATAGAAGCCTGCGTTTGCGATACAGATAGATTGATACGTGGGTTGACATCTTGTGAGGTAGCACTTGATGCACTAATACGTGTAGGATTGGTAGACCAATACTTCGAGGTAGTAAAATCTTTAATTTTTACAAAACCTCCATTAAGAATATTGACTCCACTTCCTGCCGAGTAACTTACATTACCTTCTACAATCAAAGCTGTATTATTAGCATCACCAGAGGCTTTGAAACTACCAGTGGTACTCATCGACAACGAATAGGCTCCGTTGAGGGTAAGGTTTCCAAAAGTAGCTAAACCTCCATTGGCATCGCCATTGGTAATGGTAGCATTACCATAAGAAAAGATGTTAAATCCTTGAACAGGGCTTAGAGGATTGACTTGGGCTTGAGATTTTTTGGTACCTCCTAAAAAAAAGATAAAGGGCACAAACAACATAAGCCTCAAAAATCCGTTGGCATGGTTTTTGAAGTAATGGCGTGCTCTTCTAAAAGTGTTCAACTCAGGCGTACACAGCTTACTTAAGCCGCACTTTGATGAAGTACGTAATGAAGCAGTAAAGTTTTTCATGGGGAAACTTTATTAATTTAACTCGGCGGATTCTAGGAAAAATTATATCTCTGGACTAGTACAAACTAAAATCCATACAACTGTTTCGAGAAGACAGTATGGTCTTTTTTGGCGGAGACAAACATGCGCAGGGGTGTCTAAATGAATACACCATGAATCATTTTTTTGGCGTGTAAAATGATATCATGATTTCCTACAAAATGCTTTCGAAAACAGCAATGATCTACAAAGCAAAAATGTGAAACGACCAGTAGCGGAAAGGTCTGAATATGATAAGCCTAGATTACTGAGGTTAATTAACGAAAATAAATGTTATGGGAAATTTTGCGGTTTTTCCTATAGAAATGGCGTTACTCTATAAAACTTAGGCTTTTGCGTAAAAATAAGTGATATTACGGTTCACTTAGGATAATCTATAATAATTCTGAAGCATTAGCGGGTGCCAAACAGAAGGGTACTTAAATATTTCTCTCAAAATTGTTCTTCAAAAACACATTGCGTGTGTGCTTTGCCGAGATACTTTTTTGGTAAATTCCATTTTTAAAACAATTTAATCTTAGGCGGGTTTTGTAATAAAAATGCAATTTTATCTTATTGAAGACAAGAATTATTTACTATAAATTAAGCCAAAATCATGCCAAAGTACAATATTATACCTATAGGTAGTTTTTTTCAATTTCTTAGAAAAATTATTAAACGGTATCTATTTTTACAATTCATAAGGCTCTCGTTTGTAGGTATTTGATACTAAAAATTATAAAATCTTTACACTAATGCCATACAATCTGTCTCAACGCTCAATTTGTATTATAATAGTATTTATTCTATCATTATCATCTGCCTTTTATACCCTTACAAATCCAATGGAAAAAACTCCTACCAAAAAAATATTAGCACTTGGTGATTCCTATACAATCGGCGAAAGCGTTCTTGAATCAGAGCGCTGGTCAGCACAATTAATTGAACTTATCAAGGATGAAATACAAGTCTCAAAACATGATATCGTAGCTCAGACAGGTTGGACAACTTTTGAATTACAAGATGCAATAGTAGCTCACAAACTTGATAGTCATTATGATTTGGTTTCACTACTCATTGGTGTTAATAATCAATACCGAGGTCTTTCGAAAGATGATTTTAGAATAGATTTTCAGCAATTATTAAAAACGGCGGCAAACTTTACTTCAGGTAATTTTCAACATGTTATGGTTCTCTCTATTCCAGACTGGGGGGTAAGTCCTTTTGCATCAAATCGAGATAGAACACAAATTGCACAAGAAATCGATGCGTTTAATATGATTATTAAAGAAGAATGTCAAAAATATCATGTGTCTTTTGTTGACATAACACCTATCTCAAGGGCCTATCCTACTGACGTATCGATGATTGCTGAAGATGGCTTACACTTTTCGGGAAAAATGTACGCTCTTTGGGCAAATGCCGCCAAAAAAAAAGCTTTACAAGTACTCAAAAATGATAATTAATGGAGTGAGAAAGATGATAGAATTACTCATCTGTAATAGTGTAGAATTAAGCTACATCACTCAATGATAGACGATAAGTGTACAACTTATTGTCTATTTTATTTATTCCCCAACAGTTCCTGAAAGTATTCTGCTGAAGTAATCAATGTCAGAGCTACTCCTGCTACGATTCCTGAAAGAATCAAATTCCAATCGTGCTTTTTAATCTTAAATATATCAAGCATTAAAAAACTAATGCCCAAAGTAAACATCACAATAAGCAGTTGTCCTAGTTCCAAACCTAAATTGAATGCCAATAAAGGATTGAGGAGACTTTCTTCTTTTCCTAATAAGCTTCGTAGATAATTGGAAAAACCCATTCCGTGTATTAAGCCAAAAGTCATGGCCATTGGGTAACGTAGAGATGAACTTTTTTCTTTCTGAAATCGGACATTATCTACTGATTTATGAAAGAAGTTTAGGATGCAAGTAAGACATATTGTAATCGGAATCAGAAATTCGACTACTTCTGTACGATAGGTAATTACTTGTAATGTAGCCAACGCCAATGTCACCGAATGACCAAGTGTAAAAGCTGTCACTAATACCGCTAGTTTTTTCCAATCGCTAAGGCGATATACAGCACAAAGTGCAATAACAAATAAGATATGGTCATAACCATTTACATCTGTGATATGTTGAAAACCTAGCTGGAGATACAATTGAAAATCTGACATGAGCCGTTAATAGCAATTAAAAGGTTTGTTTTTGAAGTACGATTCTACAAATTTAACTTAAAACCAAACACAAAACACTTATATATACTGTACTAATCAAAGAAGTTTTTGTTATATTTAATTAAACAAACTTCCTTTTCTATGTTATGAGAGCCTTCTTAAAACATCATCTTTTTTCCTAATAATCATCAACTATGAAACCAGATTATATTATCATTGGTGCGGGTTCGGCTGGATGTGTGTTGGCACATCGTTTATCCAATATTTCTAGTAACCAAGTTTTGCTAATCGAGGCAGGAGGAAAAGACTCAAAGCCAGAAATACATATTCCAGCGGGATATGGCAAATTACACCATTCCAATGTGAACTGGAACTTTGTTACAACACCTCAGCCCAATCTCAATCATCGACAGCTATATCAGCCAAGAGGTAAAACCTTAGGTGGCTCTAGTTCTGTTAATTGTATGGCCTATATCAGAGGGAATAAAGAAGATTACAACGACTGGGAAAAATGGGGAAATCAAGGATGGGGTTATCAAGAAATGCTTCCGTATTTTATCAAATCTGAAAATAATCAACAGTTTCAAAACAAATATCATGGAAAAGGAGGCTTACTAAATGTGAGTCATAACATCAATGTCACTCCTTTGGCCGAAGCATTTATAGAGGCTTGTGTTGAAACAGGTATTTCTGCTAATCCAGACTTTAATGGAGTACAACAGGAGGGCGCAGGCAAATTTCAATTTACCATCAAAAATGCCCGTCGCCATTCTACAGCGGCGGCTTTCTTGATACCTGCTCTTCAACGTTCAAACCTTTCGGTATTGACTAATACTCAAGTTGCTAGAGTACTTATCGAAAATGATAAAGCTATCGGCATTGAGATTATTAAGGGAAATACCACTGAAAAAATTTATGCAAATAAGGAGGTCATTCTATCGGCAGGAGCATTTCAAAGTCCTCAATTATTACTACTTTCGGGCATAGGCGACGCTTCCTACCTCAGAGATTTTCAAATAGATTGTAAAGTGAATTTATCGGGAGTTGGGCAAAATTTATCCGATCACCTTTTTATCAATATCAACACTTTATGCAATCAACGTATCACCTACAACAATGCCGAGCGATTTCCGTGGGTGCTATCTAATCTTTTTCAGTATATTTTCCAGAAAAAAGGGCCATTAAGTTCAAGCCCACTCGAAGCCTGTGCTTTTGCTCATACGCAAGAAGGTCTTGACAGACCAGATATACAATTTCATTTTGCCCCCGTGCTTGCTCCTAATTTGCATCAAGTAAAAACGTTACCCAAAGAAGAAGGATTTACCGTTTTGCCAACCTTACTAAAACCCAAAAGTAGAGGTTATGTTGGTTTGTATGACAATAACCCCAATTCTAGTCCACTCATTGACCCTTGTTATTTATCAGACTCAAATGGAGAAGATTTAGCAACACTCTTAAGAGCTGTTTATAAAGCAAAGGATATTTTATTGTCAGATGCCTTTGCTCCTTTTCGTCAGCAGGAGACCTTATTTCTGCCTGATAAGTATGAAAGTGATATAGACTGGGAAACCTACATTCGTGCTAGTTGTGAAACAGTGTATCACCCATGTGGCACTTGCAAAATGGGTGTTGACTCACAAGCTGTAGTCAACCCTGCTTCGTTAGAAGTATATGGAGTAACAGGTTTGAGGGTTGTTGATGCTTCTATTATACCTGAAGTTATAGCAGGAAATACGAATGCCCCAGTTATTGCTGTAGCCGAAAAAGCAGCAGATTTAATCATAAAATAATGTCTTAATAATTAAGTAATAACACTTCACAAACCCAGCTAAAATAGCTAACAAAAGTCATATTTAAAATTGACTAACAGGTGCTTACAGATAGTATTTTGACTCTACTTTTGTAATAAATCAAATCTCATACAAGCCATGAACAATATACTTATTGCTACCGATTTTTCGGACAACTCTAATAAAGCATTGCAATATGCCATTTTGATAGCAAAAGCCACTCAATCAGCTATTTATTTGGTACATACTTACCTTCCTCGTTATATCGAACCTGGCATATACGCCGATGCCGTCACTATGCAAAAAGCCTTAGACGACCAACGTGATTCGCTTTATAGCAAGCTGGTTCCCTTAGCATCAAAAGTTGAGGATGCTGATATAAAATGCCATGTAGTATTAGAAATGAACGACGTTATTTCGGGTGTTTTTGATACTGTAGAAAAGTATAACATTGACCTAATAGTAATGGGGAGAACAGGCTCTGGAGGTTTTCTGAGCAAACTTATTGGTAGCAATGCTGCACACATTACAGCCAAAGCTCACGTACCAGTTTTGACAGTTCCTAATCAAGTAGAAAATGTAGCCATTGACAAGATACTATATGCTACCCAACTCGAATTTGATGAAAACCATATCTTAGCTAAAGTATTTGAATTATCTCACCAATTAGGTGCAAACGTAGCTCTAACCAAGGTAAATGCGCCTTTTGAGCCAGATATTCAATCAGACAAGCAATTTGAGGAACAAATTAAGTCAGCCTTTGTTAAAGAATCTTTTAGTATTGATACTACTATTTCTGGTAGTGTTACCGAAGGTATCCTTACTACTGCTGCTGAAAGAGGTGTAAATTTAATTGTTTTGGCAGCTCATCATCGTAATTTCCTAACCCAATTGATTGACCCTAGTAAGTCAAAACAAGTAATTATTCGTTCAGATATTCCTGTATTGACCTATCAGTTATAGACTTTGTATGCCTGATAAACAAACAGAATCATCTCGAATTTTGGAATAATTTAAAATTGAGACCCCTTGTTTGTGCCTATTGGGATTCACAAGGTGAACCATTGTAATATTTATGCAAAAAGGCGGTAGAAATGAGTTTTTCGACCGCCTTTTTGCATACTTTTTTTCAACATGGCTCCTCTTTAGACGCAAAGCATTGCGTCTCTACTAGTAAAATCTAGATTAAAAATAATCACTTAGGGATGACTCATGTTTGTTTATTTGTTAAAGCTCCAAAAACTCTTCAATACACTCATATATATAATCCAAATCATTTTGTTGGATACAATATGGTGTTAATAAATAAATGATATTACCAAGAGGGCGCATCAAAATACCTCTTTCCAAAAAGAAATTATACGCCATATCTCGAATATTACTAAAGTACGAAGTGCCCTCTCCTGTATGTATTTCAATGGCCAAAATCGTTCCTCGTACACGTACCGAATCCACGGCATTTGCCTTTTCAGTTTTAAGTTTTTGGGCAAATTTTACATGACTTTGATGTAAAGCTTCTATCTGTGCTTGTGTTTCAGGCAAGAGTAATAAGTCCAAACTAGCCAACGCCGCTGTACAAGCTAGTGGATTAGCCGTAAAACTATGACTATGGAATAGCGTTTTGCGACGGTCTTCAGACAAAAACGCTTCAAATATATCTTGAGTACAAGTAGTTACTCCCAAGGCCATAGCACCACCTGTCAAGCCTTTTGACATACAGTAAATATCAGGTTTGGTTTGGATATAATCCGTTGCAAACATTTTTCCTGTTCGTCCAAAACCCGTCATTATTTCGTCTACAATAGTAATAACCCCTTTGTCTTTAGCCAAAGCAACGAGTTCTTCCAGTACCTCTGGTTCATACATCACCATTCCCCCTGCACCCTGAATTAATGGCTCAAAGATAAATGCGGCTATTTCATCGGCATTTTCGAGGTATTTTTTCATCTGAGCAATAGCCTCATGCTCTTGTCCTGCTACAGGTACTGGCAAATAGCAAGTTTCATATAAGAAAGGTTCAAATGGCGTATTAAAAGCACTTTTGGCACCTACAGCCATTGTTCCAAAGGTATCGCCATGATAACCATTACTCAGCGCAATAATTTTGTTTCGCTTTTCAAATCCTCGATTATGGAAATATTGAATAGCCATTTTCAGTGCAACTTCTACCGAAGTTGAACCATTATCAGAATAAAATACTTTCGCCTGATGACTAGGTAAAATACCCAACAACCTTTCGGCTAAACTCACGGCTGGTTCATGCGTAAAACCTGCAAAAATAACCTGCTCTAGTTTTAAAAACTGTTCCGCAACTTTTTGTGCAATATACGGATGAGAATGTCCATGCAAATTAACCCACCACGACGAAATAGCATCAATATATCGTTTTCCATTTTCATCAAACAGATACACCCCTTCTGCACGAACAATCGGAATCGAAAATGGTGCTGAATGATGCTGAGTAAAAGGATGCCAAACGACTTTGGCATCTCTTTCGCTCAAATTGGTTATCACTGGTTTTTCTATATTTTCAATAGGAAATTCCAAGTGCTCATCTATCGAATAATCTTTTTCCATAAAAGCTACAGGCTTACCTTACTGCCAATTACCAACCAACAAATCGGCTAGTTTACGAACAGCAGGTTTATCAATTTCTGCTTGAGTCGGGATACGTCCCAAACATTTAAGTTTTGTATAATTCAAAATAAAATTCTCAGTCGATGCATTCGAAATACCATTGAAGATGATTCCTTCAACTGGAATATTTCGAGTTTTGAGCGCCTCAATCGACAGTAAAGTATGGTTGATACTTCCCAAGTAGTTTTTGGACACTAATATTACAGGAAGGTTCAATTGCTGAACCATATCTATCACCAAGTCATTATCGTTCAGTGGAACCATCAAGCCTCCTGCTAGTTCTACAATCAAATTGCGTTCGGTAACTGGCAACTGTATTTTTGCTAGCTCAATCGTAACTCCATCCAAAGCCGCAGCGGCATGTGGTGACAGAGGTTCATTTAGGCGATAAGCCTCAGGGAAAAACGTATTATTTGGAGCAGACACAAGACTTTTTACCGTATCTGTATCCGAAAAATCGAGACCTCCCGACTGTATCGGTTTCCAATAATCTGCTTGAAGTGCTTCTACTAAAACACTAGAAATAAAAGTTTTACCAATTTCGGTACCAATACCAGCGACAATAAATTGCTTTTTCATCATGAGACTTAAGATATTAAAGGTGCGTGGGCATTTGTTTCACTAATTCATCAATTTGTTCGAATGTGTTATATTGATGCAAACAGATTCTTAGGCGTTCTTTCCCTTTGGGGACAGTTGGCGAAAGAATAGCTCTTACATCAAGATTCGCATTTTGCAAGTGTTGTGCCACTTGGCGACAAGCTTCGTTCCCAGAAATCACCACGCATTGAATAGCAGAGCGACTCTCGATAATGGGAAAACTACACGATGCCGTAACTTGTTCTCGAAAATATTTGATTAATTTGTGAAGATAAATATTACTAAAATTACTTGATTGCAAATAATCATAAGCACTTTTTACTCCTGCATGGCTATGTAAAGGCGCTGCCGTAGTGTAAATAAATGAACGAGCAAAATTGATTAGAAAAGCTCTCAATGAAGCACTTCCTAATACAATTGCACCATGACAGCCAAGAGCTTTGCCAAAAGTAATTACTCTGGCGAAAACACGATTTTCAAGACCATAGTACGATACAAGCCCTTCGCCTCTTTCGCCAAAAACACCTGTAGCATGTGCCTCATCTACGATAAAACCAGCACCATACTCCTCACAGATATTTGCGAGTTCTATTAAGGGTGCTTCGTCGCCATCCATAGAGTAAACAGACTCAACGGCTACAAAAATGCGTCCTGTTGCTTGATTTCTGCAATGTTCGAGCTTTTTACGAAGATCAATTATGTCGTTATGAGCAAATTTAAGGCGAGTAGCATAGCTCAAACGAGCGCCATCTATCATACTGGCGTGGATATATTCGTCAGTTATTAAGAAATCTCCTTTTTGTGGGATACTTGCCAGTAATCCTACATTTGCATCATAACCAGAATTAAAGATGAGTCCAGCCTCTGCATTATGAAAATCTGCTATACAATGTTCTAGATTTTCGGTATAGGCATAGTTTCCCGCCAACAAGCGTGAACCTGTTGCACCAACCCATTGCATACCTGAGTGTTCAAGAAAAGTTAATTCTTGTTTTATTCCTTGAGTTAATACACCATTTTTGGCAAAACCTAAATAATCATTCGAACAAAAATCCACCATATTCTCGGCGGTTTTTAAAACTCTATATAAAGCTAAATCTTTTCTTTTTTGAAGAGACTCTGCCAAAAAACTTTCAATTTGATGCACGTCCTTACAAACTCTTCAGCCTGTTTTAAGGTTTATTGGGCACAAAGATAACACCTAGGCATCCTTCACTGAGTGATTATCTAAGAAATTATAGAAATGCTCGTCCTCCTTTCTGAAGCCTAATTTTTCATATAGTGCCTGTGCTTTGGTATTTTCAATACCTGTTTTCAGTGTTAACCAAGCTGCTCTTGTATGTTTGGTATAGTTCCATGCCGCATCTACCAACAATGATGCTACACCACCTTTTCTAAAATCAGGCATCACAAACATATCATTTAATAGCCAAACTGATTCGAGCTTTAGTGTCGAGAATATAGGATACAATTGAGTAAATCCAGCCAATACACCTGAATCTGCTAGAGCAATAAAAATAGTTGAGCTATTTTGAGTAAGTCTTTCTGACAAAAATCGCCTTGTTCTTGGATTATCATTTGTTTGTCCAAAATGGCTTCGATAAGCCTCAAACGCTGGAATCAACAACTCAAGATGTGATTCATTTGCTTTAGTTATTTGCATACGTCAGTAATTAGTAGAGTTTTTAAAATGTTTTTTACATAAAAACTAAATAAATCTTAGAAGGGAGCCTTCTAAGATTTATCTCTATTGATTCCTAATATGAATATTTTTTTGAGTTTAATTACGTTATTCTTCTTTGACAATATAAAAATCTTTATTCGTAACAAAGTTGTAATTATTTTAGCTTTGTGTGTTGCGTATTAAACAAAAACCTTGTAACTTTGTACTCAATAGGTGTAGAACTATTTACTAGGCTTGCTCAGGTGGTTTCTGCCTGAGCAACTTTTTTTATAGGCTCTCACAACAAAAAAGGTGGTCTTACCCAGAAATTCGGTAAGACCACCTTTTTTATTAGCCATTGGCATTCAGCCATCAGCTTTCGGAAGTATTTTGTTCTCTACCGAAAGCCGACTGCCATAAGCCGATAGCCCATTACTATTTTTTCGCTCCTTGTACTGCGCCTGCTGCTTGTTTTTGTTGTTGCATTGGGTTTGGCATAGACTGACGTTGTCCTTTGAACACTTGGAAACGAGTAGGCTGCTCAGGTTCACGAGGGAAAGCGTTATTGCTTGTATCAATATCTGCAATCTCATAGAATGGGTCAAGTACCCATTTCGCTACTTTTTTATCAGTAGGGATTACCTTTTTCACTTCTTTGTCATTCAAACGCCATACTTCCGCAGGAATACGAACTACCTCATCAGTACCATCTTCATAAACCATTTTGATGATAATAGGCATTGGCAAACCTCCAACGTTTTTCACATTGATTACATAGAAGTTTTTATTGCTATTTGTCAACTGTTTTTCTTCATCTGAAAGACCCGCTGTTGCTTGCTCAAAACGTTTTTTGTCTGCTTCTGATGTAGCGTAACGATCATAACTATTGTAGAAATCACGCATATCTGGATTTGCCTCTATCACTGTTTGAGTAATATCTTTTTTGTTACGGATATTGCTCATCGTCTGACGTTTTGCTTCTGCATCTGCTTTAGCTTTAGCATTTTTCTGCTCAGGAGATTGGTTGTCGATACCAAACCATTCAACCGTTTCTAAAGATTGGTCTGAAGGCTCTACACCGTAGAACCAACCACGCCAGAAAAAGTCCAAATCAACACCAGAAGCATCCTCCATTGTACGGAAGAAATCTTGTGGAGTAGGGTGCTTAAATGCCCAACGACGTGAATATTCTTTGAAAGCAGCGTCGAATAATTCGCGACCCATGATAGTTTCACGCAAGATAGTCAATCCAGCCGCTGGCTTAGTGTAAGCATTTGGACCGAATCCCATAATGTTATCAGAGCTACTCATAATAGGTACTTGCTGTGTTTTGTCAGTACGCATATAAGTAACGATACCTTGTGGTTCGCCACTTGAAGTATCAAAGTCTCTATCCCATTCTTTTTCAGCTAATTGCTCACAGAAAGTATTTAAACCTTCGTCCATCCATGACCACTGACGTTCATCAGAGTTTACAATCATTGGGAAGAAGTTATGACCTACTTCATGGATTACTACACCAATCAAGAAGTTTTTTGTACCTTCTGAATATGTTCCATCTGCCTCTGGACGAGCACCGTTGAAACAAATCATTGGGTATTCCATACCACCTACTGGACCATGAATTGACTGAGCTGTTGGATATGGGTAAGAGATTGTTCTTTTTGAATAAGAACGTAGCGTATGTGCCACCAACATGGTAGAATATTGCCCCCAAAGTGGATTAGCTTCTTTTGGATACGCAGACATAGCCCATACTTTTTTGCCTTCAACATCTACTTGCATAGCATCCCATACAAATTTACGAGAACCTGCAAAAGCAAAATCACGCACGTTATCAGCTTTGAAAACCCAAGTCTTTTTGCCTGATGGCTTGCTTTTCTCAGCTGCTTCTGCTTCTGATTGTGTTACGATAAGCACAGGGCGAGTAGCTCCTTTTGCTTTTTCCAAACGTTTTTGTTGCTCTGCTGATAATACTTGAGCAGCATTTTGTAATTCACCAGTACCCATAACCACAAAGTCGTTTGGCATTGTCAATGCTACTTTGTAATCACCAAATGGAACGGTAAACTCTCCCTGACCCAAGAATTGTTTGTGTTGCCAACCATTTACGTCGTCATACACACACATACGAGGAAACCACTGTGCAATTTCATAAATATAGTTGCCATCTTTGGCGAAGTATTCATAACCACTACGAGCACGAGTAGCTACAGCATCTGTAATATTGAAATCCCACTCTACTTGGAAGCTAATCGTTTGACCTGGCTTCAAAGGTGTTGGTAAATCAACACGCATCATAGTTTCGTTGATGGTAAACTTCAATGGCGCACCTTTAATGTCTTTTACAGCACTGATATTGTAGCCGTATTCTTTGTTGTTCAACACCCCAGCACTTGCACTCAAGCGTGCAAAGCTAGTGCCCTTATCGTTCAAAGAAGAAGTTTGGGTAGTTTGTGCAATACCACCTTTTTTGAAGTTGTTTTGGTCTAGTTGCAACCACAAGTAACGAAGGTCGTCTGGAGAAAAGTTTTTGTAAGTAATTACTTCACTACCAGTAATACGTTGCTTTTGGTCATCCAATTCGGCTTTGATGTCATAATCGGCACGGTTTTGCCAGTAATCTTTGCCCGGAGCACCCGAAGCTGTACGGTAGGTATTAGGAGTTGGCAGGGTATTGCCAAGCTGCTCAAAACGGCTGTTTCCGTTATATGGATTTTGTGCAAATAGCGTTGCACATTGTCCTATGAGAAGCGCAAAAAGGCTTAGCTTTTTCATATAGGATTTGTTGGTGAAATAAAGTTTCTACGAAAATACAGAATTTTTGGCATAAGCCACTTCTATCTCCAAATCGCTGTGTACAAGCCTTTCATGCTTTGTGGATAAACGGTCGTATAAGTATTTAAGTGGTTATTCATAAGCTTTCAGCTTCCGACTTTGGGAAAAATCGGATAGCTGAAAGTTCAAATCCAAAGGGCGTAACTGCCTATTCCTTTATACTCTCCCCTACTTTTTTACCCCAAACAAAAAACTTGTTAAGCGGAAGGGACGTATCAAATAGTGATAAATAAGCCAAGATATGCCAAAGGTTCCACCTGCCATGAGGATATATTTTATCCAAAGATTTAGAGAAACATCAGCCAAATAAAAGCCCAGTGCCACAGTAATAGTTTGATGTAAAATGTAAAACGGATATACCGCTTGATTACTGTATTGGAGCGCCTGATTGGTAAAGTTAAGATAATGCTTTGCATAACCTCCTATGGCTAGAATTGTGCTCCAAAGGCTCACCATAGTCAGTAATCCATTCACAATAGTCATCCAAATAGTATCTTCGGGAATACTCCCAAAAAGCGTATCATACGAAAATCGGAAGGCTACGATAAATAAGCCAAGCACAGCATAACTTCTTCTGTTCTCTTCCATGGTATCCCATGCAATAGGTGTTTTGCCTATTAAATATCCCAAGACAAATAGCATTATCGATGTTGTGAAATTATACCAATCTGCTACTAAGTTTTGGAAAACTGGCCAATCAGCATGCAAAAACCAATACGCCGAAGCCAATACCACCGCCCACAGTAACAGTCCCAAAGGTTTGTTCGCTAGTTTTTGAAAAAACTGCCAAAATCCTTCACTTCTTCTATTTTTTAACAACACAAATAGAGGTGTTGCTAATACGGAAAACACCCACAAATAGGCAATAAACCATAAATGATGCCATGAGGAATTGCCATCGGGATAGGCTTGAAATTCGAAAATTTTAGGATAAAAAGCCCAATAAGAGCCTTCAAATTGGTGACGTTGGAGTCTCTCAAAATACACCTGCGGTGGCACTATCACCAAAACACCAAAGAGTAATGGTATGAGTAATCGCTTGGAGCGTTCAGCGATAAAAGCTCCAGATGTTTTTGACTTCATGGCAAAGCTTACGCCTACGCCCGAGATAAAAAACAATAGGGGCAATCGCCAAAGATGTAGCCACTCCATCGGGATTTCGAGGACTTCAGTCAATTCGTTGTTTTTGACATGCCATCCCCAGTGTACAAAAAACATTCCTGTGTGAAATAAGATTAAAATACCAAAGGCTAAAACACGAATCCAGTCGATATAATACTGGCGAGTTTGGAGAGAAGAAGTACTTAGAGGTTGTTGTTTGTCAAGAGTTTTCATACAAAGCTTTTTTTGATTTGATGGTCAAAACTAGCATTGTACCAAGCGCCATAGCGATTGTTCTGATAGGAAAGATGTTCGATTTTATAAAAACGAACGCAAGACTATCCTTTTTCTTCTTTTCGGTATTGAGATGGAGTTTGTCCAACAATTTTTTTGAAGGCTGTATTAAATGCAGATTTAGAATTATACCCCACCATTTCGGCTATTTCCTCTATTTTGATAAAATTACTTTCTGATGAAGTAAGAAGCCTTTGTGCTTCGGCAATACGCCACTGAGCGGCATAATCAAAAAAGCTTTGCCCTAAACTTTCATTTAAAATTTGAGAAAGATGGTGAGACGAAACTCCTAGTTTTTTGGCCAAAGAAGGTAACGAAAAATCTTCTTTCAGATAAGGTTTTTCTGATTGCATAAGCCACTTCAATCGTTCTAATGTCTGGTCTTGAATCTCTTCGGTCAAGGTTGAGTTTTCGTATTTTTTGATTGGTTTTGCCTCCTCTCCTAGCTTGAAAAAATCAGATTGCCGAATCACCGAAAAACTGATTACATAGATGATGAAGGTAATATGTGCAGAAAGAATATGATCGCCCAAATCGCTCGGAAAGGTTCTTTTAATAATTAGAAATAATAGTACAATCGATGCAAAGCTCAGCCATTGGGTACGACACCAGCTTAGGGAGGTATTTTCTTTTGAGAAAAACGTAATATCTAATTTGTTAAAATGCTTTTTCAATTCTATAAAACCTACTATCACATAAACGACCATTTGGGCAAACATCAAATCATTGACATAATCCCGAATTTTACAGAACCATCCCCATGACAATATTTCATTTTTAATAAAAGGTAATTCAGGATGATAAGCATCCAAATATGAATTGTATTTGAACGTGTCAGGCAAAGGATAAATATAAATGCACATACAAATCAGATAAAACACAAATGGACCAAAATGCCACAACTGTTTCCAAGAAAAGCGTTCCGAAATAAAGGTTCGTAAATATAGATAGGTTAACGGAGCTAGTACAAAATTGAGAGGCTCAGCAAAATCTACCCATGCCAGTATTTTGAACATGTAATTGGTATATGATAACAACACTTCGACCGTACAAGTAGATAAAGCCAATAGAAAAAATCCCAAATAACGATGTGCAACTTTGTTACCCTTGGGAGTAAACAAGAAAAATACAGCAAGAAAATAACCTTGTACCACACCAAGTAAAATGATTATGGCAAATGGGTCGATATGAAGAGGATAGTTTAAAGGCATTGGAGTCAATTTTATTAGGAGCAAAAATACTCTTTTTTCGATTACAATTAGGCTCTATTCTTTTACCCAAAATAGTCTTTGGTATATTTAAAATAGGTATTCACAAAATCATATCCTATTTTCCTCAAAAGCAACTATACTTTTGTTTCAGTATCTCGTATCTCTGGTTTCTAAAAATTAGCTAGAAACTTCAGTTCCGAACTTATTAAAGTAGCTGGGCACTTGAAAAATCCAAACTCTTGTGTCTAGCGATATAGTAGTGTTAGGTTATTTCAAAAAAAAGGTTTCGTTGGAGACCTTTTTTTGTTTTTATATCTTAGAGGAAGTATCAGACAGTTACTCCGCTTTTTTTATGCTGTTAACAACAGCTTTTCTGGTTATATGCGCCACTTTATCACATATCTTTTGGTTCTACTGCTCAGTATTATGAGTTTATTTGTGGTAGCTCAAAATGCAGTTTATCGAGTAATCAATAATCTCAATGGCTTGCCGAGCAATACAGTTTATAGTATCCTTCAAGATAAAAATGGTTTTTTATGGGTGGCACACGATAAAGGTCTTAGTCGATACGATGGTAAAAGTTTTGTTCATTACGAAAGTATTGCCAAGCAGGGGCGTTCACTTTTTAACCTGATGGAATATCAAAACCGAATCTATTGTCAGGATTTTGCAGGGAATTTTTACTATACCTCACATAACAAGTTAGTACAAGAAAGCTCTCTCTCATGGAAAGGAGGGTTTGTTCCAGCTACTATTCTCAATAACAAATTTTTAATAAGCTGTTTTACAGATACGCTTCGTAGCCTAAATCTTAGCACTCATAAAGTTCAAAAAATCCCTATCCCAGACACATTCAGTTGGGGTATCAATATCAAAGACCATAAACTATTAGCCTTATGCGCCAATGGGATCTATCGTACCGATGGATACCGAGGTCAGTTTCAAAAATTACCTACATATAATTCTTTCTTTTTGATTCCTACCCAAAACGAACTCTATGGAATTACCAAAAATAATTTCCCGTATGTTCGTCGACTTCTGCATGGGGGCTCTCCAATTGCTGTACTTAAATCTGATTTATTTATTCAAGATGTTGTCAAAATCAAGGATGAAATTTGGATTGCGACTTCGAGTGGCGCCTATTGCTTTGACCTAGATTTTAAGCCTAAATACAACGGTTTTTGTTTTTTTGAAGGAACAAGTATTAGTAAAATATTAGTAGACCGAGAAGATAATTATTGGTTTGCTACCATTTCGAAAGGACTTTTTTTTGTTCCTAATATCCATGTACGCTTATATAATCATCAAAATGTAGGTCTTACAGCACTAGCACCTTTTCAACAAGGAAAGGGAGTATTTGTAGGAACAGAAAAACAAAATATTCTTTCGTTTACCCCAAAACAAGGTTTTCGTCCTTACTTTTTCAAAAAGTCATCAAACCACGAAATTATCTCGATATATGAAGATACAGAAAACCATGATATGCTTTTCTGTAGCAATCGAATGGTACAGCTCAATGCTCAACGTCAACTTGTACAAACGCTTGATTTGGCTGCCAAAAGTACTGTAAAAATTAAACCTAATTTATATGCAGTTGCCTATTCGGGAGGCGTATCATTATTCACCAAATCACGCAAACCAATCCCTATCCCTCAGTGGTTACTTGAAGATCAAACACCTCAGTCTGTAAGTGTCGACTCCATATTTAACCTTAGTCATTCGTTTTTAAAGTGTCGTACTCGTTGGATAGAGTTTGGACAGAAAGACAGTACACTTTACATTTCTACGGTCACAGGATTAGTCTATATTTCGCCTAAGGGTACTGGATTTATTTCGTATAAGGGCAATCCCATATATGGCTCACAAATTATCTCACAAGGCGATTATACCTATGTATCTACCTTCAGCGAGGGACTTTATATACTCAAAGGCCTTCAGGTAGTCAGGCATATTGGTAAAGAAAACGGGCTTGCTAGCAACACCATTTATCGCTTCCAAATCGACCATCAGAAGATATGGCTACTTGAAGAAGGCATGTTACAGTCTTTTGACTTGAATACCCACAAAATTGTTAGCTATAGTAGCACTGACGGATTACCCAAGGCTGAAATCAAAGACCTAGCCATTGGTTCACAAAATGTATTCTTGGCCACGACAGAAGGCTTGGTAGTTTTTGATAAAAATCGAGATGTATTTAACCCAACCTCTCCATTAATTTCATTGACAGGATTTACGGTCAACGACCATCAACAAGATTATTCCTCAGGACTAAACTTAAAAGCAGACCAAAATAGTATCGAGATTTTCTTTTCTATTCTAAGTTTCAAAAGTGAAGACGAGCTTCGTATTAGCTACAAAATCAACGATGGTGCATGGCTAAACTTACCCTCTCAATCAAGAGTTTTGAGCTTTCCATCTCTATCACCGGGTAACTACCACCTAACTCTAAAAGTAACTAATGAGGACGGAGTTGTTGTGCCCAAACCCTTAGAAATTCATTTTGTAATCAAGCCTCCCTTCTATTTGCAGTGGTGGTTTTTACTTTTAGGAGTTATTGTCATTGCTTGGGGGATTTATTGGTATATGAGTTGGCGCATCAATGACATCAATCAAAAAAATCAGTTAATTGCCGATAAGCTAAAACTTGAACAAGAAGTAAAACAAAGCATACTGGCAAGTATTAAAAGTCAAATGAATCCACACTTTTTGTTTAATGCTCTCAATACTATTCAGGCTTATATTTATACCAATGACAAAGAAAATGCTTCTTTTTATTTAGGAAAATTCAGTGAATTAACACGACGTATTTTGGAGATGAGTAATAAAGATAGTGTACCTTTAAGTGAAGAAATCAAAGCTTTGACACTTTATCTTGAACTCGAAAAAATTCGTTTTGAAGACTTACTAACCTATACATTTGATGTTGACCCAGCACTCCAAACTGACTTTGTGTATATTCCTTCTATGCTTATTCAGCCCTATGTAGAAAATGCCATTAAACATGGATTATTACATAAAAAATCAGAACGTAAATTATGGATAAAATTTATCAAAGAAAAAGATTGTTTGATGGTCATTATTGATGACAATGGTATAGGTCGAAAACGTTCTGAGCAGCTCAAACGATTAAAAGAAAGAAATAGTCATAACGGTTTTGCTATATCAGCTAATCAGAAGCGATTGGACATTTTGAATCAAGGAGCCAAACATCAAATTATGATGGAAATAATTGATAAACAAAATGCACAGGGTGAACCCTTAGGCACATTGGTAAATATTAGAATACCTTTTCAGAAATCGCCTTCCGCAAATTTGGTCAATTAATATTCCTATTTCCTCAAACCCAAGTTCATTCAACAACTTAAGTTTTTATTTTTACAGGCAATAGGCAATAGGCAATAGACAATAGACAATAGACAATAGGCAATAGACAATAGACAATAGACAATA
>NZ_JASHIC010000043.1 GCF_030056705.1 Flectobacillus longus
TAGGCAATAGGCAATAGGCAATAGGCAATAGGCAATAGGCAATAGGCAATAGGCAATAGGCAATAGGCAATAGGCAATAGGCAATAGGCAATAGGCAATAGGCAATAGGCAATAGGCAATAGGCAATTAGAAAAAAAACGACCCCAGCCTTATCTACTCGGTTTTGAACAACTTTTTTTGCTTTTTTTTCAACCTTTTTTCAAAAAACTAAACCCTATACCCTAACCCCTATACCCTAACAAAACACTCTGTGCCTTTGTCCCTGTTCACTAACCCCTCACCCCTATACCCCTAAAACACCCCCAACAATGAGCATCATAAAAAGCATAATCATAGACGACGAACCCAAAGCACGAGTGCTACTCAATGCAATCGTTGAGCAATATTGCCCCAAAGTACAAGTAGAAGCATTATGTAGTGACTTGCCATCAGGGATAAAAGCTATTAAAAAATATAAGCCAGACCTTATATTTCTGGACATCGAAATGCCAGGGCATAGCGGACTTGAACTATTGGATTTTTTTGATGAGGAAGAAGTAAACTTCGGTATCATTTTCACCACTGCTTACAACGAATATGCCCTACAAGCATTTAAGTTTTCGGCAATTGATTATCTGCTCAAACCCATTCAACATACACAGCTAATTGAAGCTATTGATAGGTTTAGTCGCAAAAGAGAACAATCACAAAATCAGCAGCTAAAAGCCTTACAAGGTAATTTGAATGTGTCAAAATCTTGGGAAGATAAAAGAATTGTTGTACCCAACGGACAAAATTATAAGCTACTAAGCCCTTCAGACATTCTGATGATAAAAGGTGAAGGCTCTTACAGTGAATTGTATTTACAGGATGGAACTAGAATTTTAGCAAGTCGAAATCTTAAACATTTTGAAGAAATTCTTTTTTATATTCCCTACTTTTTCAGAACGCATAAATCTTACCTTGTCAATCTCCAAACGGTAATCGAGTTTGTCAAAAGCGACGGGGGGTATTTGAATATCAAAGGCGGATTAGTAGCAGGTATTTCACCCGAAAAAGTAGATGAGTTTTGGGAAAGACTCAAATAATTGAATAAGAGATACATAAATTGGTAGAGACGCAACACACAAAGCATTGCGTCTCTACTAGTAAAACATAAAATAATCACTCAATTATAAGAGCGTACTAGGACAAACGTAATCCGTCAATTTCAGCTTACCTGTTGCTTTGATAGCACTAAAGCCCCCTGTTACATCAACAAGATTTTCAAACCCTCTCGCTTTCAAGATAGAGATTGCCACCATTGAGCGGTATCCTCCTGCGCAGTGCACATACGTTGTAGCATCACGATCGATACTTGCCATATAGTTGTTTAAGAAATCTAAAGGCGCATTCTCAACTCCCACTACATGCTCTGAATCATATTCACTTTTACGACGAACATCTATGGCTTTGATGGCGTTGTCTTGATTAAATTTATTAGCGAATTCCTCCGCTGAGATAGTATTTACAGTATCTATCTCACGACCTTCTTCAGCCCAAGCTTTGAAGCCTCCCTTTAGATATCCTATACAATTGTCATAACCCACGCGCGATAAACGCAACACAGCTTCTTCTTCATTTCCTTCCTCTGCAATCAATAAAATTGGTTGTTGTAAATCGGTAATCAAAGTCCCAACCCATGAAGCAAATTGCCCTTCAAGACCGATATTAATTGCATTTGGGATAAACCCTTTGGCAAAATCGTTCGCAGCACGAACATCCAACACAAGGGCATTTTCTTCGTTACTAGCTGCTTCAAATGCCGCAGGACTTAAGGCTTGTGTCCCTTTGGCAATTACCTCATCTACGTTGGCATAACCCATTTTGTTCATTACGGCATTTTTAGGAAAATACTGAGGCGGCGTTACCAAACCTGTAAGAACTTCTTTCACAAATTGCTCTTTCGATTTTGCCTGCAAAGCATAGTTAAAACGCTTTTGGTTACCTAATCTATCAGTTGTTTCTTTACTCATATTTTTACCACAAGCCGAGCCAGCGCCATGTCCAGGATATACAATCACATCGTCGGGCAAAGTCAAAATTTTATTTTGGAGACTTTCATATAATAACCCAGCCAAATCTTCTTGAGTAAGGTCAGATTTTACGGCTAAGTCAGGACGGCCCACATCTCCAATAAAAAGTGTATCACCAGAGAAAATAGCATTTTCTTTACCATTTTCATCAATCAACAAAAACGAAGAAGATTCCATTGTATGACCAGGAGTATGCAAAACTCTGATTTTGATATTACCGATTTTAAACTCCTCTCCATCTTCGGCAATATAAGCAGGATAAGCAGGTTGAGCTGTTGGACCAAATACAATAGTAGCGCCTGTTTTGTTAGAAAGATCGATATGTCCCGAAACAAAATCGGCATGAAAGTGCGTTTCAAAAACATATTTAATCTTTGCATTGTCTTTTTCAGCACGCTCAAGATAAGGCTTCGATTCACGAAGAGGGTCAATAATGGCTACTTCTCCTGCTGATTCGATATAATACGCTGCTTCAGCTAAACATCCTGTATAAATTTGTTCTACTTTCATGACTTTCAGTTGGTTAAAAAATGTTTTCCTATTTGAAATTTGATAGAACAAAATTAGTCCAGTCCTCCACGCTCTTCTGTAACATTCCTCACAAAGGCTCGGTGATAAATGTCAATGGAAAAAATGATGAACCACAATGCTGATAAATAAATCTTAAGACATAAAAAAACTCGACAGAAATATTCCATCGAGTTTTAAGTTGCCCTTTCTATAATCTACTCTCTTAAAATCGTGGTTTTCTCCAACAAGGGCAGAAAAAAATTCAACTTGTGAAACCTTAAGTGTGATTTATTACTCTAATATCAGCCCGTAATTTTCAACGACTCAATTAGTCCATCTTTTAATTTAAAATGATACGATAACACAATGGGACTACCCGGAAAATTACCTGAAACTTCTGCTTTTAAGACTTCTTCTTTTGCTAAATATTCCACAGGTTTCATCACGGCTTGGTACTCTTCATTAGCTTTTTTAATCCATTGTTGGATTTCTGTTTTCCCATTATGATTTTTTCCTTCGTCAAAGACTGTGGCGTTTTCTGTGAAACAATTGGCATAAGCCATACTGTCGAAACTATTTTGTGCCTTTGTTAAATCTATAATTACATTTGGTAAGTTCATATTCTTGATTTTTAGATGATTAAATGGTTGGTACTGTGCCACCATCAATTACATAATTTGTCCCTGTTAAATAATTGGCTCTTGGTGAAACCAAAAAGCTCACGAATTCAGCCACCTCTTCAGGTTGGGCTGGGCGACCAAAAGGAATTCCGCCCAAAGCGTCCATCACACTTTGTTGTGCTTCTTCTACAGTACTATTGGCATTTCTTGCAATCTCGCCCAACCAAGCTTTCGATGCTGTTGTATTTATCCAACCTGGCGAAACAGTTAGGACACGAACTCCTTTTGGGGTAACTTCATTTGATAAACTTTTGCTATAATTAATCAATCCTGCTTTTGCGGCTGCATAGGGCAATGTGGAATCATATAGCGGTAGTTTACCTTGAATAGAAGCTATGTGAATAATAACACCACTTTTTTTAGCTAACATTTGCGGTAAAAATCCTCTGTCTAGTCGAACAGGAGCAAGTAAATTAGCTTGTAAGGTTAACTCCCAATCGTCATCCGTTAACACCGCAAAACCACCAGCAGGAGTTACTGAAGACCCAAGGTTGTTCACAAGAATATCTAGTGTCCCATAAGTCGATAGTACTTCGCTGACTACTTTTTGTGCATCTTCTGCCTTGCTTAAATCCGCAGCAATAAAATACAAATTGCTGTTTTCTTTTTCGGGTGGGTTTCTTGCGGTAATAATAACCGTTGCCCCAGCTTGTAAAAGCCTTTCTGCAATGGCTTTTCCTGTCCCTTTTGTACCTCCTGTTACCAAGGCAATTTTGCCCGATAACTCATTATTGAAATTAAATTGTTGTTCCATTTCTGTTTTTTTTGTACAAATTTCTGACATACATATACATGAAACAATTACGGAAATACGATTCGAATAGGGTTAAATTATTCCCATATTGCACCTTTTAGAACTATGGATTACATTTGTTTTATGTATGAGAGAAAAATTTTACCAAACCTGAATTGTGGTCTCGATTTGATTGGAGAAGTGCTTTACGGCAAATGGAAAATCCGTTTGTTGTGGTTTATCAATGAAGGGCACAAACGCCCCAGCGAACTACAACGTAAAATACCCGATGCAACTCGTAGGGTGTTGAATATCCAGTTGAATGAATTGGAAGCCCACGATCTAGTGACCAAGAAAATTTACCCTGTTGTTCCACCAAAGGTAGAATACAGCCTGACTGAATTTGGTAAGTCTTTAATTCCTGTGCTCTCGGTTTTAGGGCAATGGGGCGATGATAACGAAGAAAAACTACGATCGGTTATTATGAAACGATTAAATGCAGAAAACGAATAAATAACCAACAACACAATACATTTTGTCCTTGTTGAAGTTATCTCCAACGAGACAAGCATCGAAATATTGTTGAATCTGGCTTCTTAACTCATTATTTTGAGGATGGTCAATTGGCGAGTTACTGACATAAAAAAACTCGACAGAAAAATTCCATCGAGTTTTGAGTTGCCCTTTCTATAATCTACTCTCTTAAAGTCTACTAGTGGTTAAGGTATTTAAAAAACATTGACTCATCAGTAACTCATAATACCGCCAGACAAATTATACACCTGCTCGAAGCCGTTATCGCCCATATATTTACATGCCGACCCACTACGATTACCACTGCGACAGTACACCAAGTAGGTTTTGTCCTTAGATAACTGAGCTATTTTTTGTGAAAAATTCACATCCATCAAATCTATATTTATTGCCTTCGGAATTGAACCTTGTTTAAATTCCAGAGCAGTACGAACATCAATAATAACAGCAGTAGGGTTTTCTGAAATCATAGCCTTAAATGCTGTTGAAGAAAGGTTTTCGTAGTTCTTCTTAGTCTTAAAAAAATTGAACATGGTCTTAGATGTTTAAATATTAATGGTTAAATAATACCTCGTGGTATTGTTAACTATAGACCAAAATTCGGCATAAAGTCACTGCTGTACAGTGATATATGTTACATAGGACATTTTATTTAAAAAAAATATTCCTGTATCCCTAATTTAGTGAATTGAGATTGAGTGATTTCGTGATTATTTTAAAATTTATATTCTAGCAGTATAGACGCAATGATTGCGTCTTAAGCCAAGTCATATCTAGCATAGTTTTTATCAAAAAAGGGGTCGAAAAATATTTTTCGACCCCTTTTTTGATAAAAACTTGGTGAATAATCCCAATCCTAAAATTCTGGATAACTCATGTTTGATAAGCTGTTAAGAGATACATTTTCTCATTATACCAAATGATATCAATATGCTTGATAATATATCTGGAGATTTAAAGAAAATCACTCATTCACTCAATTAGAAATGACGCATCAATCTAAAATTAAACGTATCTCAGCTAGTAGCTTGTTTCGTCCAATTTCACTTTTCCTCTAAATGTCCAAAATACAAAACCTGTATAGAGTCCCACTAAAGGCACGCCAATGGCGGCAAACGTAAGCATAATTTTCAGAGATTTATTGGTTGATGACCCATTGTAGATATCTATGTGAAACTGTGAGTCGATTGTGGATAACACAATGTTAGGGAATAAGCCTACAGCCACCAAAGCCATTAACATTGCTGTTACAAAAGCTGAAGAGAAAAAAGCAAAACGATATTTACGTTTAGTAATCTGTCGAGTGATATTAGCTACAGCCAAAATTGTAAGTACAGGGAAGAAAAACATCATCGGTACTTCCTTAAACCTTTCGACCATGTGTGGCAAATATAACAGCGTGTAAACCGTACTTAAAGCAAACATCAACACAAAAAAGATGGTGGTATTTTTTACTAAAACTGTCAGTTTTGCATAAAGACGATTCTCTGTTTTCATCACCAAATAAATAGCACCGTGCATCATAAACAACGAAAGCGTAGTAATAGCCATCAAAATAGAAAATGGATTAAAGAAATCGCCTACGGTTCCTCTATAAATAAATTGGTCGTCTATAGGCAAACCCTGAATGATATTACCAAGTACCAACCCCAAAGACAACGCCAGCATAATACTTGAAACGCTGTAGCTCACATCCCATAGCTGACGCCACCATGCCATTGGTTCTTTGGAACGAAATTCAATGGAGATTGCACGAAAAATTAACAATACTAAAAACAGCATAAACAACTCATAAAAAGCCGAAAACACCGTCGCATATACTACTGGAAAACCTGCAAATAACGCCCCTCCTCCTATTACTAGCCACACTTCATTACCGTCCCATACAGGCCCGATGGCATTGAGTGCAATACGGCGACTTTCTTCTTTTTTGAAAAATAAATGTAAAGCCCCTGCTCCCAAATCAAAACCATCCAAAATGGCATATCCAGTAAATACACCACCTACAACCAAAAACCACCACGTAGGTAAGTCGAGTCCAAAGATTGTTTCCATAATATGTGTTTTGCCAAAGGCTTTAGCTTATTGTAAAATTGGGTTATCACGTTTTGAATAATCAGGAATATCATCTGAATAATCTCCGGAGTAGTCGTCGGTTGGACCATGTTTGATTTTTTTGTTGAGCAAATACACAAACAAGCCAAACAAGAGAATATACACCAAGGTGAACAATATCAATGAAAATACCACCTGTGATGCTTTCAGGGATTGCGACAAAGCATCGGATGTTCTCAGCAAACCATATACCACCCAAGGTTGGCGCCCAACCTCCGCCGAATACCAGCCCAATTGATTGGCTAATTGTGGTAATAATACTGACCATGCAAAAATTTGTAACAACCAACGTTGTTCAAATAAATTGCCTTTCCACCACAAGAACGACGCCAGCAAAGTCAATGCAATCAAAGTCATACCAATGGCAACCATCAAATGGTAGGTCTGAAATACAAAATTGACGGCTTTGGGCTGGTCTTCCTTCTTGAAGGCATTTAAGCCTGTAACAGGTTTGTTAAAATCTTGATACAGTAAAAAACTTAGTCCTTTAGGAATTTTTAGCCCTGACACTTCCTGTTTTTTAGTATCTACCCAGCCCAACAAATACATATCCGCTACGGCAGAAGCTTCATAATGACCTTCAAAAGCTGCTAGTTTGGCAGGTTGATTATGTGCTACACCATCCGCTGATTTATGTCCTGAAAATAGTTGCAATAGCGAGCCAATCGTAGCCACAACTAAAGCAATTTTAAATCCTTTACGAGCAATTTCGACATGACGATTTCGTAGTAAATAATAGGCATTGACACTTAGTACTAAAAACGAACCTGCTAAAAAAGAACCCAACAGCACATGAGAAAGCCTTTCGACAGAAGAGGGATTGAAAACCATTGCCCAAAAGTCTGTAATCACCGCACGGGCATAGAGTCCTTTGCCTTCGATTCGGAATCCTGCTGGCGTTTGTTGCCAAGAGTTAGCTACTACTATCCAAATAGCTGAAAACATAGAGCCCAAAGCCACCATGACGGTTGAGAAGAAATGTACTCGTCGGCTTACTCTATTCCATCCAAAAAGTAATATTCCTAAAAAGCCCGATTCGAGGGCAAAAGCAAAAATACCTTCTGCTGCCAAGGCACTTCCAAAAATATCACCTACATAGCGAGAGTAGACTGCCCAGTTAGTACCAAATTCAAACTCCATTACAATTCCAGTGGCTACGCCAATACCAAAAATCAAGGCAAAGATTTTTATCCAGAAGCGGGTCATCTGAGCATAAGCTTCTTTGCCTGTACGCAGATACTGGGCCTCCATGATAACCATCACTATACCAAGACCAATACTCAGAGGTGGATAAATGTAGTGAAACGCCACCGTAAAGGCGAACTGAATGCGGGATAAAAACGCTGTATCCATAACATTGTGAAGTTTAGGTTGAGATTGTATTGAAGAGGTAGTGGCTAGCGTTTTTCAAGAAAGTTTTGTTGAAAAACTATTTTCCTAAAATCAATTTCCCCTAAAGTTGGGGTAGAAAACGATAAAAAAAAAGATACAGTCGAAGCAACTGTATCTTTTACAATTTTTACCTAAAATCATACTAAAAAAAGGTCTTTTCTAAGGGTATAGGCAATTAGGCACTAGGCATTAGTTTTTAACTGTTGCCTAGTGCCTAATCCCTCTCCCCTACTTTTTCAATGTCGATGGGCATACAAAATCGGTTGTTTTGATACCTGCTTTTTGGATAGCACCAAAGCCCCCATCAATATCAATGAAATTGTCGATACCACGTGCTTTCAAAATTGATGAAGCTATCATCGAGCGATAGCCCCCAGCACAGTGAATATAAAATGGTTTATCCTTTGGAAACTCTGATAGATTTTCGTCGATATAATCCAATGGCAAGTTGATTGCTCCGTCTACGTGTTCTGCTGAGAACTCACCAGGACGACGCACATCGATTACCAATGGAGCCTCCTCTGAAGCTAGTCTTGTTGCAAATTCGGTTGCATCAATTGACTCCACTGTGTCAATTTCTTTGCCTGAAGCTTCCCAAGACTCAAAGCCTCCATCCAAATAGCCAATCACAAAGTCATATCCCACACGAGCCAAACGAGTGATGGTTTCTTCCTCTTGTCCTTTGTCGGTAATCAATAAGATTTCTTGTTTCAAGTCTGGAATCAATGCCCCAACCCAAGGTGCAAATTGTCCGTTCAAGCCAATATTTGTTGAATTTGGCACAAACCCTTTGTTAAAAACTTGTGCGTTACGAGTATCTAATAATACAGCACCTGTTTCGTTGGCTGCCGCTTCGAATGCCTCTGGAGACAAAGCTTGTGCTGCACGATTCATTACAACATCGATACTTTCATAACCTTGCTTGTTCATCATTACGTTTTGTGGGAAGTATTGTGGTGGCTTGCTCAAGCCATCTGTTACTTCTTTGATAAACTGCTCTTTCGACATATCAGCACGAAGTGCATAGTTGGTTTGTTTTTGATTGCCCAAAGTATCTGTTGTTTCTTTGCTCATGTTTTTACCACAGGCCGAACCAGCACCATGCGCAGGATACACAATTACGTCGTCTGGCAAAGTCATCACTTTATTACGCAAAGAATCAAACAAAAATCCAGCAAGGTCATTGATTGTTAAATCAGATTTTTGTGCCAAATCAGGACGACCTACATCACCAATAAACAAGGTATCTCCACTAAAAAGGGCTTTTTCTTGTCCATTCTCATCAATCAACAAATAGCAAGTTGATTCCATGGTATGTCCTGGAGTATGCAGTACTTTGATTTTTACTTTGCCCAACTGAAACTCTTCACCATCTTTTGCCACATGTGCATCAAAGCCCGTTACTGCATTGGGACCGTACACGATAGGTGCACCAGTCTTTTGCGAAAGGTCGATATGTCCTGAAACAAAATCAGCATGAAAGTGCGTTTCAAAAACATATTTGATTGTAGCCTCGTTGCGTTGTGCTTTGTTGATATAAGGCTGTACTTCGCGAAGTGGGTCAATTACGGCTGCTTCACCTTCCGATTCAATGTAATATGCACCTTGCGCTAAACATCCTGTATAAATTTGTTCTATTTTCATGGCTTTAAGATAGTTATGAATATTTTTAAATGTCTATTTAATCAATCTATGCTTCAAAATTATAAGCTTATAACACCGAATTCTGTGATATATGTTACTTATAACAAAAGTTTTTTTTGAAAAAATGATAAATACTATTATTTGATGTTAATCTTAAACAATTTATAGAGAACCTCTCCCATCTTAGTTTATAGAACGAAATAGTCTTCATTGATAAATCTACAATTTACGGAGATTGGTCTCCAACCAACAGAAATCATGAATTTTATAAAAAGGTAAATTTGTTGAAAACATAAGCCGATTTTCTATCGGTGAGTCTTCAATTATTTTATCTTTTTATAAAAATCATGACAACTAAAAAAATCTCTTTGGAAACGAGCGTCAAGCAATCGAATTTGCCTTAGGACTAAAGCTGTTTAGTGAAGTAATGCTCCGAAATAAAGAAAATCCTTTACTTGAAGAGTTAAAACCTGCATTTTTAGCTTTTATTAAAAAGCTGAAAGATAGGTAAACAAAAAGGGTTGTCTAAAGACAACCCTTTTTGTTTTAATTAGCTAAAAATTATTTCTTAGCACCTTGTACTGCACCTGCTGCCTGTTTTTGTTGTTGCATTGGGTTTGGCATAGCAGGACGTTGTCCTTTGAACACTTGGAAACGAGTTGGTTGCTCTGGTTCACGTGGGAATGCGTTGTCTTCTGTGTTGATATCGGCAATCTCATAGAATGGGTCAAGTACCCATTTTGCTACTTTTTTATCAGTAGGGATTACTTTTTTCACTTCTTTGTCATTCAAACGCCATACTTCCGCAGGAATGCGAACTACTTCGTCTGTACCATCTTCGAATACCATTTTGATAATCACTGGCATTGGCAAACCTCCTTTGTTTTTCAAATTCACTACATAGAAGTTTTTGTTGCCATTCACCAATTGTTTCTCTTCGTCAGAAAGACCTGCTGTTGCTTGCTCAAAACGTTTTTTGTCTGCTTCAGAAGTTGCATAACGATCATAGCTATTGTAGAAATCACGCATATCAGGGTTAGCTTCTACTACGGTTTGAGAAATATCTTTTTTGTTACGGATATTACTCATCGTTTGGCGTTTTGCTTCTGCTTCTGTTTTTGCTTTTGCATTCTTTTGTTCAGGAGATTGGTTGTCGATACCAAACCATTCAACTGTTTCGATAGATTGGTCTACAGGCTCAACACCGTAGAACCAACCACGCCAGAACCAATCCAAATCCACACCAGAAGCGTCTTCCATAGTACGGAAGAAATCAGCAGGATATGGCTGTTTGAAAGCCCAACGACGCGCATATTCTTTGAATGCTGCATCGAACAATTCACGACCCATTACGGTTTCACGCAAGATATTCAAAGCTGTTGCAGGCTTTGCATAAGCGTTCGGACCAAATGCCATGATATTGTCTGAACCACTCATGATAGGCACTTGTTGAGTAGGGTCAGTTTTCATGTAAGGCACAATATACTGAGGCTCGCCACGACGAGAAGGAAAATCTCTATCCCACTCTTGTTCTGCCAAATATTGACAGAAAGTATTCAAACCTTCGTCCATCCAAGACCATTGACGCTCATCTGAGTTGATAATCATTGGGAAGAAGTTGTGACCTACTTCGTGAATAATTACACCAATCATACCAGCCTTTGTAGCTTCAGAATAAGTACCATCTGGCTCAGGACGACCACCATTGAATGAAATCATTGGGTATTCCATACCACCACCCGAAGTAGCGTGACAAGAATACGCAACAGGGTAAGGATAAGCCACAGAGTGTTTCGAGTACGAACGCAAGGTATGTGCTACAACCATTGTTGAATATTGTCCCCAAAGTGGATTACCTTCTTTAGAGTACAAAGACATAGCCCACACTTTTTTGCCTTCTACGTCTACTTGCATAGCATCCCAGATAAATTTACGTGAACTAGCGAAAGCAAAGTCACGAACGTTATCAGCTTTATAAACCCAAGTTTTCTTTCCTGTTGGTTTACCTTTTTCAGCAGCTTCTGCCTCCTCTTGAGATACGATTAATACTGGACGAGTAGCAGTTTTTGCTTTCTCCATACGCTTCAATTGTTCGGCTGACAATACTTGAGCAGGGTTTTGCAATTCACCTGAAGCACCAATTACATGGTCGTTTGGCGCTGTGATAGCTACTTTGTAGTTACCAAAGTTCAAAGTAAATTCACCTTGACCCAAGAATTGTTTGTGTTGCCAACCATATACGTCATTGTACACAGCCATACGAGGGAACCAGTGTGCGATGAAGTAATTACAATTGCCATCTTTCGCATAATATTCATAACCCGAACGACCATAGTACTCAGTAATCAAGTAATTCCAATCAATCGAGAAAGAAACACTAGCACCCGATTTCAATGGAGCTGGCAAATCAATACGCATCATCGTGTTGTTGATCGTGTAAGGTAAATTACCACCTTTAGCATCACGAACCGATGTAATGTTATAACCGTATTTTTTAGGATCAGTCAAATTTTTGAATTGAGCTGTACTAGCTTGCGGACCCAAACCACCCGTTTTGGTAGTATTACCGATGGCATCTTCCTTGAAAAGGTTTTGGTCTAATTGCAACCAAAGGTAACGAAGCTCATCAGGAGAGTTATTGAAATACGTGATAGTTTCAGAACCAGTGATTTTACGTTGAATATCGTCTAGTTCTACTTTGATATCATAATCAGCACGTTGTTGGAAATAGTCCTTGCCAGGCGCACCCGATGCAGTACGATACGAGTTTGGCGTAGGCAAGTCAGTGCCTAGTTGTTCAAAACGCTTGTTGCCGTTATAAGGGTTGGCAGTTTGTTGTGCCAAAGCCCCTAAATTAGAGAAAGCAACCAAGCCAGAAAAAATCAACAGTATTTTTTTCATGGTCGATTTGTTGGTGAAAAATGTTTTTGACGAAATTAAGAAAAAAACAGTTTTAAGTAGTTGGTTTTTGTATGCTATTTGGCGGGTAAAGTCAGGAGTTGAGCGAATTGAGTAGATTTCTGATACGCTTCTAAACTATAACGTGCCGTTTTTGTAGGCTTTGAAAAAAGCAAGGGCTACTTCTTGTTCATTTCTTGATAGATTTGAAATGGCAAGCTTATGAAAATTGTCTGCACTCTCCATGACAAACCATCTTAGTAAGGTAAACGGTCTTTTTTCGTCCATTTTTTGATTATCCAATTCTTGAAATAATTCTTTCATTTCCTCACTAAACGTTTCTTTGGATATTATCCCTTTAGAAAGCTTTGCAAAGAGCTTTTTGATTTCAGTATTCACATAGTCATTTATGTAGTCTAATCTATTTAACAAAAGAGGCTGACGATTTAGATTACAAATACTAATCGTTTTATCACCCCTTCCTGTTTCATCAATCCCTATCATAGAAACCCCATTTTTATTAGCATCAATCTCAAATGCTAAAAAATCTTTCGGCTCATCTATTTCTGGATGAAGTAAAAAAGGAGCTTCTATTGAGTTAAGATAGGTAGCTTTTACTTTTAAAGAGTCAATCTGCTGGTCAGTAAGACAATCAGCATAAGTCAGATGTTTGTTACTTACAGGAAATTGGTCAGCTTTACCTCCTCCGATTTTATTGCATTCATGGCAAGAGGGTAGTAAATTACTCCATTCATAACATAACCAATAATAGCCCCCATGCTTTGTAGTTTGCACTCTCCCCTTTGGACGGTAATGTTCTATGTATATTAAAGTTCGTTCTTCACAATAGGCACATTTTTCATGATATATTTTAGCTAACTCTTCTACAACTTCATCACCTTTACTTCCATCTGTTTTAAGATATTTCCCTCTATAAATATCAGCTTTTATCAAGTTATTATCTTTTGTATCAATAACGTTTCGTAAACTGTCTATAGCTTCTTGGCTGATCAATGATGTAGGTATATTATCTAAGTCTTTAACTACTTTCCGCATGATTATTTTTCTTTTAATAGGTCTAACAACTCTTGCTTTCTATCATCTGTCAAAAATTCATCTATTTGCTTATCTAACTGGTCATGAAACAAAACTTCTTTGTAGGTATCCTCCGTCCTAATCATCTTATCATTGCTTTTACTATCTGGAATTAAGTCTTGAAAACCAAAAATTGGTGAACTTAAAATAGTATTGGGTGTAAGCACACTAAAATCTATATCTAACAATTTGGCTTGGATGCCTTCTTCCTCAGTACGTGTGACGTTAATGATTACCGAATTGGCTGGCGCACCCAACAAAGGAATAGGACTATGTGTAGAAACAATAAATTGAATTTTGGGAAATAATTCGGTAAGTTTCTCTACAAAAAGCTTCTGGTATTTTGGATGAAGATGTAATTCGAATTCGTCAATTAGGATGATGCCTTCTAAATCTTTGTAGTCTTCAACATCTTGCTTTAAAGAGAATCTATAAACCATATCTCCAACTATAGCAATAATATTTTTATATCCTGCTGCAAGTTCTTCAAATGTTACACCGTCATATATGCTATTTTCAACATCTTTTTCAAAGTATTTTACCGTAGACGCTTTAATTATTTCATCAAACTCAACTATTATTTTATCCAGATTTGGCAATAAACATTTGAATAGCTCTTCAAGTTTTTGAAACCCTTTTTTATAGTTTAGATACCAATCTTTAAGACGTTCTTCTATATTTATTAATAATACATCATTAGAAAATAAAGAATGATTTTTATTTGAAAATCCAAAAACATCTTTTAATTGTATTGGCATTTTATCAGACACTCTCAATCTTGATGAACCATAACCTATCATTGAATAAATAAGAGGTTCATATTCGTATCTATCAATAAGATATTCTTTAAGTCTTCTTGGAGGGGTAATATAGATTTCATCTTTGTGATGTAAAAAGTGTAAATATGAATCCTTAGTTGACATAAAGGTGTTCGTGTATTCTACAAACGCCTGCAAAATAGAAGTTTTACCAATACCATTTTCACCTGTCAAAAAAATCCATTGTGTACCTGATGGGATATTTTCAACTTTCGTGTCTATGATACCTTTGTAATTTTTTATATGAAAGGATTTAAGTGCTATTGGAGGCATATCGGTCAGTTGTTTATCTGTTATAAACGACAAAATTTTTCTTTTTACTATACACAAATGTAATCATAAAAACCGCTAATCGCCATAAGTCTATACAAAACAAAAAGCCCAATACAAGCAGTGCATTGGGCTAAAAAGTGTTTTTGGATAAGCTTATAAATTACCCATTCTCATTTGTTTTACGGCGTAGTCGGCTGCACGAGCTGTCATCGCCATGTAAGTCAATGATGGGTTTTGCGTTGAGGTTGATGTCATCGATGCTCCATCGGTGACAAATACGTTTTTACAAGCGTGCATTTGATTCCACTTGTTGAGCATCGAGGTTTTAGGATCTTTACCCATACGCACACCACCCATTTCGTGAATATCCAAACCAGCAGCTTGTTTTGAATCGTAGGTCTTGATATTTTTAAAACCTGCTTTTTCAAACATATCTGTCATTTGTTGCAAGTAATCTTTGACCATCTTTTCGTCATTATCATCATAACCTACAGCAATACGCAATTGCGGAATACCATAAGGGTCTTTCAATGCTTTGTCGAGTGCAACGTAATTGGATTCTTTCGGGATAGTCTCGCCCATCATGTGCGAACCTACACTCCATGCTCCGCGTGTTACCTTTCCAAGATTTGCTTTCAAATCTTCTCCGATACCTTCGCTGCTGTTATACTCGATACGGCGACCATCAAAACCTGCGGCATATCCACGCAAGAAGTCCGTTTCTTGCTTATACACATTGCGGAAACGAGGAATATAACCACTGTTCGGACGACGACCATCGGTTGTTGAATCCAATAATCCATCATACTCGCCTGACACACGCGCACGGTAATTGTGGAAAGCAACGTATTTACCCAAAACGCCACTGTCGTTACCCAAACCATTTTGGAAACGATTTGAGGTGGAGTTCAACAAAATCAAATTGGTATTCAACGCTGCGGCATTCACAAAAATGATTTTAGCATAAAACTCAATCATTTCTTTGGTGTTCGCATCAATTACCCTTACGCCCGTTGCTTTGCCTTTTTTCTCGTCATAAATAATCGAGTGAACTACCGAATCAGGGCGAAGTGTCATTTTACCCGTTTTCATTGCCCAAGGTATTGTTGAGGCGTTACTACTAAAATATCCCCCAAATGGACAACCTCTCTCACAAATAGTACGATGCTGGCACTGCGCACGACCTTGCTGCAAGTGAATTGGTTGTGCTTTGGTAATATGCGCCGCACGACCAATAATAATATGGCGGTCTTTGTAATTTTTGGAAACTTGTTCCTTGAAATACTTCTCGACACAATTCAAATCGTGAGGTGGCAAAAACTCACCATCTGGAAGTGTATCCAAACCGTCTTTATTGCCTGAAATACCCGCAAATTTTTCGACATAACTATACCAAGGCGCCAAGTCGTTATAACGAATAGGCCAATCTACCGCAAAGCCATCACGTGCTGGTCCTTCGAAGTCAAAATTACTCCAACGTTGCGTTTGGCGTGCCCATAGTAACGATTTTCCACCTACTTGATAACCTCTAATCCAATCAAAAGGCTTTTCTTGTACATAAGGATGTTCTTTATCTTTGGCAAAAAACTGCGTTGTGCCTTCATAAAAGGCATAACATTTGCTTACGATGGGGTTTTCTTGCTTGACTTCATAAGGCAATTGTCCTCTGTGTTCAAACTCCCAAGGTTGTAACATTGTGGTCGGATAATCTACCACATGACGTACATCTCGCCCACGTTCGAGCACCAACGTACGTAAGCCTTTTCCTGTTAATTCTTTGGCTGCCCAGCCACCGCTAATACCTGAGCCAATTACAATGGCATCGTAGGTTCTATTTTTTGTACTATCTATATTAAAATTACTCATGGAATCAATGATTATTTGAAGAGCTGTCGGGATTCGGTCTACAGATTTATGTCTAAAAAGCGCTTCTATTTAAATCATAGAGGCATTTTTGCTGAATGCCCATAGCTCATTTCCTAAAGCCTTATTACTTATTTTACTTTTACACATCCATGGTATCTACCTGGTACCATTTCATAATGTGTGATGTTGGTCATCACATACTCAGAATTGAGATAACCACGAACCGTTAAACCTTTAAGCAAACCATAAAAATCTTTGGTTTCGGCACCTTTTTCAAAGCCTTTCAATAACTCTATTCGCTGTGGAGTATCGAGCTGCGTGAATGGTTTACTATATTGTTGTTGCGCTACAGCATCTATTTGACCAATACCTTTGGCAAAAGCTGATTGCACTTCCTTGGAGTAGCAATCGGCGATCATTTTTTGTACAAAAGTATCCAAACCAAGGTCTTTTGCCCCTGGCGTATTAGTTTTTGGGATAATGGTTTCAACTGCTTCGCTTAATACACTTGCTAAATTAGGACGCAACCAATTTTGTGTTGTCAGAGAGTTGGTCGACCAACCATTTGCCCACTCGGGTAAGGCTATCGCTCCTCCGATGAGCATCGCCATACTTTTTAAGGCATTACGTCTTTCCATAAGTTTGTCTTTTAGTAGTAAGAAAATGGGATTATTTTTAGTCTTTGGGGATATTTCTTATCTTTATTATAGCTTGAAAAATAGTATTGAATACTCAGACCGAGTAAGCTTTAACGAAACGACTAATACTTTTTTATCCAAAATCTTTGCAAAAAAATATTAGGCAAAATTTTTACAGGCAATAACTCCCAATATACACATATTTTCATAAATGCTTATCCTTCTCAATTAGGTTACCGGAAGCATAAAATATAATATTTTTAATAAAAAATTTACTTAAACAAAATATACAAACAGCGAGTTTAGCCTTCATTCAAAAGATTGTTTCATTATATCCTATTGTATTTTATGGCACATGCAAATCCAGAACTCATCCAAGCCTTGCGTCGTACGGCACAAAAGCTATCTAGCGGAAATCCATACCAATGGGGGCACATGGGAAGTTGTAACTGTGGCAACTTGGCGCAAGAATTAACCCAACTTAGCAAAGCGCAAATTCATGAGTTTGCGATGCAAGGCCGTGGCGATTGGCGCGAACAGGTAGAGGAATATTGTCCTACCAGTGGGCTTCCAATGGATCTTCTCATCGCAGATATGCTCAACCATGGTTTGACAACATCCGACTTACAGAATCTAGAACGTTTGAGTGATAAAAAAGTTTTAGCTAGAATTCCTCTAGAGCGCCGTGACAAAATGCGCCACAATTACCGTGACGATGTCATGCTGTATCTCAATGAATGGGCAAATCAATTGGAAGAGGAATTATTGCCAAACATCAAGCTTGACTTGTCGTTCATGAACGAAGAAAAAGTAGAAACAAAATTGGTAGCCATTTAAGTATTCATACGCTTTAGGCAATAAGTCGTAGGCATTAGGCAGAAAAACTTTTTCCTAATGCCCATGGCTGACAGCCGAATAGCTGAATTTTATTTTGCATTAACATCTCGTGTCTCAACACTTTAAAGCTATTTTCTAATCAACTTGAATGTTAACAAAAGACTAATCAACATTTTTTGTAAGCAAATTTCTTACATCCGAGTAGTTGAATGCCGAGGATGGTGTCAAACCATTTTCGGCATTTTTTATTTCACCCAAGAAAGTAATTCTATCCATTAATAATAGTCTCTTTACAGAAAATTTGCGCTATGTGATAAAAGTTACATTTAATGCCTTATCATTAAAATAACTTTGTATCATCAAAAAAGAATAATCATCTACTCAGTGACGACTTATCTTTATTCTTTTTGAAACTAAATATCGCTAACTATTTGTTTAAATGATACTTATGCTATCTATTTCTTCTGATAGAGATCTTTTAATTTTCAAGCATTTTTTACAAATAAATTACTCAGCGTTATAGACATTCTATATTCTTTTAAGAAATTAGAAAATAAAATACTTAATCTATAGACATTATTAATAATCAATTTAAACATAATCATGGAACTACTTGAATTCATTAAACAACCGTGGCCTTGGTATGTAGCAGGTCCTTTAATCGGACTCACTGTCCCTACCCTATTATTAATCGGAAATAAATCATTTGGTATATCCTCATCATTACGACATATCTGTGCAGCCTGTATGCCAGCAGATATACCATTTTTTAAATACAATTGGCGTAAAGAAATCTGGAATTTGGTATTTGTTTTGGGCGTATTAATTGGTGGTTTTATCGCAACCAATTTCTTAGCGAATCCAAATACCATTGTGATCAATCCACAAACAATTAAAGATTTAAGTGCCTTAGGGATTAAAGACTTTAATGGCTTGATGCCTTCAGATATTTTTGCAACTGAAAATATTTTTAGTTTAAAAGGGTTGATATTCTTTGTAATTGGTGGCTTTATGGTAGGATTTGGCACACGTTGGGCAGGCGGTTGTACATCGGGACATGCCATTATGGGTATCTCTAACTTACAAGTCCCATCAGTCATTGCAACTTGTTGCTTTATGGTTGGCGGTTTTGCTTCAACGCACTTGTTATTACCATTGATATTTAAGTTATTTTAAAAGGGAACAGGCACAAAGGAGCAAAGGCACAGAGTGTTAAAAGAGCTATCCCTATTTCCTCTCATATATTTTTCATAAAAATATTATCATGAAATCGACATTTGAAACTCCGATAGTAGAAAAAGAAGAATTCGTTTGCGAAGCGCCAAACGACATGAAAACTTCAGAAAGCGGTTTATCCAATCTCAAATACCTCATCGTAGGAATTATGTTTGGTATCGTTTTCGTAAAAGCAGAGATTATTTCTTGGTTCAGAATTCAAGAAATGTTTCGTTTACAAAGCTTCCACATGTATGGCGTTATCGGTAGTGCTGTGGTAGTGGGCATGATTTCGGTTTTTCTCATTAAAAAATTCAATATCAAAACACTATCAGGTGAAACGGTAGAGTTTCATCCCAAAAAATTCCAAAAAGGACAAATCTATGGTGGTTTGTTATTTGGATTAGGATGGGCTATTACAGGCGCATGTCCTGGTCCGTTATTCGCTCAAATTGGTAGTGGTTTCGTAGCTGTAATTGTTACACTACTGAGTGCTATTGCAGGTACTTGGACGTATGGGTACTTCAAAGAGAAGTTACCGAATTAAGGCTCAAATTTAAAATACTACTAGTTGAGAAGAAAAGCACCCTTGTAAGGTGCTTTTCTTATTATATTAATTTTCAAATAACCTTTACCTATGTAACATATATCACAGAATGTCTTTGATTATTTATAGAATTTGCAGAAAAAACCAAATTCCTGAGCCATGAATAATCAATTCGAAGTTCTGATAGTCGGTGGTGGCAACGCAGGTTTATCTGTTGCAGCCCAATTGTCACAAAAAAAATCTGGGTTATCTATTGGTATCGTTGAGCCATCAGAAAAACACTATTATCAACCAGCATGGACTTTGGTGGGTGCTGGAGAGTTTAATATTGCTGACACTGAAAAAAACGAAAAAGACTATATCCCAGCAGGCAGTATATGGATTAAAGATGCCGTAGCAACGTTTGAGCCAGAGCAAAACCAAGTTACTTGTAAAAGTGGCGCCAAATACACTTATAAGATTTTGATAGTGGCGCCAGGTATCCAAATCGATTGGCAAAATATCAAGGGTTTGTCAGACACTCTAGGCAAAAACGAAGTATCGAGCAATTACTCTTTTGAAATAGCACCTTATACTTGGGAACTCATCAAAAATTTTAAGGGAGGTGTAGCGGTCTTTACCAACCCAAGTACCGCTATCAAATGCGGGGGAGCACCTCACAAAATCATGTATTTGGCTTGCGACTATTGGCGTAAAAAGGGTATTCTAGAGCAGTGCGAAGTGCATTATGTGTCTGGAGCAGGTGTAATTTTTGGCGTAAAAGAATATGCTCAAACATTAGAGAAAGTCGTAGCAGACAATCACATTTTTACACATTTTGGCGCTAATACTGTAGCAATTGACGGAAAAAGTAAAACAATTTTATACGAACAAAAAAATGCTAATGGTGAGATTGTTCACAAAAGTTTAAGCTTTGATATGTGTCATGCTGTACCTCCTCAAAGTGCACCTGACTTTATCAAGAAAAGTCCCCTAGCAGATCCTAAAAACACGTTAGGTTATGTTGAAATCAATAAAAATACCATGCAACATAGCCGCTATCCCAACGTCTTTGCTTTGGGCGATTGTACCAATGCTCCCTGTAGCAAAACAGGTGCTGCTATTCGTAAGCAAGCACCTGTTGTAGTCGAAAATGTATTGAGGGTATTAGCTCAGCAACAACCCACAGCCGAATATACTGGCTACAGTGCTTGTCCAATACCAACCCAATATGGTAAACTTATGCTTGCCGAGTTCGACTATAGCAATACCCCAAAGATGACTTTCCCATTTGACCAAGCCAAACCGCGTTGGTCTATGTGGTTGCTCAAAAAATATATTTTACCATGGCTATACTGGAATAGAATCCTGACAGGAAAAGCATAAAATTCAACATAATAACCCTTACTTTGAGTCTTCGATAATAAACTATCTAATTTTTCGTATTTGTTTTCTCATAAAATCAGGATGAATATAGTCTAAAGCTTATATTTATCCTGATTCTTGCACTTTAAATAAATCTATATACTACCCTTTATCCTAATCATTCTATAATTTTGCTTATCGAGTAATATCAATAGTAATTCATATATTGATATATAAGTTGTAACTTGTCAGTCATTATCCCTGAACTATTCTATCATTTAAGTATTAATAAAAATCGGCGGGAAACATTTATACTACTTGTTGTTTGTTAATCTATTATTGAAGCTCACAGTTCAACATTCACAACTCATACTTAAATAGACACACTTTCTCCATGAATCTATCCTTTGTAAAAGAGACATTTATAGGTATTTTTGAAAAGGGGCTACTTGATGAGCTCGAACAAATTGGCAACTACATGGAATTAGAAGAAGGCCATGTAATCATGCGTCCGGGTGGATATATCCGTGCTGTCCCAATCGTGCTTAGTGGTTCAATCAAAATCCTCCGACCCGACGATGAAGGCCGCGAAGCACTATTATACTATCTAGGAGGATTGGATTCTTGTGCGATGTCACTGAGTTGTTGTCTAGACCGTAAACAGAGTGAAATACTAGCTATTGCTGAAGAAAAAACAAAGCTCATCACTATTCCAGTCGAAAAAGTAGAAGAATGGATGTGTAAGTACAATACTTGGAAACAGTTTGTTTTTCTGACCTATCAGCGTCGCTTTGAAGATTTACTTAACGCTATTGATGAAATCGCATTTCATAAACTCGACGAACGTTTACTCAACCTATTGCAACGCAAAAGCAAACAAAGTAAAAGTTCTGTTATCAATATCACACATGAAGTTTTGGCAGGCGAACTCGCTACCTCTCGAGAAGTTGTATCTCGTTTATTGAAGCAATTAGAAAAATTAGGAAAAGTAAAACTTTCAAGAAACAAAATAGAACTATGTTAAGTATAGTTGATAGAGATAAATAATAAATATTTCTCCATCAACATACTTAAGTATGAGTGCTGAATTGTGAGTGATGAGTTTTGAGTGTAATTTTGTCCTTGCCTAAAATAGGTTGCCCTCAAAAAGCAACAAATAATGGCAACTTCAAAATCTAAAACTGGGAAAAGTACAAAATACGAGATTCGTCAAAGTCGTATTTTCAGTGAGTCAT
>NZ_JASHIC010000044.1 GCF_030056705.1 Flectobacillus longus
CTTTTCTCCAAAACAAGTAACCAACTTATCGTCAGTAACTTATCTCAAAAATTGTCGCTAAACCTCTTTCGATTTAACCGCTTCCCGTTGTTTGGGAGTGCAAAATTAGTAGCTTTATTTTTAAATTCCAAATGTTTTTGAAAATATTTTTTGAAATTTATTTTCGCAACTCTCAACTTCTTTTCTTCGCTACAACTCCGTTCCCGTCGTTTGGGAGTGCAAAATTCCCACTTTATTCCCAACCTTCCAAATCTTTTTGACACTATTTTTAAAAGTTTTTTATAAGTCGTTGAACATCAGAATGCATAACAGTCAAAAAAAATGACATCAAATTGATATTATTCAATTGATGTCATATCTACAAGCTCACAAATACAATTAATACTTCGAATATTTATAAATATTATTTTAAACTTTAGCTTACTTCTAAACGAAAACCTACTCCATGTACATTACTGAGCTTGATATTAGTGTCTTTATTGAGGTATTTCCGTAAGCGAGTGATAAAAACATCGAGACTTCTTCCTTTAAAATAGTCATCATCTCCCCAAATAGTGATTAAAATTTTATCACGAGAGAGTGTTTCGTTTTTATGTTGAATCAAAAAGGCTAATAAATCTGATTCTCGATGGGTAAGTTCTTGTTGAAAATCATCGATAGTCAATTTAAGGTTTTTACTATCGTGTATATAACGTCCTATTTGAAGCACACCATTTGGGACTGTAGTTTTTTTGCCTGTTCTCTTTAGAATAGCTTCAATCCGTAAAACAAGTTCCTCTATACTGAAAGGTTTTGTCAAATAATCATCCGCTCCTAATTTAAGGCCTTTGATACGATCTTCTTTCAGAGATTTTGCCGTTAGGAATATAATAGGAATTTCACTTCCTGCTTTTCTAATGGTTTCGGCCAGCGTAAACCCATCCATTTCTGGAAGCATTACATCAAAAATACACAAATCATATTCATTTTGTTGGAAAGCTCTTTGTCCCGCTTTACCATCTACTTGTAAATCGATTTGATATCCTTCTTGTTCAAGATTATCTTTTACTACAAACCCTAGGCTTTCATCATCTTCGACGAGCAGAATTCTGGTCATTATATAAATATGTATATAGTTAGTTTATGATAAGACAATTTATTAGGATTGTTCCCTATTTAGAAAATTTAAGTATTTGCTAATGTAGCCTATTTGGTCAAATTATCCAATTTATTAATATTTGCATAATTTATATAACTTGACAAGGTTATATACACTACAGAGTGTAGTGCTATTCTATATAAACACATTCATCAACAATTTATTATCTAAAACTCATGTCAACTATGAATCAATCCTCTAACCAGCAATTGGTGGAGCAAATGACAAATTACCTAGAGACGATAAAACTAGGAGGTGGGCTCAAAAATATTGCCAAACAACACGATAGAGGAAAACTCACTGCACGAGAACGCATTGCCTACTTAATCGACCCTGATACAGAATTTTTAGAATTGGGTGCTTTTGTAGGTTTTGAAATGTACAAAGAGTATGGTGGATGCCCTGCTGGAGGTACTGTTGGAGGTATTGGCTATGTTTCGGGCAAACAATGTATGATTGTTGCCAACGACCAAACTGTTAAAGCTGGAGCGTATTTTCCCATTACTGGAAAAAAGAATCTTCGTTTGCAGGAAATAGCTTTACAAAATAGGCTTCCTATTATTTATTTGGTAGATAGTGCAGGAGTTTTTCTGCCAATGCAAGATGAGATTTTTCCTGACAAAGAACATTTTGGTCGAGTTTTTTACAATAACTCAATTATGAGTGCGATGGGCATTACTCAAATCTCAGCTGTGTTGGGAAGTTGTGTTGCTGGAGGAGCTTATCTTCCTATTATGTCAGACGAAACGTTGATGGTTGAAGGGCAAAGTTCTATTTTTTTGGCGGGGCCCTATTTGGTGAAGGCGGCCATTGGAGAAAACATTGACGCCGAAACATTGGGTGGCGCTGTGACACATACTGAACTTTCTGGAAATGCTGATTATAAATTTTCAACCGAACAAGAGTGCTTGGATCAGGTAAAAAGAATTATTGGAAAACTTGGAGAGGATACCAAAGCTGGTTTTAATAGAACAACCCCTAGTTTGCCTATCAAAAATCAGGAAGAGATTTATGATATTTTACCCGAACTCAGAACCAAGCCTTATAATATGATAGATATTATTGAGCGCTTAGTTGATAATTCGGAGTTTGATGAGTTTAAGAAAGATTACGGAAAAACTATTCTTTGTGGATATGCTCGTATTGATGGCTGGGCTGTGGGCATTGTGGCTAATCAGCGCTTGATTACTAAAAGTGGCAAAGGCGAAGTTCAGATTGGAGGTGTTATATATAATGATGGAGCCGACAAAGCTGCTCGATTCATTATGAATTGTAATCAGAAGAAAATTCCGTTGGTATTCTTACAAGATGTTACGGGATTTATGGTTGGAAGTCGCTCGGAGCATTCGGGTATTATTAAGGATGGTGCTAAAATGGTAAATGCTGTAGCTAATTCGGTTGTTCCTAAGATTACGATTGTCATTGGTAATTCTTATGGAGCGGGTAATTATGCGATGTGTGGAAAGGCTTATGACCCTCGTTTTATTTATGCCTGGCCAAGCGCTAAAATCGCTGTAATGGGTGGTGAACAAGCCGCCAAGACCTTATTACAAACGCAAATTGCATCGATGCAGTCGCAGGGCAAAGAGGTTTCGAAGGAAGAAGAAGAGCTATTACTCAAAGAAATTATCGAAAGATATAACACACAAACAACACCTTATTATGCAGCTGCACGACTTTGGGTAGATGAAATCATCGATCCACTTCATACACGAAGAGTCATCTCGGAAGGTATTGCAGCCGCTAATCATGCCCCTATCGATAAAGAATTTAAAGTAGGTGTTATTCAAACTTAGTAAAGGATATTCGATATAAGCTGATTACCATAGTTTTTCTTCGTAATTTTGGCGAATGGTTTGACTTACAAGCCATCAATCTTTTCACTAATAAAGGTTGATGGCTTGTGTCTTGTAATAGTATTGAGTTTTTGAAATATGGATTATTTAGCAGGTCTTAACGAACCGCAACAGGCGGCAGTACAACATATCACAGGTCCTCTCATGATTATTGCAGGAGCAGGCTCTGGCAAAACGAGAGTTCTTACCTTTCGAACAGCTTATTTATTAGATAAAGGCGTAGATCCTTTTCAGATTTTGCTATTGACCTTTACCAATAAAGCGGCAGGTGAAATGCGAGCAAGGGTAGAAAAAGCAGTAGGTAATGATGCCAAAAATATTTGGATGGGTACATTTCACTCAGTATTTGCCAAAATATTACGTTTTGAAGGCAAACACTTGGGCTACACTCCCGACTTTTCTATTTATGATACTGACGATTCTAAATCTTTACTAAAAAGTATCATCAAAGAAAGAGGACTCGACGATAAGGTTTATAAACCCAATGTGGTTTTCAACAGAATCTCGGGGGCTAAAAACCGTTTGATTGGCCCAGATGAATATCTCAACAATCCCATTATTCAGGCAGATGATGCAGCAGCAAAGCTTCCTGAAATAGGCAGACTTTATAAATTATACACGTTGCGTTGTTTTCAAGCAAATGCAATGGACTTTGATGACTTGCTTTTCAATACTAATATATTGTTTAGAGACCATCCTGTCGTATTAGACAAATATCAGAGGAAGTTTCAATACATCATGGTCGATGAGTTTCAGGATACCAACGTTTCACAATATTTGATTATTAAGAAACTCGCTGCCATGCACAACAATCTGGCGGTAGTGGGCGACGATGCACAGTCTATTTATGCGTTCCGTGGAGCTAATATTGACAATATTCTTAATTTAGAAAAAGACTACCCGAATCTCGTAACCATTAAGTTGGAGCAAAATTATCGCTCAACTAATAGTATTGTACAAGCAGCAAATTCGGTTATCGCTAAAAATAAAAATCAGTTAAAGAAAAATATTTTTACCGAAAACGAAGAAGGTTCGCTTATCGAACTAATCAAGGCGGCTTCAGACAATGAAGAAGGGCGTTTGATTGCGACTAATATTTTCGAAGCCAAAATGGCTTTGGGTTTGCGCAATACAGATTTTGCCATTTTGTATCGTACCAATGCCCAATCACGTGCCTTTGAAGAAGCTCTTCGTAGGCTAAATATCAAGTATCGTATTGTTGGGGGCTTATCTTTTTATCAAAGACGTGAAATCAAAGACCTTCTATCTTATTTACGTTTTGTGATAAATCAGCGAGATATTGAGGCATTTAAGCGTATTATTAATTTACCCAAAAGAGGAATTGGGGATACTACTATCGCACGTATTGAAATTACAGCAGCCGAACAACAAAAACCTGTTTGGGAAATCGTGAGTAATATCCGTCAATATCAAGCTGGACGCTTTGCTGAGACGATCGAAGGGTTTGCAGATTTGATAAAGTCGTTTATTCTCATGACTCAAGTACCCAACAAAGATGCTTACGAAATTGCCAGTCATGTAGCTAAAGCTTCGGGTTTGTTAAAGGAACTTCATGAGGATAAAACCGTTGAGGGACTTTCTCGTTATGAAAACGTTCAGGAATTATTGAACTCTATCAAACAATTTGTAGATAACCCAGATACTGAAGATCACTCTCTAGCAAGTTTTCTTCAGACCGTATCTTTGTTAACGACCGCTGATGAGGATGACCCTGATGGCGACAACGACCGTGTAACCATGATGACGATTCACGGTGCCAAAGGTTTGGAGTTTAACCATGTGTATGTGGCAGGGATGGAAGAAGACCTTTTCCCTAGTCAAATGATGCTTCAAAGTCGTGCGGATTTGGAAGAAGAACGTCGTTTATTTTACGTGGCTATTACTCGTGCTGAGAAAAAACTTGTGATGTCTTATGCCGAAAGTAGATACCAATACGGACGATTGAAGCCTTGTGAGCCAAGTAGATTTTTGGATGAAATAGACCCGAAATATTTACAGTTTGCCAGAAATATTCGTCGTGCTGTCGAAGAAACTCAACGCATTCCACAAGGATTTGTCAGAAGAGTCGATAATCAATCTGGTGTTGTATCTAATAATTTGCCTCTCAGCAACAAAACTGGCATATCCACAACGACCTCTAATTTGATTCAGAAAAAGCCTGTAGTGAATTCGGCACCAGCAACGTATGTGCCTTCTCCAGATTTTGCGCCAAGTGATACCAAAAACTTACAAGAAGGTGATCGAGTGGAGCATTTGAAATTTGGTTATGGTAAGGTCAAAAAAATGGATGTGAACGGAAATGACCGTAAAGCAACCATTGAGTTTGAAGGAGGTGTTGGTGAAAAAACGCTTTTACTCAGTTTCGCAAAATTGAGAATTTTATCATAAAATCTCATTATTGAGGTTTCTTCATTCATTAAAAATACTCTTGAAAATGAAAAAAGTTGTAGTTCTATTATTTGTAGGTTTGTTATTGTTTGGAAGTATGGTTCCAAAGCTGATTGCTGTTTTTCGTTCAGAAGATAGCGAAGCTGGAACTGTAAGCTCTATTTCGACACCTGCTCCATCTGGTGTTGTTTCAAACGAACCTACCTTTAAAAAAGAAGGAGATTTAACATTTCCGAAAATTCAGAAGAAAATTAGTATCGAAATTGCTGATAACGATGCCGAAACCACCCAAGGCTTGATGTATCGTAAAAGTATGCCAGATACATGTGGAATGTTGTTTGTTTTTCCAGATAGTCAAGAAAGAAGCTTTTGGATGAAAAATACCTACATTCCTTTAGACCTTTTGTTTATCAATTCTAATAAGGAAGTCATCACTATACAACCAAATCGCCCACCTTTCTCAGAAGAAGCAATTCCTTCTTACAAGCCAGCTCAGTATGTGTTGGAAGTCAATGCAGGATTTTGTCAGCGAAATGGTATTAAGCAAGGAGATAAAATTTCGTTTTAAATAAAAAATAGGCAAGCTAAGCTTGCCTATTTTTTTCTAGCATATCTAAAAAGCTTTACAGGAAGTTTATAATCTGTCGCTTCTCCGATAGTATAATAATCTGTTCCAGTTCTTGAGAAAGTTATTCCTTCACCTTGTGGCTCCTCGCTTGCTGAGTAAGTGTAATCGAGCAATTTGGCTGGTCGTAGCAAAGCTTGTGCAATTGATTCACCGTCGGCTCTTCGCCAATGATATATCTGCCCATAGTTTCTGATAAGGATTTCTTTATTATCAGGCGAAATATCTCCAGCTGTAATATAAAACATCGTATTGAGTGCTGTAGAAAAGGTAACTTCTTCTACAAACTCCGCTGTGATGGTTTGGGTATAAGATTGCGGGTATGGTAATCTGTACAATCGTTGCTTCAAGTCTCTTTTTGAGAGAATATAAATATCTTTGGTATCATGATCGATAAACATACATTCAGCATCACGTGCACCATCAGGATATACATAAGTAATTTTTTGAACATCCTTTAAGGTAATACTATTACTTGCTTGTACTACTTGGCTAGCTATATTAGGCTCTTTTACACGATAGATTGTACAGCTTGGATACACAGCTAGATTATCGCCAATATCACCAACATAAATATAGTTACCATCCGAAAACTTCGAAATAGACATATCTTCCCAGTCTCTATTTACAGCTCCTTCCAAGTAAAACTCCTTTGTCCCTTTTCCCAAGCTATCCATTAAGAAAATACGATTTGTATCACCACTATCATTATGTGACCATATCATACCAGCGTTGGTATAGCTAGAAGCTAATCCAGAAGCTTCATCTAGATTTTTATTTTCTATTAAGCTACCTACACCTTTCTCAAAGTCGTCAATTATTGGAGTTGGACAGTCGTTATTACAAGCAATAAGTCCTATTAATAAAGTTAAAAATGGGTAATATTTCATTGAATAATGATGTCACTTGTTAGGTAAGTTCTCGATTGGTTTCGTCAGTTTCCTCATTCTTGATTGTCATTTTTACTCTTTTGATACGGCGTGTATCGACAGATGCAATCCTAAATCTAAATTTATCATAATCGATTTCTTCGCCCGCATGAGGTAATCGAGCAAATAATTCGATTAATAAACCTGCTAATGACTCACTTTCACCTTTTACTTTATCAAAATAGTCATTATCTATTCCTAACGCACGACACACGTCGTTTAGTGTAACTTTGCCTTCAAACTCAAACGAACCATCCTCTAAGCGCTTATACCCTAAATCCTCTTCATCGTATTCATCATTGATATCACCTACAATTTCCTCGATGATATCTTCCATCGTTATAATACCTTCAGTTTCTCCATACTCATTTACTACAATAGCCATGTGTACACGCTTTTCCTGAAAATCATAGAGCAAGTCATCAATCTTTTTACTTTCTGGGATAAAGAATGCTTGATGTATCAACTCTTGCCAATTAAAATATTCATCTTTTTCAATATGTGGCAATAAGTCTTTAATATAAAGTACACCTTCTATTTTGTCGATAGTTTCTTTATAAACAGGTACACGAGAATATCCTGATTTATTTATTTTATCCATCAACTCATGAAAGTCCCATTCAACATCAAAAGCTGTTACATCACGACGGGGACGCATTGCACTCTTCGCAGAAGTACTTCCAAAATTGACAATTCCTTTTAAAATATCTTTTTCTTGTGCTGAAGTCCCCTGTCCAGTAGTAATTTCAAGTGCATGGTTTAGCTCATCTGCTGTAATAGTATATCCTTTTCGCTCTACACGTTTCTCAATAATATGACTTATTCCTAAAAGTAAAGAAGACAACGGCTTGAATACAATGCTGGCAACCTCGATAAGTGGAGCAGTGAGTTTGGCAAATTTCAAATTATTTTGTTGTGCCCACACCTTTGGTATCAATTCGCCAAAAAAAGTAATCATGAAAGTTACCCCCACTAATAAAATCAAGGTAGCAACTAACCCCTCTTTTTCCTCTTCGCCTAAAATTTGTTCAGTAAGATAAGTAGAGATGGTAACAAAAGTGATGTTAACAAGATTGATAGCAATCAGAAGTGTTGCTAATAGTTGTTGAGGTTTGTCGAGCAACTTGGCAACAGTACGCTCACTTCCGCTATCGCTCTCACGACAGGCAACACGTTCATCAGCAGATAGGGAGAAAAAGGCTACTTCAGAGCCAGCCAGCAGTGCAGAAATACCCAACAGGGCAATCAAGATAAGCGCATCAATACCATATACGCTGTAAGATGAGGTGCTTTCAACTTGGGCCAAAAGCACCCTAATCGGGTGATAATCGTCAGATAATCGAGTTTCCAAGGTTTGGTTTGTTTAGTTAAACAAAAGTTAGACTAGCCACAAAACGGGTAAAATATGGCTAGTCTAACAAATGATAAGCCTTTCGTTAGAATGGCAAGTCATCACTATCACCACCTGCATCAAATGCTGGAGGTGGAGGTGTTACTGGTGCAGGATTAGGACGAGCGGGTGCAGGAGTCGATGCCATAGGAGCACCTTCGTTACTAGCTGCATTGTCGCGGTTACCACCACCTACTAATGTCATAGATGTACCACGGATACGGATACCACGACGTGTGATACCATCCTTGTCTACATATTCTTCTGTACGAATACGCCCCTCTACATACACAGAGTTACCTTTACGAAGATATTGTTCTGCGATGTTGGCCAACCCATCCCACAATTCGATACGATGCCATTCTGTTTGTTCTACACGTTGTCCGTCACGATTTGTGTAGGATTCGGAGGTAGCAATATTAAAATTTGCCACTTTTGAGCCACTAGGCAATACTCTTACTTCTGGGTCAGAGCCTAAATTGCCTAATAAGATAACTTTGTTTACGCCAGCCATTTGGGTTATTTTTTTTTAAGATAGTTGTAAATAAAATCGAAGTGGTATAAATTAAGTTCGGTGTGAGAATTCAAACATAAACATGAGTGAATTTAATAAAATTCCTACCAATCTCCAACTATCTATTCGTATGAATACTATGTTAAAATTTTAGATTCTTGAGTCAAATAATTATTCACCAAAGTAGATTTGGGTAAATCGTCTACCTCAGATAGGTTATAAAACGCATGATTTTCTGGCAAATTTAGAGAAAAGTCAGGATTAACTTGTATGTACCAGAATTTTGTTTGAATCTTTTGATGTGTCAGGACATGGGTAAAAGTTCCAGACTCACTCATCACAATTCCATTCAAGAGAGTGTTATTCAACCACTCATCATGTTCTAATAACACCTCTAGTGAGCACCCTTGTGAAGATTCTATCAAATAAAAATCATACATACCTTCCCAAACATCACGACCTACACGCTTACGCATTACAAACTTATCATTTTGTTCTATTAAGAAATAATGAAAGAATCGCTCTTTTACTTTGACCTTTTTACTTTTTATAGGTAACACAGCCTGACGACCTTGTGCATGGGCGACACATTCATTAGCAAAAATACAAAACATGCAATCAGTTGGAGTACCTGGCGTACACTGAATAGCACCAAATTCCATGATAGCTTGATTATGAGTATCGGCATTTTGGAGGGGTAAAAGCATTTGTGCATATTCAGAATATACTTTTTTCGCTTCATTTGAGGCAATGTCCGTCTCAATCCCAAATACTCTTGAGAGTACTCTATACACATTTCCATCCAACACAGCTACTGGCTCATTATAAGAAAAAGAGGCAATAGCAGCAGCAGTATATGAGCCAACACCCTTTAGCTTGAGAAGCTCTTGATAAGAATCAGGAAAAACACCCTTGTATTCGTCAACCACTATTTTGGCAGTTGTATGCAAATTACGAGCACGAGAATAATAGCCTAACCCTTGCCACAAACGCAAAACCTCAGCCTCATCGGCGACTGCCAAATCAAATACTGTCGGAAAAGCCTCTACGAATTTGTAATAGTAGGGCATTCCTTGAACAACTCTTGTTTGTTGCAAAATTATTTCTGATAACCATATATAATAAGGATTAGTGGTATTACGCCAAGGCAAATCTCTTTTATGGATTTCGTACCACTGTACAAGTTTTTGAGAAAAAGGGAATTGTGAAAATTCAGTCATGAAAAAAGAAAGTAGACTTTCGGATTTAGCTTAAAAAAGATGTTTGATTTAGATTTTTGCGACAAAACAGAAATCAAAACTAAAAAATCTTGTTTTGATTTAACCTATAAAGTACTGAATAGGTTTATAAAAGTGATAATCTTTTAAGAAACTTATCTAGTCCAAAAGGTTAGTAGATTAAATAAAAATAAACGAAGAGTTTTATAATAAAACAATCTATAAATAATCCATGATTCGTGAAAGAAGTACAACAAAAACCAAGGAATAATAGGAGAAAAGAAAGAAGTCTGCATTAGATTAATTTTAGAATTAGAATTCAAATAGCTAAAAATTAAGCATTTACGAAAAAAAAGTTCAGACATTTATTTATTGATTCTTTCATATTTGAAACCAAAGTCGTACCTTTGTGACCCTTAATAATCAGGGGCTTATAATTTGAGGCTGTGAGAGTTAGCAAAATTCACTGAAATCGATCTTAATCGATGCTAATTCAACTGAATTTTTTGGAAACTTATGGCAATCGACAACCATTGTTTATCATATTTTATTAACTCCTAAATTTTTTAAAAAAGTGACAAAAGCAGACGTAATCGCAGAAATCGCAGACAAGACGGGCATTGACAAGGCAGATGTATCTAGCACACTAGAGTCATTCTTCACTGTAGTTAAAGATAACTTGGCTGGAGGTGAACCTATCTACGTTCGTGGATTCGGTAGTTTTGTGAACAAGAAAAGAGCTAAGAAGGTTGCTCGTAACATCTCGAAAAACACTTCTATTGTGATTGACGAGCACTTTATTCCAAGCTTCAAACCTGCTAAAATCTTTATCGAGCAAGTTAAAACTAACGCTAAGTAATTTTTCGCAATAAGTTGTCAGTTATAGGTTATCGGTTATGAACTCATAGCAGATAACCCATAACAGATAACATATCTGTAAACGACATGCAAAAGTCTTTTATCTTCATAATAGTGGTTGCACTGGGTACGGTTGGAGCTTTATATAGCCTTCCGAAGGTTGTGGTAAGTGACGAGAAAAAGACCTTAGAGCAATCAGCACAGACTGGCTCAGCCAATCGTGATAAAGCCGTTGAGTCGGAAGACACCCATCAGCACACCGAAGGTGAAGCTAATGAAAGCCATGGCACAGCCCTTAGCCCCGAACAGAGCAAGGTAGTTGAAAGTTTACGAGCGAAATATTTAGGAAGTTCAAGCAAGCAAGATAAAATCGAAGCAGCAAATGCTCTTATTTCGAAGTTTACAGCATTTACAAGATACGACAGCGCTGCATATTATGCAGAAGAAGTCGTAAAACTTGATAACAGCGAGCACAATTTGATGAAGGCAGCAGATTTATATTATGAAGCCTTTACCTACGCACTCGAAGATGCTAAGACCAAGAATATGGGAGAAAAAGCCAGAACATTATATCAAGAGATTTTAACCAAAAATCCTAATAATCTTCTAGCAAAAACGAACATGGCAATGACTTACGTTTCAACATCAACTCCTATGCAAGGAATCTTGATGCTTCGTGAGGTAATTGCAAAAGAGCCTGAATTTGAACCAGCATTGTTCAATTTGGGGATTCTATCAATTCGGTCGAATCAGTTTGGGAAGGCCGTTGAGCGTTTTAAACAAATCCTAAAAATCAACCCTGCTAATTCTAAAGCAGCATTGAACTTGGGATACTGTTTGGCAGAACTCGACCGTACTGATGAAGCTCGCACAATTCTAGAGAAAGTTTTAGCCAATAGCAAAGACCCTCAGGAGAAGGCAGCTGCCAATGAAATTTTATCAAAATTAAAATAAGTTCTCGGTAAGTTCCTACTTTATCACTAAATTGTGCTTGGATAGGAATCTTCTGTGACAAACAACTAAAACAGATTTCGTAACATTTAAAACCTTTTAAAGTCATGCCTTGCGGAAAGAAAAGAAAAAGACACAAAATTGCAACTCACAAAAGAAAGAAGCGTCTTAGAAAGAATAGACATAAGAAGAAGTAATCTGTAACTAAGGATTAGTACGAATTGGTGCTAATCCTTAGTTGCTAATTACTAGAAAACAGGCTATTTTCTCTCGTAGAAAAGAGCCTGTTTTTGTCGTTTTTGTGAGATTGCTAGGTAAAACCCAAATTCATTGCCTTCTTACTTTATTTCTTGGCAATAATTTATCTGCTCATGACAGCATGGATTCCGTTGTATTATAGATTGGTCATAATACACAGCCACGCAATAAGTCAGCAACATTAAAAATCAAAAAACCAATAAAATACTATAGACTCACTATTACATTATTTCATTCCGATGGAATGACTTCCCAATTGTAAAATTCAGTTGCTTTAATCAATTTCTTACAACTTGCTTTTTACTATTCGGCACGAACCTTTCTATATGTAGTTTGATGGCTTTGATTTTCTATTCACCAACCGCTCACAGCGACAATATATATTCGTTTTCTTATATACTATTCACTTCTAATCCTTCAATCACCTGTGAGCAACGAATTAATCATCAATTCGACTCCCAAAGGTGACCGCATTGCTCTTTTGCAAGACAAAAGGATTGTGGAGTATCACTTAGAGGAGTCCGAACCACACTTTTCTGTAGGAGATATTTATCTCGGTACAGTCAAGAAAATGGTTACGGGATTGAATGCAGCCTTCATTGATATTGGTTATGAAAAAGATGCGTTTTTGCATTACCATGACTTAGGCCCAAATGTCAATTCCCTGAATAAATTCACCAAAGATGTTATCGCTGGAAGACACAATTCTGGAAGATTAGACAACTTTAAGCTTGAACCCGAAATAGACAAACACGACAAAATTGATAAGGTTTTAGGTAAAAATTCTCCTATCCTTGTTCAAGTCGTAAAAGAACCTATTTCGACCAAAGGCCCCCGCTTATCTTGCGATATTTCTATCGCTGGTCGCTACACAGTTTTGGTACCATTTTCGAATGGTGTAAACATTTCGAAAAAAATTACTGCCAAATCCGAACGCCAAAGATTACACAAATTGATGTCGTCTATCAAGCCTGCCAATTTTGGCGTAATCGTTCGAACTGTAGCTGAAGGCAAAGATGTAGAGGAATTGGATAAAGATTTGAAGGAGTCTTTAGCCAAATGGGACGCTGGCATGAAAGCCCTCAGATCAGCAAAACCGCGCGACAAGGTCATCGGCGAAATGAGCCGTGCAACCTCTATGCTCCGCGATTTGTTGAATGAAAACTTCGATAGCGTTATTGTTGACACACCAGAGTTATTCCAAGAAGCTCGTGCTTATGTACAGCACATCGCACCAGAAAAAGAACGTATTGTAAAATTACACCAGGGTAAATCCAAAGTATTTGAACAATATGGTATCGAAAAGCAATTAAAAATGCTTTTTGGTCGCTCAGTAAGTCTTCCTGCTGGTGGTTATTTGATTATCGAACATACCGAAGCTTTGCACGTAATCGACGTCAACTCTGGTAACAAATCAAATAGCGAAGAAGACCAAGAAGCAACCGCAGTAAGCGTAAATATCGAAGCAGCCAAAGAAATTGCTCGTCAGTTACGTCTTCGCGATATGGGTGGCATTATCGTTATCGACTTTATTGATATGAAGAAAGCTGAACACAAAAAGCTGATTCATGATATCATGAAGGAGGAAATGAAATCTGATCGCTCAAAATACACTATCTTGCCGCTTACCAAATTTGGCTTAATGCAAATTACTCGCCAAAGAGTGCGCCCAGAGATGAACGTTGTAACGTCTGAAAACTGTCCTACTTGTGGCGGTACAGGTAAAATTACAGCGAGTATTGTTGTTTCAGATGTAATCGAGCATCATCTTGAGCATATCATTATCAAACAAAATGAGAAAAAGCCAACTATCGTATTGCACCCTTTCTTGCATGCATACTTTACCAAAGGTTTCCCTTCTCTTCGAATGAAATGGTATTTCAAATACAAAACTTGGGTCAATATTATCCAAGATAGCTCTTTTGGTATTACAGACTTTAAATTTCATAACAACCACGGAGAAGAAATCGAACTTAATGGTTAATGAATATAAAAACCCATCTATCCTTCGTAGATGGGTTTTTTATTGTAGCTTCACTCCTACCTGACGCTTGTCTTGAGCTGTCCGAATGTTTATCTTTGCTGCATGTCTTTTCAAAAAAATAGAAACTATTGGTGGCTCAATCTTAATCCTAAAACTGGCTCGATTGAACAGCTTCGCTATCACCAATCACAACTCTTTACCTCACATAACGAATTCGGAAACAAACGCCGTATTTATCAACATTTCCAAGCTGTACAAAAAGGCGATTGGGTGATTGGCTATGAAAGTACACCTATTAAACAAATCAAAGCTATTCTTGAAATTACCGAATCTCTACATGTTCATCCTGTAGCAGGTGAATCTATTGCGTTTTGTTTAAAGGAAAAACTCCCTTTTCCAATTGAATGGGCAGAGCTTAAGCAAATTCATTTTCTGAAAGACTCAGATATTCTGAAGAATAATCAAGGAAGTTTGTTTCAGATCTCCGAAGACGAATTTGAGGCCATTCAAGCAATGATTGATTTACAAAAAGAGTCTATCGCTGCCGAAAATATCATTATTCCATTTGAAAGAAATGACGCTTTAGCTGACTTATTTATCGAAGCCGAGCAATTTGATGAAATCGTTGAAACGCTCCAGTATAAAAAGAATATTATTATACAAGGTCCTCCAGGAGTTGGCAAAACCTTCTTGGCAAAAAAGCTTGCCTACACACTCATAGGTACGAAAGATGAATCGAGAATTAAAATGGTACAGTTTCATCAGTCTTATTCTTACGAAGATTTTATCCAAGGACTAAGACCCGATGGAGACGGTGGTTTTAAGCTCAAAAATGGCGTTTTTTATGAGTTTTGTAAAATGGCTCAACGCAATGCAGGAATTGACCATTTCTTTATTATTGATGAAATAAATCGTGGCAATCTAAGTCGTATTTTCGGAGAATTACTCTTACTTATTGAAAACGATAAGCGTGGACGAGCCAACGAAATTCCATTGACTTATGGTGACAAAGATGCTGAACCTTTTTCTGTTCCCGATAATCTTCATATCATCGGAACAATGAATACTGCCGACCGCTCGCTGACCATGATTGACTATGCACTTCGTCGTCGCTTTGCCTTTATTAGCTTACAACCTTGTTTCAATGAACGGTGGGTAAATTGCTTAGTCGCACAAGGGTTAGACAAGGAGTTTGTCGAAAGTATTGCTCAAAAATTCAACGTACTAAACCAAGAAATCAGTCAGGATAGACATTTACTAAAAGGCTTTCAAATCGGACATAGTTATTTTACACATTTTCCCGCAGGCGAAAACGCCAAAAAATGGTATAAGCGTATTATTCAACTTGAAATAGCTCCTTTGCTTGAAGAATATTGGTACGACCAGCCCGAAAAGGTACAAAGTTGCGTTGAGGAACTACTTGGGTAGCTGTTAGCTTGTCTAGTTCGAGACTTAGCCTCTGACTATCTATTGTTTCAGCTTATGAACTGTATAAAAAAATAAGTCCAAGACTAAGTCTTAAACTAGTAAAGATACTTTAAAGTCTATTTCTTACTCAGCTCCAACATGATTCCAATTGAAAACATCTACTTTTTGCTTTGTTATGCTTGGGATAAACTTGAGCAACGCCACTTGGTAAAAGCTGGTGTATCAGGGCAAAAAAGTATCTATGAATTATTAGCGAGTATCTTGGTTAGAGAGCTACCTACGCTTTGGAAGAAAGGATATTTCAAATACTACACAGAACAAAATCAATACATCCAAGGCATAAGAGGCAAAGTACATATCTCTCCTTCTTTGGCAACTGGAGCATTTGAGAAGGGAATGGCATACTGTGAATTTGATGAATTTTCTGATAATATTTTGGCTAATCAGATTTTAAAAAGCAGCCTTGTCCGACTTCTCAAAGTATCAACCCTTTCAGATAAGATTCACCAAAGTTTACAATCAGAATTACGAAGACTGCATCATATTCAAGAAATATCCCTACACGAAGCATTGTTCCGTCAGGCGTTTGCCCATTGTCATAGAAATACGACCTATCCGTTTTTACTACATATTTGTGAATTGCTTTACTCTCAAAGCATGGTAAGTGAACAGGGGGAGAGTATTTTATTCAGAGATTTTGAGCAAGACGACCGCAAAATGTCAGGTTTATTTGAAGCTTTTGTACGTAATTTTTATAAAATAGAACTCAAAAGTGCTAAGGTTTTTAGGGAAAGACTTCAATGGAAACTTACAGGAACAGAACCACAGTATTTGCCCAAAATGCAAACTGATATTAGTTTGATTTTGAACAACGGCAAAAAGTTGATTATTGATACCAAGTATTATACCCGTACTTTAAATACCTATTTTAGTTCAGAAAAAATACATACCGAGAACCTCTACCAGTTATTTGCCTATCTAAAAAATCAGCCTGACGAGCAGGCTGAAGGTATCTTATTGTATCCAACGGTAAAGCAATCTTTAAGCTTATCATATACTTCAGAACAGCATCATATCCGAATCGAAACGATAAATTTGGCTCAATCTTGGGAGAAAATCCACGAAGATTTATTGGAAATAGTAACTAAAAACTTATCCCAAACACCTTATTCTTTTGATTAAAAATAAAGGATTTCTTTTCGGACTGATAAAACAGATTAACCACATTAGTTTGGTCATCAAACTCGTCCATCAATACATCATTTTGAAGTTTTGAACCACTGATTGGCTCTTGTGCTGGCATTTCGATGTATAGCCACATGGCATCACCTTCTTGCTCCTTTCCTAAATAGTGATACGCCACTCGCTGATTGCGGGCATTGAACCACACAAAATGCTTTTGTATGTATTTATCAATTTGTGGGTCAAACTTTTCCGTTTTGTCTAATACGATCTTCTTGCCTTGATTTTCTTTGGTCAATACTGTTTCTAAATCATCCTTAAAAACACGGAGACTAATTTCAAAGCTTTTTTCCTTGGCGTTATAACGCATTTCGGTAATACTTGTATGGAAGGCATGTTTCTTAAATGCCATCAATCCAAGCGATAGCATTACGCCCAAAAGCAAAAACCTGTAAGAGAATCTCACAGGTTTTTGAATATATTTTTTTGATTTTATTAACATACGTTTGTTGAATGTATATATTGGGTATTTCTAGAAAAGCTTCTTGAAAAGACCATTTCCTAAAACGAATACCATCAAACCTAGTAAAATCACTGTTCCAACTTGTTGTGCACGCTCCATGAATTTTTCTGATGGCGGACGACCTGTAATAATTTCAAACAACAAGAATAAAGCATGACCACCATCCAAGGCAGGAATTGGTAATAAATTCATAAATGCCAAAGCCATCGAAAGCAAGCCTGTCAAACTCCAGAAGTTTAACCAATCCCAGTGCGAGCCGTACATATCAGCAATTTCAAATGGACCACTCAAAGCTTTGTCAGCACGAACCTGACCTGCAAAAATTTTCTTGAAACCTTGAATATTTTTCCACACTACATCAAAAGCATTGCTAGCTCCCACTACAAAAGCCTGACCCAATGTATAATCTTCGTGTGATTTTTGAACCAAATACTCAGGAAAAAAGCCCAATGTACCATCCTCAGCAGTAGTCATGCGAAGCGTATCGGCTTTACCAGCACGCATAATAGCCAAGGTTACTGGTTTGTTTTTATACTTTTGAAGTTCTTCTTTGAAAGTCTGGAAGAATTTCACGGGTGTTCCATTAATCGATACAATTTCGTCACCATTTTTCATACCTGCTGTATAAGCTGGTGCAGGGGCTGGTGCGGGCTTTCCTAAAAGTTTGTCTAAGAAAGAGGCTTCTTTGGGTTCAGCTACACGACCTATTTTAAATTTATACAGAGGTTGAATAAACTCTCCTTTTTGGTCTGATAGCTTATTTAAGAAGTCACTTGGAATCACAATCTCTACTGTTTTACCATTTCTTTCAACGGTATAAACTGTTTTATCTTCTAATATAGCACCAGCAATATCTGTGTAACTATTGAAATCTTCACCGTTTACTTTTAGTACTTTATCTCCTAACTGGAAACCAACTTCTTTACCAAGTGCTCCAGCATATAACCCTTCTTTGTTTAGTTCGGCTTTAGAAATGTAGTTATTTCCTTCTTTAAAACTAATGCCCCAGAAGATTAATACCCCTAAAATCACATTGACGATAATCCCCCCTAACATTACAATAAGACGTTGCCATGCAGGTTTGCCACGAAACTCCCAAGGTTCAGGAGTAGCTGAAAGTTTTGAAGCATCTTGTGTTTCATCAATCATACCAGCGATTGATACATAACCACCAAGTGGAAACCAGCCTAAACCGTATTCTGTCTCACCTATTTTCTTTTTGAATAAAGCAAAATTCAATAAAGTAGGTATTGGAAAAAGAAAATCAAAGAATAAGTAGAATCTATCTACTCTCATCTTAAACCATTTGGCAGTGATATAATGCCCAAATTCGTGTAAACTTACTAAAATCGACAAACCCAAAATGAGTTGTCCAACCTTCACTAGTCCTTCCATTGTTTAGCTTTTAGCCCCAGTCTGAACTTGTCAGACCAATACTGTTTTCTATTAAGGTTTTAAAAAATATAATTTAGCTGAGAAAGTTCGTTTTCGATACTTTTATCTACATTCCTATTTCTCCTGTGGATAAACTCTTAGAGATTTTCACTTGCAAATACTCTGGTTGCATCATCAGTCTGGATATAGTCATCCAAAGTTGGATGCTTGATAAACGGAACTTTTGCCATACAAGTTTCAAGCAAGTCTGACATTTGTAAAAAGCCAATTTTATCTTCCAGAAAAGCAGCCACGGCAATTTCGTTGGCAGCGTTCAAGATACAAGGCATATTTCCACCTTGAGCCATTGCGTCAAATGCTAGTTGCAAGTTACGAAATGTTTCTTTATCAGGTTGCTCAAATGTGAGATTTGGATAATTAATGAAGTCAAAACGAGGGAAGTCTGATTTTAGTCTGTTGGGAAAGCCCAATGCAAACTGAATAGGTAATTTCATATCAGGTAAACCCATTTGAGCTTTGATAGAACCATCCTCAAACTGCACCAACGAGTGAATGATAGATTGGGGATGTACCACCACATCTATTTGAGAGGCATTGAGATTAAAAAGCCATTTTGCTTCAATTACTTCCAAGCCTTTATTCATCAAACTTGCTGAATCAATCGTAATCTTGGCTCCCATCACCCAGTTAGGATGTTTCAATGCTTGCGCTTTGGTTACGTTTGCCAACTCTTCACGTTTTTTCCCTCTAAAAGGACCACCTGAGGCAGTCAAAATAATCTTTTCAATAGGATTATGAAACTCCCCTACTAAGCACTGAAAAATAGCAGAATGTTCTGAATCGACAGGATAAATATTAACGCCTTTTTGTTGTGCCAAAGCAGTAATCAACTCACCCGCAACTACCAAAGTTTCTTTATTGGCCAAAGCAATATGTTTGCCTGCTTCAATAGCTTTGATGGTCGGTAATAATCCTGCGTAGCCTACCATCGAAGTCAGCACTATATCAATAGCCTCCATTTGTACGACAGACTCAAGGGCTTTTGCGCCAGCATACACTTTAATACCATGTGGATCAAGTGCATCAAAAACTTGGCTATATAGTGCCTCGTTGCCAATTACAACACAATTGGGGCGAAAAGCAATTGCTTGTTCTATCAACAACTTGGCGTTGCTTTGAGCCGTTAATACTTCTACTTCAAAAATAGTAGGATTCGCCTGAATTACTTCGAGGGCTTGTGTGCCAATCGAACCTGTCGAACCTAAAATGGCAATATTCCTTTTTTGCATAAATCTTAATGATGAAACAATCTATTCTGTTTGTTGTACTCAGATAGTTGGAGGATTTGAGCAGATCACTCAACCCTTTGATATATTTTTATTAAACTTAAGTAATCTGTAAAATGAGATTTGAATATAAAATATTGATAGCTTTAGCTTTAATCTTACATTCACAATTCAGCACTAATACTTAGAACCCTCGAAGCCAGTCCAAAATTTGCTCCGTAAAAATCATAAGGACTTTTGGATAAATAATAATCGTAATAATTACGCCATACAATGCGCCATATAAATGCGCATCGTGATTGATATTATCCATACTTCGACGTGACATATAAATCGAATACCACGTGTAAAGTAATGCAAAAAGTACAGCTGGCACTGGAATTACTCCATAAATATGAAGGCTCTGAGTTGGAGCAAACAAAATTGCAGCAAACAATACACTCGATACACCGCCCGATGCACCTAAGGAATTATAATTAAAGTTGTTTTTGTGCTTGAAAAAAGAAGGCAAGTCTGATACGATGATTCCTCCTATATACAATAATAAATAGAGCAAAGGACCATTGACTGGAGAGATTTGATTATATACCGACTCCATCATATTGCCAAATGAATAAAGCGTGAACATATTGAAAAACAAATGTCCAAAGTCGGCATGTATAAAGCCTGAGGTAATAAAACGCCAATATTCTTGTCGACGATTGATGAGATAAGGGTTCATCAAGAGCTTATTCAAAAGCTCATAGTTACGGAAGGCTAAAATACTAACCAAGGTGGTAATTAAAATTAGTATTTCATTTAGAGATAAATCTGCCATTTGTTATTGAATGAAAATAAAAACAGTCAGACCAAGGCCGACTGTTCATAAAGTTTTTAAATATTGAGTGTATAGACTCTATGAAAACTCAGGTGTTCATTATAATTACCTTACTTTAGCAATCAATTAAGTTAAAAGTCTACAGCTAATGACTTAGATTGTAAACACCATATTTTACAAATTTAACCTAAACTTCTCTATCAATCAAAATATTAGCGAAGGCTCTCAACTCAGCTTTTCGCTCTGCTTCAACTTTCAAGCTATCTAATAAATCAAAAGCTTTTTCAAAGTACTCATTTATTTTAGTTTCAGCCAACTGACGAATTCCTAATTGGTCATAGATCCTACGCACAGCGTTTACTTTTTCGGCTGAATCAAAAGTTTTTAGTGATAACCAATATTCTAGCTGAGTTTTAGTTTCGCCAGTTGCCAAACTCAAAGCTTCGATAAGCATATAGGTTTTTTTATTAGAAATAATATCGCCTCCCACCTGCTTACCAAATTTTATAGGATCACCATAAACGTCCAATACATCGTCTTTCAACTGAAAACCTAAACCAATATTTATACCCAAATCATATAATGTTTGACAAGTTTTGTCGCTTGCACCACCAATGATACCGCCCAATTCGAGTGCAAATCCTAATAAAACACTTGTTTTTAGGCGAATCATTTCGATATATTCTTCCTCGGTAACATTTTCTCGAGTCTCAAAATTCATATCATACTGTTGCCCTTCACAAACTTCGGCAGCAGTACGATTAAAGCGTTGCAATGCTTTTTTCAAGTTTTTATCTTCTACAAAAAGCATCAACTCATACGCTTGCACCAACATTACATCGCCCGAGAGGATTGCGGTATTGTCATTCCATTTGGCATGAACAGTTGGTTTTCCACGACGCAAGGGAGCTTTGTCCATAATATCGTCGTGCATTAAGGTAAAATTGTGGAAAACTTCGACAGCCGTTGCAGGTTTTATTGCTTTTTGCCACTCATCTGTAAATAAAGCAGTTGACATAAGAGTCATGAGTGGGCGTAAGCGCTTTCCACCCAAAGACATCAAATAACGAATGGGTTCATAGAGTTCGACAGGCGACTGCCCGTATTGTTGTTGCTGGAATTCTTCTTCTAAAGCTTGGATAAACTGTTTTGTGGTCATACTTTAATCCAACTACTATGTTAGATACTAAGGGTGATAAATAATGAGTGATGAGTAAAAGTTAAATTAAAACAAATGATAGCACCGAGGGCTATCATATATTAGCTATTAACTTTAAACAAGTACCTTTACGCTTGTTTAAAAAGCCCATTTATGTTTTATTGATTCAACTATTCATTACAAAGCTTGTACAAAATTAATACAGTAGAATAACTGAAAATACTCATTTTTGTTATGTTTTATCAAAAATAGAAATAAGAAGTGAAACCCAACACAGGAATCAACTATATTTTCTCTAACTTTGCAAAGCCTCATCTCACCTGAGGGCTAGCCTTATGCTTACACATCAATTAAACCTTCGCAAGCCACTCGCCTTTTTCGATTTAGAAACAACAGGCGTGAATGTTATCAAAGACCGTATCGTCGAAATCAGTATTGCCAAAGCCAATGTTGATGGAACGGTGACGGTCAAAACTCGTCGTGTCAATCCAGGAATACCTATTCCAGTGGAGTCATCGATGGTTCATGGTATTTATGATGACGATGTGGCCAATGAGCCAGCGTTCAAACAAATTGCCAAATCTATGGCTCAATTCTTGGAGGGTTGTGACCTAGCGGGCTTTAATTCCAATCGCTTTGATGTTCCGATGTTAGTTGAAGAGTTTTTACGCAATGATGTAGAATTCGATGTCAAAAATCGTCGCCTTATTGATGCTCAAAGAATTTTTCACATGATGGAACCACGAAACCTTTCGGCAGCTTACAAGTTCTATTGTAGTAAAGAGCTTATTGATGCTCACTCAGCCGAAGCTGATACAATCGCAACTTTGGAGATTTTGAATGCTCAAGTTAAACGATATGAAGGTGTAGTAATCAAAAATGAAAAAGGCGAAGATTTTGTCCCAGTCAAAAACGATATGGATGCGCTTCATGAATTGACTTCTGCCAAACTAGTAGATTTTGCTCAAAGAATTGTGTTCAATCGTGAAGGCGTAGAAGTCATCAACTTTGGAAAACACGCTGGAAAGCCTGTGGTACAAGTACTTAAGGACGAACCATCGTATTATGATTGGATGATGAAAGGCGATTTTCCACTAGATACCAAGCGAAAACTTACCGAGATAAAGTTACGAGCTTTTAATAATCGTTAATAGGGAAAATAATTATAATGAAAAACCGCTTGTATTTGGTTCATATTTTAGCGACTTTTCAAACATATTCCTTATTTTTGCCCCGAATTTTCCGAAAACTGTAAGAACTATAAATGAGCCTCGCACTTCGAGGTTAACCATTTAAAGTTGAATGTTTAGACGAAACTATTATTTCTTAATTTGATAAAAAAGTAGAAAGTAATAGGCTTCATCTACTCACCAAACTTAAAGACTTATGCAACAAATACCTGACGTTATCCGACAAATTCCTCTGAACAACTATGTTTGGTTCAGTACGGCTCTATTTTGTATCGGCATTATTGGAGTATTAACACGCCGAAATGCAATCATCATTTTTATGTCAGTCGAATTGATGCTAAATGCAGCCAATCTTCTTTTAGCAGCCTTTTCTTCATACAAATCTGACCCAACTGGGCAAGTTTTTGTATTCTTTATTATGGCTGTGGCTGCTGCCGAAGTAGCGGTAGGCTTAGCTATTATTGTGATGATTTATCGCAATATTCAATCAATTGATGTAGGTATTTTGAATAAATTAAAGTGGTAATTATCAGGTGTGAGTCCTTGTTGTGTTTTATCTACAACATAGCTCACTGCTTATAGCTCTAAAAATTATGTCATTAGCAGTACTTATCCCCCTTTTTCCACTAATCGGTTTTCTAATCAACGGACTTGGGTTCCGTCGTGTACCAAAATCATTAGTTGGTGTAATTGGCTCGGCGGCAGCGTTGGCTTCGTTTGCCTGTGCGCTCAGTCTGTTCCTCAACTTCTCTGGACAACCAGAAGTTGTTCATATCTTCGACTGGATAACTATCGGAGATTTTAACATTTCGATGTCATTTCAAATCGACCAATTGTCCTTGTTGATGTTGTTGATTATCACAGGAGTTGGTTCTTTGATTCACATATACTCAATTGGTTATATGCACCACGATGAAGGTTTTGGAAAGTTTTTTGCTTTCTTAAACCTTTTCTTGTTCTTCATGCTTTTGTTAGTGTTGGGTTCAAACTACGTGGTAATGTTTATCGGTTGGGAAGGCGTAGGTTTGTGTTCTTATTTGTTGATTGGTTTCTGGAACAAAAACACCAACTACGGTAATGCCGCACGTAAGGCCTTTATTATGAACCGTATTGGTGACTTAGGCTTTTTGTTGGGGATATTCCTTATTATTACACACTTTGGCACAGTTGAATATGCTGATGTATTCAGCAAAGTAGCTGAAGGTGGTTATGAGTCAGGTGACAAAACGTTGATGTACATCACGTTGTTGTTATTTGTAGGTGCAATGGGTAAATCAGCCCAAATTCCATTATACACTTGGTTACCAGACGCAATGGCTGGGCCTACTCCTGTATCGGCCTTGATTCACGCGGCAACAATGGTAACAGCGGGTATTTATATGATTATCCGTTCTAATGTTCTATATAGCCTTTCTCCAGAAACACTTGAGGTTATTGGATGGGTTGGTACAGCTACAGCATTGTTGGCTGCGTCAATTGGCTTGTTACAAAATGACATCAAAAAAGTATTGGCTTATTCAACTGTTTCGCAGTTAGGATATATGTTTATGGGCTTAGGCGTAATGGCTTATAGTTCATCTTTCTTCCACGTAATGACTCACGCCTTCTTCAAGGCATTGTTGTTCTTGGGTGCAGGTTCGGTAATCCACGCTATGTCTGATGAACAAGATATTCGTTCTATGGGTGGTTTGCGTAAAAAATTACCTATTACCTTCATTACCTTCTTAATTGCTACTATTGCTATCTCTGGTATTCCACCATTTGCGGGTTTCTTCTCTAAAGATGAAATTTTGGCTCATGTGTACGAGCACAACAAATTGATGTGGGTATTGGCATTGGCAGGCTCAATGATGACTTCATTTTATATGTTCAGATTATTGTTCTTGACATTCTTTGGAGAATTCAGAGGAACACATGAGCAAGAGCATCATTTGCATGAATCACCGATTGCCATGACTGCACCATTAATGATTTTGGCTGTACTCTCGGCAGTAGGAGGTTTCTTCAACTTGCCACACATCTTTGGCGGACATGCAAGTCTTGCAACATTTATGGAACCTTTGTTTGCTCAAAGCCATATCGAGGCTCATGCACCAAACGAATCTACTGAAAAAATGTTAATGATTGTTTCTGTAATAGCTGCGCTTGTATCAGCAGCTGTTGCTTATGTTATGTATGTTAGCAAAAAAGCTGTTCCAGAGGCAGATGGTACAGAAACAGGTCTTCAAAAAGTGGTTTATAACAAATACTACATCGACGAACTATATGATACTGTATTTGTAAAACCAATCACAGCACTTTCGAATATATTCTACTCATTTGTTGAATTCTTAGTAATCGACTTAATTGTTGAAGGAATTGGTAAATTGGTGAAAGGTATTTCTGGCGAAGCTCGTTTGGTACAAAATGGTACAACAGGCTACTATATCTTCGCCATGGTGATTTCGATTGCTGTTATGTTGATTTGGGGTTTAAGAATCTTCATTTTAGGTTAATATTTCCCCGAAGGTATCCAACTGTCTAAAGAACAGTTTTTCTAAATAGAATGATTAACAGATAACGTTTTTATAATGTTAACACTTACACTCATACTTCTTCCCATTATCGCAGGGTTGTTGACCCTTAGCACTAAAGGAGAAAATGCGAAAGTTATAGCTTTGGTAGCCGCATTAGTCGAGCTAGCTTTAGGAGCTTATACATTTTTTGCTTTTGTACCAGACGCTACTAGCCAATTTGGCGTATCGTATAACTGGATTGCATCGGCAGGCATCAAATTCTCGGTGGGTATCGATGGCATAAGCCTTATTTTGGTAAGCCTCACAACATTGGTAGTTCCTTTTATTATTCTATCAACTTTTCAAAACAATTACGAAAAAGCATCTATTTTCTATTCACTCATCTTGTTTATGCAAGCAGGTTTAGTGGGAGTATTTACTGCAAAAGACGCGTTCTTGTTTTATTTCTTCTTCGAAGCAACCCTTATCCCTATTTACTTTATTGCTGCAATTTGGGGTGGTGAAAATAGAATCAAAGTAACTTTCAAGTTTTTTGTCTATACTATTTTTGGGTCATTGTTCATGTTGTTGGCTTTGGTTTATTTATATATCAAAACTCCAACACATAGTTCTGAAATTACAGCATTGTACGAAACTGCAAGGTTACTTGACGCTTCACAACAAGGCTTTATCTTCTGGGCGTTCTTTATTGCCTTTGCGATTAAGATGCCTCTATTTCCATTTCACACATGGCAACCAGACACATACGTTGAAGCACCAACAGCTGGAACGATGTTATTGTCAGGTATTATGTTGAAAATGGGTACTTATGGTTTGATTCGTTTGTTGTTGCCAATTGCTCCACTAGGTGTTAAAGCTTGGGGAACAGTTGCTGTGGTTTTAGCTATTGTAGGAATCGTATATGGTTCGATTATCGCTATTCAGCAAAAAGATATGAAGCGTTTGATTGCCTATTCTTCATTTGCTCACGTTGGTTTAATGGCAGCAGGTATTTTCTCTAGTAACTTAGATGGTATTCAAGGTTCATTGATTCAAATGCTTGCGCATGGTATCAACGTCGTTGGTTTATTTTTTATCGTCGAGATTATTCAGCAACGTACCAAATCTAGAGAATTATCTAGCTTAGGAGGTATTACCCAAACTACTCCACAATTGACTGTATTCTTTATCATCATTATGTTAGGCTCAGTAGCTCTACCATTGACAAATGGATTCGTTGGTGAATTCTTGTTGTTGAAAGGGGTATTTGAGTACAATGCTTGGATGGGTGCAGTTGCAGGACTTACAATTATCCTTGGTGCTGTATATATGTTGCGCTTAGTGCAAAAATCAATGTTTGGTACTACAACGTCTTTGACTGAAGGTTTTGAAGACCTTGGTTTAACCGAAAGAGCTACTTTATTGCCGATTGCTGTATTGGTGATTGTATTAGGTATTGCACCTAATATTATCTTAAAAGCTTCTGAGCCTGCGGTAAGTCAATTGTTATCAATCATAAATAAGTAAGAAATTTAATCAAGTTTGATGGTTTTGCTGTCAGACTTAGGATATAGCAGATATGAACGCAATTATAGCTTTATCACTCTTTGGTATTACCAATTTGTTTTTAGGTTTTTTGAACAACCGTAAAATCTTATTGCCTGCCACACTCCTATTCGTTCTGATTGCCTTTGGGCTTAACCTTGCCGACTGGAATCACGAGTATTATTGGTTCCACAATATGCTCAAAACTAATAACCTTTCTATCAATTTTACTTCTATAATTTTGGTAGCAACGGCATTAGTTGTTGCAATTTCACGAGGCTTTGGCAATGACGAAGAGCACACTCACCCTGCCGAGTACTACGGTATTCTGTTATTTTCGGTAGTAGGTGCTATCATGATGGTGACTTTCCAAAGTTTGTTTATGTTATTCGTTGGTATCGAAATTCTTTCGGTAGCAATGTATGTATTAACAGGTTCTGACAAACGTAATTTACGCTCAAACGAAGCTGCATTGAAATACTTCTTGATGGGTTCGTTTGCTACGGGTATCATGTTATTTGGTATAGCACTGGTTTATGGAGCAACAGGATCTTTCGATATCAATGGCATCGGTAATATGGTAAATCAAGCCAAATTACAAGACATCATGTTGAATCCTTATGGCCCTATTCTTTACGGTGGAATCATTTTGATTTTTGTTGGCTTGCTATTCAAAATCTCAGCGGCACCTTTCCACTTCTGGACTCCTGATGTTTACGATGGTGCACCAAGTATCTTCACAGCATTCATGTCGACAGTTGTAAAGACGGCTGGTGTTGCAGCTACTTACCGTCTACTTTCAATTTCATTTCCAGCGGTATATGGCTTGTGGGGAAATCCATTAGTTTATATTACTTGTTTGACTTTGTTTATTGGTAATATTACTGCTGTTTATCAACAAAGTTTCAAGCGTATGTTGGCATACTCAAGTATTTCTCACGCTGGTTACTTATTGATTACGGTTTTGGCAAAAACACCAACAACCAACTCTTCTATTTTATTTTACTCATTAGCCTATTCAATTGCGACTATTTCTGCCTTTGCAGTACTAATGGTAGTATCTGAAGCACAATCAAAATCAGGTAAGCCTGACGAAAGCTTTACAGCATTGAATGGTCTTGCAACAAATAACCCATTCTTAGCATTTGTATTGACAGTATCAATGTTATCATTGGCAGGTATTCCACTTACGGCTGGTTTCTTCGGTAAGTTTTTTATCTTCGCTGATGCTTTTAGCAATGTATCGAGTCTATTCAAAACAATTGCAGTAGTTGCTATTTTGATGTCTACGGTTGGTATTTATTATTACTTCAAGCCAATCATTGCAGCTTATTTGAAGAAAGGTGATTTAGAAAAAATTGAATTATCTCCGATTTATAAACTAACATTGATTATAACAACAGCCTTGACAATCCTATTGGGTATTGCTCCAGATCTTGTTAAAAATATTTTCTAAAAGTGTCAAAACAAAAACAATCAAAACTGCTTAACAAGAAAGATTTCATTGCTTACTTTCTCGTAGCAGGTACAGGAGCTGTAGTTCAATTAGTGTCAGGTAGTATTTTAAGAAATCAGTTTGACTTAACTTATGGTGCTTCTGTTTCTTATGGATATATTATCTCTTTTTTTGTAGGATTCACGTTAACTAAGATGTTTGCATTTGATGCAAGAAACTCAAATCAAACACGTCGTGAAATGGTAAAATTTATGATGGTAGCCGCTGGCTCATGGGGCGTAACTTGGTTTTTTGCTGTAGCTTCGCTTTCATTCGTAAATCAAATGCTCGGAGAACGAACTTTTACTCTACCAATTTTACAAAAAAGTATAAATCCAAACGAACTCGGATGCCAAGTAGTAGGTATGGGATTCAGTTTTGTGTTTAACTACATCATGCACAAAACCTTCACTTTTAGAAGTACTGGTTTTTATAACAGACTCAAGGCGTTCATTCGATAATTACTATTAAAAAGTCTCTACTGCGTATCTATCAGTAGAGACTTTTTAGTTTTACTCTATATCTAAATCATATCTGTATTTGTGTTAAAAAATTAAAGACTCTAAAATATCACAAAATCAAGATGTAAACAGATCATAATTAGTGTATTAAAAGGCAAAAATTAAAATTTTCTAATGTTTTACCTATAAGGTTATCATTAAATAATATAATTTTTTACATAAAAATAGGTAATAAATAAAGAATTTTTCAGTAATTATTAAAAATTAATTAAAAATATTGCTCAATAACTTGGAGGGAATATAAGTTGTACTTAACTTTGTAACTCAAACCTTAAACACCACAAAAGAAATGAAAAAATTGTTCGCATTCGCATTAGTAGCTGGTATGATGTCATTGGCTGCTTGTTCAGAGAAGAAAGCTGAAACTACTGCTGTTGATTCAGCTGCTACAGCTGTAGATACTACTGCTGCTGTTGATACTGCTGCTGCTGATTCAGCTGCTGTTGATACTGCTGCTGCTCCTGCTGCTCACTAGTATTCCTGAACGATTTCGAAAGAAATTAAGAAAAGCCTCATTCTAAATGAGGCTTTTTGCTTTTATAGTCCTTCTGTTTTTCTGTATATTAGGGTCATGAAAAACGATTATGCCACCTTTCAGCAGTATTTTCCCACTGAGGCTGTACCTTACTGTTTCCAACTTTGGAAAAAACACCAATTTAATTTCAAAATAACTCGTCCTCGTAACTCCAAATTAGGTGATTATTCTTTCCGTAGCGAGAGCGGTCACCAGATAACAGTTAATCAGAATCTCAATCCATACGCTTTTACAATTACATACATACACGAGGTCGCCCATCTTGTAACCTTTATGCACTATAAAAGACGTAGAGAGCCTCATGGTAAAGAATGGAAAAAGATATTTAAAAAGCTATTTCTCCCAATTCTTACTTCAGAAGTTTTTCCCGACAGCATTTTATTACCATTGATAACCTATTTAGAAAACCCTTCTGCAAGCACACAAGGATGTGTTCCATTGAGTAATGCACTACGAGCTTTTGATGCTCCAATCTTTCTAGATGAACATATTCCTCTAACTCAAGTAGAGGTAGGCAAAGGCTTTGTCGTAAATGGAAGAAGCTTTGTGAAAGGTGAACTTAGAAGAACTCGCTTTCTGTGTACCGAAACTACAACAGGAAAACGTTATGTGGTAGCAGCGAATGCACTAGTAAAATTGTTATAGAAAGGAAGGCTAATAGCAAAAAAGATGAAAAACTGGTTGAAGGCACTTATCTGTATAGTTTTTATGATTTATACCTATGAAAGCATGGCTCAAAAAAGCATACTGTCAGAAGGTAATTGGATAAAAATTGGCATTACACAAAGTGGCATATATAAAATTGATAAAGACATTTTAAGCAAAGCGGGATGGTCTTTAAATCAAATCACTCCACAGAATCTTAAATTATACGGTAACGGAGGTAAAATGTTACCTCAAAAAAATAGTACCTCTCGTCCTAGCGACTTAATTGAAAATGCTATTTTAGTAAGAGGAGAGCAAGACGGTAAGTGGGATGATACCGACTATATTCTTTTTTATGGAGAATCTCCTCAACAATTGATTTTTAATAAATCTCAAAAACAAATCTCTCATCAAATCAATATCTATTCTGACACAACTTATTACTTTCTGACGGTATCAAGCAGTAATGGACAGCGAATCAAAACAGCAACAGATGTTAAATCTACTAACACTATTCGCATTTTTGACGATTATCAATTTCATGAAGTAGATAAACGTAATATTTTGGCACAAGCTCCATTTGCAGGTTCAGGACAGGAGTGGTATGGAGAAGAATTTATCGCCAATAATCAACAGGTATTTAGTTTTGTAGGTCAAGGTATAGCAAGTAACTCAGAAATATCCTTAACATCGTCGGTACTCAATACCTCATACGGTACAACAGCTTTTAATCTTACGATGAACAATCAAGCTGTGGGCATACAAAACATGGATGGTATCACTGCAAGTACTTACGACTATAAAGGCAAGGCTGTAAAAAATATCTTTAGTATCAATAGTGGATTAGTTAATTCAGATGTCATTAATGTAGGATTGACTTTTGACAGAAAAAACCTTACATCAGGTGGTGCTTTTTTAAATTTTTTGAGCATCCAGCTCAGAAGAAACATCAAGCTCAACAATGCGACATCTTTACGGTTTAGGGCATTTGAACAACTACAGTACAAAGATTTTCAATGGCAAATTGCGGACACTGACAATACGCTTGCTGTTTGGAATATTACCAACTCGACTGTTCCTCTCAACCAAACACTTTCTCAAAATAGCGAAGGCTGGACGATTTCAGGCACACAAAGCGATTTGCAAGAATATATTCTCTTTAAAGAATCAAGCGCACTGCAACCCGCCTCTAGTACTAAAATAGACAATCAAAATTTACATGGACTCAAAACACCAGATTTGGTAATTGTCTGTGGAGTATCTATTCAAAATAGTGCTGAAGCTTTAGCAAGCTTTCGACGCAGTCATGATAAACTTGATGTTGTAGTTGCAAGCAAAGAGAGTATCTACAATGAATTTTCTTCAGGCAAGCAAGACATTACAGCAATACGTGATTTTGTCAAATTTCTTTACAACCAAAATCCCACCAAATTAAAATATCTACTCTTGCTAGGCGATGCATCTTATGATTTCAAAAGACGAAGTCAAGTCGTTGGTGATGAAGTTAAAAATATTTATATACCTGCTTATCAAAGTAAAGAATCTTTGCACCCTATCTTAAGTTATGCCTCTGATGATTACTTTGGATTTATGGAGGCTGAAGAAGGTGATTGGGACGAAAATGCCAATGGTAATCATACTCTCGACATAGGTGTAGGTCGTCTGCCTGTTAAAACCAAGGCAGAAGCAAATGATATAGTTACCAAACTTATCTCTTATCACAATAGTAGTAAGATAGGAGATTGGCGTTTAAAAATCACTTTTGTGGCTGATAACGGCGATGGGAACCTACATCAAGGCGACGCTGAAGATTTTTCTCAGCTAGTAGAGAAACTTTATCCCTCCTATCAAAGTCAAAAGATTTATTTAGATAATTATCCTTTGGTAGCCCTAGCAGAAGGACAAAGAAGTCCACAAGCTAAAGATGCTCTTTTTCAAGCACTACAAAATGGTTCTCTAATTGTAAATTACAATGGGCATGGTGCCGAAACAGGTTGGACAGAAGAACAAATTTTAACGATTAATGATATTGATAAATTAAGCAATCTCAAAAATCTACCAGTGATGCTTACAGCAACCTGCCAGTTTGGTCGATATGATGATCCAAACCAAGTTTCAGGAGCAGAGTTAGCTGTATTAAGTACAAGAGGTGGAGCGATTGCCTTACTAACAACAACTAGACCTGTTTATCAGAGTACAAATTATTTAATCAATGAAGCATTCTATCAAAATGTATTTCCTAACAAAACACAGGCTACGCAACGCCTAGGAGATATTGTCAGAAATACAAAAAATGCTAGTGTTGTAGGAGTTGTGAATCGAAATTTTAGTCTTTTAGGAGATCCATCTATGCAATTGTTATATCCTCAACAAAACATTAGCATAGATAGTATGATTGCAGAAGGAAGAGGTCTGACAGACACATTGAAAGCATTAGAACAAATACGTGTAATTGGTAAAATTCGAGATAATTCGGGTACAGTAAATACGCTGTTTAGTGGAAATGTACAAGTAATTTTGTACGATAAAGCTAAAAAAGTAAGTACGTTAGGGGCAAACAATTCCCCTTTTGTGTATCTTGATTATAATAATATTTTATTTAAAGGCCTTGCAACAGTAAATAAAGGGCGATTTGAAATAAATATGTTAGTTCCCAAAGATATCAACTATCAATATGGAGAAGGGAAGCTCTCTTTATATGCTCAAAGCAACACGAATTTAATGGATGCAATAGGTTTTGAGCGACCAATTATAGGTGGTTCGGGTAAAATTCTGAAAGTTGACAATGAAGGACCAAAAATTCATTTGTATTTGGATGAAAAAATTGAAAAAGAAACGTATATTACAACTCCTAATCCCCGTCTATTGATAGACTTAGAAGATGAAAGTGGCATCAATATTGCAACAGATGGCTTAGGTCATCAAATACTATTAATACTTGATGACACTACCCAAGTCATATTAAATCAGTACTACTCTAGTTCGCTTAATAACTATCAACAAGGCAATATTATCTATGATTTTAAGGGGCTTACTGAAGGAGATCATAAATTATTAATAAAAGTTTGGGATACATACAATAATTCATCAGAAAACTCGTTGCGATTTAAGGTTGTTCAGGATAACATCTCTTCCTTAAAAAATATCAAGTCCTTTCCTAACCCATTCATTGATAAAGTATATTTCAGTTTTGAGCACAATAGAGAGGGCGATGATGTAGATATTACTCTCCAAATATTTGATTCTAGAGGAGTACTTGTCAAAGAAATTTCTCAACAAGCATACGACATTTCGAGTCCTTATGATAAAATTTATTGGGATTTATCAGAAGATTCTGGTATGATTGTAAGAGATGTTTACTTTTATCGTATTTTTGTAAAGTCACGAACAATATCATATCAGGCTTCAGCAAACGGCAAATTGGTATCCGTTAAATAATTTAAGTAAAGGATTTTAGGGCATAGCTTCTGTTTAGCATAAAAATATACTACTTTTGGAACGTGCCTCATCCGAACAACTTTAACTTTAAAAACAATGATTAGAAAAGTTACAAACGCTCTAAGAGCGTCTTTGATGCTTGGATTGACAATGTCTGCTGCAAGTGTTGTAGCTCAAGTTAGAAATGCACCGTCACCGGTAATTACTTCTTTAATTCAAACTCCAGATGCACGTGCTGCCGGTATGGGTGACGCTGGTGTAGCAACATCAAACGCTGATGGTGATGCCAATGCAATTTTTTGGAATCCAGGTAAAATGCCTTTCTCTAACAAAGATATTGGTGTTTCTTTATCATACACCCCATGGCTTCGCCAATTGGTAAACGACATGGCTCTCCTAAATGTTAGTGGATATAAGAAATTAAAAGGTGGCGACGTAATTGGATTATCTCTTCATTATTTTGACATGGGGGTATTCCAACAAACAGATAACAACGGCTCTATTTTAGGTAACTTCAATTCAAAAGAATATGCTTTGACTGGGTCTTATTCTCGTAAGTTATCAGATAAACTAGGTTTGGGTGTTAATATCAAATATATTAACTCTACTTTGTTTAACGGAACAGTAACAAATTCATCAGGTGGTACATTTACTGCTCAACCCGTAAACTCTGTAGCTGCAGATATTGGTATCTTCCATACCTCTAAAACAGATAAAGCTTGGAACTATAACTGGGGGGTAGCTATTCAAAATATCTCTGGTCGTGTATCTTACGGTGGTAATGAATCTAACTTCATTCCAACCAATTTAAAAGCAGGTTTTGCAGCAATCAATTCTATCGATGCTAGTAATAAACTTACGTTGACATTGGATATCAACAAATTGATGGTACCAACACCAACTTATGATTCTAATGGCAAATTAATTCAACCTTCTACTGCCATTGGTGGTATCTTAGGTTCATTTGGAGATGCTCCAGGTGGATTTAGTGAAGAGTTGAAAGAAGTTAACGTTTCATTTGGTACAGAATATTTATATAACGATATGTTTGCTGGACGTGTAGGTTACTTCTACGAAAATGGTTGGAAAGGTAATCGTAAATACGCAACAGTTGGTTTTGGTATCAAACTTGAGAAAAAATACAGTTTAGACTTTTCTTACTTGATTCCAACAGGAAGCGGAAGCCCATTAGCTAACACTCTTAGAGTTTCTTTGCAAGCGAATTTAAACTCAGCATCAAAGGTATCAGCTAACTAAGATTCTTAGATACAACATTAATAGAAAAGGCATTTCTTCGGAAATGTCTTTTTTGTTTTTATACTCTTCAATGACTAATTTCAGCTTTCACTTTATTCACTCAAAAGCATTCTCAATATATGACTATAGATATTTTAGACCGTTCTATCACTCCTGCGTTTCAAACTATTCAAGAGGTATTTATTCCTGCTGTAAAAAATGTTACGTTGAGCAATGGCTTACCACTACATATTATTAATGTAGGCGAACAACCTATCATTAAGTTAGAGCTAATTTTTAATGCAGGAAACTGGTTTGAAGATAATAAAGGAGCTTCTTTCTTTACTACTAAAATGCTCAATGAAGGTACCTCTTCACATAATTCAGCAAGTATAAGCCAGTTTTTTGACCAATATGGAGCATTCACCGAATTTACACACAGTGTTGATAGAGCTAGTTTTGTGCTTTATGGCTTGAGCAAACATTTGGGACAATTACTACCTATGGTTCAAGAAATTTTACAAGATTCTATCTTTCCGCAAAAAGAACTAGATACCATTAAAAAAATCCAACAACAAACCATTCAAGTTAATAAGGAGAAAACGTCATTTGTGGCAAACCAAAAAATACGGAATAGTATTTTTGGAGAAAATCACCCCTATGGCATCAACTTAACCCAAGAGGTAATTGAGAGTATTACCAGAGAAAACTTAGTAAAATACTATCAATCACACTGGCAAAACCAACCTTTTAGAGTATTTCTTTCTGGCAAAATTACAGATCAAGAAATAGAACTAGTAAATAATATTCTTGGAAGTATTCCTGTAGGCAATACACATAATATCAATTATGACTATACAGATAATGGTATTGATACTACCGCTTTTTTGATTGAGAAGGAAAATGCATTACAGTCTTCTGTTCGTCTGGGCAAACAGCTATTCACTCGCTCACATCCTGATTATTTCAATATGTTAGTGGTAAATGAAATACTTGGAGGATATTTTGGCTCAAGACTCATGAAGAATATTCGTGAAGAAAAAGGGTTAACCTATGGTATTGGCTCAAATGTAGTACCTTTCTCAAAAAGTGGGTATTTTATTGTTGGTACTGATGTAAAAAAAGAATTTACACAACTGACCATCGACGAAATTGTGAAAGAAATTCAAATACTCCGTACTGAGCTTGTCTCGGAAGAAGAACTTACAACTGTTCGTAATTATATGTCTGGCGCATTTGCAGGTTCGTTGAATACACCTTTCGAAATTGCAGATCGTTACAAAGTTATTATGTCAGAGCAACTACCGCTTGATTTCTATCAGCAATATTTTCAGCACATTCAACAAGTTACTTCTGAAGATATTTTAGCAACAGCTCAGAAGCATCTTGATCCCACTTCTCTTATCGAGGTCGCTGTTGGTGGTAAATAAAAATAGGTAGTTTCTATTATTTTAAAAAGTAAAGATGGATTTTTGAAAGAATAATTTGGTTTTAAGAAAGAAGATAGTTAATTTATTAGTAATCAAATTCTTAAAACCGACAATTATGAAAAAAGTATCCCATCTTATCTTACACAAAGGAAATACTGTCAACACCATTGAGGCTCATAAACCAGTTTTTGAGGCTCTAGAAATTATGATTTCCAAAAATATAGGAGCGCTCATCGTATATCAAGATGGCGAATATAAAGGGTTGCTTACAGAACGAGACTATGCTCGTAAAGTGGCCATTATGGGTAAAAACTCACATGACACAATAGTAGCAGAAATCATGCAGTCAAATCCTGCCTCTGTAAAATTTGAAGATAGTATTGAACGGTGTATGGAAATCATGTCGGATAAACATATTCGTTATTTGCCAGTAATTGCCGATAAACATGTGGTTGGCTTAGTGTCTATGGGAGATTTGGTTCGCTTTATTATTGAAGACCAAAAAAATACGATTAATCATTTACAAAACTTTATCTCAGGGGGCGTCTCATAGCGAAAGGTTTCAAAACATAATTGTTACATAAAACATGAGTCATCCCTAATTTAGTGACTATTCTTAATCTACATTTAGCAGAGACGCAATGCTTTCTAAAGAGGTGTCATGTTGAAATATAGTATTAAAAAGGCGTTCGAAATGATTTTTTCGAACGCCTTTTTTGATAAACAGTAAATAAACCCCCAGCATTTGAGCACTTTCCCCAACATTCGGGATGACTCATGTTTGGCTTAAATTATACTTTACCTTTGGTCCAACGTTGAGCAATTTTAATCGAATAATCAACAAAAGCTTTTACCGAATTTTCATAAATCATATTCTCAGATACTAGTTCTCCATTTTCATCGAGATTGACATGAGTTTCGTGAGATTCGTAAATACGCGCAGATATCACAGAGTATTGATTCAGGAAATTAATAAGTTTACCCAACATAACAGTCATCTCAATGGCAGGAAGTTTACCCCCACGACCACTTGACACACCAGCTAAGGCAAAAGTTTTTTCTCCAAAAAGATGCGCAAAATCTTTTCCTCCCAACTGGTTCAATAAATTGATAAGTTCTGCATCTGGAAACCAGTTGTATTCGGGCATTACAATAAAAACTAGATCAGCTTTTGTCCAAGCACTAATCAGTTTTTCTTGAAAAGCGCTCAGATTATCTTTGTTGATAAAGCCTTGTCCAAAAAAAGGAACATCATAATCCTCAAAGTCAATAATTTCGATTTGGTCAAAGCCTGCCTCTTGGTTGAGCGATTTAAGATATTTTGAAAAACGAAGAGAACTACTGTTTTTTCTAGGAGATGTCGATAAAATAGTAATATTCATGGTTGTATAATTAAGTCAATAACCGTGGTTTTTGGTTAAAATAAAATTAATTTAGAGAATTTGGTCACTGAGTATGTAACTCAAGTATGTAACAATAAGTTTTTTAAAGCTGTTTTTGTTTGAAAATTAAGGCAAAATCAATGCCTGATACAAATAGATAGATTCTTGAAAATCATTTTGTATCTTGATTGTCAATCACAAAATTCTATTTATAATGAAAAATACATCTCGAAGAAGTTTTATTGAAAAATCTCTCCAAGCTGCCACCGCTGGCACAGCCATTACCCTTATGACACATACAAGCTCAGAAGCAGCAGTACCGAAAACCCTTCCAATCTTTTCACACCATGTATTTTTTTGGTTGAAAGATAACAAGGATAAAAAAGCTCATGACCAATTACTTGCTGGTTTGAAGGGGCTTGGCAAAATTGAACAAATCAAGCAAGCGCATATCGGCAAAGCTTCTATTAATGATTTTGATAAGCCCGTAACAGATGCCTCTTACACCTTTTCAGTTTTACTTTTGTTTGCTTCAAAAGAAGATGAAGAGAAATATTTGGTACATCCACTCCACAAAAAATTCATTGAAGATAACAAACATCTATGGTCAAAAGTAGTTGTGTATGACTCTATAGCACTGTAGCTTAAGAAAACAGGTACAATTTACGATTATCTCCGCTGTACTATAACAATATTTTTAAGTTAACACTACGTTTATTCATATTAGAAATAGACCATCAAGGCTTTTTATTTACTCCTGCCGATTGTGATAAATCTACACAATCGGCACTTTAATACTGATTATACGGTAGAGGTTAGACTTTTTAAGTTATTTTAAAAAGTAAAGATAATTTTTGCCAGAAAAAGTAGTAGTTTTAAGCTAAAGTTGTCTATTCTCTTTTTTAAAAAGTACTAAACTATGTCTAATTCCTCAACGCAAAGTAATCAGTCTGCGCTCTACACGCTGGTAACAGTGTGGTTCTTTTGGAGTTTTGTAGCTGCTTCAAACGGTATTCTTATCCCACTATTCAAAGAAAAATTCGAATTACAACAATGGCAAGCACAATTGGTCGATTTTGCTTTTTATGCTGCTTATTTTGTAGGTTCTATCCTTTATTTTGTTGTTTCGGGTATCATCAAAGGTGATGTACTCAACAGAATTGGATATAAAAATGGTATTATCTATGGCTTAATTATTTCGGCGGTGGGTACTATTCTTTTTTATCCAGCAGCAGAACTAAAGTCATTTCCAATTCTTCTTTCGGCCTTGTTTATTGTTGGTCTTGGTTTTTCGCTACAACAAACAGCCACACAGCCTTTTATGATTGCCTTGGGCGACCCTGCAACGGGTGCTCAGCGTATCAACTTGGGAGGTGCTGTCAATAACCTGGGAGGAACAATTGGTCCAGCTCTGATAAGCTATGCTATCTTTGGCTCGATTTCGGCTGATGCTGCCAAAAATGCTTCGATTGACTCTGTAAAAGCCCCTTATTTGATTCTGGGTGTTGTATTTGCATTATTTGCCGTGTTTTTCAAATTATCAAAACTTCCACGTATTACCAATGACGAAGATGTAGAAATTGGAACTGGTGCTTTGAAATACCCACAACTATTATTGGGGATGTCGGCTATCTTTGTATATGTAGGTGTTGAAGTAACAATTGGTAGCAACTTGGGTGAATACCTAAAAGTTACTGAAAACTTAGAGTCATCTCAAATTTCAAAATACGTTTCTCTTTTCTGGGGAAGTATGATGGTAGGTCGTTGGACTGCTTCTATTGGTAATTTTAATTTATCAGAAAGTACAAAGCAGATTCTAAAATTTGTGGTACCTTTTGTTGCATTTGCAGTTGTATTAGGAGTCAATGCCTTGAGTGGCAACGAGGTTCAGGATTTATTGCCTTATGGATTGTGCATATTCATCATGATTGGTGCATTTTTTGCAAGTCAAGAAAAGCCTGTTAAGACTTTATTGATTTATACAGCCTGTGGTGCCATCACTTCTTTATTGGGCGTAATTTTTACAGGAAAAATCGCATTATTCTTATTAATTAGTGGAGGTTTGTTTTGCTCAGTATTGTGGCCATCTATTTTCTCATTAGGTACTGCTGGTTTGGGTAAATACACCAACCAAGGTGCAGCATTCTTGATTATGATGATTTTGGGAGGTGCCGTGATTCCTGTAGTTCAGGGTATTTTGGCTGACAGCATTGGTATTCAATTGTCATATTTGTTGGCGGTAGCTTGTTTTGGATATTTATTCTTCTTTGGTATCCGTGTTCAAGCAGTCTTGCGGAAGCAGAATATTGATTTCGATAAAGAAGTTGTCAAAAATACGGGTAAAGGGCACTAAGTATTAATGCAGAATTGTGAGTGATGAATTATGAATGTAATTTTTAATTATCCGTATTTTACATTTAAAATTTATTAAATATTATTTTGCGAAATAACTTGGTTCTAAATAGAAGTGTTACATAGAATTATATTTATTAACTCATAGCCTAAACCTTCTTCATGATGCTAAATTATCATAAAATAGGAAATGGCTCTAAAATCCTGCTTGCGTTCCACGGAATCGGGCAGGATTTTTCATGTTTCATGAATTTTGCCGAAGCTTTTTCAGAAAGGTACACAACCTTTCTTTTTGATTTGCCTTTTCATGGAACACATATCCATCAAGAGCCATTTATTATAACAAAGCAACTATGGCAAGATATTTTAATTCAATTTTTTGAAAAAGAAAAAATTCAGGACTTTGATGTAATTGGCTTTAGTATAGGAGGTCGTTTTGCCTTAGCTACTTTTGAGGCTTTTGCTGACAGAATAAATCACATAACTTTATTAGCCCCAGATGGTATCAAAATAAATCCTTTGTATAAACTAGCGACAGGGTGTAAAGCAGGAAAATGGATATTCAAACGAGTAATTTCAAGTCATTCTGCTCTTCTAAAAATAGGAATTATACTACACAAACTTGGAGTTGTATCCAAAAGCACAGTACGCATGGCTAATTTTATGCTTGATACACCTTTAAAGCAAAAACAAATTTATTATGCTTGGATTGGGTTTAAAGAATTACAATTTGATATTCCTAGGTTGATAAACCTTGCTCAACAGTCCAAATCTGATTTTTCTTTTTTTGTAGGGAAATATGATCAATTACTGCCTCCAAAACAAATTTTACCACTGAGTAAAGGCTTACCAAAACAACAAACAATTGTACTAAATACAGGCCATAGTAGATTGATTGAAAAGGTCATAGTTTATTTAAAGAAAGAAGGTTTTTCTTTACAAATCTGAACAATTGTATTGATATAATCGTATATAGAATGATATAAGTAACTGTATCAAATGAGTCTACTTTAATCTTTCACACATTATACCAAAAATTTATGAGCTATATCACAGCAATCGGAACGGCTGTTCCTTCTAATCGTTTTACACAACTTGAAATCGCTGATTTTATGGCACGTTCATTAGAATTGGATGAAAGTGAAAAACGTAAACTCATCGCTCTTTATAGAAGCACTAAAATTCAATATCGTCATTCGGTTCTGCCAGATTATGGACTTGCTGTTGATGCCTATCAATTTTATCCACGTTCTCAAAATTTAGAGCCTTTTCCTTCTGTAGCACAACGAATGGAGGTCTACAAACAAACTGCTTTGCCTCTTTGTCTAGAAGCAGTTAAAGGCTTACCTCTCGATGGAGTCACACATCTGATTACGGTGAGCTGTACAGGTATGTATGCTCCAGGACTAGACATTGAGCTTGTACAAGCCTTGAATTTATCAGGTAATATTCGGCGCACAGCCATCAACTTTATGGGTTGTTATGGTGCTTTTAACGGATTAAAAGTAGCAAATGATATTTGCTTGGCACATCCTACCGCAAAGGTTCTGCTTGTTAGTGTAGAGCTTTGTACCTTGCATTTTCAAAAAAAGAAAGACCTTGATTTTCTACTTTCAAACGCCTTGTTTTCGGATGGAGCTGCTGCTGTCATCATCGAATCCCATGCTTCTCATTCAAAGGTGCTAAAATTAGAATCTTTCTTTTGTGACTTATTTACCGAAGGGCGATCAGACATGGCGTGGCATATTGCCGATTTTGGGTTTGAAATGACATTGACATCTTATGTTCCACAGCTAATCAAAAAAGGCATCAATCTATTAGTTGAGAACCTTCTTCAATCCAACGGTACCCGCCGCGATGAGATAAAATACTATGCCATTCATCCCGGAGGTAGAGCAATTTTAGAGTCAGTAGAATTAGCGTTGGGGATAAGCACAACAGATAATCAATATGCTTACGAGGTATTAAGAGATTATGGTAATATGTCATCTACGACAATAATCTTTGTGTTGAAAAAGGTTTTAGAGCTAGTAAGTGATGAAAATAATGGTTGTAAAGTTTTAAGTTGTGCTTTTGGGCCAGGATTAACGGTTGAGTCTTTAATAGCAAAAATGGGCGTTTAGATAGGTTTTTCATCGATTGTAAAACTTTCATATCTTAACTTCTTCTAATAATCAAAAAAGATTAGTTTTGCTATAGATTCATACAAGTACATAAATCTATTTAGGAGCTCATTTATAATATTTGTCTTATTTAATTACCGCCCATCTTTACAAGACAACCGCCGTCGAAATATATTGAATATTCTCCTACTATAAATCATCTAATCAACTCTCATTAGGGTTATTAGTGTGCTTAAAGTAGTTTGATTATTAAACGCAGGCAGGGGTTGTATTCCCAAGCTGATTTCTTGAAAATTGCAACATTTGACTAATAGTCAATATGTTTATGTTGTGACTAATTAAGTAATTTATAGTCCACACAAAATAGATGTCATTGTTTTTAGACATCTTAAGGTTACAGAGCCTTTACCAATTCGCCCTAAGTAGTTAAATCATTCCAATGTGCATAACTTGTTATTTAGTAAAAAGTTTAAGTATAAAATAGGTAATCTTTTATTGCTTTTTGAACTTAGAAAATAACAGGTTGTGCATATTATTTAGCAAGTTCATCTTCATTCGCCTCACAACAAATATCACTGATTCCTAATAAGACAGGTCTTTACCAATCAAAAAAATTCTTACCTTTGTAGAAACCATATTTCCCTAAAGCAAAGTATGACAATTCATAAAGAAGGTACAGGTACCATTTTGGTAACAGTTGTTTTTTTAGTTGCCTTAAATTCAGCTGTTTTTCATTTCTTTCCAGACAATGATTTAATCCGTAAGATTACTGTAATTTTCAGTATCTTATTCTCAATCATTATCTTGCAGTTTTTTAGAGTTCCTAAAAGAGTGACCGTTAAAAACCCTAAGAAGATTATCGCACCAGCAGATGGGAAAGTTGTGGTAATTGAAGAAGTAGAAGAACCAGAATATTTTAAAGGTCGTCGTCGTCAGATTTCGATTTTTATGTCTCCTGTAAACGTACATATCAACTTTAACCCACTTTCAGGAATTGTTTCTTTCTTTAAGTACCATCCTGGAAAATTTTTGGTAGCTTGGCATCCAAAAGCGAGTACCGAAAACGAACGTACAACTATTGTTGTTCGTCATGAAAACGGTACAGAAGTAATGTTTCGTCAGATTGCAGGAGCTTTGGCAAGACGTATTTGCTGGTATGTAGAAGAAGGAAAGCAAGTAGAACAAGGCTCAGAATTTGGCTTTATTAAATTTGGGTCACGTGTTGACATCTTTTTACCATTAGATGCAAAAATATTAGTAAATCTAGATGATCGTCCTGTAGGAGGAGAAACAGTAATTGCCGAATTAGCTTAATAATCAAGTTTATATTGTCTAGTCCTGAAAAAAGTTGACAAGGATTAGATTATAAAATTTGATTAATATTAGCCTCGGAAGGACTTACTTTCGAGGTTTTTTTCTTCCATTTTATTAATGGTATTTCTTTTT
>NZ_JASHIC010000045.1 GCF_030056705.1 Flectobacillus longus
CACTGTTACACTATTGCCCGGCTCACTCGAAGCTGGGGTGTAGCTCATTATTCCAGTTGTTGGTGCAAATGTTACTACTCCACTCGCATCCCCTCCTGTTCTAGTTATCACTGTGCTTAGTACTGGTAAGAAATCATCATTTGATAAAACACTTACTGCACTGGTAACACCAAATGGAGCATTCAATACGTCGTTATTCGCTGTTGCTACTTGTGGGTTTAAATCAGTACTATTTGGATTACCATCTTTATCACAATCCAATGTCAACCAATCAGAGTTTACATTGCCAATTACTTGGTCGGCTTTGTTATAACTACATGGATCGTTGGGATTTGTGTTGTCTGCTGTCGTCAATGGATCGTTATCAGTTCCTGTAGCTTCTTTGTAGTTAGTGACACCATCGCCATCGCAATCTGCATTACGCCATGTAGTACTTGTGTTAGCTAGTACCTGTGCCGAACTCCACACACATGGATTCGTTGGTTGAGTATCAGTTACATCAGGATCACCGTCACCATCTGTATCTCCAGTAATTACAGTAATCGAAGTCGTACTGTTGTCATTACCTGGCAAGTTATTTATGGTTTGGGCTCCATTAAATCCTAGGGTTCCTGTTACAGTTAGCGGTCCACCTATATTTACCCCTGTATAACCTAATATAATTTGGCTACATTCTCCAGGTATAATAGCAACAGTATTTTCTAAACGAATTGTTTGACCATCATTTGATAGAACTGTCCAACCATTGGTATTAATAGCTACTACAGAGGTTCCTATTAGCGTACTTGGAAAACTAATTAAGGGACGGAGTTTTCCTACGGCAGCACTACGACTACCGCCATCATTATTACAAATATCCACTGTCACACGACCCAAGGTTGAACCTTGAGTCAGTGTGGATGGTTGGCTTATAATATTAATGCTTACATCTTGAGCCTGTATCTCTACACTAACTAGTGTCAAGCAGACCAGAAGAATTACTATTTTTCGCAAAATGTTCATAATGCTTGCTTTTAATTAGTTAGCTGTGATTTTGGTTTCAACAGTATTATTATTTACTTTTTCTTCACCAGCTGAACCGTAGATAATAGTTACTGTAATATTTTGGCTTGTATTACTAGGTACATCTGTTTTACGTGTAGCTGTAAAACCAATAGTTTTCTTACCATTTTGTGGAATTACTACACCAGGTTTAGCTGTCACTGTAATAAAGTTAGCGTTCTCAGTAAAGGTCCAATCGCTATTACTATTGGCAGTACCTCCAACAAAGACATCTGAATTACCTGAAGTAGATGAATACGTAATGGTAAAGCCTGAAATTTTTGCCACTCTAAGCACAATTGTACTTCCGCTCACGTTTGGCTTATTATTAATTTCGAACACATTTACCACAAAGTCTCTAGAAGTACCTGCTGTTGAGAATTCCAAGCTATTGATTTCAGTAGTTGGTGTTAAGTCTGGCAATAAGGCATCTTTCCATACATTTGGCAATCCATCTACTGGAGTCAAAATACCATCTCCATCTGGATCACAATTAGTTGAGCAGTCTACGATACCATTGTTATCTATATCTAAGCTTGGGTTCAAGCCTCCTTCGATTAGGTCATAAAAACCATCATTATCACTATCTAAATCATAAGGATTAGGTTTACTATCACCATCTACATCTAAGAGAGTTAATAATAATCCAGTACCTGCAGTAGTTGGGATACCTAGCACTGAAATTATACCATCAGCCATACCATCGCCATCTAAGTCTATACCGTTGGCTTCATCTACATCATTGATACCATCGTTATCACTATCTAAATCCAAACGGTTTGGAATACCATCACCATCGGTATCAGCACTTAGTTGTGCACTTTCAACTGTATCCAAAATACCATCATTATCATCGTCCAAATCATCGGTATCTGGTACACCATCCGCATCAGTATCTACTGGAACCGTGATATTTACAATAGCATTAGCACATACATTTGGCACTGTTGCAATGTTACATACTTGGTAAGTTACAGTAACGGTTGTACCTCGTTCTGCAAACGTTGGAGTATAACTCAAAATACCTGTAGCTGGTGCAAAAACGGCTGTTCCTGCGGCTGTTCCTCCTGTTCTTGTAACAGTGGTTGTCACACCTACGAGGAAATCATCGTTTAACAAAACATTTACAGTACCTAATGAACCATATATGGCAACTAACGAATCGTCCAAAGCAGTTGCTACTTGAGGATGAAGATCCGTTCCGTTTAGATTACCATCTTTATCACAATCTTGTAATTTCCATTCTGGACTTGTACTACCCAATACTTGATCTACAGCGTTATAGCTACAACCATCCAATGGATTAGTATTATCCCCTGTAGTAGTAGCGTTATTATCAGTACCAGTAGCTTCTTTGTAGTTAGTTACACCGTCACCATCACAGTCAGAATTACGCCAAGTTGTACTGGTATTTGCTAAGACTTGATTTGAAGGATTATAATCACAACCATTTGCATAATCTGTACCATCTGAGATTTCTTGAGCATTAGTAACACCATCGCCATCAATATCAGGATTAGCCTCACGGTAATCAGGAATACCATTTGTATTGCTATCTGGCAGAGTAGGATTATTGGCATCTCCATAAGATGCACTTCCATCAACTGGTGTCACAATACCATCACCATCAAGGTCTGTGATAAGATCAACTCTTCCATCTCTATTCAAATCAAGAGTTGCAGCGCTGGCAATACCACTTTCTAATAAATCACTTAATCCGTCCTCATCGCTATCAGTATCTAAATAATCAGGAAGTCCAGTTCCATCTGTATTAATTGGAGTTGGGTCACTGCTATCTCCTCTAGAGCTACTACCATCAGCAGCACCTACAATACCATCACCATCAGGGTCAGTTCCATCTACAATACCATCACCGTTGGCATCTATTAGGGCTGGATTACCACTTTCGATAATATCATTAATACCATCATTGTCACTATCCAAATCATAAGGATTGGTACGAGTATCTAAATCACTATCTGGAGGGACTGTTCCTGTTATTTGATTAGCACTTGTAGGAATACCTGTAAGTCCAACAGTTCCATCAGCAATACCATCATTGTCTGCATCTACCCCTCCTGCTTCGATTACATCGTTGATACCATCATTATCACTATCTAAATCGAGGCTATTAGGCACACCATCACCATCTAAATCTGCCGAAAATTGAGCATCTTCAAATACGTCTAGAATACCATCATTGTCATCGTCTAAGTCAATTGTATCGGCAATAGTGTCGCCGTCTGTATCCAAAAACACAGTGATAGAGGTGGTACTGATATCGTTTCCAGGTAAGTTACCAAAAGTTGGTAATCCATTAAATTGTAAAGTACCAAGTACAGGAAGTGGTCCTCCAACAGAAACACCTGTATATCCTAGTACTATTTGGCTACATTCTCCTGGGGCAATAGCAGTCGAATTTTGTAAACGAATCGTTTGACCATCGTTAGAAATTACTGACCATCCTGTAGTAGTTACTGTAACTACAGAACTTCCTGTAATCAAATTAGGGAAGCTAATTACTGGTTGTAATTTTCCGATAGCTGCACTGCGACTACCTCCATCGTTATTACAAATATCTACGGTAACACGCCCCAACATTGAACCTTTCGAAACTGCAGCAGGCTGGTTAAGGATATTTATACTAACATCCTGCGCATTCACTTTATACAATCCTATAGTTATAAGAGCTGTAATGAGCATTAGTTGTTTAATATGTCTCATGATTTCTAGTTTAGTTTAGTGTTAGTTAGCTGTGATTTTAGTTTCAACAGTATTGTTATTTACTTTTTCTTCACCAGCTGAACCGTAGATAATAGTTACTGTAATATTTTGACTTGTATTACTTGGAACTCCTGCCTTACGTGTAGCTGTAAAACCAATTGTTTTCTTACCATTCTGTGGAATTGTTACCCCAGGCTTCGCCGTCACCGTAATAAAGTTGGTATTCTCTGTAAAAGTCCAATCACTATTACTATTAGCTGTGCCACCAAATACATTTGAGGTACCAGATGTGCTTGAGTAAGTAATCGTGAAGGCAGAAGTTTTTGCTACTCTAAAGCCAATCGTACTTCCACTTACATTTGGTACATTATTGATTTCGAATACATTTACCACAAAGTCTTTAGAAGCACCTGCTGCTAAGAATTCCAAACTGTTAATCTCTGTAGTTGGTGTTAGGTCTGGTAAAAGAGCATCTTTCCAAACATTTGGTAATCCATCTACTGGAGTCAAAATACCGTCTCCATCTGGATCACAGTTCGTAGTACAATCTACTATACCATCACCATTCGCATCCAAATTAGGATTCAAACCTCCTTCTTCTAAATCACTCACACCATCATTATTGCTATCTAAATCATAAGGATTAGGCTTACTGTCGTTGTCTGTATCAGGTGGTGTAAGACCCAAGCCAGCAGTAGAAGGAATTCCTGTTGGGGATACTAAGCCGTCGGCCATACCATCTCCATTATCATCTATACCATTAGCTTCGTCTACATCGTTGATACCATCATTATCACTATCTAAATCCAAACGGTTTAGAATACCATCCCCATCGGTATCTGCACTTAGTTGAGCGTTTTCAACTGTATCCAAAATACCATCGTTGTCATCGTCCAAATCATCTGCATCTGGTACACCATCTGCATCTGTATCGACTGGTACCGTAATAGTCACAGTAGCACTTGCACATACATTTGGTGTAACCGTAGTGTTACATACTTGATAGATAACTGTTACTGTTGTACCTCGCTCTGAAAGCAATGGTGTATAAGTAAGTACTCCTATCAATGGGTTAAAACTTACCGACCCATTTGCTGTACCTCCTGTTTTGGTAAGACTTACTGCAACACTAGGTAAGAAGTCATCATTTGCTAAAATGTTGAACCCTGTAGCACTACCATATCTAGCTGAGTAGGCATCATTTACTGCTGTTGGAGTTTGTGGATTTGAATCGGTACCATTAGGATTCCCATCTTTATCACAATCCAATTGTTTCCATTCTGGACTTGTACTACCCAATACCTGATCTACTGCATTATAGCTACATCCATCTAATGGATTTGTGTTATCGGCTGTTGTAGAAGGGTTATTATCAGTACCCGTAACTTCCTTATAGTTAGTTACACCATCTCCGTCGCAGTCCGTGTTTCTCCAAGCTAATGTTGTATTGGCCAATACTTGATTCGGTCCCCAAACACAACCATTGACCGCATCTGGGTCAGTATTGTCAGGATCACCATCACCATCCAAGTCACCCGCTGTAGGTACGCTAATCGTAACTGTGGCAGAAGCACACACATTAGGTGTTACCGTTGTATTACACACTTGGTAAATAATCGTTACATTCGAACCAGGCTCAGTCGGTGCTGGCGTATAGGTCAGCGCACCTGTAATATTGTTTAATGTAAATGTACCCACAGCAGAACCTCCAATTCTAGTAAGAGAAGTATTGCTTCCTACTAAGAAATCATCATTTGAAAGTATATTTACAGCACTTGATACACCAAATGGAGCTATCAACATATCAGCTTTGGCAGTTGGAGTTTGTGGATTTGAATCGGTACTGTTAGGGTTACCATCCTTGTCACAATCTGCATTTCTCCATTCTGTACTTGTATTTGCATATACTTGATCAGCTACATTATAGCTACAAAAATCTAGTGGATCAGTGTTGTCGGCTGTAGTAGCAGGGTTTCTATCCAAACCATTGATTTCGTCTTTGTTGGTTACACCATCTCTATCGCAATCGCCTGTGCTTGTTGCTACTAGTGTCACTTGACTCAAATTCAAACTACAAGCACTCTTAGGGTCTGTGTTATCGGCTGTTGTTGCAGCGTTTCCATCTAAACCTACAGCTTCATCATAGTTTTTAACACCATCACCATCACAGTCAGCGTTACGCCAATCTGTAGTTGTATTCGCCAAAACTTGGTTTGCACTCCAAACACATGGGTCGTTTGGTGCTAAGTCAGTATTATCAAAATCACCATCACCATCGCTATCACAAAGATTAACTGTTACTGTAACCGCCCCAGATGCAGGACTATAACAACCAGCAGTTGCATCATAATAGAAAGCATAATAAGTGCCTGCTCCCGCAGCTCCTGGTGTGCTAAACGCTGTACCTGTATGAGTGTTATTAGTAAACCAAACCAAGGTAGAGCCTACAGGAGTAGTGCTCGTGACTGCACTATTCAAGTTAGCCGTGGTTGCTGGACAAATATTAGAAATTGCTGTTGTGGAGCCTCCTCCTGTGAGAATTGGAGCAGTAAAACCTGCTGTTGTGGCAGTACGTAAAACGACCCCATAAACACGGGTAGTACCTACGTTTACACCTACTAGGTTGGAGATTGAGATACGAACTTCATTAAATGGTTTGGTAGTTTTGAATCCTATCACCTGACGAGTAGAACTCAACAATGTAAGTGAAATCAAACCTCCTGCATTACTTTCTTGAGCAACGCCATTCAAATAGGTTGTGATAGAAGCATTATTAAATAAGCTAGCTCCTAATAAAGAACTGTTTTCAACATCGTAACCAGCAAAAGTTCCAGCAGGATAAGTTGAAACTGCATCTTTTACTGAAATAGACCCACTACTAAGTATACCAGCTGTCAAAATAATATCAGCATAGTTTGAAGTACTAGCATCTAATACGTTTGCTGTATTATTGACTGCACAAGCCACACATGCGGCACCACTGATACCTGTCAAGCTACCATTAAGTACTGCTGGATAAGTAGGTGATACAATGTAGGTATCACCACAAGCTAAAGCAGGTCCTGCACATAACTTTTGCACCACAAGATTATAAACATTGGTAGTACTAATAATTCCCAATAAGTTAGTAATCTGGAATTGTACCTCATCAAAGTCCTTTGTAGTTACAAAACCGACTAATTGATTTCCTGAACCTGTCAATAAAGTAGAGTTTACAGAAAGTAAAGTATTAGTAGTTGTGGTTTCTTGTAAAACTCCCGCCTTGTAAGTTTTAATAGTAATACCCGAAAGTAAGTTGGCATTAATCAAGCTCGTATTTGAAATATTGAAGCCCGCAAATGATCCAGCAGTATAGGTCGTCAGTACATCTTTTACCGAAATAGAAGAGGTACTACCAAGTGCTGCTGCCATTGTGATAGTAGCAAAATCTGAAGTACTTGAAGTAATTAAGTTTTCAGAGTTATTAATCGAACATCCTACACATGCTAATCCAGAAATACCTGTATTAGCATCATTAATAACAACAGGATAAGTTGTATTAGAAAGGATAGTCTGCGTATTACAAGCCAATGCTGTTGGAGCACAGAATTTTTCAATTACTGGATAATAAACCTGTCCTGAGAATAAAGCTCCAACCAATGTTGTATATTTAATACGAACCTCGTCAAATGCGGCCGTTGTTACAAAACCTACCGTTGCTAAGCCTGAACCGTCTAGCAAACTAGATTCGATACCAATTAAGCTAGTTACAACGTCTTTGCCTTCTACAAAAGCTCCATTATTATAAGTTTCGATTCTTACACCTGATGCAATACTACCACTAATCAAATTGGCTGAGCCGATTTTGAAACCTGCATAATAACCTGCTGGATACGTATCAGCGGCGTCATTATCTTTTACAGCAATAGTGATATTACATCCCAAGCCTGTTAAGCTAAAGCTTACGTTGTTTGTCAAGTCAGTATCTACTAGGTTGGAGTTATTACCTGAAATAATTGGTAAACAAATACCTCCAGTTGCTCTAGTCGCCGATAAATTTGTGTAAAGCGAGTTGGTCCAAGGAGATTTTGTATTACAAGGACCTCCCGTAGCACCTGTTCCAGAACAAGACGAAATAAATACGTCTACTGAATTTGATGCAACACTATAACAACCTGTAGTAGCATTATAATAGAAAGCATAATAAGTGCCATTAGTAGCAGCAGTCGGCGTTGTGTAAGCTGTACCTGTATGAGCATTATTCGTAAACCATACTAATGTAGTACCTGACGGAGCAGTACTTGTTACCGCACTATTCAAATTCACCGTTGTTGCTGGACAAACATTTAATAAACTTGTAGAGCTTAGTACTGGAACTGCCAAAGCAGGGTCACATGGATCTAAAGGATTTGTTCCGTTTGTTTTTTCTGTCGAGTTGCTTATTCCATCACCATCACAGTCAGAAGTATTCCAACTTGAAGAAGGAGTTCTTGTTTGGCTAGCCAACACAAATGAACAAGCATCCATTGGATCTGTACCATCAATACCCTCCTGACCATCTGTTACGCCATCACCATCAGCATCATCAGAAGATACAGGAATAGAAATAGAACATGTACCTGATGCATTAGGAGAAGTAATTGTCAAGGTTCTTGTACCTGCAGTACCACTACCATCATACGTAATAGGAATATCAACAAACGTTGCCCCTTGTGCTATCGTTGTCGTGAAAGGCGATGGCGTTGCAACAATACCCGCACCAGCGATCGTTACAGTCAATGAAGTTTGTCCGTTAACTGCATTATTGATAGGAACACGTAAAGTAGAAGTTTGCCCTGTTGTTCCATTAGAATATAAAGGCGTACCTACTAATCCTGCTGATGGAGACGAACAGTTAAATGAGAAAGTAGCAGGCACATTGGTTACTGTAGCACAAGAGCCTAAGTCACCTAGGTTTACACCACTAACTAAACCAACATAAGTTGATACACCCGTTGAAGCGTTAATTTTCCATAAGTCAGTATTACTCCCATTGATACGAGAATAATAAAAGGAATCCCCAAGATACGCCAAACCGTTACCTACCGCACCATTACCCATAGTTGGAAATGCACCTGTTGCTGTAACTACTTTTGTAGCAGTCAAAGCTGTTGGGTTGATACGATACAAGTGAGCAGCACTACTTTCCATCAAAATACAATAAAGGTTACCGCTGGCATCCACTGCAATATCATTAAGAGTGGTACCATTAGTCCATGTTGCATCTCCTGTAATAGTACCTACTGGAGTACCATCGCCTGTACCTGTCCATTTAGTTAAAGCCTTCAATGCTATACCATACACAATCCCAGACGCAGGATCTGTACCCAAACCAATTGGAGAAGCAATTACGTTACCTGTAGAGTTCAACGTTGCCGTTGTGGACTGCGCAGAAGCAGTATAAATAGTACCACTGGCGTTGTTAACAGACGTTACAAATCTATTTTGATTCAAATTGCCTGGAATAGGGCCAAAAGCCATATTACCTTGGTTTGTCTGATTACCTTGTGCCACCAATGTAGTAGCCAATGTCGACAAATCAATTCTATAGATTGAATGAGTGGTTGCCACTACCCCAAAAAGTTCATTACAGCTTGGAGCCGTAATAGGAGTATAGGATTGACAAGACGCTAAGTCTAAATTAATATTTGGAGCAGACCCCAAAAACGAAGCGAGCTGAACATTTGTCTTTACTGTACCTTGACCTGTATTAGGATTAATCTCATAGATTCTCGCATTAACATAAGTTGTCAATAAAACAGCACTTGTTACAATTTCTGTAGCATAAATCATCCCGTTGTAAAAAGCAATACCCTGAAAGTTGGCAGGAATACTACCACTTAACTGAATTACCTGAGAAGCAACCTTGGTAGACAAATTGATCGAATATAAATAACTAGCAGTACCATTTTTGACTGGCACATACATTTTACCAGCATTATCAAAAAACGCATCATTTGAAATAGTACCTCCAGTCCAAGTGGCATCTCCTGTAACTACCCCCAAATCAGCCGAAGGAGAAGGATACACTTTTACCAAATGTCTATCTGATGTCATTCCATAAACGTAGCCAGCATTTGCCCCCGTAGTAAGAGGATTGGTTGTTAACCCTCCCAAAGCAAGCGGGAGTGTTATTCCTGTACTAGCATTGTTCTTGTAAACCGTAGAACTAATAGGTGTTTCTGAGGAAACAAATACTGTAGAACTAAGACTCGAAGCATCAGGACCAACGGCCAAGTTACTCTTTCCTGCCGTCATGGTCGTGACTAGTGTCTTAGACCCATCAAGAGCTGAAATAGAATAAACCTTTCCGTCGTAGCTGTTGAGTAGGAACAAATCTGTACAGTTTTGTCCTAGAACAGGCGAAACAAGGAATACCAATGCAAACTGAAAGCCTAATAAGATCCATATCCTATTGGTAAGGATATTTCCCAAATAGCTAAGGTATTCAGTGAATACATTCGATGCTCCAAACAATTTCCGCATGGCGTGGGAAAATGTAATTGTTGAATTCATCTAATTACTTAGGGGTTAAATTGAATAAAAGGGTTCAATATGATTGTTCCTTTGACAAAAGGAAACAATATTTTAGTCCACACCATACGAGGTGCTGACAACTAGAATACAGAAATAAAGGCTGTTCAATCTTTGAGAAGAAGATGGAATTGAGTAGCGTAGCTAAATATATATAGCGTCAAGAAATACTTATTCTTGAGAAGATGCTTGAATGGCAGAAGTAATGTTTTTATCATGGCGGATAATATTAAATTTTCAAATTAACTACTAAGATGGCTGACCTTAATCATTATTAGCTGGCGTAATTAAATTAGTACGTTCAATATAGCCAAAGGTCACCATGATACGCAAGACATGGATGACACCACTAAATATGATGAAGCTCAGAGATAAAATTTTGGATAATCACAATCGAATAGGTCGAAAAATCTGCCAGAAGAATCTTTGTTATGTAAAGCGGGGACTACCTATGGCGAAACATTTACCCATGCACGTACCAAACAAATAAAACTTTTATAAAAATATTATAGATTAATACTAAGGCGAATTGCTTAATCTTATTTAAGCAAAAAGGATACCAAAAAAGTATTTTCTACTAAACGACTCAAAAAAAAATAAAGAAATACTTAAAAATAAATTTTGATTAAGTAGTGGGAAGGAAATCGGACTTAGGTGAAATTTAGAAACTAAACTTGGAGAGTACTGGAATGAATATTTTCGTTAAAAACTAAAATTTACTACTTTGACATTAAAGACTGATAAAAATATTTTTCAGCTAACATCATCATTATATCAACAAGATACAATTTTTCCTTTTTATAATTATTCTTAGTAAAATAAAGCAACCTGATAACGCAGTTTTTTTGAGGATATCCTATTTTGTACATATAATAAACATAAGCCACCTTCGATACTGTAACAATTACCCTAGGAATCCAATTTAATAATTTCAAGTACCTAAGATTTTGGACTTATATTACATATACGATGCATCAACCAATTATTTGTAGCAAAACAAAATATCTAGCTTCTGTTTGTCGCTAATATTTACGTAATGAATTCAATTTTGGATTTATAAAAAATAATTTTTCAAAACGATTAGAAGGCTCTTGAAGATTAGTAGAAAACCATACGATTGAGGTTAGATATTTGTGTCATGAGAGGAGAGTTCAATTATTAACTTCACCACATTAGAATATTCAAGCTTGATGTTTTTACAAAGGAAGAATTGAAATTGATAAAGCTCCGTCATCGTTGAATATTACCTCGCATCTACGCTCGATGTTTCTAGGGAGTATTACTTGGTTCACGAGTTTGGTCGTTCCACAAAAATTATCTATTGAATTTGGCAGTTTGTTCAATTGTTGAAGTGAAAAATTTAGACCTACATTAAATGGTTCTAAATTTAGTTCGTTAGTAGACCTTTTAAAATAGTCTTTAATGGCTGGATGTACGTACATGAAAGTTATTGCTTAGGGCAATACTATCTCCATTCATTTTTCTATTTGGTTGTATTTTACTTATTGCCTTTACATTTTTCCTGATACTACTAAATTCCAGTTGATATACCAAGTCGAGCGTGACGCTCTTTTTTACTTTTAGGTCGTAGGAACGCTTCGCTTATCCAACGATCAGTCGAAGCTAATTTTGCTCCACAGCCAGCTTATAAATAACTTTGGATAGGGAACACTACGACATAGTAAAATACTACGGCAAGCTGGGGAGTCCTATCAGAAATTTGGTGATGTTGAAATTACCTGTACTATAAAGTAGTTATTTAATCAGCCCAATAAAACAAAATTTTCAAGTACCTTTTAGTGTATAGAGATAAAAACAAAACTTGTCTCTAATTATTTGTAACATTTACTTTAGGGGTTATATTACCTTCCGAAAGAGGCAGGTCTATCCAATAGGTATTGGTACCAACTTTAGCAAAATGACCATCTGGGGAAAAGGAAACAAATAGTATATTCATATTTAAATGCCATCTTTTTAATTCCTTACCTGTTTTTGTATCCAATAGTATAAGGGTATTATCTATTCCGCCCATTAAAACTTGCTTACTATCAGGGCTAAAATTCAAGGTATAGACATAACAATTTGGCTTTGTGAAAGTCCATACTTCTTTGCCTGTTTGAATATCCCAGAGTTTATGAGATGAATAACTACCACTCATCATGTATTTCCCGTCAGGACTTAAAGCAACGGAGGAAACAGCATAAATATGTCCGCTGAAGGTTCTTACCTCTTTACCTGTTTGAATATCCCAAAGTTTAATGATATGATCACTATCTCCACTTACCAAGTGCTTTCCATCAAGGCTAAAAGCCACGCTATTAACAGTATTATTATGTCCCCTGAAGGTGCTTAGTTCTTTGCCTGTCTCTGCATCCAATAGTGTAAGCGTGTACCCAAAATTACCACTACTTAATATTTTGCTACCATCAGGACTAAAAGCAAGGCAGAGAACATCTTTTGCAAAAAAACGACTTCTTTTCCTTAATGTTCTTAGCTCTTTGCCTGTTTGTACGTCCCAGATTTTAAGGGCATTATCACCAATACTTCCACCCAAAATCTGCTTTCCATCAGGACTAAAAGCGATGGGGGTAGAAAAATAGCCGTTTAGAGGTAATGACCATAACTCTTTACCTGTTTGGGCATCCCAGAGTTTAGATAAATAGTCATTCCCTGCACTCATTACATATTTTCCGTCGGGGCTAAAGTTCATAGAGTAGCTAGTAGAACGATGTCCTGTCAAAACTCTTGCCTCTTGACCTGTTTGCACATCCCAGAGTTTAAGGGTTTTATCATTACTACCACTAATTACCTGCTTACCATCAGGGCTAAAAGCAATGGAATTGACAGTATTAATATGCCCTGTAAAGGCTCTTATCTCTTTACCCGTTTGTACATCCCAGAGTTTAAGTATATTATCACTACAACTTATTATCTGTTTACCATCTGGACTAAAAGCAATAGAATTGACAGCATTAATATGCCCTATAAAGGCTCTTATCTCTTTACCCGTTTGTACATCCCAAAGTTTAAGGGTATTATCATCACTCCCACTTAGTATCTGCTTACCATCTGGACTAAAAGCAATGGAATTCACCCCTTTACTATGTCCTGAAATAGTTTTTAACTCTTTACCTGTTTTTATATCCCAGATTTTTAGTGTATTATCACCACTCCCACTTATTACATGTTTGCCAAGAGGGCTAAAACTTACACATTTGACCAAGCCACTATGCCCCTTCAAGGTTCTTAATACTATACCTGTTTGTGCGTCCCAAATTTTAAGGGTTTTATCATCACTTCCACTTAGGATCTGCTTACCATCTGGACTAAAAGCAATGGAATTCACCTCAGCATGATGCCCCTTTAAGATTTTTAATTTTGTACCTGTTTTTACATCCCATATTGTTACATCGAAGGTATGAAGGTTTAAATTCCACCCTGCTGTTATTATCTGCTTGCCGTTCGGGCTAAAGCAAATTGTACGAAAACTTGAATCCTGCTCCCAGAAAACCTTTAGCTCTTTGCCTGCTTGTACATCCCAAAGTTTAAAAATATTTATATAGCAACTACTTAGTGCTAACTTCCCATCAGGACTAAAAGCAACGCTACCTACAGGCAAATCATGTAACATTTGACTGGTGAATCTTTTTGCTCCTACTGGATCTTGAGCATGACTAATGAAATGACAATAGATACAAATATATAGAATGCCTAGGTATGCAAACTTTTTGATTAAAATAGATGAATTCATTTGATGATAATAAAAGGGATAATTTGTTTGTTTTGATAAAGTTAAAATGATTCGTTTAGAATATTGCATTATCCGAATTATTTTACATTTTACAAATGTGGGGAAGCTTACAACCCTAGCTTCGCACTAAACACACTCTCCAATATTACTATAAAAGTATTCCTTTCGTAAAAAATGATGAGAGCTTTGTACGGAGTCCTCCCCTATTCATGTGGCTATTAAATGTAGCTCTGCTTTCATAATTAAGTATAGCCCAAATTTCTTTTCTCGTAAAACAAGGATATTATAATACCCATTGATAACGAAAAGCACTTCTTGAATATGCTTTTGTTATTTCTCTAGCAGCGATTTTTTATTATCTTTTTATTAGTTGGCACTAAGAAAGCGGAAACTAGTGATTCGATTATCTTCCAAGTCATCAAATCAATAACTTTTCTCTTTAAATGCAACAATAAGCATATTTGTAACATGGGGAAAAACCTAAAAATAATATCATCTGAGTACTTAGAGGCATATTCTTCTCAGTCTAACTTGGACTGGTTGAGTATTTCTGATAAGCTAAATTCAAAGGCTAATTTGACAACTGGAGACTTTGAACATTATATTATTGCATCCTCTCTCTATTCTTCGAAAATAGAAGGAAATACCCTTGATGCTAATAGTTTCTTTAGAAATAGAGATAGTAAAGTTTCTCCGAATAAAAAGGAAGTTCAAGAAATTGAGAATTTAGTAAAAGCCTATAAATTCTGCTCTGAGAACATACTCAATAAGGCTAACTTTTTGAAAGCTCATGAGATTCTTTCAAAGACGTTACTTACAGCAAATATGAGGGGTAAAATCAGGAAAGAGCAAGTTGGCATTAGAGATTCAGCAACCTTAAGACCTGTATATTGGGCTGTAGAGCCCCAATTTGTTAATCAGGAAATGACCAAGTTATTTTCAGACATCACAGAGCTTCTAAAGAAAAACCTAACTCATAAAGAAATTTTCTATTATGCCTCTATGATTCACCTTTGGGTGGCATTAATTCACCCTTTTATGGACGGTAACGGTAGGTCTGCAAGGTTATTAGAAAAGTGGTTTTTAGTTTCAAAACTAGGTATGTCCGCATGGTCTATCAACTCTGAGAAGTATTACTTCGACAACCGTCCTGAATACTATAAAGCTATTGCATTAGGATTCAACTATTATGCGCTTCACTGGGAAAGATGCGTACCATTTTTATTAATGCTACCTGAGTCCCTTAAGAGTATATAATGATAAAGCCTGCTACTAATAACAATGGTAGCAGGCTTTATTATTACTTCTGTTCACATTCGGAAAGCAAGTCTGTTCCTTTCATTATCATTGAAACCTCATTAGCTTTCACCAGAGAGTAAACAACACAGCAAATAATTTGTCATTTGAAAACTCAAAATTAACACTGGGTGACTATACTTAGTTTTTGATATTGGTTACCGCTTAAATTAACTTTTTAAAAAAGCTATCTTACAATGGTTACTTTATGGTATTCTATTTTACCATCATTCAAGTCCACTGAAAGCAAATAATTACCTGAAGGAAGGTCTTTAATACTGATACCTTCTGCTGAAATAGCATTAGATTCTATTACAGTGATACCACTCATATTTTGCAATTTCACATGGTTAACTTTACTCAAAATACTGGTTGCAATATACAATATATCCGAAGCTGGATTAGGATAAACGATAGATACCATATTTCTTTCTGTAGTAACTTTATTAAGTAAGATAGTACTATTATAATCTTTTGATGAAGAAGATACATAGTTATTACCTGCACTTAAACTAGAAGTATTGAAAGACGAGTTCGCTTGATAATTTTGGTTGTTATTATCTACTGATTGCCCTGGAATAACGAAAATAGGAGTTTCTGTCACTGCTATATGAAAATTATGAGTGTTATCTGTAACACTTAGACTATCCATTTTTTCACTTCCTGCTTTTGGAGAATAAATTTTAATATCGTTGACATTATTCAATGATAAAGTGTAATTCCCTGTTCTTCCTATCTCATCTGGAATCATTAAAGCATAAGCAGATTTCCCGTTTAGCTCATATCTATCCACCAAAGGATCTTGTGAAATGGTTTCTTTGTAAACGTAATCCCCTACTAGATTTTTTGTTTGGTACAAATAATCAGCAATCGGGCGACGCTGTCTTAGTGAGTCTATTAAGCCTGAAGATGCAAACTGAGTGGCATTACTAAGGTCTGAATCATACAACATATAGAAGAAGCTTCTTTCTAACCCTAAGCGATTATACATCAATGCCGAACGAAGTCCCCAATCTGCTTGAGTAATAAGAGCAGATTTATTACCAATTGGAATAGCTTTTAGTGGACTGCTTTGATTCAAATCAAAGCCTAATTCTGTAATCCACACTGGCATATCGTAGGCTTCATCATGTGCGAGTTGAACAAACTTCTTTGCAGTATTTAATGCCGAAGAAACTTCTGGAGCAGCAGCTCTTGTCGAAGAACCACTTTGAGACGAGTTAGCATTGTCTGAATATAAGTGATAATTAATTACATCCCAACATAAATTGACTTTCCCATCTGGCTTATAACCTCTGAACTCTTTGCACCAGTCAATCATTCCTCTTACATAGTCTGGGTCAGCAGAAGCTAAACCTGCCATTACTACTTTGATGTTGGGGTCTGCATTTTTAACACCGATACCAGCTCCCATAGTATTTTTATGTCCATCATAAAATGCTGATAAGTTAGCTGCATATTCACGGGCTGTTTGATAACCTTTACGTCCTTTCCACCATTTATCTCTTTCATTACCACATTCAATGTATTTGATAACATTAAGCCCTACTTTTAACACATTTGGGCTATCGCTTGTCCAACGTGGTTGATCAAAAACACTAAGCAATGCAGTATCAACGTTAGTATTGCTTCCGTATCTTGCGACATACTGAAACGCTACTTGAGCTTGGTCTCTATAAGCATTAGGATCTGAATACGAATAACCATACCTTGCTGGAACAATTTGTCCATCATGATATGAAGAATCAGGGTAGGTATTAAAAAACCAATAAGGAACCCCTTGCAAACATGGCAAAACCTCTATGCCATCTTGCTTACAACGTTCGTAGATTGCATCATAATTCCATCCTCCATTAAAGCATGGATTATAGGTGTAAACATTTTCATAATGTTCTATTTTCTCCCAGTCCATATACTGACGAAAACCTGTAAACGCTTTAAAAGCCTGCACTTTATTTTCATCAATTAAAGAAGCATCAATAGCTTTTAAGAAATCCCATTCAAAAGAATTGATACCAAAAGCATCTTTCATCTTTATATTTTTCAAAGGTGGGCTCGTTTGAGCAACAGTACTTGCGGTGTAAGTACCATACAATTCCATTTCTCTAGGATATCCCCCATAACAATTGATAAGTAAATATCTAAAGTTAGCAGTAGAAGGATTTGCAAGAACGAAGTTATTAATATCACTCGGATTAGGCCCTACCCATTGGTTATACGTACTTCCTGTGAAAGTAGCAATCAAAACTCGTTCCCATTGGTCAGTAATACCGTATAGCTTAAACGGTTCGTTTGTCATAGTGCCTGAGCCATCATAAAATTTTACACTTTGAATATTAATTACTTCTCCTTCTTTTAAAGGATAATAGCAATCATAATTATCTAAGATTTTACCCCAACCAGTGAAGACCTCATTTTCGGTATTGCCATCAAATAAAGCATCTAGTCCATTCCCTACATGGTTTAATTGGTACCATCTTTTCGGAGCAATTGGGATTTTGGTGCCCACTATTGTAGGACCAGTCGGTGTAGTTGGTGTGTTTGGGTTTGTAGTTGATCCAGTTACAATTGCCTTAGCTACTCCATTAACAGGGTTTCCATAGACATTAACTTTCTGGGGAACATTATTGCCGTATTTACGAACAATAATCGCATCAGCCACAATCGGATTTGCCAAATTCAAGTCAACAAATGAATTATAAGTTGATCCATCAAATAAACCTAAAAATGTTTTTGTAGTATCATTTAGAGCATAAATGGAGGCTGGTCTATCAGTAAAAACGCCTGTATAGTCAAAAAAGGAAAGCTTTGAAATAATGCTTTTAAATTCAAGAGTCAGCTTTATATCTACCCAAACGCTATTGCTACTCGACCATGAACTTTCTACCAATACATCCAAACTATCTGAAAGCCAAGGCGTATAATCTTGTCCTGTGTTGATATTAGGCGTGATTGCAAAGTATCTTAAACGGTTTAAGGGTGAGCTATTAGGTGTTGTCTCCCCAAATATTTGAACTTTCTGAGGGATATCATTACCAAATTTTCTTATGACAATAGCATCAGCGATTACAGGATTGGTTAAGTTCAAATCGACAAAATTATCGTAAGTAAAACCATCAAATAAACCAAGTAATGTCAATGTAGTATCTTTCAAAGCATAAATTTGAGCTGGATGTTCCGTAAAAACACCTGTGTAATCATAAAATGAAAGCTTTGAGATGGTACTTCTATGCTCGAGAGTTAGCCTAACATCAACCCATTTGGCATTATTAGTCCATGCACTTTCGACGAGTGAGTCTAGGTTATCTGTGAGCCAAGAGGAATAATCTTGTCCAGTGTCTTCGCTAGGATTAATAGAGATAATTTTTACACGATTTGTACTTTGTGCATAGCTAGTGTGTAAAGAGAAGAATAAGGCACAACATAGTAATAGAGCTTTTTTCATTTTTTATTAGGTAGGAGTGAAAATATAGGAGAAACTCTATACCAAATATAGCTTTTTTATCATTCATCTCTTTTATTCATCGAAATTAATATAGAAGGTTCTTTACGTAGAATGGCCAGCTTTAGGTTTCTCAATATATTAACATACGTCTTGCCTCAAGCAATGGTTGAGAAAACTCTTTCCATGTATGGGATAACAGATACTTGCCTAACTTATAATGTGTGCACGCACTATCCGCTACACACGTCGATATCTGTCCATTGAACAGAATCACAATGTAACGAAAGGTTCTAAAATTTATAAATATAGTATGAGTCTAAATTAGAAAATAGGAATCATCTTAGTCAGAAAAGAGAGACTAAGGCGCTGAGGATTTTACAGAATTATTAGCTTTCTATTTTTAGTTCGGGTTAAAAGAGTTGTCCATCAATAATAATTCCTTAAATGGTTGGCTACACTTATTTTCTAAATGACGAAGGAATAGCCCTAGTACTCACTCAAAAGCTGTAAGGTGACATAAATTATCTACGATTTAGTAAAGTCATAGACAATATCTTTAATCCATTCATCGCAAGTTATTTCATTAATCCAACTAGAGACGACAAGTTAAGACGTATACTTATCGCAGGCATTAGTTAAATGATTTTATATTAGATTCATAAAGGTGGTAAACTAACAATGAAGAATTATAATTACATACAACTACATGTTTCATTTGGCGGTATGAGTCCAGTTGATAATAGAATGAAAAAGTATGACACCTTTCTTGAGCTTCGTGTAGTAAAAAGGAACGAAGCCCAAGAAGGGTGAAAATATGATCAGGTAGCGCTAATCAAGTAATGTTCTTATTTTATTATAGTAGCAAATTATTATCAATATTTCATTCCCGGACTTATTCCTCCCATAATATTTACAGCAGTTGACCTGCTCAATAATTTGAACGTAAACAGCATCATGCGATTTTTCCAACCTGATACAACTCTGGGCTTATTTCGCTTTTCAAGTGCTCTAACTAAATCATTTGCTACGTCTTCGATATTGGAAAGTACAAACTCAGGATAAGAAGAGGTTTCACCACCTGCATTGCTATGGAAATCAGTTCTTGTTGCTCCGGGATTAAATCCTAAGATAAAGATATTCTTCTTTTTAAATTCAAACCACAAGGATTCTGAGAAGTTAGCTACAAAGCTCTTCGTAGCAGCATATACGGATGCACCTGGAAATGAGGAATGACCTAACATGGAGGCTACATTAACCAATGCATCACCCGATTTTGCTTTTTTCAAAAATGCGTAAGACAATACTACAAGAGTATTCATATTTAACTGCATACTTGATAACTGCTCATCGAGTGGCATTTGGATAAATTGTCCATACATCCCTACGCCCGCATTATTTATGAGTATATCGTAAGAGTGACCCTCTATATGTGTAACTAATTTTTGTACATCTTCTGGTTTTGTCAGATCACATACATGAATCGTATGTCCTATACCCGCAAGACTGTTTTTTGCTTTATTGAGGGCCTCCTCTCGTCTTGCTACAAGGGTAATCTGGTATTTTTTTGCAGCTAAAAGTTTCGCTACTCCTAGTCCAATGCCGCCACTGGCACCGGTAATCAATACTTTTCTCATAATTTGATTTGTTTTTATATTGAGTATGACAAAATACATTTCATTTTGGAGAGCAATGAGAAATAGGGGATAATCTAATCTTGAAGTCTATTTTTTAACTCAGTGATGAAAGCAATATGAATTAACCCCTAAGTCGTTTTCCCAGTTTCAATTAGTCTGGTAACGGAGTAATTTAACTGACCAGATATGTCTATTACACTAGCTAAATGATGTCTTCATTATACAACAATCAATACTAAAAAGTTGCAATACATAAATCCCAACTCAGATACATATAATTTAATGTCTGTTGTTCTGATTGAAAAGTATGCCTTAGTCGATTTTTCACATATAAAGAAATCAGTCCATCTAGGAGAAACCATAAATGTAATGATGCTGTATATGTATAATGATTAATAGTCATTTTGGGGGTAACACACGCATTTACAGCATTCTGTATAATAAGAAAAGTTTGATAAAAGTAATCCATATCTTGACTATTGCTAACAGCCTCCATGGGAGAATGCTGTATGAATATCAAATCATATTGCTCAGGATTCTTTACTCCAAAATCAATATATAACCTGCCCAGATTCTTTAATCTCTCGACTGGATTTTCATATACATCAATGGATGTCAAGGTAGTCAACAGCCTTTCAAATACCTCTTTCTGGATAGCGTTAAGAATCGCATCCTTGGTCGGATAATACAGGTAGATTGTCGCAGGGCTATATCCTATCTTTTCAGATATTTTACGGATTGTAGTAAAACCCAAACCTTTCTCTGAGTGTAAATCAATCGCAGCATCAAGGATCAACTTTTTCATCACTATCCGTTCTGTGATTTTTTGTTCTCTTGCGTCCAATATATTATTGTTAAAGTACAGTTGGAAGTAACAGCGCCTACAAAAATTAATATAACAAGATTGCCCTTGCCACACTAATTATAAGTTATTTACTTCTTTTAAGTTAATTATCGTCTTCTGCTTCAATGCTTGGCGGAATCAGTTTATACATCACTGGCGTAACAACCCTCGATAGTATGGTTGAACTGATTAGCCCTCCTATCAACACAATCGCAAGTGGAGCAATTTGCGGATTGGGGTTCATGGCAATAGGTATAAGACCACATATAGCAGTTATTGAAGTAAGCACCACAGGCAGGAATCTGGTTTCCCCAGCAATATGGATTGCCTCATCTATACTTTTACCTTCTTCTCTGAGTTGATTGGTAAAGTCAACAAGTAATAGCGAGTTCTTGACCTGTATACCCGATAGCCCGATGAAACCGATGATAGAAACAAGGGACATTGGATTTCCTGTCATCAGTAAAAATACCACCCCGCCTAAAACACCCAAGGGAATGATGGATAGAACGATAATGATTCCCTTGAAGGTTTTGAACTGTAAAAGCAACACTGCAATAAACAGGAACGTGCTTAAAATAATAACCGACAGAAAATTCCCGCCCAGTGCATCCCCTTCTGATTCAGCCTCACCAGACAATTTGTAATAATAACCCTTTGGCATCTTCAATTTATTAAGCTCGGGTATTACTTCTTTCAAAATATCGTTGGCAAGTACATTGTCCTTCGTCAGCGAAGTAACCTTTGCAAAACGTGACTTATTGAAGTGATTGATGGCAGTTGGTGAGGTTTCAAAGCCGACACTCGCAATCTGCTCTATCTGTACAGGCACTCCTTGAATATTACTTACATAAAGGTTTTTTAGTGCATTTAGATTTGAAAATTTGTTGCGTGGAATCGTAATGACAACATTCCTTGTATCGCCCCTATCATCAATATAATCGCCAACATTTAGTCCAGCAACAGCCATTCTAATCACCTTATCTATATCACTGGTCATCAAGCCTAAGGTTCTTGCTTTTTCTTTATCAATGCTGACTTTTACATCCGTTTTATAGGTATTCAGCTCGTTATTAATAAAGAATGTGCCTGGATGCCTACGTAGTATTTCCTCTACTTTAAAGGTAAGCAAACGTAAGGTATCCTGATTGTCACCAAAGACCCTCACGACGATATTGGCTTCAATTGGGGTGCCTTGGTCAAAATCTTTCACCTCTATCTTGGCATACGGGAAATTACTAAACTTGTTTCTCAGTCTTTTAATAAGCTCAGTCTTAGCATTTGGATTTGTTTCTTCCTCCAACTGAACAAAAATCTGTGCAAAGTCTGGTTTGATGTCTTGTTGGTGCACATTATAATAAATTTGCGGATTACCCTTTCCTACGTTAGAGGTGTAATAAACAATCTCATTATGCTTTTTCAATTCCATTTCGACCAGTTTCGTAGCCTTGTCACTTTCAAGGATATTTGCCTGCAAAGGCATTTTAATATTGATTAGAAACATTGGCTTTTCCGAAGTAGGGAAAAGTTTAAAGCCAGCCAACGGAAACAATAAAAAGGCAAGTACACTCAATGCAAGCGATATACCAATTGTAATTTTTGGCCACTTCAAGGCAATCGGCATAATGCCTTGGTAAGAATATGTTAAAAAGCCCTGTAGTTTTCGTAGAAAGAAATTACCTTCCCCGTGTGTATGAGTTTTCAAAATCTTGCTTCCTATAAAAGGCACTAGTGTAAGTGCTACAATCATTGATGACAATACACTGGTAATGATGGCCATAGGCAGACTTCGGATGAATTCTCCCGCTATATCAGGCAAAAAAGCCAAAGGTAAAAATGCAATGACAAGAGTGGCTGTACAACCAACCACAGCTATCCCAATCTGTTTAGTCCCATTTAAAATGGCATCCTTTCTGGAATGCCCTTCTCTAAGCCACCTTTCTATATTTTCAACAACAACGATGCTATCATCTACTAAAAGACCCAATGCAACCACAAGCCCCACAATACTGAGTTGGTTAAGCGAGTAACCCGAAAAATTCATGGCAATAAGACCAAGAGCCAAAGAAAGTGGGATGGAAATCATTACTATCAAAGAAGGTCTAAAACCCAACGGTAATAGCGTAACAATCACAAGCACTATTGCCAATCCGAAATCAAAACCAAGGTGTCCTAGGCGTTTTGAAACCATGTCTGCTTGGTCGAAATTTTTGACCATTTTGATTTTCTCAGGCAATGTTTCTGAAAACTCTTCCAATACAGGCATATATTCCTTTTTAACTTGGCTGATATCTACATTATTTTTCATAGCCGCCGTCACAAGAATACAACGCTGACCATTAATACGGGTAATGTGGTTAATAGTGCCGTCTTTATAGCTTACCCTAGCGACATCCTTTAGATAAACGATTTTCCCGTTGGCGTTGTAGATGACCGTATTAGCAACATCTTCTGCATTTTTAAACTTCCCACTGGTTTTAACATTAAATACCTTACTGTCCACATGAATACTTCCGCCTGGAATGTCGGCGGCTTCGCTTTGCAAGCTACCAACAACCAGATTCAAGGGTATTTTCAACTGAGCCAGTTTATCTAATTCCAAATCAATACGAATTTCTTGCTCTGGCATCCCAGTGTATTTCACTTCCCTTAGATTGGTAATCTTTTCAAGTCTCGTTTTCAGGATATCGGCATTATCCCTCAATATTTTCGACGAGGCAGTGTTTGATACTAATGCAACCTGAATGATTTTCACATCAGACGAGGCAATTTTTTCGGTCTTAATCAGATAGATTTCCTTTGGAAGCTCGCTATTTTTTAAGGCATTGATTTCAGTGGAAATTTCCTGATACTTATTATCCACATCTACACCATATTTGAACTTGACCTGTATTGCGGCTACCCCGTCTTCCACCGTGGTCAAGATCTTATCGATGTTCTCCAAACTATAAATTCTATTTTCGATGGGCTTTACCACCTGCTCTTCCATATCCTTTGGACTAGTGCCAGGATAAATTACGGTAATTAGATACTGTGGTGGATGTGTAGTCGGGTCTTCAGAGCGTGGCATTGTAAACAGCGTCAGCAGACCGACAACAGCGACCAGAAGAAAAATAATCAGCGTAAACTCATAATTTTTGACAGCAAAACTGGTGATTTTCATTTCTTTGAGATTACTGGATTACTTTAATTATAGATTCTTCGCTCAGATAAGCACTGTTGGAAATAACCACCTGATCGGTTGCTTTCAGCCCATCTTTTAGGTACACAGTTTTATTGTCGAAACTCAAAATTTCAACAGGGACCTTACTTACTTTTCTAGCACCTTTTAAAATAAAGGCATAACCAGTATTTCCATCAACTTCTACCAAAGCATCATAAGGAATGCTTATCACATGTTGTGCTCTCCCTGCTGCGATCTGTGCTTTTCCAAACATACCTACAGCAGGTCTAATATTGTTTAGTTTCAATTTTAGTTCTACCTGAAATGATGCTGCATCTGAGGTTTGAGACTTCCTCAATACATAGGCATCAATCTGTCTATCGGGATAGCCATCTAGCGTTACTGTAGCTTTTTGTCCTACCGAAACAGAAGCCCATTCTCTATCAGTAAGCCCAATGCGTAGCAGATAGCCTTCGTTCTGTTTGGCCTCATTGATAACCAGAACTGGGTAGCCTGCTCCAACCACTTCCCCTTCCGACGCCATCCGCTTGGCTACAAAACCATCAGCAGCAGCATAAATTTTGGAATACTGCTCGTTAAAAGAAACCGATTCCCGTCCTTTTTTCGCAATATCTAACATCGTCTTAGTATTCTGTAATTGCTCTTTGGTATATACACTGTCTCTGTAGAGATTTACCGCTCGGTCATAATCACGCTGAGCCTTTTCCACGCTCAGAGTTGACTGACCTAGACCCGCTGCGATTTCTGTTGCATTCAATACTGCAAGCAATTGTCCTTTTTTGAAAGATTGTCCTTCTTCTACAAGAATTCGGCTAATTACACCACCTATCTTGAAACTATATTTGGCTTCATGTTCTGTGCTCACAAGACCAGTGGCATTGATGTTGCCCGATAAGTCCAAAGAGCTGACGGCAAGCACTTTTACAGCAAGCACATTGCTGTCTTCAAAATGCGTTTTTTCTTTTGGTTTCTCTTTACAGCCAGCAATAATACCCGCTGCTAAAATGAGTAATGGAATTTTTTTCATGTAATAAGCTAATTTAATTTATTAAAATGTGAAGCTTGCATTGGCACGTTCTATCGCAGTCTGGATAATCCACGTATCAAATAGTGCGATGTTGGCATCCAAGCGGGCATTGATAAGTTGATTTTGAGCATCGAGCAGTTCAATGTAAATGACTACGCCTTCTCGGTATAGTTTGAGCTGGTCGTTGTAGTAAGTCTGAGCCGTTTTGAGCTGCGATTGGGCAGATTGATACTGTGCGACAGCACTCTTCATCTGATTTTGGCGTACTCTCAACTCTGTTAATAATTGATGTGATACATAATCCGTTTGGGCTAAAATACTTTTTTGTTCGGCTTCAGCCTTTTTAATCCGATAATTGTTTTTTCCAAAGGAGAAAAGATCCCAGTCAAGCGATAATCCCCAGAAGTAGTAGCGACTTTTTTTGTTAAAGTCTAAGTTGAATGCCTGTGAACCTAGGTCTATAAACGTTCCTATTTTGGGTATGATATAGGATTTGGCAAGTCCAGTCAGGTTAGTATTGATGTCCTCTGCAATTTTTAGTTTAAAAAGTTCTTCTCTGTTTACCACATCACCAGCTAAGAGTAAATCCATTTCAGGTAAACCGCTCATGGAATCAATCTCGATGCTGTCGGTAAGAGGACGATTGAGCAGAAAGTTGAAGTAGTTGCGGGCTGCTTCTTTTGTCTGTCGGGCTGCAATTAACGAAGCATTAATTTTGGACACCTCGTTGGTGCTACGAGTAACACTAGTCCGATTTACTTTTTCATTATCAAACAAAACCTGATTAATTCGTTGCCCTTCCTGCACCAATCCCAACGAGGATTCATAGATCTTTACGGCATTAAGAGCCTTTCCGTACTGGTAATAAGCTGTTTTGATTTCCTTGACCAGTTCTCGCTTGTAAACCAGTACTTCTGCTTTTTGCAAGTCTACCTGCTGGGCTTTGATACGTTTGTTATACTCTAGCTCTGCATTTAAAAGCGGCATCGTAGTCCGAAATTTGGCATCATAAAAATTGTCAGGAAACAATTGGATGCTCTGGTTTTGCAGATTAGGGAAAGCCCCCGTCCCAGTAATCTGATTGAGCGTGGAATAGACGCCATTCAACAGATCTCCAGTAGGAAAATTAATCGTTCGACCGCCACTTGCTTTGGTATAAGTCGTTGAAAAGGATATACTTGGCATAAACATAGTCTTTGCTTCTGCCAGAGCCAGCACATTCCTTTCGAGAATAAAACCCTGTTGTTTGATACTCTGATTTGAAGTAAGCCCTTCTGTAATGTAATTCTGTAGTCGGCTCTGCCCTCTTGAAGGAAAGACCAACATGGCGAGCATCGGAAGCGATAATACAGTCATCCATGCTCTGGATTTTGTCGTAATTTTAATCACTGTAATAAATTTAAACACTGTTCAAATGAAAATTAAAAAAGTAGGACGAATTGACAAGAATGAAGTACATCCTGTTATCATCGTCCTGTGTTAGCTGAACGCTTTTTTACTAAAAAGATACTATTTTTTGTCTATCAACGCAATAAAGGTTTCATATCCATGAATCATCAGTTCTTCGCCTGGTTTTTCAAAAAAACCAGCCATTCGGTCTTTGCAATACAACGAACAGATTCCATGCACGGCAGAAAGCGTCATAAATGTCAAATACTTATTATTCAATCCTTTGAACCAACCTTGCTCCTGACAAAGGTGGATTACACCAGACAAATGTTCGATGGCCTCTTGTGCTATTTGGAAGCCTTCACCTTGTACTTTTCCTGTTTCACTTACTAGAAACATTAGGTTATAATAGTCCGTATGATTTTGTGCAAAACGAATAAAAACCAAGCCTAAGGCTTTGTACCGCTCGAAAGGATTTTCGATGGTATTCACGGCTTTCATCTGGCTTAAAAGCAACCTAAATCCTTCTTTATGTAGCTCATGGAAAATCTCATTCTTGTCTTTAAAATAGAAATAGATTGACCCTGGGCTGTAATTGATTTCGCTGGCAATGTTTCGGATACTGGTCTGCTCATAACCTTTTTCAAGAAATATCTTACGGGCACTATCTAAAATCCGTTTGTGCATTTCTAATTTTTCCTGCTCTTTTCTCTTCGCTATCGACATATCAACTTTATTTGATATGCAAATTTATTAAACAGTGTTCAATAAAAAAAATATTTTGCAATTTATTTTGAACAGTGTTCAAAAACGCCAATAAAATATGCGCTTTGCTCTAAGTTTTTTTGTATCAGAGAATCCCTTCAACGTTTTACAAAGTTATAACGCTATAAAAATAGCTAGTATAGACAACCTGTTTGGACTTATACTTTTTAGTACATTTTAGAATATACAGGATCTATATCATTTGACTATGTTTCACATTCCTTTTTTATTCTATAATCTACTGGACTCATACCATCTAATACAATATGCAGATGGACGAAGTTATAACCCTTCATCCAGAGATCGGTTTGTTGTCGTACTTCCTCCAAAGAATCAAACGCTTTAGCATCTATCACTTGTCTACGGTAAGTTTGATTGAATCGCTCAATGTAGGTGTTGGAAGCTTCCCCAAAACAGATTAGCTTAAATGTTAAATTTCAATAGAATAATTAGCTTTTAATCCAATCTTAAATATAATCTCACACTAGCTTTGCACTACCCCCCCCTCTCTAAAGCCACTATCTTCTTCTCATAAAAAGTATTCCTATCTTAGAAAATGATGAGAGCTTTTTGAGGAATACTATTTGTTAATATCAAGATTAAAGGTAGCTGTACTTTCACAATCAAGTATAGGCCAAATTTCTTTTTTTTAGTGCTTGAAAGGGTTTTAAAATAGAAGTCATCTTGACTTTTGATAGAATTGCATAGAAATAAAAAAGGTTGCTGATATTTGTTTTGCGAACCATACCAAGCAACCTTTTTATGTACTACGTACTTAGCAAAGATATAATAGAATAAGAAATAATCGGTTATTTACCTGAAAGAAAACGAGGCTTTAATCCACAAGTTCCTCTTAGTGAAATAATTAACTGTATTCTCTATAAGTTAAGACTGGTAACCATGTTAAGAGATTCAATGGCATTTATTGCCTGTCGAAAGCTTATTCAGTACTCGTACTCTTCACTACAAAACTATTTTCGGACATTATCGCCGTTGGTGTAAGGAAGGTATTTGAAAAAAGTGTTGGATAGTACTTTTGAAAAAATACAAGTCTTCATTCGACCTTTCAAGGATAAATTTAGAAGGAAGTCATTCGTCATGTATTCTAGGTAGCGAAGAAGTTGCTTATCAAGGCAGAAAGAAGAGAAAAACCACCAATGCTCTTTACTTGACTGATAAACAAGGACTTGTATTGACTATATCAACACCAGTTACAGGTAATCATAATGATTTATTTAACATTGAGCAGACTTTGAAGAACTTACTACCATGTTAGAGGAAGCTACTATCTCTGTTGATGGACTATTTATGAATACAGACACAGGACTGTTCGCCGCTGCGATTTGATACAGAGCATTTACATCAACTATGTCATCTAAAACAAATTATCGCCAACATTGCTCCAAACAAAAGGAACACCACTGACGATGATTGGTCTCATATCATGGACGAAGAACTATACAAAGAAAAATACTCTATTAAAAGAACTAACGCACGAATAGATAGTTACAGGTCTTTGTTAAATCGATTCGATACAACACTTTCAAGTTGGATAGGATTTCACTTTATAGCATTTATTATCATCGCAATGAAGAATATTAAAAAGTCAAGATGACCTCATAAAGTACAACTCATCCATCACGGACAAATTAAAATCAACAGCAGCCTTGGACATACGATTTGTTTCCTTCAAGAACTTCAAAACATTTTTCCCGTACTTAAGATCATTCTCCAGAGTTTCGTCGTCAAGTTGTCCAGCTTCGTTGAGTTCTTGACGCAAAGTGTTGTAGAACCTAATGGCATCAGGCATTGTGAAAACATCTTGAGTTTTTTTTCTGGAAGCCTTGTCATTACGGTGTAATTCAATCATTTTTGAAGGGTGAATGAACTCGTTTGGATTTTCGGCTTCAAGTGTAGTAAGAATCATACGCATTCGTTGCTCAAAATTGTGCAGAGCTTTTTCTTTTTGCGCACTGCCTTTTCCTTCAAAACATTTGCGATCATGATTCCAATTCCTTTTTTCGCAATCAATCCCGGTACTGAATGGTTTGGACTCAACACCATCAATTTTGATTACCGCTTGTAGATTTCCCAATTCTGGATTCTTTGTAGACTTACGAAACCAGTAGTTAATTTGCATGTAGTTAACTTGCTTTAGGAGCGTTTTTTTGTCATTTGTGTAGGTTTTAAATGTAGTTTAACCGTCAAAACAAACAAAAAACGTTCGGTTGGAAAAGTGATGTAAGTAGAGAATTACCCGTGTAAGTAATTTTGTAAGTGCGAGGAAAAAACGTGTTTAGGCTTGATTTAGGCGTATTTTGCTGATAATAAACGATATAAAACAAAAAAGGCAACACGTAAAGTATTGCCTTTTTATCACTGTAAATCAAATAATGTGGACCAGCATGGACTACAAGTTCACTGGAAATGAGGATGTTACATCGGCAAAATGCAACTATGTAAGTAAACACGTAAATGAAAAGCCAAAAAAATTAGGCCGCTAATACGCCCCCACATTTACTTACACTATGAAAATTTATACCGTTTTGTTTAAGTAGTTCTTCGGCTTTATAAGCTCTCAGCCTCCAGTTTGCAATTTCATCATTCATATCTGTTACCATCCTTTTCCAAAAACTATCTGGTCTATTTTGAATATCAATATCCAAGAAATAAGACATTGGTAATTCTAATATTTTACAGATTTGTTCAAGTGTCTCTATCTTCATAGAATTATTGTCGATCATCTTTCGTAACCCATTTTGTGTTATGCCCAATTTATTACATAAATCACCTTGAGTCATGTGCTTCTCTTTAAGAGCATTCTTTAGCTTAAGATTTATATTATCCATCATGAAATCTATTTTTCAAACTTTTATTTAACTTTGAGTACCACTAAAATTTAAAATCAACTATTTTTCAAAATTTTGTTAGTAAAATTTGTTAATTACGAAAAAACGTTAGAAATTTGAATTGTTATACACGAACGTACTACGAACTATTTACGAAAATTACACGAAATCTCTAAAAAAATCAAATTATAGTTCGAATATTTGAATTTATAAATAAATGGTCATAATGAAGGAGTTAGAACAAATACGAAATGCCTATTTCTTGAAAGCAAGAAAAGACCGAAAAACAATTCGAGACTTGATGATTAGTACTTTTGGGTATGGAAATCGACAAGTACATCACAAGCTGCATGGTCGATGTATTTTAACTGATAGTGAGAAAGAATTTTTATTTGTACAACTAAAGTTGGAAAATCAAACAAAATAGTCAAATAAAACCTTGTATGAATAGCTCTATTTCCTAAATAATGTCAAATCGAAATAAAGTTACATTCATTTTACTTTAAGACAACTGTATATTTTCATACCCTCATTTAAGTCTAATAAAAATCACTAAGTTGAGTTTGACGATATATTGTTCTCACATATTATAAATTGATACTATTCCAACCAATCACGATTGTACTATCTTTTGCATTTATTAAGAGTCTATTCATTACATAAACAACACCGCAAAGTAGAGCAGAAGGTAGCTCGTGAGGCTCATATCCTCAAGGTCGCAGGTTCGAGTCCTGCCTTTGCTTCTAAACCTTAACATCTTACAGTATGATACCAATACTTTTAGTTCCAGTGTTACTATTTTTCGGAATTCTTGAGTTTTTGTTGTGTACTGTAGACTGGCTTAAGGAACAATTCTCAAAATAGTTTTATCATTCTCACTTTTATCCTTTTACAAACATGAGTACTGTTGAAGTTGAAAACCTCGTTGATTTCTTTGTTAGCGCTATGGCTATGGGCTTTGCCTTTTTTTGTGCCAACTTTGCCTACAGCTTTATTGCTGGAACAAGTTTGGAGGACAAATTAAAAGACTTCGTAGGAGGCGATTTAGAGGATGATCATTAGTATTTTATCGCATTGGAGTGCAGTTTTTTTGAAAGTATTCGTGCCATCATTTATCGTTTTCTTTGCGGTGAGGCACTTTATCGAGAAAAACAAAAGAGACGGGTTTAAATAAGAAAGAGGCTTCATAAATCCATTTGTTTGGATTTATGAATTGAGTGATTAGCTAGACTCCCACATCATTCTGTGGGAGGTTCTTTCTCTGAAGACAATAGGTGTAGATATAGATTTTAAAGACTACCACACTTTGTGTGGTAGCTTCTTTCTTCACTATGAAAATTATTTTGATTATAGTCATTGCCCTTGTGGTTATTCTACCGTTCAGGAGAAAAGACCGAAACGTATAGTTAAATAAGTTATGCCCTTTCACGGTGTCAGAATGTCCATTTAGGTGCGTTCTGTAGGGTTCGAACCCCTGATTGGCAACAAAAGCAAATTGAAGTATCTGCTACAGAAAGTAGTGTGACGACCAAACCTGTGGCGATACTTTGCCCATTTCTCAGAATATGAATCTATTTTCACCTAAATCGTCGATTGACACAGACTTCGTAAGGATGCCTAAGACGCTCGAGCAGACAAGCTCAAGCGTGTATAAGCGATACCATGCGCTTGCACAGGAGTTTAATGCCCTACAATATCTAGGTTTGTCAGCGAAGCTTCGCACTCCACACCAGAAAGTGATGGAGGCGATTCTCTATAAGTATTTGCCCATGTTCCGCAAGCTGGTCAATTCATCGACATGGGTTGATAGTCAGAGTATTCCATCCATTAATATTACCCGTAGAGAGCTGGCTAGACTCATTTCATGTGAGACTAGAAACATCTACAATATCCTTGCTAGGCTGTCAAATGCCCGTTTTATTGACATTATAGACAACAATTCGACAGGGGGATACACAATCATTCCAAACCTTTATATCGCCTTTGGTGATGTCAATTTGAAGCCTCAGTTGAAGGCTTTAACAGTCCTACCCAAGGACATCCTAATTACTCAGACGTGGCAAACTTTTCCGATATTAAAAGACAGGATAAATTTAAACAATACATATATAGCAGTAGATGTTGAATCTACCCAAGAAAATTACGGGGAAAGACACAGGGAAATTGACAGGGAAAAAAAGCAAATTGAGCCCTTTGACCTTTCTTTCCAAAAAAATAACCTTGAAAGTTCCACAGATGACAAGGAAAATGAAACCAGTGGCGCCGCCGACACCGATGATGTGGACAACTACTCTAGCGGTAGAGCAGAATACTTCCGCAATCGCCACCTTGGTGGGTTTAAGTCCCCCCTACCCAACAAAACCACCAAACCAGTTCAAGAAAAGCCGATTCAGCCACATGAAAAGGCTCAATTAATCACAGAATTCTGGAACTATGCCAAAAAGAACCTCTATCCTAAACAGAAGTTTAACGGTGAAACTGAGGTGAAAATCAAGAGATTGATTGGTAGTGATGTATTTGGGCACTTTAACGGAACTGAGAGCTATATCCACTGGAAAACGTTCTGTATGACCAAGATAGCTGAGGTAGATTTAGTGAAAAAGCACAATGAAAAGTACGACCGTGAGGCATACTGGCCACTTAACTACTTCTCGAAGAAGTATCGTGATAGAGGTGGGTTCCTAATCGCCCATGTATGGCTCAAACGTGAGCAAAAGAAATTCATAGAGGTAAGATTTGAGGACGAATTGGAAAAAGCGAAGAATTCATTAGCATTTGGTATCATACCACGTGGTCAAAAAGGTAAAATACTTTCAATTAGCGAGTTATCTCTTTACTGGGCTAAGAGAATATCAAAAAGAACTAGCCCAGAAACACTAGAAAAATATTACTCATTCATATCCAATACCAACTTATCATCACAATGGACGAATTAATCAGAACTGCCGAATGGCATATCAAGTACAGAATGCCGTCGGGGACAAACATTGCGCTCACTAGCAAAGGAACGCCAATTCAAGTTTATCAAAATAAGTATCTCAACAAGCGCATCGAAAGCGCTGAGAATATGATAAAAAAGTTTCGTGGCTTTGACCTTGCGATTATCTACGCTAAAGAGCCTAAAACGGGTAAAGATTTGGGCGAAATTGCACGATTCGACAACGAAACAAAAAGATTAGTCTTTTCAACACCACTCTAAAAAACGGGTCACAACACTTTATATCGGGTCACATGAAGGCTTTTGAAAATCCTACAACAATTCCACTCCAGATTAAGCGAAAATACAAAGAAATGCCTCTTTCTGAGCGAAGAAAGCTCTACAGCATCATCAGAGAGGAGCTTGGATACGGAGAGAATACAGATAATTCGAATATCCGAAAAATGCTCAGGGGACAAAGGAATGTCACTCCGCAAATTGTAAAGAGACTTTCAGATTTCTTAGGTATCTCCAGACAACAGTTTCAGGGAAATATTCAGATGGACATCATGGATATTGTAGGAACGATTAAACCCAATGTACCCCAATCTACACATGAACTACATCATCATCACAAAAGCTAAAGGAATCACTTTTATCAGGCTAAGAGACCATTGGGAGCAACAAGCTAATGTCGATTTCTCAAACCAAAGTAACATTATCAGTTTTTCAAGCAGACTGAGTGCCCAAAATTACTCGAGCTTTCTAAAGGACTCAGAAAGTGACTGCAAGAACAAAATCATTCAGCCAGCAACGTTAACCACCGACCATCAAGGACAATGGATAATTTCAGTCATTTGACGAATAGCCAAGTTATCAAACTACGTGAGGATATTATCTACACTTACGGAAAATACCTTGGATGTATTAACAATACAGAGAAATCTAAATATTCTATTCGGCTACAGTTTCTTTGCTTGGATTTAGGTGTTGACTTTTTCTACCTAATTGACAATGGCATCGTAAAATATCTGGCAGAGGAAGAACAAGAGGACATTGACGAAGGAGATAACTCAATCGACTTAGAATCAAATCTTACACCAATAGGACAATGTCACTTCTGCGGTGAAAACTTAAAAGACAAAAGAAAAGGAAGCCTATTTTGCAACTCAAAACATCGTGCTTCCTATCATAATAACCAGAAAAAAACCGTCCGCTAGTTGCTACCAATTTAAACCAGGAAAACTATCATTTTTTTCTTCTGTAGATCTTATTTGGTAGCAAAAGTATTGTAACATCACTCAACAGCAATTCATAAATCAAATATTGGTAGCAAAATGGAACTCAAAATCATTAACCTCCGAGATTTGAACAGTCGAGAAAATCAGGATATAGTTGAAATCATCAATGAGGTCATGAACGAGAGGTTTAACCACTCAGCAAATAAAGCAGTTCAGCATATCATTCGAACCTTCAAAAGGCAAGAGTCCGAAATCAACAAGCTAAGAACTGAGCTTCAGAAGCTCAAAAAAGAAAACGATCTAGACAAAAAAGAACTAGCTGAAACCATACATGAACTCCTACAGGGAATCGATGGTTTCAACAAATTTCTAACAGTTGTAAATAAGTTGACACCAAAGAAGTAGTAATAACCAATCACATTCAATTCAAAAATATCATGAACGCAGTAAGATTTAGAGTACTAGCCATTGAAGGCAAAAGAAGTACAAATTCAGACATTCAGGTTGGTGGAACTTACGTGGGCGAAGCTAATGACCTACGAAATAGAGTGTACTACACCGATGAGGCGGGTGACGATTGGATATTCTATGTAGACGACACTTGCGAAATCATTGACCTATGAAACGAGTAGGCATAATGATAAACTTTCATGAGTATAATGCCCTCAGGGCTTATACTCATCGTGAAAAGAGAATGACAGAGGCTTATTATAAAAAGCAGAATTCAACATCATTCTGGATACTTGACCCAAGCCTGATTGTTGCCTCTCTCTTCCATTCACATTTTGAGTATGAATACAAAGAACCTGACTACGGCGCCAGTATCATGAAATTTCAAATCCATGAAGCGATGGCTCTCTCAAATGCTCTTTCCGCAAAACGAGAATCAATATACCAAGATTTATATGCTCGTTTAAGCACTGAAATAGCCAAATGGAAACCCTCTTTGAGTGCTTTGACTTTCGAACAATGGTATCACAAATCTGGCTATCAACGAATATTTGGAGAATTTGAGGAACTAGACGAACTACTAGTCGAAATGTTACAACAAACCTTTAACGACGATAATTTTAAGGACGATTTATAATCTAAACACCCTGTAGAACTCAGCCGCTCTACAGGGCTAACCAATGGTTGATAATAAAAATGGCAATACACAGAAAAGTTAGACAGCACTCACAGACATACCTTTGGGCGTATGTCGAGTGGTCAGACGAAAAACAAGATGTGTTTACACTTCTTGGTGGGCAACAATTCCTAAAAAAAGAAGAAGCCGAGGATTATTCAAAAGGCTTTGCAGAGGGAAGCTACGAATGGATAGAACCAACCGAGTTAAAAATTAAGCGACTCAGTCTTGAGAAAGAAAAACTTCAGAAAAGACTTAATGAAATTGATTGGGAACTTAAGTTGCTTTGAATAAACAAGGATACCACTACACTATAAAATCTTAAAAATGGCAATTTTAATTTACTTAATGACTTTTGTAGGGGTATTCCTATCAATTTCAATATTCTTCATTTTAACTTTCTTTGTTCAAACTGATGTGTCAGTTTTTTGTTCTTGTATTTTTTTCATAACAATCAATGTTTTAGAATTTAGATATTATGCCAAAAATCAAGTAGAATATAGAAGAGCAGACAAGAAAAAAACACAAGCAAAATAGAATGACAAATAAGCAATCGTACCAAAGTACAGGCAAGTTGTTGCTCAGGGTAATATTATCTCCATTCATTTTTCTGTATGGTTGTATTTTACTTATTGCCTTTACATTTTTCCCATTGCCTATGCTGGTGCTTTTAAGCATGATAGGTATAGTTTGTGAGCCATTCATTTGGATTTTACGAGTGTCTGGTGTGGAAGTCGAAAGTATAGAACCATTTTTCGACTATCCAAATCAAAGTAAAATGATAGGACACTTTATTGGACTGACTATTTATATCTGGTCTCCATTCTTTATAGCATACTGGTTCATCAAGTATGCCGTAGTCTACGATACAAATATTCCAATCCGTAAGCATTTTCGGTAGCAATAGTACCAAGCAAGTATCTACTTTAGACAATTTTACTTCATTCTTGCTACCAATTTCAAACGGATCAGCTCTGCGGGCACAACGTAGAGCTCTGAAAATTGGTAGCAACTTAATTCACCTGTAGATGGCGAAACTCACCAAAGTTGAAAAGTTAATGTTTTTGAAAATCTTTGAAAAATGTACATTTAAAATTCAATACGGGCTTGAAGATACGATTGCTGGTTCTGATAATGTCCCCGAGGAACTGCCTTACATCGAAGAAGACATGGAAATGCTATCACATATTAAAATACTCAATAACTGGATTTTGGAACATTGTAGGTAACAATCAAATACAGAGGCTATTTTTCTATTCAACAAATCAATAATTTTTCTCTTTAAAGTCAACAATAGGTATATTTGTACTATGGGAAAAAACCTAAAAATAATATCATCTGAGTACTTAGAAGAATACTCTTCTCATTCCAATTTGGACTGGTTGAGTGTTTCTGATAAGCTAAAATCAAAGTCTAATTTCACGACAGAAGACTTTGAATATTATATTATTGCATCCTCTCTCTATTCTTCAAAAATAGAGGGGAATACCCTTGATGCTAACAGTTTCTTTAGAAATAGAGATAGTAAAGTCTCTCCTAATAAAAAGGAGGTACAAGAAATTGAGAACTTGGTAAAAGCCTATAAATTCTGCTCTGAGAACATACTCAATAAGGCTAATTTTTTGAAGGCACATGAGATTCTTTCAAAAACGTTACTCACCGCAAATATGAGGGGTAAAATCAGGAAAGAGCAAGTTGGAATTAGAGACTCAGCAACCCTAAGACCTGTATATTTGGCTGTAGAACCTCAATTTGTGAATCAAGAAATGACCAAGTTATTTTCAGACATCACAGAGCTTCTAAAGAAAAAGCTGACTCATAAAGAAATATTCTATTATGCATCTATGATTCACCTTTGGGTGGCACTAATTCACCCCTTTATGGACGGTAACGGTAGGTCTGCAAGGTTACTAGAAAAGTGGTTTTTAGTTTCAAAACTAGGTATGTCTGCATGGTCTATCAACTCTGAGAAATACTATTTTGACAATAGACCTGAATACTATAAAACTATTGCATTAGGATTCAACTACTATGCACTTCATTGGGAAAGATGCGTGCCATTTTTGTTAATGCTTCCAGAGTCCCTAAGAGCTATTTAAAGTTAAGAAACTGTTTCTACGACTAATAGAGACAAGCTAGCTTTTATTTTTAATTATTTACACTCTATAGGATGGAAGACAAATATCATTACAGACTGACAGCTCTACAAAAAAATGAAATTGCTCGAAATTTAATTGACATTTTAGAATCAGATGTTCAAATAACTGAAGAAACTAGAAAATTCATTGGAGATTGGATTCTAACTGGGCCAGAAGAAAAAAGAAAGGTATTTTTTGATGTATGGGACATTGTTTTAAAAAATTATTTACCCAAATCAAGACCTGTTCTATTTTGCTCATGTAGCAGAATTAGTAAAAATGGAAAAATAGCAAGCTTCACAGGAAGATTAGAATGTGCAAGAAGGTTTAGTGATGGTAAAGGTTCTCTAATAATTTGTGATACCAAATAAATTCTTGCATTTGAAGATAAATTATATAATTCTGGGGAATATAATAATTCATTTTATCCTTTGGTTGATGTTCTAGTCAAAGCAGAAAAATTAGGTGGATAGAAGTTTTCCAAAATAATCTTTGACTATATTGGAGAAGATGAGCATATAATGCGGGTTAATTTGAGCCGCATGGATATTTTTAAATGGAATAAAAGTAAGATCGAACGACCAGACCAATTACTCATATTACAATAGCATTTGTGGTGAGTAAATGTCTACGTAAGAAAGGTATTTTAAATTTAAGGTTTACCCAACCTACAACTGTTTGGGTAAACCTTAAATTTTGATATTCTCTAATCACGAAGGTTTCTTTACTATGTTGATTCATTTATAAAGTATATCCATGTGGACAAAAAATTAAAAATATCTTTGAACTTTGAGAGCAATATATGTTGCCAATAATTGAAGTTGTCTTAAAAAAGATAAGTCGGTTAATTATTTTTTTCTGGTTTTCCTTTATATCCTCTTTGAATTATGTCATCTTCTGTGTTGAGTTGTCTATCTTCCCCTGCAAATGTTAATATATACGAGTCTGTTGATTCTTTCTTATATACGATTAATGCACCAATTTTATTTATTGCAGAAATTGCCTTTTGGCTTTTAAGTTGTGTTAAATCAGAAGGATAGGTTCCATTTTCTACATAGTATCTATCTAGTGAACCACCTATAATACCCATATTTCGTCCATCGTCTTTTCCGAGATCATATTCAGTGACCAGTGCTTTGATGGTGTTATCTAGCGCTATTTGATCAACCTTTTTAGACGTCAAAAAGCTTTTAATATAAATGTTTTCGATATCTGCACTAAATAAATTTTCAACTTTTCTGACAAAACCAATACTCATTGAAGTAGTAATGGCAGAAATTTGATCATCAGTTAATAATTTAAATTTAGCTTTTAAATCAGACTTCAAATTAGATTCAACTAATCTAGATTTATTGATTTTTCCATTCAATTTAAATACTACTAGTCCAGTAGTTGCAACTCTTTTTCCTCCTTCTGCTCCATAGAACCTCAATCCTATAGAAAAATCATCGTTCCCTAATCTATCTTTTGATAACCCATTCAATGAATTTTTTAGTCTTGTCATGTAATTATCTTCAAACTCAGCAATGATCATCACTCCAGAATATTCAGTTTGAGACGTCACAATGCTACTCAAATGATTTATCAATGATGCACTTGCCTCAATATTATTAGCTTTTAATTCTGACTTAATATCAGCAGTGAGATTTGCATTAATCTTTCTTTTAATATTTTGCTTCAAGGTGTAAGGCGCATATACAAATTGAAACCTCTCTTTTTGAATTACTTTGCCAATTTGAATAAATTCATTTTTAAATAATAATAATTTTCGGTCTTTAAAATCTGTAGTTTTTTCCCAAGATTGACAGAAACTAATAAAGTCACTTCGTTTATTTATTGTGCTATCTCCTTTAAGCTTAGGAATTGCAAATTCCTCATAGAATCTCATATTTATTTCATCTAATAATGGATAATTTCCTTTGTCCACTAAATTGAAAAGGCTATTTGGATCTAAATCATCGTATTCTTCACGATAACTTCCGATCGTTTTTAAATAATAGTCCTCATTCCTTACCAAAACCTTAGGGAGATCTTTTGACCACTTCTGAGTAGAAAGATTTGTGGTACCTATGATATCTTTCACCTTCAACGTTGTATTAAAAACTGTAATCTTTCCTTGAGAGACTTGAGCGAATGAATTCAAAGAAATGACAAGAAAAAAAATGGATATTACTGTTACAATCTTCATATTCTTAGTCTGGGGTTTTATGTATTGTTATTCTAATTTTTTCTCAGGTAGGTATAAAAGATATTCAATCTTGACTTTGCTATTTATAAATAGATTTGAATATATTCACAAATGTCGTAGAAATTTTATTTTACGGTTATTTTAGATAAGCCAATACATTTAGATATCCCTATGTAAGGTTCCCTCAAAATACTATGATTTAAAAGTTAAATACTCTCTCTAATCTCAACATTTAACCAGCATTTTTTGGAGAAAATATCAACCTTTATTTATTCATCTAACTAACCCCTCTTAGGAATACTCCAATTAATTTCTATAAGGAATCTATTATTTATAAATATGTGGTAAGTAGTTATATTGACTTTTGTTAAAAAACAATTACTTCTTACAGAATTTTCATTTTTACAAAAAATAGATTGGATAGACAAAATAAAATTCAATTATATTGCAATTATATAATAGTTACCAGCAAGGCTTAGACGACAGACACCAAATAAGAAATTATGAGTAAAGAAAGAGAAGCATTTACCGAAAACGACAAACTAGTTCTATTTACTGAAGTAGATGGAATGTGTCCGTTATGCCCAAATGCTTTGATGTATGAGAAAAAAAAACAAAATAGGAAGAACTTCGAGATAGCACATATCTACCCATTAAACCCTAAAAAAGAAGAACTAGAATTACTAAAAGACGAAGAAAAATTAAGTACTGACCCTAATGATTTAGAAAATTTAATTTGCCTATGCGTTTCCTGTCATACCAAGTTTGATAAACCACGAACTATAGAAGAATATAAAGAACTAGTAGCAATAAAGAAAACATTATTACGAGAGTCAAAAGACAGATTACTTTGGAATGATACAAAAATTGAGTCTGAAATTGTAGAAATAATCAAATTACTATCCGAAGAAGACGTTGACTTAACTAAAGAAGATATTTTGGCTTATGACCCGAAAGAGATTGACAGAAAGGTTAATAACACAATAACACCTTTAACAAAAAGAAAAATCAAACGAAATGTTCAAGATTACTTCAATATCGTAAAAACCAAGTTTGTTGAATTAGATAAAATTACCCCACTAACCACAGAGACAATATCGTCCCAAATCAAAACTCATTATCTATTGCTTTGTAAAGAACATAAAGATATAAACCAAAAAGTAATTTTTGATTCAATGGTTAATTGGTTGTCAAAAAGAGCTAATCAATCAAGTGACGAAGCTTCTGAAATATTGATTTCTTATTTTGTTCAAAATTGTGAAGTATTCTAATGATTTATCCAAATAAACATATATCAGTTGAAGATTCTATCATTTACAAAATGTTAGCAATTTTGGAAGCAAAGGAAGGTTATGAAATGAATATCCACGATTTGTTTTCTAAGACTAAGAAAAAATTTAATAACGCTGACGAATTCATTTTGTCATTAGACGTTTTGTACGTACTGGATATGATTGAAGTTGACTTTGAAACAGAAATAATACGCTATGTTAAAAGAGATAAACTGTAACAAATTCATTAAAAGCCCATTGGTTTTTCAAGACGGTTTAAACGCTGTTTTGGGTGACAACTTTTCAACCAATTCAATAGGAAAATCAACCTTGTTAATGATTATTGACTTCATTTTTGGTGGCAACTCATTTATTGAGAATAATTCTGGGTCAATAAAGGAATTAGGTCATTTAACTTTTAATTTCAAGTTTGAGTTCAATTCCAAATCATACTATTTTTCTCGTTCAACAGAATCAAGTGAGATAGTTGGTATTTGCGACCAAGACTATAACTTTATAAACGAATTATCAACAGATACTTATACCGCAAATCTGAAATTATTGTATAACGTGAACTTTGAATCTTCCTTCAGGGCAGCTGTCAATCCATATTCAAGGATTTGGAAAAAAGACAATTACAACGTAGATAAACCAATTATAAACTTTAGCAAAGAAGCAGAAGCTATTTCGGTTGAGAATCTTATAAAATTATTTGGCTTACATAGTGTGATTTCTCAAACTGCAAATCAAATTAAAGATCAAGAAGAATCAAAAAAAATTTTGGCTGGTATGGTTAGGAAGAACTTTGCACCAAAATTGACTAAAACAGAATTTCAAAAGAACGAAAATGAGATAGAGCGGTTGAATAATGAAATTGCTGATATTCAAAATAATCTATTAAAATTCACTTTAAATATTGAAGAACTATCAAATAAAGAGTTGATTGAACTTAAAACCCAAAAACAAAAACTACTTGAAGCCCAAGCAAAGGTTCAAAATAAAATAAGACGCTTAGAATTGAACATCGGCAGCACAAGTGTTAAGAACAAATATTTCAATCGGTTATCGGAATTCTTTGAGAACCCTAACGAGAAAAAAATTCAAGAAATTGAATCTTTTCACAGTAGTATATCAAAAATACTGAAAAGAGAACTTGAAGCAACAAAGACATTGTTGGAAAGGGAGAATAATGAGTTTAAAGTACAAACCTTATTAATTGACAAAAAAATAGAAGGCCTATTGTCAAATGTAGAAAGTCCTAAATTCATTGTTGAGAAAATATACGACTTGACCATTCAGGTCAATAGGCTTAAAGAATCAAATAAATTCTATCAGCAGAGAGAAGATGTAATTCAAGAAGTGAAAACTTTAAATTTTTCACTTGACGAAACAATCAAGAATATTCTTAAGGACATTGAGACTAAAATTAACTCAGAACTAGTTAGAATAAATAAGGAAATCCATAGTGAAAAGAAAAAGATTCCGAGAATTTCACTTAGCCGAAAAGCATTTAAATATGATCATTCTTCCAATACAGGAACGGGCAAATCCTATGCAGACTTAATTGAATTCGACTTAGCAATTTTTAAATTGACTAACCTTCCCTTTCTGATTCACGATTCAGTTTTATTCAAGAATGTAGAAGATATGGCAGTCGATAAAATAATTTCACAATACACACAGTTCAAAAAACAAATTTTCATTTCTCTTGACGGTATAAATAGATACACTTCCGAATCACAAGACATTTTAAATGAAAAGTGTGTGCTACAACTTTCAGAAACTAAAAAACTATTCAATCGTGACTGGAGATAAGAAAAAAGACCTGCTGGTAGCAGCCTTAGATATTGGTACAACTTATTTCCCCTAAAAATCCTCTTACCGAATAAACACCTAGACCTCTTTTAAAGCGATTTAAAGGAGGTCTGTTTTTTAGTTGATAGAGAACACACCCAAACTTGAAGCGCTTAAAATCGAGTTATTAATGACTACTGATACACTTTTGAGAGAGGCATAAATTTCCCTTTTGGGAAGGGCAATATGTAAGTGTAAGCTTCCCCAAAAATAGTACGGATTAAAAGTTTAAAAAGTGTGATATTTTTTAACTTTAGGTAAGTATTATGAAAAGGAGCAAATTTAGTCCGACCGAAATTGCCAAGATTCTTA
>NZ_JASHIC010000046.1 GCF_030056705.1 Flectobacillus longus
GTAAAATTAATTTTGCTCACTAACTTAATTAATCGTGCAAAATTAAATTTAAGAAATTGATGAGATAAAATATTAGTAATCATAAAATTACACTCAAAACTCATCACTCACAATTCAGCACTCATACTTAAGTGTTAGTAATTAATAATGATACCCTCCATCATAACGACTTAATGTTTATGATGGAGGGTATTATTATGCTATCAAAATAGTTATGGCAAGAAATAGTCTACAGATTCTACAGACTCGATATTCTCAGCACCTAGTTTAATATGTTTTTGGTGTTCTGGCGACTTACCATAAGCGTCTTCTTCTTTCTGACCTTCGAAAGTAGTGACATAAACATGTTTTACTTTTTTTGTGTTTTTGTCATCTTTAACAATTCCCCATTCATAACCTTTTACCATAGACAATTTAGATAAATTCTTGAATGAAATATCAACTTTTCGAATCAAGTCAATAGAAGTATTAGTTTTGAAAGTTACCACAACTACATGGCGTAGTAGTCCTTTGCTTGGAATTGCTTTTGATGTAGGTTCTGGGCCTTTTGTCCAAGTCAGACAGCCTGCAATGGCGATGATTTTGATGAGCATAGAATACAAATTATTAGTTAGTTCTTTATAAAATTAAACTAAGGTAACCAGAGTATTTAATATTGAAGTCATCTTGACTTTTTAATTTTCTTCAGTACTATAGCAATGAATGCAATAAAGTTAAAGCCTATACAGCTTGAAGGCGTTGCATCCAAAGCGATTGCATAGAGACTTATAATCCTCGATTTTTTCACCAAACATTTGTAAAGTGTCATTCCCACGCAGTAAATGAACAGGAGGATTTGGGGATCAACAAGTTGAATAAAGGCCTTTGCCAATTTTAATAGGTCGTCTGGTTGTTTTTTGTTGACTTATGTAGCAAAATCTCGCATAGCACCAACAGTGTCGTGATAGTCATCAATCACATTGGTAGTTCTAATCAAAGAAGATTAATCTAAAAACTCTGTTCTAAAAAAGCCAGGGCAACAGTAGTAGCATGAATTCCAAGTGGTGCTAATTCTTTGACCATTGTTTCAGTGATACCCTCAACAGCAAATTTAGTAGAGCCATACAACCCCCACCCAACAATATCTGTTGGACCACCCACTAAGGAAATATTGATGATATGACCTGATTTTGGGGCACGCATAAAGGGTAATACTGCCCTTGTAACTTTTAATAATCCAAATACATTGACTTCGTAATTCTGTTTAACTTCCTCATCAGATGCCTCTTCAACCGCACTCAAAAAACCATATTCATGCTTTTGATTTTCTCATAATGATATTTGTTGATTTTGAACACTGCAAAGTTCATACTTTTGGCATGGAAGGGCTTTTCTAAGTAGTCCAATTTATTTGATAATTTGGTTCAATTCAGTAATGGTATAGGTGTACTAATGATGCTTAGGTCTATATAAAGGAGTTTACACAATTGTAGATTAGGAATTTTTAATGTCGGAAGAGAGGTAAGATACCTTTGTTTTTTAGCTCAGTATTATTACAAAAATTAAAAAGTGAATTTTGTAATAATTGATATGCCTATTTATTAGGATTTTTCAGAAACCAATCTTTTCATCAGCTCCGTTTCGTGGTCGTGAACTTATTCCTAACGTCTCTATAACTAGAAGCAAAATTAATTTTACTCGCAATAGGTATTAAGATATACGCCATAAGCTAAAACCATAAAAGTGTTTTTGATAAAATCATGAATGGATTTTATCAAAAACACTTTTATACTTGACATATAGCCCATTAGCTTTAATTCAAACTAAGCTTAAGAGTTTGATTAGTCATAGAAGGTAATTTGAACTTGATTGTTTTTGATTTGGCATCAACAACACCCAAATATCTACGCCCGTTCATATCTGTCATTACAGCACTCTTTACCTGCTCTTTAATTGCTATAGTAATTGTAGAGGCACTTTCACTACTAAAAAAGAGAGTGCCATTTTCACTTTTCAACGTGGCTGTGCATGCTGTAGTGTCAAGCGTAATGGAATACTTACTATTTGAAATATATTTACCATGACCAATAAATATGTTAAAATCATTGGATTTCTCACTAATAACCCCATACGTTCCTGTAAATCCTAGGTGTTTGTATGTTACTTTTTCATCTGGTGAAAGAGTAGAAAAAATATAATCATCTTGCGAGGATTTTTGGCTAACATGGATTCCGACAAAGGCATTTTTCCCAAAATAATTTACCGATTGAATCGCAGACGTATGATTCAAAGAGGGCTCATAAATAGCTACAAAAGGGCGTTTCCAAGCCTCTCCATTTTGGCGAACAACCAACGTTGGGATAGGATTGTTGGCGATGTCATCTGGTACCAAACCGTGGCTAAGAGCTGTAGATTTGGGCGAAAGAACAGAAAATATCTCTCTGTTTGCTTGTCCTTGCATCCAGAGGTTCATATTGACAATTTTATCTTTTAACTTGAGTGTAAATTTACCTTTGAAATGCTGGGAAGTTTCTATAGATTTTTTAGCCCACATATAATCGTATGCCATTAAATCGCCGTCGCCAAAAGCCAATTTTGTGGTGGTAGTCAGTGGTAGGGGAGTGCCATCGCTTGCATATAGGTCAAGACTCTGACCGAGATTGTGGTAAAAATATTCGTTTTTTATATTGTTTCCTAAGCTTTGGGTTGAGCGAAATATGTCAATATAATAGCCTTCGTTCTCTCCATTTTTTACAATTCCCATCACTCTACGCTGATTACTTTCGGTTTCAGGTTCTCGAAAAGATACATCCGAAAACGTCAACCCTACAGGTGCTTGTTTTTCGCCACTTTTAGGATAGGAAGCATTCAACGAAAAAGCATGATTACTTTTCATTTCTGGATACTTAGATTTACCATTGACAATCACTGTATTATGTGCAGGAAACTGCGTATAATACTCGGCATATTCGATAGAAAAATAGCTTGAGCCATGACCCATTTCTGGTGCTAAAGGCAAGCCTTTTCCGTACAATTCCATAGCAATACCATTTGAGTGCATGTGATTTCCTAACGAGCCAATTTGGCTTATCATCAAGGCCGATTCGCCTTCGCCTTGGCGTTGTACCAACCAACTTGTATTCGGAGCATAAAACAAAGGACTTGTATAATCGCTCAGTTTGCTGGCTTTGCTGTTTGGATCAAATACCAATGGTTGTTCTGCAAACAAATCTTGGATGCTTCTGCCTTCGTACTTTGTTGCTGTTGTATTGTCGGAATAAATGGTTTTGTACATACTTGTAAAAAAAACTTCGTCTTCTTTCTTGCCATATTTCTGAGCATTTTTTATTAAGTAAAGTATAGGTTCTGTTCGTAGTTTGTTGTAATGTCCATCTCCAAAAGAAACCATGTATTTATTAGGCAAAAGATACTGGGCACTTGACTTGACAGCCTGTTTCAATACGGGGATTTCTTTTAATAAATCTACATCAAAATTACGGTCATAAAACTCGGCAAAAGCAATAAAATCGCTCAGTACATTCATAGAATAGCCTGGGCTTTCGTTCCAAATACCTATTTTTTTATCATATCCATACTCAATTAATTTGTTCATCGACCATTGTCTGGTGGATGTTTGATTCATGATTTGGTCTAAATAATATTGTGCTCCTTTTCCATTTTTATAGGCTACGTTATTTTCTAAAACCAAGGCAATATGAGAGATATGTGCTGCTTCTAATAAATTCCAGTTATTGAAACTTACGCCATTTTTAATAATCAAATCAGCCCATTTTTGTAAGGTTTGAGCATATAAATCTAACTTTTCAGGATGCTGTTTTTCAAGATAGCCATGTAAAAAATCATATCCTAGGGTTATTTCATTGAGTATATGTTCTTGAATCACCTCGAAAGACGTGTAACCCACCAATGTTTGATGATGTCCATGACTCAAGTCGATAGGTTCTTTAAGATAAAAAATACCTTCTAAATAGGTATTCAACACCGAATAAGCCAGCTCTCCGTAGATTGGCTCACTCGTGTACCAGTACATAAATGCGGCATCTTTGGCAATACCAATGATTTGACGATTAATGTTTTCTACGATTTTTCCCGACTTTGAAATGCCCGTCCATTCCCATTGTGTAGGTCGATCTCGGTGTTGCAGATACAAGCCTTTGGGGTCGTCCATATAAGGCAGAATCTCTTCAATTTTAGGCGTTAAATAATCGGTAGCATGATTTCGAGTGCCAGGGAATTTTACGGTTGGTACAGGTGCTTCGCCCTCGGTATGATCATAAGTACCTCCTTTGATATATACTTGGTTAGCCTTTGTTTTCCAATTCATTTGCAACCTAGATACCAACCAAGATTGGTCTGTTTTGAAATGGTCGAGGTAAGGTGCTAAATTACTTTGGGTTTTGGTGATAATCGCCTGTGCCCAACGCTCCTGTTGTACCAATGCTTTGACTTGATTCAACGACATATCTTTGCCAAAAACACGAGGGTGATGCGTACCGATGTTTTGAGGAATAGGCAGATTTTGGGCATTAATACTATGCGTAAAAAGTAATAAAAGCAGGATTAAAAAAGGAATTTTCATTTTAAATATTATTGTGCCTGATTACAAAAAACATCGACGATATTCGTCGAACTATATTGAATAAACTAATGGTTTTAAGAAACTTAGTCGATTGCTAACTTGCTTCATCCATTCTCTTGCCATGAGTTCATGCCCAAATACCGTTGGATGTATGCCATCCCAAATCCAATATTCGAGAGGGGCTTTTTTTTGTGCTTGAGCAAATACTTGGGGATAATCAATAAGCACAGCATTGAAATCTTTGGCTATTGATTTAACTACTTCAGCTCTTTCAATAGTAGGCGTATGCCATTGATCAAACTCATTTTTACGTGAACCTGTAGGTACGCAGAAAGGTAAGCCAAGCACAAAAAGCATTTCTTTATTTTGATTTAAACAAGACGTAAGAAGTTTTCTGTATTGCTGCTCGAAATTGGTGAGATTATTTGCCTCCTTTTTTTTATTAATGAATCCATTCACGTCATTTATGCCAATCAAAAGACTCAAAACATCCGGTTTTATTTCTAAGGTATCTTGTTGCCATCTATTTTCGAGGTCTATGATGGTGTTTCCACTAATGCCTTTATTAAAAAACTGCAAGTTTCGGTCTGGGTATGTTGCTCCAATTTTGCTTGCTACACTGAAGCAATAGCCATGCCCTAAGATGTGGTTAGGGTCGGCGTTTCGGCCTCTATTACCATCAGTAATAGAATCCCCTTGAAATAAAAATCTTAGATTTCTATCTCGTTGTTGTGTTGCCATTGGCTTGGTGCTTTTACAAGCTAAGGGTACTGTTGCCATTCCTAATGAGGCTAATCTGATAAAATTTCTTCTGGAAAAATCTTTATTAATCATGTCTTGTTTATGATTTGTCTATTCAGTTTTTATGATACGAACGGGGCCTATTAAACCAGAACTGACCAGTGGCGATTGAGCTGTGAAGTAATTCCATGTAGTAAAACAAAATCTATTCTTCGAGGGTCTTGGTTTATTTTGAAGAAACCAATCTGGAAATTCTTTCAAGAAACGTCCACCTTGATGTCCAGGTAGCCAAACACAGTCATCAGGTTCTTGTTCGTCTCCAATCAAACGATTTGCCCATACATTGGTTACAGCAATTTCGAGTTGGTTATTAGTAGCTTTCAATAAATTCGCAGGTATCGCTACCGACCAAGGGGCTGTCCAGATTGTACCAAGGTCATGACCGTTTATTTTGACATGAGCCAAGTTTTTTACTACCCCTAAATCAAGTTCGATATGACCTTTTTTATCTAATAATAAGTTTTGTGAAAGAGCAAACGTAGTTTTATAAATAGCTGTTCCGCTGTAATATTTAATGCCATTGTCTGAATGCTGCGTCCAATCACTGAGATTTTGAAATACGACAGCCTTGGTAGGTCCGCCCCATTTGGCATCAAAAACCACCTTCCATGGCTGATTAATAGTAATAGCAGTTTTTTCAACACTAAAATTTTTCCTTTGTACTGCTTTTTGCGTTAAAAGTTTATTTCTGAATACGATAAAAAAGCTTTGTGCGTCCTCAAAAGTTAAGGGTATTTCGGTGTAACCATCTTTATGACTAAACTCATATAAAGTGCGCATTTCTCCCGTCACTGGATTCCAGCATTCGGGTTGCATCCCCGTCACCTTAAATTTCCCTAGTATTTCACCTTTGTTATGGGATGTATTGGCAATAAAGTAAATATCGGTATCGGCTTCCTTCCGATGAATTGATTTGATAGTAACTTCCCCCTGTATCATCTGCACAGAAAAATCAGCTACTTGGTTATAAACTATTTTTCCCCACTGCAATAAAGCTTGACAACGTTGCCAGTATTTTACCATCGCAGGAAATTCTTTCCACCAAGTTTGTGTTCGGTCAAAATGAGTACCCCATTGCCCCATAGTAGCACCAGGCAAAAACTTATCATCCCACGGTTGTTGTGTGTAGCGATGTAAAATAAGTCGATTAACTCCTGCACAAAATGCCGCATCACCAATAGGCTTCAACCAACTTGGCGTTTCCATCCAACTACTAAACTTAGGTATGCCTGTAAATGCCTCTGCTTCAATAATATTTTGCCCAGAAAGTCTTAATGCCTCAACGGTTGGTTCGAGTTCATAAGGAGAGAATACGCCATTATGTGTCCAAAATTCTGTCATAACGTTAGGAATAAGAGGCATTATATCCGCTTGTTTCCACGGCCCACCATAAGGTTCACACAAAAAAGTAAGATTGGCTTCTTTGAGTTTTCTTGACAAGGTAGTGAAGTAAATATCTCGGTGTAAGTCCTCAATTGTGGCGTAAAAATCTTTTCTAAACCTTGTTGAATCGTTTTTCCCACCTACATTTCTTCCTGCGAAGGTCAATAGATAGGGTTTTAAGTCATAACCTCTACGGCTTTTAAATTCTTCACGCATTTTGGGTGTCCATGAAGGTATGCCCGCTTCATAACTATCAAAATGTATGTGTGTAAAACCTGTACCGATTAAATCGCCAAGGTTTTTTTTGACTTCACCAATCACATGATTGATATGAAATTCCACCGCCACCTGACTCATTTTGTCACACTCTAAGCCAGTTGCTTTCCATTGGGCAGGTTGTATAAAAGCCCCCATCGTTGTATGCCCAATTCGATAGATTGTCCAGTTCCCTGCTGGTACTTGCCAAACAATACTTCCATCGGCTTGCATTTTATCGCTAATGTCAATAATACTATCTTTAGCAACAATACCTTTGCTTGGTGCTGCTAGTACAACAATATCTTTGTAGTACGTTTTTCGGGCAGGTATAACAGGTTTTTCAAGAAGGTCAGTTTCAGGATTATACACAGGCCATCTCAGGTTGGCACGAGGATTTACTGTTGGGCGTTCGAGCACAGTGGAAAGGGCTGTATTTCCATTTACTTCTGTCTTCGACCAGCAAATTTCTTGCATCGAAAGTTCGGGACTAATCCATGTCCCACCACTTGCTTCATAACCAGGACAGTTGAACATACCGAAATCCATTCCCAAACGTTTCGATTCCTCTGCTGCAAATCGAACTAATTTCCACCAAGGTTCAGTCCATCCAATCAGCTCGGGCGTAGGCGATTTTTTAATTTCACCAGCCCAAGGAGTCGTCACATCCGCTAAACTAAACATTGTTGTTCGGTTAAACCCTGCTTTTTTGAGGGCTTCCAAATCTTTGGTAATACCTTTTTTAGATAAATTAGAACCCATCCACATCCATAAAGCACCCGGTTTAGCACTTGCTGGCGGATTTTGAAACACATAAGCAGGATTAGTAACAGTATTATTTTTAGCGTATTGCCCAGCGACCAGAAAGCTAGACACCAGCATTATTATTACACTACCGAGCGATTTTTTTAAAAAATAATTCATTTTGAGAATAGTTTTCATAGATACTGGTTCAATCATAGTTTTGCTAAATAGACGAAATTTCATAGATTTTCCCTTTCGTGGTTTGCATATCAAACAAGAATGTTTCTTTCAATACTAAAGGCTTAATATCGGTGTTTATACCTACAATTGGCTTTTTGACTGCTTCGGTTTGGAAAAAAGGATTAGGATTTTCACCCACAGGGTTATCTATTAATTTACCCGTTGTTAGCTTAATTTTATTGGGCAATCTTAGTCTTAAATTTCCGCCTAAGTTTGATTTAATGATGAGTTTACTAACTTTCCCATCCTTCCATTCTAAAGATAGAATCTCGAAACCACCCCTTGTTTTTATGCCCGAAATACGCCCCGTTTGCCATCCATCGGGTAAAGCAGGCAATAAATGAACATCATTGTTTGAGCTTTGCACAAGCATTTCTGTAATACCAGAGGTACAACCTAAATTTCCATCTATTTGGAAAGGAGCGTGTGCATCGAATAAATTAGGGTACGTTCCGCCTCCAGATGGATTTACGCCAAGAGGAGACAGTTGATTTTTGATTAACTGAAAAGCATGATTTCCATCTTGCATTTTTGCCCACCAATTCACTTTCCAGCCCATACTCCAGCCTGTAGAAATATCGCCACGTTGCAATAAGGTGTTTTTGGCAGCCCAAAAAAGCTCAGGTGTTTTGTATGGAGAAATTTGATTAGACGGAAATAGTCCATACAAATGAGAAATATGACGATGCTTGTCGTTCGGGTCGTCTATATCGTCCATCCATTCTTGGATTTGTCCGTGTCGTCCAATACGCATAGGCGACAAACGTTGTCTGGTAGTGTTTAAACTATCTACAAAAGTTTTATCCTTGTGAAGGATTTCTGCTGCTCGAATGGTAATGCTCAATAAATCAAACACAATTTGGTTATCCATCGTAACCCCTGCATCAAATGAAGAACCCTGATGTGCTTTGGGGGCATTTTCGGGAGAAGTACCCGGATTGGTCACTAAATATTTATTTCGAGGGTCTTCTACCAAATTATCAACAAAAAATAAAGATGCTCCTTTTAAAATTGGATAGATTTCATGCAAGTAAGTTTTGTTGCCTGTATATAAGTAGCGTTCCCATAAATGTTGGCATAACCATGCACCACCCATTGACCAAACACCCCAAAAAATTCTATCGACTGGTCCAGTGATACGCCAAATATCAGTATTATGATGAGCAACCCACCCACGACATCCATACATTACTTTGGCTGTTTCTTGCCCCATCTCCGACAATTCTTTAACCATTTTCAATAGAGGCGTATGCGTTTCTGATAGGTTGGTTTTCTCGGCTGGCCAATAGTTCATTTCGGTGTTGATATTGATGGTATATTTACTGTCCCATGATGGATTTAACCTGTTGTTCCAAATGCCTTGTAAATTAGAAGGCTGACCATTGGGATGCGATGAAGAAATAAGTAAATATCGTCCATACTGAAAATAGAGTGCTGCAAAAGAAGGGTCATCACTATTTCTAAACTCCTCTAATCGCTGGTCGGTAGGTTTAGCTTCTTGGGCAAGATTTGTTCCTAAATCAATAGCAACTCGTTTAAATAGCTTTTGGTAAGCACTAATATGTTTTTGCCAAATACGCTGATACGACTCAGACAAGACGCTGTTGGCATCGTTGGCACAGCGTTTGTTTTCATCGGCCGATATATCACGATAATTGACAAAGTTGGTAGCAATATTGATATAAATCACCACTTCATTCGCACCAGCTACCACAAGAGAAGAATCTGTCTGAGTGAGTTCTCCCCCTTTATTTTTGATAGAAACTATTGACTGAAATTTGAGTTTATTCCCTGCTACTCCTTCATGCCCTTTGGTAGAGCCATGCAAAAGCAATTGTTTTTGTTTATTTGTTTGAATGACGACTTCTTGTTGAGGAGAAGTAAAAAAAGTGGTAAAGTTGATACTATTAGGTTTTGATGAAGTAATACGCATGACCAACGTATTGGCAGGATAAGACACAAAGGCTTCCCGTTGGTATTTGACACCATTTGATTCGTAGCGTGTGGTAGTAATGGCATTTTCTAAATTTAATTCACGATAATAATTGCTTACTTGTTGATGAGCAAAAAGTAAATGGACACTTCCTACAGGCTGAAAGATTTGTCCATTTGACTTCTTGGTTTGCATGGTTTTTTCGGCAAGTAGTTCAGCTTCTTTTTGTTTTCCCTCAAATACTAATCTTCTGATGGTAGCCAAAGAAGCCAAGGCTTCGGGTCTATTGTTTTCGTTGGGGCTACCTGTCCATACGGTAGCTTCATTCAACTGTACTATTTCCTGCTCAACATTACCATAAACCATAGCTCCTATTTTACCGTTTCCTAACGGTAAAGCTCTTTCCCATACATCACCCGAAGGCTTATCATACCATAATTTTAGCGGCGTTTGAGCATTGGTAAGAAAAGAAAGAAAGGAAAAAATAGCAATAAAATTAATCACTCTCATAGCATTACAGTGGCAGATGCTTGATATGGCTATGCAGCATCTGCCCATTTTATTAGTTTTACATTTCTTGAATTAAAACACAATCCCAAGGTTGAAGTGTTTTTTTGAACACTACTGTTCCGTTTGTACTACCTTGGAGCTTTTCTTTTTTGGTATCAAAAGCTTGTAGTTTTAAGGTATTTGTTTGCTCCCTTGTTGGGAATTGAGGACTGCCCATTTCTTGCCATTTTTTATAGGCAAATCCATGTGTCTTATCCAAGGTTTCTACCGATACAGCGGCATTAGATTTTAGCCCTTTGATTGTTAAGGCTACGTTTCTTGGTGTACCCGTATTGAGTACTTCCTCTACATTACCATCAACCACATCTTTTCTTTCAAATGGATAGTGGTAAAATAAAGCTCTAATCTTACCTGATTTGCTGTGGCGAGTCACAATTAATCCTTCTTCTTTATGTAAAATTTCGTTGCCTAATTGATTAAGCATACGATAAGCATGAAAAGTAGGTTTTACAATTCCCTGATAATTTATCATGCCAAAGCCCCCGTGCCAAATGGTATCACCCGCTCCTTTTTCTTCAAAAATATCGGTAAATGTCCAGTAGGATAAAGAATCTGTAAGTCCAATAGCATCTATATTCGCCTTGATTACATAAGTTGCTGCTTGCAGGCTATCGTGGGTTGTATCTCTTGGGGAAGGACTGCTACTCCATTCTGTGCAATGCAATTCAACATGAGGATAGGCACTTTCAGCAATGGTTTTTTGCAGCCACTTCAAATCTTCTTGTGTGGCGTTTACGTGTCTAACTCGACCCGCTCCCTTTTTCGTTTCGGGGTCTAATGCCCAGTCTGTAGGATAAGGGTGAGTAGAAATAAAATCAACAGGTAAATGGTTTTTTTCGCAGAAAGATAAAAAGTCTTTTATCCAAACACCCCTCCATTCCAACGTATTTATATCCTTTACTGTAAGGGTTTTATGTTTTGTTTTATCTTCTACTTCTCCATCAAAACGCTCGTCTGGCACAAAATTACTGGTTGATGGACCACCTACTCGTAGGTCTTTATCAATGGCTTTAATGGCTGTGACAGAACTACGATATAGGTCAAAATATTGTGATTTTGTTCCATCCCAGAAACCTTTCAAATCTGGCTCGTTCCATACTTCAAAGTACCATGTTTTCACCTCATTTAATCCATATCGTTGGATACAATGTTTGGTAAATTCACTTACTAAACTTGCCCATTTGCTAAGGTCTTTTGGAGGTGAAACGTAGCCCTTCCACCAAAACTGTCGGGCTTCTGTACTTGCCATATCTTTTGGAACAAAGCCTAATTCGACAAAAGGTTTTACTCCTATTTCTAGCATTCTATCAAATAACTCATCGATGTATTGCCAATTGTAGATTGCTTTGCCGTTGACCTCCTTATACACGCACATATCTTCGTGAAAGAGTCCGTGAAAACGACAGTACTCAAAGCCACAGTGTTTTTTGACCAAGGCCAATTGTTCTAACCAACCTGCTCGTAAACCTTCATTGGCACGACCAGCCCCTACACATTTGCTCCAAAATTTAGCATAAGGCGTTCCCTTATCTTTGGCATTTATTAAAAAGCTTAAGTCTGGAGCTAAGTTTTCAGCTTTAAGTAAATTGGATGTAAATACAATTCCTGTAGTTGTTAGTAAACTTTGCTTAACAAAATCTCTTCTTTTCATGATTGATATTTGAGTTAAAATAAAAAATACGAGCTAATGGAGCGATACTATGGCTCACAAAACTCGATAAACAGGCTTAGAAAAATAGTTACAAGAACTGGTCAAGGCAGATACACCACGATCAGTTCTTGTATGATTACTTTAGAAAATGCACTAATAAGACTATTTCATAATTTTTACTACGGCGGATTGATTTAAAGATGCAATTTTTAGCAGATATACCCCTTGTAGATATTGATCGAAAGGAATTGTTAACACTTTTTCTTCCTGATAGTCGAAAATCTCTTGTGTAGCAAGCATATTTCCAGTAATAGAGAATAAAGTGATAGATAAAGGTTTACCATTTACCCCCTTAAGGCTAAAACGACATTGATTATCGACAACAGGATTTCCTAAAAGATTTATCTTTAGTTCCCATAGATTACTTTCTGAAGTAGTTCTTGCTGCATTGGCACTGATTGTTGCAGGTTCTTCACCATAGATAAGTTGACCTTGGTAATAAACAGAAACTTTATTGGTCAAAGACATCTTGTTGTCAATTGTATAAGAAAAATCATCGGACTGATTAAAAGCCGACCAGTCGGATTTTGCGATGCGATACTGAATATTTTCAGTTGTACTAAGTGGGTAAAATACCCCCAAGTTAGGACTCATTCCTAGTTCTAAATAGGTATCAGCTCCAGCCCGTCTAGTTGTTAGCGGTACAAATAGAGAAGTGATATTCGAACTACCGAGTTTTGCATAATCCCAAAAGAAGTTTAGTGGAGAATTACCCTCTTTTGTAAACCAATAGCGTACTTTTAAATCTTGGTAATTTAAAGGAGTATTGCCTGTATTATCAATTTTTAAATACGAACTAATCGTGTTTGAAGTGGCATTACTCTTCGAGTCAAGATAAACTTTAACTTGTTTATTACTGAGCACCTCCGTTGGCTCGATACCATAGACCAGCTGTCCATTTTTGTAGATGGTGATATGATCATTTGCATTGAAGGTATTGCCATTGACTGGGATACTATATGAATAATCATCTATTTCATTGAGATTAGCCCAATCAGTGTTAGCAAATCTTGATTGAATCACTCCTGAGTTTGTGCTTGGAGATAGCGTTCCTGCTGAGGTAGCAAAACTATACTCCATATATCCCAAAGCACCGTTGCGAGGAGAGGATAGTGGCACGTACTTCATTTTGACGTTATTATTTCCTAGTTGAGCATAATCAATCCATGAATTAATACCTGCATAGTTTTCAGGAGTCAACCAATAGCGAATAGTCAAATCGCTATAATTGACAGAAACATTACCATCATTGTACAATACCAAATAGGGACGGATGATATTGTTATTTGAGCCATTATCAGCATTTTGATATTTTACACTCAATTTAACAGGATTCAAAACCGTCAAAACTTGACTTACCTCAGTGGCAGAGTCATAAGTCTCATTTCCTGATTGAGAAGCAGTAATGGTAGTTGTGCCAGCGCTTACAAGATGAATTTTACCATCAACAATCGTAGCAACAGCAGGATTTGAGCTAACATAACTGATGGTCAAACCAGAACTTGCTGAAGCTCCAGCTTCAAAATCAGCATCGCCTAAGGTTTTGGTTGATAAAGAGTTAAAGGTAATACTTTGGGATTTTTTGTTTACTGTCAAAACTTGACTTACTTCGGTAGCAGAGTCATAAGTCTCGTTTCCTGATTGAGAAGCAGTAATGGTAGCTGTTCCAGCGCCAACAAGATGAATTTTACCATCAACAATCGTAGCAACAGCAGGATTTGAACTCATATAACTGATACTCAATCCAGAACTTGCCGTAGCCCCTGCCTCAAAGTAGGCATCACCTAAGGTTCTGGTTGACAAAGAGTTAAAGGTAATGCTTTGGGATTTTTTAAGAATATTTAGTGTTTGACTGGCAGGTGTTGCAGGACTAAATGAAGCATTACCTTCTTGATAAGCTTTTATAATAGCTGTTCCAGATTTGTTAATCTGAATTTTACCATCAACGATAGAAGCAATATCTGGATTTTGACTAACATAATTAACCGCAAGTGCTGAGGAAGCTGTGGCAGATGGATAAAAACTTTCATCGCCTACATACTTAGTAGCAAGTGGTGGAAAATTGATAGTTTGTGTATTGAAATACAATTTAAACCAATCTACATTATACAGAAAACTGGTAAAGCTTCCGCCTGAAACTGTAAATCTAAAATATAAATGATGCACACCAGAAATACCACTAATGTTTGAACTCACCAAAGTGTAAGTATTCCAATTACCCGTTTTAGGAATCGTCAAAGTTGCTATGATTGGCCCTGTTAAAGCATCTAAGCGAACTTCGATAATCTTATTAATACTAGTACCCGCACTACTATTACTTGAAGCTTGAACTTCAATTTTTGCTAAACCATTTAAGTTGATATTTTTCATCACGACCCAGCCGACAGACTTGATATTACCTAAACCTGTACTGTTCCAATCAACATTTCCTCCCTTATCAGAATAATCTTCGGCTTCTATCTTAACGGACGCAACAGACAGAGATTCAGTATAAAAGGTCTTAACAGAATCCAATAACATCCAGTTGAGATTTACTTTTCCTTCAACATTCAACCAAATATCTTTAGTAGCAATAGGCTCACTTAAAGCACATGAATCGATTTGCCAGCTCTGTTCCCCCCCAGTTGGTTTGAGTGAAATAATACCTAATTTAGGGCCATTCACTGCATTCATTCTGATGGTTACCTTAGCCGTAGAATCCGTAGCATTCGAGTATCTAAAATACATCATTTTAGGTCCATTATTTCCTAAGACAGCTCCTGTATAAACGATATTTCCCGAAGTTCCTGAAATAGCCATCGCTTCCCCATTGGCATCTTCGTTAGCTGTTATAGTTGTAAAACCTGTTTGAGAACTATAACTTTCTGCTTCAAACTTTTGATATGGATTAAAAATCAAGCTCATTGTTTGGCTTGCCTTAGCAGGTTTATAGGAACTACTACCTGTTTGATAAGCCGTGATTACCGCAATACCTGCCGATACTATATGTACTTTATTATTGACAATAGTCGCAATCTTAGGATCTGAACTCATGTAGTAAACGGGTAGCCCTGAAGAAGAAGTTGCCCCTGGATCAAAATCAGCATCTCCAAATTTTTTATGAATGGCAGGAAATATAACGGTTTGACTTTGCTTTTGACTTTCGTCTTGGCTATACATGAGCGTTCCCCAACCCATAAGATGTTCACCATCATAATTGGTACTGGTTTTAGTTTCGATTCTTGTGGTATTAGCCGCCATAGTTGTGTAGGGCGCTTCTAATCCTTTTATGTTAACATAATGATTATAAACCAACTCATACATGGGAACTAATTCGGCCAATGTTCTATTAGTTGCTGCAATAACCGACCAAGGCCCCATGGTGCATCTATATATGCTTGATGAATAGGGAACATCATTACCAAGCATATATTTAGCAGAATATTCGTATCCAGTTAAAATACGGTTATCCAATGCAGCAAATAAATCTAACCCTTGATTGTAAGCTACCTGTGCAACTTCGGCTAAATGACCAATATTTATTTGCCCATGTATTTGATCACGACCACTTTCCGTATTTTGTCCTGAACTAGCTATGATTTTTGACAAAGAAGTACAAGCGTGCGTATTAAAAGCATTTAATCCAGAATTATAGAGAGCTGTATCATTACAAAAAATCCCAATTGCCATCATGGTTTTGATACAGCCACCTCCCCAGTTGGCATCTCCGTACATATCTATATGAGGAACAAACTTAGTTTTGAGCATATTCTCAAACTGTGCAATATCTGCTGGAGCCCATCCTCCATAAGTACTTTTGATAATTTCAGCCGCATTAGTCCATCGAAATCCTTGTTGCCCCGCCGTTAATTGTACTTGGTCACCATAAAGCGCTTTTAGTGCATAAGACCAAGCATTCATAATTTGGATGGCCTTTTCAGCATGTGCCGTATCACCCGTAAGTTTCCACATAATGGCATTATTATAAGCAGCATTAGCATCTCTTTTCATGATGTTATCGTTTCTATAACTTGTTTGCGTACGTTGCACGCTGTCGGCCGGACCACGCAGAACATAATATTTGCTTGATGCTCCGTCATTCTTAAAAATATTATAGGCACTAATCCAAGGCTCTTGGTTAGCCGCAATCTTCGCTTTTATTCTTTCAAAATCAGCATTTGAGTGCAATAAACCGGGATGGGTAAAAGTTACTTGAGCATTTGCCATCTGAAAACAGAAAATAATAGACAAAAGCGTTGCAGCCCATCTGAAAAACAGAAGAGAGATTTTTTCCATTAGTTTAATAGTTTTGTTTAGAGTAACCTCATCTGATTACATAAAGAGAAAGACTATTTATCAAACAAGTTCCCCTTCGTGAGAACTTGTTTGATTTTTCTACCAGCCTGGGTTTTGCTGAAGCTTATTGTTAAGTAATAGCTGGTCTGTTGGAAGAGGCAATAAATAATGTTTTTTAGCGAATTTTCTGTTAGATGCTGGATCCATAATCAAGGCTCCTGTAGCGTTATCGACACCCAATATATAGATACTTGATTTGTAGATTGCCGATTTTGTGACAGGGTTAATCATAGTAGCCACTTCGGTGGGTTTTCCGTTTACAGAGACTACTTTGCCAAGTACTGATTGGTTCAGTTCTGCTTCGGCAATACCCCAACGTTTTAGGTCATCAAAACGCGTATTTTCACCGTATAGCTCAAGCGCTCTTTCTCTACGGATTTCTCCGAGCATAGTCAAGCTAGCATAAGGAGCAATCAAAGCGTTGGTCAATGGCGCAACGTAAGCTCTAGCTCTGATTTTATTGATAGAGAGGTTCAAATCAGTATCAGATATTTTACCACCTCCTAGTTCACATTTCGCTTCTGCATAAATTAAATATACTTCTGCCAAACGAATTTGAGGATAGTCGTAAGATTCTTGATAATCGGCTCTGTTGGGGTGTTCACTCACAAATTTTCTGTTATCATAACCAGGGTTGGAGGAGTTGGTAGATAAGTTTGGATAATACGCAGTAATAATTGTAGGCCAGTTGTTTAGAGTGGTATAATTGGCCTTTGTATAATCTGCCCCAGCAGATGCCCCACGACCCCAATATTTTCTTCCTGGGGTATTTATGATACTTTTGAGGCGAGCATCTCTGTTTTGAAACTCATCTGTTAAACCCACATATCCTTTTGCCAATGGCGATACCTTGAATGGTAAACCATCTGTACACAAATACATATCCATCATTTTGCGACTAGGAGCCAACATAGTAGAGAGTGTATGCGAAAGATTGGCATTGCCTTGTAATAAAGTAAAGTCATACGAGCTTTTTAAAATATACTCTTTATTACTAGCCTTTGTAAGTCCTTTAGGATTAGATTGAGCATCGTCAAGCGTAAACAAATAATAATAGCTCAAACTATCTAATCCATTGAACAACTGATAGGTATTATCAGCCATTACTTGAGACGCCAAATCAGCTGCTTCGGTAAAGTAAGCTGTAGTTTTGTCAGCTTTCTTTTGGCCTTGAGTAAAGTCCGTACTTTCGCCAACGTATTTTTCCCAAGTGGCTTCATATAATAAAACTCGTGCTTTAAATGCCTTTGCAGCCTGTAAACTTACTTGTCCTTTGTCAGTGGCAGCAATAGCGGCTTCGGCAGGTAAGCCTCCAATTGCCATATCTAAATCGCTAAGAATCTGCGCTACAACTTCATATCTTGTATTTCTTGCACCGTAAAGAATATCATCATTTAAGTCAATAACGGTAGTGACTAATGGTACACCTCCATATCTTTTCAAAAGAAAGAAGTAGTTCCAAGCTCTAAAAAAGTAAGCCGCAGAAATGTATTGTTTAATTTCGGCTTGACTTCCTGTATAGGTTGTTCCTTTTTGAATTAAATAATTGTTGGCACGGATATAATTGTAGGCATTTCTCCAATAAATATCGGTAGCAGGAATTGCATTTCCCCCCTGACCAATGTTAGAAACACCAGCCGTCAAGTCAGAGCCTGAATCAACAAAATCATAAATATTGCTGCTATTGGTTGGTCTAAAACCTATCATTTGTGGATAAAAAGCATTAGAAGCAGCTTTAAAGTCAGTAGCTTTCGTAAAGTATATCGACTCGGTCGCTTGATCAAGCGGCTCAAGATTTAAAAATTTATCTTCACAAGATGTTAGTATTAAACTACTGATAGCTAATAAGCTAACAAAAAAGTATTTCAATTTCATATCGTAAATGGTAATTATATTTTAAAATGAAATATCTAATCCTAATGACCAAGTTCTGGCAAATGGATAAGTACTATCAGAGCTTTCTCCTCTTTCTGGATCGAAACCGTCTTTGACAGAAGTAACTTCAAAGAGATCATTGCCAGAGAAATAGAATCTAACGCGGTCTGATTTGATTTTAGCGGTTAAGTATTTAGGTAACGTGTAGCCTATTACGAGAGATTTTAAGCGAGCATAACGTAAATTTTGAACATTCACATCATTAAACTGCCAGTTCCAGTTATTGCGGTTGGCATCAAATGACATACGAGGGAATTCTGCATTTGGGGTTTCGGGAGTCCACGTTTTGCCAATATAACTGGTGTTTACGTTTACATAATTTCTAAAAAATGGCGCTCTTGCATTTCCAGTTCTAAGAATATTTTGCTGTCCAACTCCCTGAATGAATGACGAGAAATCAAAACCTTTCCATTGTAATCCAAGGTTAATTCCGAAAGTATAATGTGGGTTGGCATCGCCATAGAAATAAACGTCACCGCTACCCGGTTTTCCGTCTCCATTAGGACTAATTCGGTTGTTTCCATCCAAATCAACTACTTTCAAATCTCCAGGACGAAGTCTTGTCGTAGCGCCAGTCATCGCTGATAAGTTATCAAAACCACCATATTTTGCATAGTAAGCATTTACGTCGTCATTGCTAGTAAAGTATCCATCTGTTTTGTAAACAAATAATGAGTTCAATGGATATCCTTGTCTTAGATTCACTCTTCCTGCGGTCCAAGTGTCTCTTCCCTGCATTGATACAAGCGTTGAGGTATTGTCGCTCAACTGAAAACCGACGTTGTATTTCACCGAGCCTACCGAAGATTTCCAATTGGCTGAGAATTCCCATCCACTTGTTTTCAGCTCACCGCTATTAGATTTTGGGGCTGTGGCACCATATACTTGCGGATAAGTAATATCAATCAGCATTCCGATATTTCTTTTTTCAAAAACATCAAAACTGGCTGATAATTGATTGTTAAACAAGGCTATATCCAATCCAATATTTTTATTGACCATGCGCTCCCAAGTTCTTGTCAAGCTTATTGGGCTAGCCTGATTGGCTGTACCTTGTAGTGAAGGTGTTGTACCAAACAATGCAGTTCCTGTAGTCGAGATGGCTGAGATATAATCATAGTTACCAATATTAGCCTGCCCCCCTGTTTCACCATAGCTTCCACGAATTTTCAAGTTTGAAATTGTCTTTATTTGTTGCATAAATTTCTCCTGAGAAACTACCCAACCGCCAGAGATTCCATAAAAATTAGCCCATCTATAGTCAGGATGAAATTTGGAAGAGCCATCTCTACGCCCCAAAACTTCCAATAAATACTTTTGTCTGTAGTTATAATTTGCACGACTTACATACGATACCAAACCTACATGATTAGAGCCGCCCGAATTGGTTTGGACGTTCAAGCCCGTAACTGGGTCAGACGAATAGGCTGTATTCAAATCATATAATCCCGGAAATTGCAAGTTGTCTCTCGATGCTCTAATACGCTTAAATTCAGTCAATTCGGCTGTATTGCCAACCATAATAGCAAAATTGTGATCGTTCCCAAAGGTATGTTTGTAGTCGATAAAAGCGCCATAATTTTGATACAACTGACTTTCAACTGTTTCTTGTAAGCCTGGTTTTGCATACTGAGTGGATGTAATTTTATCTCCTAACCAGTTGTAGAAAAGGAAGGTCTGATTGTAAAGGGTATTCTCAGTATTAATTTTTACCAAAGCTGCCGATGCGGTAAAGGTCAAGTTTTTGATTACTTCTGCCGTTAGCTTTGAGTTCAATCTGGCAATGGCATCTGTGTTAAAGCTTTTTCCACCACTTTTTGTAAAAGCTACTGGGTTGCGGTAACCATACACATCATAATAATCTCCTTTAGCATTGTAAGTAGGAAATACTGGTGCATCAAAGAATCCTGTGGCACTTCCTGACAAACCATTTCTGGGGCTTTCTACTGTACGGCTATCAAAAGATAAACCCGTCTCAAGTTTTACTTTTTCGGAAAGATTATAGTCATAGTTGAAACGTAGATTATATTTCTTCTCACCGTCGTAGGCTGTTTTCAAAAGAGATTTGTTATTGGCATAACCAACCGAAAGCATATAGGATGTTTTATCTGTCGAGCCACTCAAACTCAAGTTATGTTGAGACGAATATGCTGGATCGTATAGTTCGTTCGTCCAGTTGTTGTTGGCATAACGAATCAAGTCTCCTGTAGTTGGATTAACAAAATCGACAGCTGGGTCGGTAACCATTTTCTGTAAAAGGTCTTTATTCCATTGAGGAAACCACTCCACTGGATTGCCATTAGCGTCAACTCGGTCTTGGGTAGAGGCAATCAAATACATCGAAGCCCATTGCGACATATCAGCCCAAGGTACCGAAATACCGATGGTGTTCAACTTATAGTTGACGTTGTAATTAACCTTCATTTGTCCACCTTTTCCACGTTTGGTTTTTACCAAAATTACCCCTCCAGCCGAACGGGCACCATATATAGCAGCCGAGGCATCCTTCAAGGCAGTAACAGACTCAATATCGTTGGGATTGAGCTGGTTAAACTCCCATGTACCTACCACAGGAACACCATCTATAATGATTAATGGATCTACAGCAGTAACGGAAGATTCTCCTCTTAATCTAATAGACAACCCTTCGTTGCCAGGACGAGTCGATGTACGTGTGATTACCAAGCCTGGCACTTCCCCTTGTAGCGCTAGAGCAGCATTTTGAACAGGTCTATCTCTAAAAACTTTCTCATCAACGGTCGAAATAGCTCCCGTTAAGGTAGCTTTTTTGGCAGTGCCATAACCTACAACCACAACTTCGTCCAAGGATTTGTTATCTACATTCAACACCACATTTACCTCTGTTCTTCCTGCCACGACAACCTCCTTGGTCAAATAACCCACAGAGGTAAATATCAAAGTGGCATTCTCGGAGTCAAGGTTTAACCTAAACCTTCCGTTATTATCGGTATTTGTACCTTTTTTTGTTCCTTTTATCAGAATGTTTACCCCTGGCAGAGCAACCCCATTTTCATCTTTTACGACACCAGTGATACCATGATCAATTTGAACCATGAGATTTTCGATAAAATCTCTATTTGACTCTTCCGATTCTTGTTTTAACGACGACTCTTCGTATCTCAAAATAATTCTATTACTTACTTCCAAGAAGGTAATATTAAGTGGTTTTAAAACTCGAAAAAGTACTTGCGATAAAGACTCGTTAGTAGCAGAAACACTGACAGTTCTGTCAAGTTTTAAAATTCTAGAGTTATAAGAAAACTTGACATTCGCCACTTTTTCTAATCTAGTTAATACCTTTTCAACAGAAGACTCTTTCATATTTAGGCTCACATGTCGTGATAGCAATTCTTGCCCACGGACACTCGTAGCCATGGTGATACTGGTAAAAAAGAGCACAATAAAAGTTTGTAAGATTGACATTTTCACGATTCGGTAAAGCAACCGCTTGCAGTTAAAAGTTTTTTCCATACTTTTGATTTTGTTTAGTACTATATGAGATGGTATAGGCAAAACGCTTCCCTTAAACCTTTAAAAGGTTTTCTTGACAAAGACGATAAGGGTGGTTTTGATTAGCGATAGAAATGTTCCAGCATCTCTATCGCTTTTTATTTGTAATAGATGGTTGCCTTAATTGCAACCTGTAGAAAAAATAGAAACCTGATTTCCGTTCATTTCATATCTAGTATTGCTTCCTAAGCTTTCGCAAATAATCTTTAGTTTTTCAGCTAAGGGTTGGTCCGACAAAGAGGTCGTTAAATAACAATCTTTTAGCTTTTCTTCTGGATAGTCTATATGTATGAGATAGGCTTTTTGTAAAGACTCAAATATCTGACTTACAGGCGCATCCACAAATTCAAAATTGATACTTTCTATTACTTCGGTATTCCCTTGAGGGTTAGTCTGAACAATTGTTTCAACTTGGTCAAACATTAAGCTTTTTCGTTGAAAACGAATCGACTGATTTGGGAGTAATACAACCGTTTTAAAAGCTGATGTCAAATCCTTATTTGAACTCACCTGTACTTTTCCTGTTCTCACGACCACATCTACCTCAGGTTGATCTTTGTAAGCCTTAATTCTAAAACTAGTTCCTACCACTTTAGTAACGACTTCGTTAGAATACACATAAAAAGGTCTTTGAGGATTTTTGCTAATTTCAAAGAAAGCCTCCCCTTGTAAAAAAACATTACGCTCATTTTTATCGAAAAACTTCGGATAGCTTAGTTTACTGTTGGGCTGTAACAATACCGAACTACCATCTGACAATATGACTAGCTGTGGCTTGGTCGTGTTATTAGCTTCTTCGATTAAGCCATCATCTTGCTTTTCAATCAAATCTTCATAAGCCAAAGTCGATTCATGCGTATTATGTCGATTGTATATCCAAACCAACGAAAGCCCAAATAACAACAATGCCGCAATTTTACTAAGTGCTTTATGTTGATTATAATATTTGATTATGCCGAAATACCAAACATTTTCTTTCTGGTAAATCTTCTCCCAAGTATGAGATAAGGCCTCATTTACTTCATTTTCCGTTATTAATGGTTCATTTACTTTCATGGCCATCAGGTAAAGTTTGGCTTGTTCCAAAAGCTCCACGAGATTTCCATTTCTTGAGATCCACTCGTCCCACTGTTCGTTTTCTTTCCCCGAATACACCCATTCCTTAAATGAGCTATCACTTAGAAAGTCGTCTATTGTTTGGTATTTTTTTTGCATCTGGTATCAAGTAGATATTTTCAAAACTAGAGAGGTTCAATCTTTTTTGTCGTACTCTCGATTTTGTATTTTTTTTTGAAAAAATTTAGAGATATTCTGAAATCATGAGTAAAACAAGGGCAAAATCTTCTGGCCAAGCACTTCTTATTTGCTGTAATCCCCTGTAAATAAGATTATTAGCGGATTGATAATTAATATCCATCGTTTCAGCAATTTGCTCTATATTTAGACCTTGGTGATAGCGCAAATAAATGGCTTCTTTCTGTCTTGAAGGAAGTTGATTGAGAAGTTCGTTTAATCGTTTAACCTTTATAGCCGTAAATTCTTCGTGTATAAGTTGATCCTCGATAGAAAAATCTATCAAAAAATCTAGCTTTTCATCAGAAGTGGCTTTATTGAAAATATGGTCTCTTTCCACCATCCTAAATGCCCTACGACGGAGACTAGCAATAAGGTAAGCCTTTACAACTACACTTTCTTGAAGAGAATTTCGGTAAATCCAAATGTCTACAAAAACATCTTGAACACAATCTTGTACCTTATCCGAATAAGCCATTAATGAATTTCCATAATTGACCAATGAACGAAAATAACGCTCAAAGAGGGTGGAAAAAGCGAGTTCATCTCCTTCTCTTAATCTTTTCCACAATGTTTCATCGCTAATTTTTATTGCCATATTCAATAGAAGATTAGATTGTTTTTAAGTAAAATTAGTACAATCGGGTAACTGGAGTACAGAAAAATATAATATTAAGTTTTGTCTTTCAAAAGCGTGTACTGAAAGAATTGTACTCATATCTTTCTGAAATACATCCAAAATATTCGTTGTAAAATAATATCAGGAATATGAAATTAACTAACTATATATATATACGACATAAGATTGAAAAACCTTATTTATACACTTCGATTATACAACTCACAGATTAATTTAAGAATCTTATAGTCGATAAACATTATATAGCTAAATTTTAAAATTGAATAGAACAATTGATTTCAATTTTTTGAATCGAAGTCAACCTAATTTGACGATACAATCAAGGTTCTCAACTAGTTCAAACCCATTAGGTTCTCTGACATTATTAGCTAATATGGTATTAGCAATTTGAAGTTAGACTTAAAGAGCCCTTAGCTGTCCTAAACTATAAATCTGATATTTTAAGTAATGGGATTTTTCTAGGCTTTCATTTGAGAGATGAGTAACACCTGATGGGACAGTTTACCATAACCCAACTAATTATGTAACAACCAATAGGCAACAAATAAAATGGACAAAACAGTATTATTTAAAAAAAAATATGGCTCTTTTTGTGATGTAGTCATAGAAAGGTTAAACTATAAACTTGAATACATTGAAAATTATATTGAATTAGAAGTAATTGCAAGAAATATTGAGTATTCTAATTTCAACGTATACGAAAATGTTATAATTAAATTTTATAAAATAAAGGAATTCAAGTTTTACGAATCTAAAGGATCTACTAATCATATTACCGTGCTAGATTGTAACATACTAATAATAAATGGGTTATACGTCTTTGACTTTATTCCTTGGGGTGAAAACTTAACGGATTTAAATGATATAAGGAAATCGAATTTTTATATAATTTGTGAAGACTTTGAATTTACAAGTTTCTCCCGCTAGTGCTGGCTTCCGAGCCAGTACTAGCAAAGGAGTACAGTAGTATAAAGTAAACTTCCACTCCCAAAGCCTCTCAAACAAGGGGCTTTCGCTATTCAATTATTCTCTTTATCAAAGTACAAATATAGTTGGTTCTCTTCCGAAATATATTAAACGCTCCCCCGCTAGTACTGACTTCCAAGCCAGTACTAGCTTATTCTAAGGATTCCAATTCTCAACTCCAAATACCCCCCACCGATTACACCAAAACGCTCCATGGGACAAAGCACTAAACGGAACAGGCTTAAACAACCCAGTAGCAAACCACTTTAAATACCAAAGTAACGAATCGAATCATTAACACTATTTGGTTTATCAGGCATCAATGACTTTGCGCTAGATACTATGATAAAACTGTTGGGCGTTGGTGGGGGAAGATACATTCCCAGTCATAGGTGAACAAGAGTCATGGTCAACATATCAGTATGTGTTTGAAAACCCTCCATTTCGGGTACAATCAATTAATTATTTTGTGTCTATAATTAATGAGTTTTCATTTGTTTATAATAGTTATACCTTTTATCAAAGTTTATTATTTGTACTTATTTTAAGTAAATGGTATTATTTGCCATTCTTTGTATGATGATTGATAAAATTATTTTTATTTTTCACCTTAAAGATTTGGAAGTAAATAAATTTATAAATACATTTGTCCTATCGAATAAATAGATTTAAAGATTTATAAAGAACGAAGGAAGAGGTTAGGCTCTATGATCTTCTGGCAACCTGTTAACCACCAATAAGGTGCCCCAACCTAATTCTAAAGATAAATCTTTGGCCAGATGTCACAAGATTAAAATTTCTGTTCTCCAAAACCAACATAGCTTTTGAGATAGAATTTTGGCCAAATAATTCCAGTTTTAAAATTTAAGAGAATAACCATTTTACTTGATATGAAATGCGATACACATTCTTTGTGTAAAATGTTTTATCATCTCGTTCATAACTGAAACAAAATATTTCGAACAATTAATATACCTAGTCTATATATTTAATAGATTTATAATTGCTCACTTGATGAAAACAACTAAACAACTACTCTCTATTGCTTGCTTGTCGATTACTACATTGACCGCAAACGCACAAAGCAAATTCATTAAAGAAGGTTCATGGCGTGGAACTTTCAAAGTAAATGAAGTTCAAGTTCCTTTTAATTTCGAAGTGAAAGGAAAAGATGCAGAACACGCAACTTTTACACTCTTGAACGGAAGCCGTCGAGATGACTTTCATGTCAAGCAGCTCTCAGAAGATTCAGTTTTTATCAAAATGAATACCTATGATGCAGCATTGGTTGCCAAAATTCATGAAGATGGTTCTTTATCTGGAATTTATAAAAGCCTAGTACCCAACTTTAGAGGAAACTTCCTACCTTTTACGGCCGAATATGGTAAAACCTATCGTTTTGTTGAGCCAAGTAAAGAACAAAAAGCCAATCATAATCTTTCGGGAAAATGGGCTATTAAAATCAGTAGTAAAGAGCCTGTAGCAGACCAAGTGGCTATTTTTGAACAAAAAGGAAATAGATTAAAAGGCGTTTTCTTAAAAGTTACTGGCGATACCCGTGAGCTTGAAGGTATTGTTCAAGGGGATGAATTTACGCTAACAGGATTTTCAGGACCTAGTCCGTGGCTGATTAGAGGCAAAATAAACCCCGACAAAAGTATTTCTGGCGAAGTGGGTCTTGGTATTTACAACAATGTAAAATTTGAAGGCGTAAAAGATAGTAAAGCCGAATTGCCTGACCCTTATGCTCTTACCTATTTAAAACCAGGGTATGAAAAATTAGATTTCAAACTTCCTGATCTAAATGGAAAACTGGTGTCGTTGAGCGATGCAAAATACAAAGGCAAAGTGGTCATTGTTGAAATCATTGGTACGTGGTGCCCTAACTGTACCGACCAAACGCAATTTTTATCACCTTGGTATAAGGCTAATAAAGACCGTGGAGTTGAGGCTGTTGCTGTAGGATTTGAGCAAAAAGATGACTTGGAATATGCCAAATATACCTTGGGCAAACTTCGTGACAAGTACGATATCCAGTATGATATTTTATTTGGAGGTATTGCAGATAAAAAGGTAGCATCAGAAAAGTTCGAAGCTCTTAACAAAATGATTGCCTTCCCTACCACTATTATTATAGGAAGAGATGGTAAAGTCAAGCAAATCTATACGGGTTATACAGGTGAGGTAACAGGCAAGTATTTTAAAAAGTATGCCAAAAAATGGAATAAAGACCTCGATAAATTAATTAATGAGCCTGTTCCAAGTGCTGAGTTGTCATTAAAATAGCTCTTTCAATCATATTCAAATGTTAAATTACACTAACAATGGTAAAAAAAGTATCTTTCCTATGCACAGCATTGATAGCTCTCACACTGGGAGTATCTGCTAACGATGGTAAAACTAAAGGCGCTGATGCTACGTATATTGTGGATAGTCAAGCAAGTCATTTGGTTTGGACTGGCAAAAAAGTAACGGGTTCACACACAGGTAATATTCCTTTGAGTACAGGGTCGTTGGTGGTATCCAATAGTAAATTCAAAAGTGGTGCATTTGAAGTTGATATTGCCTCACTTACGGTAACAGATATTACAGATAAGGATGGCAATGCCAAACTGGTGGGGCATCTCAAAGCTGAAGACTTTTTTGGCACAGATAAGTTTCCTAAAGCCAAATTTGTTACCTCTTCTGTAACTCCTAAAGGTGGTGAAAACTATGAAGTTACGGGCAAATTAACCATTAAAGGAATTACTAATGAAGTTAAGTTTCCTGCGGTGATTAAAGTTGAAAAAAATAAAGTTACAGCACAAGCCAAAATTGTCGTAGACAGAACCAAATACGGTATCAAGTTTCGTTCGACGAATTTCTTTGAAAACCTTGGCGATAAAGCCATTGACAATGATTTCGAATTGAATGTCAATTTGGTGGCAAATGCTGGCAAATAACCCATATTCTTGATGAGCTAATGGGCAGATTTTTTCATCAAGTATCTAACAACTGAGGTGTATTAGCACCTCAGTTGTTCCAAAATACACAACATCAGTATGAAAAAGATATATATCGTTTGTTTACTCCTACTCTTCACAAACGCCATACAAGCGCAAGAAACAGATATTGATAAAATTGTCAATTGGAACTTTAAAATCACCAATAAAGATTTTAAAATCGGCGACGAAGTAGAACTTGTTTTTAGCTCATCTATCGAAAAAGGATGGTCACTCTATTCCTCTGATTTTAAAGGAGATGTTGGTCCACAACCCACAATTTTTCAATTTTCAGAAAATGGCTCTTTTGAATTAAGCTCTGGTATTCAACCTATTGCAGCTTTGAAAAAGATTGATAAAAATTGGGGAACAGAGGTCTCCTATTTTACACAAAAAGCAGAATTTAAGGCGAAGGTTCGTTTGGTCGAACATAGTTATGATATTTTTGGCGTCATAAAAGGACAAGTGTGTCATCTTAAAAAAGGTATTTGTGTTCCTTTTGAAAAAACTTTTCAGTTTAACTAGACACATAAAAGCTTCTATTTACTGATTGAAGATTCCCTTTAACAACAATCAAGTTGATTTAAAATTACGAGCTTCTTTTTGCCTATTACATACAGCCAAAAGATTTATAGACAATTATTTAGAAACTAAGCCATGAGAAAATACCTCTTCATCGTTGGGGTAATAGCTGTAGCATTGATGAGTTTTCAATTCAATACAACAGACAACGAACCTAGCAATAAGGTAGCTTTGGGTGAAAAACTCTTCTTTGATCCCATATTATCTTCTAAAAAAACCATTAGTTGTGCTTCATGCCATAAGCCCAAATTAGCTTTTGCCGATACCACACAGTTTAGCCCTGGCGTAGATGGTATTCTGACCGATCGAAATACTCCTTCGGCGATGAATCTGGCAGGCAGGATACATTTATTTTGGGACGGTCGAGCCAACTCATTAGAAGAGCAAGCAATACAGCCCATTATTTCAAAAACAGAAATGAATTTACCTATTGAGGAAGCAATTGCTCGTCTCAAAGAGGACAAAGTATATAGTAGAGCGTTCAAAAGAATTTATAAATCTCAGCCAACAGAAAAACTCTTGGGTGATGCCCTTGCCGCTTACCAAAAAAACCTAGAAACTGCCAATACTCCGTATGACCGTTATATCAATGGCGACGATTCGGCTATGAGTGCGTCGGCTATTCGTGGGCTACTACTTTTTATCGGAAAAGCCAACTGTGCCAATTGTCATGCGGGTGAGGACTTTACAGCCGATAGATTCAAAAATATTGGGCTGTATGATGGAAAAAATCTACGAGATGTAGGTCGCTCAAAAATAACGGGCGACTCTACTCACGTAGGGCATTTTAAAGTGCCAGGGTTGAGAAATGTCGCTGTAACGCCACCATATATGCACAATGGTATGTTCAAAACGCTCCGTGAGGTGATTGAATACTATAATAAACCTGACGCAGTGGTCAAAAATGGTATTAATCGTGATTTGTCGTTGAGTACGCCCCTCGGTCTTAGTGCTCAGGAAATTGCTGATATTGAGGAGTTTCTGAAATCGTTGACAGACGACAGATTTAAAAAATAACAATTTCGTAATTCAATCTATTGTTCAACATCCAAACCCCTTTACCATGAAAGAAATTATCAAATTTCACTTGGTCTATCATGACCAATGCCTCTAATCTAACCCTTTTGTGATTCTTTAACAGTCCACCACCAACCATACTTTTGCCAGTAATTAAGTGGTGGTGGACAACAAATCCTTCTCTCTTTTATGAAAAAATCATTGCTCAAAGGAGGTTTACAAATCTCCCTTCTATCGCTATGTCTAGCGAATCCCTCGTTGGCGAATCAATCCCCTGTTCTTAAGGAAGGACGATGGCGTGGAGAATTTAAAGTCAACGAAACTAGGGTGCCTTTCAACTTTGAAATCAAAGGAAAAACACTTGATGAGTCAACACTTACCCTACTAAATGGTACTCGTAGAGACGATTTCAAAATTAGCACAATTGCAGGCGATAGTATTTTTGTAAAAATGAATACTTACGATGCGGCTTTAGTAGGAAAGGTTGACGAAAACGGTCATTTTAAAGGTGTTTACAAAAGTCTTGTGCCAAATTTTAGAGGAAATGTACTTCCTTTTGAAGCCGAATTTGGTAAAACCTATCGCCATGTCGACCCTAGTCAAAATATCAAACCTACGACTAATCTTTCAGGAAAGTGGAATGTAAAAATCATTAGTAAAGATCCAAATGCTGCCAATTCGGTAGCTATTCTCGAACAAAAAGGTAACAAACTTACAGGAGTGCTCATGACCGTAGTGGGCGATACACGTGAATTAGAAGGTACTATTCAAGGAAATGAATTTAAACTTTCGGGTTTCACAGGACCGAGTCCAGTAGCGATAAAAGGCACAATCAATCCAGACTTAAAAACCATTAGCGATGGCGAAATCAGCTTTGGTATTTATGTGACTCAAAAGTTTGAAGCTAGTAAAGACAATAAGGTAGAATTGCCTGATCCTTACAAGCTTACCTTTTTGAAAGAAGGATACAAAAAGCTTGATTTTACGTTTCCTGATCTCAACGGAAAACCTGTTTCGCTAAGTGATGACAAATACAAAGGGAAAGTAGTTATTGTCGAAATAATAGGAACATGGTGTCCCAATTGCACCGACCAAACTCGCTTTTTAGCCCCTTGGTACAAAGCCAACAAACAACGAGGTGTCGAAGCCATTGCCATAGGGTTTGAGCAAAAAGATGATTTAAACTATGCCAAATATACGCTAGGCAAGCTTCGTGATTTCTTCAATATCGAATATGATATTGTTTTTGGAGGTATTGCCGACAAGAAAGTAGCCACCGAAAAACTAGCAGGTCTTAACCGTATGGCAGCATTTCCTACTACGATTATTATAGATAGAAATGGTGAAGTTCGTGAAATATACACAGGTTATACAGGCGAAGTCACAGGGAAATATTTTAAACAGTATACGAAAAAATTCAACAAACTCCTCGATGGTTTGATTGCTGAGCCTAATCCTTATGAAAACTCAACAAACACAACTGCCAGTATAAAAAAATAGATGGATACAGGTAAAGAGGTTATAGCACAAAGATTAAAAGCAATAGCTAGCTTCTTTACCTGTATGCTCTTTTTCGCTCTAAAACACATTATTAATGAAACAAAATACTACTTTACTCTTTATACTTTTATCCTTGTTTAGTGTAAGCAAGATTTTTGGACAACAAAGAATTGTTACAGGAAAAGTAACCGCTCAGGAAGATCAAGCACCCTTAATTGGTGTTTCTGTCATTGTAAAAGGCACCAATACAGGAACAACTACCACACCCACAGGGACTTTTAAACTGAGTTTTCAGAAAGGTACAACTTTAGTGTTTTCATTTATTGGCTATCAGTCACGAGAGGTTGCTATCCCGCCTTCAGGTGAAGTAAATGTATCTCTTCAGCCTGCTATCAACACCCTTGGGGAAGTTCAGGTAGTGGGTTCAAGAAATGCCAATCGTACCAAACTTGATTCTCCTGTACCTGTAGATGTGGTTAATATCAGACAGTTACAAGAATCTGCTCCGCAAGTTACCGTTACGCAAATCTTGCAATATGTTGCCCCTTCTTTTCACTCAGCCGAAAGTAGTGGTGGCGATGCTTCGAGTGCCACCAACTTGGCACAATTAAGAGGTTTGTCTGTTGACCAAGTATTAGTATTAGTCAATGGAAAAAGAAGACATAAAAGCTCCAATATCAATTTTGGAGGAAACGGAAATGGTTCGACAGGCTATGACCTCAATGCTATTCCTACAGCGTCTATTGAACGTATTGAGGTACTCCGTGATGGAGCAGCGGCACAATATGGCTCTGATGCCATAGCTGGGGTAATTAACCTTGTTTTGAAGAAAAATACTGATAATTTATTGGTGAGTACAACAGGAGGTATTCGCTATTCAGGAGATGGCGAATATACCCGAAGCAATATTAACTATGGCTTGAAAACAGGTGAAAAAGGAGGCTTTATCAATCTTACCGCCGAGTTTGGCACACAAGGAATCGCAGAGCCCGTTGGTGGTGGCAACAACGGACTTTATACAGGTCCTATTTATGGCGGTGGCGCAGGCGTAAGAGATTATGATGCCATCTATACCAAAGAAATCGACGAAGCTATTCTTGCCTCAAGAGGTTTGACTCGTAAAGATTTTAATCAAAGAAGCAGTCCAAACCGTCAAAAAGATGCTTTGGTTTTCTTTAATACAGCTTTACCACTGACGAATGGAGCCGAATTTTATGCTTTCGGTGGTTTGAGTTATCGTAATTCAGAGTTTACGGCTGTTCGTAGATTGCCGGGTTGGGGTACTCGTAACAATACTTTTATCTATCCCGATGGTTTTTTACCTGCCATTGAAATGGGAATTTTAGATAAATCTCTTGCTGTAGGACTTCGTGGAAAAGTAAAAGGCTGGAATGTCGACTTTTCGAATGTTTATGGTGGTAATAGCTTTACCAATCGAGTTACGCATTCTTTAAACGCAAGTTTGGGACTCAAAACACCTAAAAACTTTTTCGCAGGTGCTTATGGCGCAAGTCAGAATACAACCAGTTTAGATTTTACTCAATATTTTGACAAAATCTTACACGGGCTAAATATTGCCTTTGGTACGCAATACAGAGCAGAAACCTATTACATAGAAAAAGGAGAACCTAATTCATATATCAAGGCCGACACCAGAACTATTTATGATGTGGATACGACTTATTTGGGTATTCCATATTTGCAGGAGGTTGGACAAACAGCACTAAATGGTACAGCCGCTGGCGCCCAAATTTACCCAGGCTTCAGACCCGAAAGCGAAACCAATGTAACTCGTTCTATTATTTCGGCTTATTTAGATTTAGAGGCAAATATTACACCTGAGTGGACTTTATCAGGAGCAGTACGGGTTGAAAATTTCTCAGATTTTGGGAGTGTATTTACTGGAAAAGCTGCCACACGTTATCAATTTGCACCGTGGTTGGCCGTTCGTAGTTCGGTGAGTAGTGGTTTTAGAGCACCAGATTTAGCACAATTTTATTACACGGCTGTATCTACGTCATTTCTAGGTGGCGTTGGGGTTGATATTCTAACAGCTTCTAATGTGAGTGCTGCGGCTAGAGCTTTGGGTATTCCGAGCTTAACACCCGAAAAATCAAGAGGGTATACCTTTGGTTTTACTTCGAAAGCAAGCAGAAATATAGAATTATCAGTGGATGCCTATTCTATTGATATTAATGATAGAATTATCCAAACAGGAAATTTTAGTTCAACCGCCAGCAATTTACCCGCTGATTTGAAGGCAGCTTTTACTGCTACTGGTGCCAATCAAGCTAACTTTTTCTATAACGCTGTCAATTCTCGAACACAAGGAATTGATATTACCGCCAATTACAAAGCACAAATCGGTACTGGTAATTTTACATTTACCGCTGCGGCAAACTTTGGAAAAAATGAAATCCGGAAAATCAATACGCCAAAAGGACTTGAAAGTTTCGTGGATGTGATTGTAAGCCCTACTGAAAAAGTACGTATTGAGTCTTCTATTCCACAAAAGAAAATTAGTTTACAAGCGCTCTATGCCATTAATCGCTGGAATTTTTTACTTAGAACGGTGTATTTCGGAGACGTAAACGTAGCGACAAACTTTGGTGGTGGGAATATTTTCTATCAAAACTTTAGTCCAAAATGGATTACGGATTTATCAGCTGGTTATAAATTATCGCCAACCATTCAGGTGACAACAGGGGTTAATAATCTATTCAATGTTTTAGCAGATTATACTGATCCATTGGTAGCTGGTCGTCGTGTTACAACGCCTGGAGGTGGACAGTTTGTATCAACAGGTGGTCGTGCTTTCATTCGTCTTGCTGCAACATTCTAATGAATCTGTTACGCTGTTTTAGTTCTTTATTTAAAAACGATTTTACTTAAATTATTCGATATGATTATTCGACAAAAATATATTTGGATCCTCGCTGCGTTGTCTATGCTTTTTTTGAATTCATGTAAAAAATCATACCTTAATTTTCAAGAAGAAGGAACACCTTTGTATGCCAAAATTCGATTTGTAAATGCCCGAAATACTACCACTCCTATTCATTTTTGGACTTATATTACCAAAGTAACGACCAATACAGTATCAGCAAACCAGTCTACTGATTACATCAATACAGTTTTTGGAGATGTTCAAATAAGTTTTTCAGAAGGTACCAGTACAACTCTAAAAGCCTCAACACAGTTTGGCAACGCTGCTACATTTGGAGCCTCTGGAGGTCCAAATGGTCCTATTCCAGACTATTATCACACCGTTTTTGCTGTTAGAAAAAAGAAATCATCAACGGCCGATTCATTGATTCTATTTTACGACGATTTGCAAGCGCCCGCCTCAGGAAAGGCAAAAGTAAGATTTGTTCATTTGGCACCCAACGTCAACGATATTCAGGTACAAGCTAATAACAACGTACTTTTCAATAGTATAGCCTATGGTAGGGCTGGCAATGCTATTATCTCAGGAACAGGCTTAAGTGCCTATTCATTAGGGCCTTTCGTAAGTATCGATGCAGGAACATTAAACTTCTCTTTGAGCTCAGGAAGTACAACATTAAGCCTTTTACAAAAATCCATAACCGTTCAGTCTGGCAAGATATATACCATATACCTAAGTGGAACAACAGAAAACACCCTAACACTTAGTAGCATCTTACACAATTAAATTCAAAACATGAGTCATCCTAAATTTTGTGATTGAGCGATTGAATGAATGAGTGATTAATCACTAAATTAGGAATGACTCATGTTTAACATCTTCTTACTTATTTGAAAATATCGATCAATACAACAAAGACATTTTCTAAGCACTACTTTAATAAGTTAGCGAGCAAAATAAAATTTAAGATTATGCTTGGGGTTTTCAGGTAACGGCTTTCGGCGGTAGGTTTTGGAAAAAAGCATGGCTATGGGTAATAAAAAATATTTTAACACTCTGTGCCTTGTGCCTGTTGCCTAGTGCCTAAACACATAACTTAAATCTTATTCTACACGATTACTTAAGTTAGTAGGCAAAGTTAAAATAAAT
>NZ_JASHIC010000047.1 GCF_030056705.1 Flectobacillus longus
TATTATATCTTTGCTGAGTACGTAGTACATAAAAAGGTTGCTTTGGTATGGTTCGCAAAACAAATATCAGCAACCTTTTTTATTTCTTAAGCAAGTCTAGCAAAAGTCAAGATGACTTCAGAGTTACAATGGCTATTGTGTGGGCAAAAACCTAACTATCATTCAATCTCTGATTTATTTTGTAGCATTACAAAATACCTTCAAACTATTCGTACTCTTTTTGAAAGAAGCTCAGCTTATCGGAGGTAAAACAATTGCCATTGACGGTACAAAAGTGAGAGCGTCGAACTCCAAAAAGAATAATTTTAATCTCAAAAAAATAGAACGTCACTTAACTTATATTGAAACTAAAACCTCTGAATACCTTCAACAATTATCAGAGAATGACAAAGCAGAGGATGAACTCGACGTCTCTCATATTCAAGCCAAAATAGAACGGCTCAAAAACGATAAAATCAAGTATAGTGCTTTAGAATCACTGTTGAACGAAGGTACTCAACCGCAGGTGAGCACAACCGATGCTGACGCTCGTGCATTGTTGGTACACGGTCAAGTAGTAGAAGTGAGCTACAACGTTCAAACAGCCGTCGACTAGCAACACAACTTGATTGTAGCCACTCACACCAAAATCGGAATGATAGAAACGCCTTGAGTCGAATAGCAATTGAGGCTAAGGAAAATATTCAAGCAGAAACCTTAACCGTCATCGCCGATAAGGGGTATCACAATGGACGTGAAACTCAAACCGCTCAATCAGTCAACATACAAACCATCGTTGCTACGGCAGAGTTAGTAAACAGCAATGACCACGGAACTCAGCCTGAGTATCTGGTATCGAAGTTCGGAGTCAGATACCTATACATGTCCACAAGGACAAACTTTAACGACCAAAGGCACTTGGCATCAAAAGAAAAGAGATCTAAACATGAGCTATCAATTCAAGAAATATCGTACACCTTCATGCACAAGTTGTCCAGTAAAAGACCTTTGTACGGGTCGAAAAGATGGTAGAAGGGAGATAGAACGTTCAGTATTCGCACTAGCGGTAGAACAAAATGCCAAGGACTATCAGAGCAATCAGGCATTGTATCGCAAGAGGCAAGAAATCAATGAACACATCTTCGGGACAATTAAACGGCACGGTCCGACGTCTCGGTGGGGTTATGACCATACCAATCTCAGAGGCTTGAGCAAAGTCAACGGAGAAATGGCATTAATCATGACAGTCTACAACATCAAACGTAGTCTGAACATCTTGGGTTTAATAGAAAAACTCCATAACTGGAGTCCAGACTATGCCAAAGCAAACTATTTTGGCAAAAAACGACCTATTTTAAGCCTGTATGTGTCTGCTAAAGAAAATGATTGGAAACTCCTAGAAAACAGCATCTCTCAGAAAGCACCAAAATGCTTCCTGAGGCAATAATATTACAAGTTTTTTTACTAATTTAAGTTTTTTCACAGACTGACGTTGGCGGTCATTTAAAAAAACATCAAGAATGAATAAACTTTACTTTTTTATCATTTGGACTTTTAGCTGCCAACTAACATTTGGACAGACAAAATTGTGTATTTTAGGGACAAGTCACGTAGAAACAGACAAAATTAAGGGCGAAGATTACGTAAAAGCTTTTAATAAATTCAAACCTGAAATTATTCTGTACGAAGCGGACACAATTTTAGATATTCGCAACAGTTTGAAAGGACTTGAAGGTGCAATAGAATTTAAGTCTATTCACAACTATCTTAAATCAAAGCCTAAAACTCAAATTTTACCTTATGATTGGACAGGAAAACGAGGTTTTATGGCTAAAAATAATTATTGGACAAGAATAGATAGTGTGGGCAAAGTTTTCAACGCTTATTTTTCGGCAGGACAAGCTGACAAACTTTCTCTTACAACATTTGAAGCATTTTCTGATTTAAAAATTGCTGAAAGTGAAATAGATTATGAAGATTTGGAAACATTAAATAAACCCTATGTAAGAAAATTAGTAGAACTAAAATCAAAGTGGGAATACAGAAAATTCCTTGATTTGGCTAATACTAATGACACCCTAAAAAAGATAGTTCCTATTTTACAAATGGCACAAGACTATTGGAACATTAGAAATAGGGAAATGGCACAGAATATTTTAAACATTGTGAATCAATATCCTAACAAACGCATTTTAGTGCAGACAGGAAATGCTCATAAATATTATTTGTACAACGAACTCGAAACAAAACAGAAGGACAACAATTTCACAATAGTTGAATATTGGGAGAAAAAATAAACGAACCGCCAACATGATATTTACGATAAAGTGGCAGGTGGAAGTAATTGAACAGTTTTACTACTATTTAGCTACAGTGATAAGGCTCAACTTTCGGAATACCCACTAGTGCTGGCTTCCTAGCCAGTACTTACCAAATCTAAGGATTCTAATCCTACGCAGAGATAAATTTTATTTTAATACAGCAATCTGTACTTAAGGTGAAGCTATGATGAATGTAAGCACAATTGTGAGGTTTTGGAAAGATTTTCTCTGGATAGAATCCAGAGAAAAAATGGGTACTGGTTAGGAAGCCAGCACCAGCGGGGAATCCTATGCTGGGTTAGATATACCTACGAAATAGAATTCAATGATAGAAATATGTACTCTTATTAGCAGATATTAAAAAAAATACATACCAAGACCGAAGGAAAAAATAATAAATATCGTCTAATGATATAATCTTAACTTTTAATTCGAATGGTATGACTTACAAAAATCTTTTATTAGTAGTATTAGTATGTACTTTGGCTTCTTGTAGTAAAGATGATACAACATTAACTACAAACAATGGTATTGTAATTAATGTTGATGCGACGCAATTCCTTACCGCGTCAGGAAACGTAACTATTACAACCGAAACAAGAACTCTATCGAATGGAACATCTGCTCCTTGCTACAAAATTGTCACTAAAAGTACACCAACTGACCACACTCAAGGTCCTTGGTGCCCTACCAATATTACAGATGATGCTACCAAAGGTGGTATTTGGATAGAAGGCGGTAATGTGTATGATGTAGATGGTGCATTTGTTAAAAATTTGGCTACTTTTTATAAAGACAACACATGGAAAATGTACAATACCACTACAGGTGTTATTACCAAAACCTCTACTTATGCTGAATGCCAAGCAGCTGCAAACCCGAATGTAGGTGCCGCTTACAAAAACTATTGTGTAGAATGTTTACCATCGTATGTTTCTTCGGTAACAAAAACCATTTATATTCCCATAACACCTATAAAATTGAATTCTCCTGTAAGTTTTGGGGCAGGCCCAGGAGCGTCGGGACCAACAATAAGAGGAATTGCTTTTAACGGTGTGGTGTTTGATGCACCAGCACCTACAAGCATCATTTTAGCTGCTTACACTTTAGCACCATTTGATGATGCTGGTGGACATATTAACATTGGTGCAGGTTATCACTATCATGCCGCAACAGGAAAATCTACAAAACTCAGTCAATCCGACGGGCATGCTGCTATGATTGGGTATGCTTTAGATGGTTTTGGAATTTATGAAAGATTAAGTGCTGCAGGGACGGAATATACCGACTTGGATGCAAGTCGTGGACATTATGACGCTACAAGAGGATACCATTATCATGTAGACAAAGCTGGATCTAATAATTTTATTAACAGTTTAGCGGGAGCGTATGCTCTGTAACAAATGAATTTTAAAGTAATATTCAAAATAATGGGAATGGTATTGTTCTCACCATTCCTTTATGCTCATAGTCCAGACCTTTCGAGCCTTATGATTTATGAAGAGAATGGAAAAACTTTTCTTGTAATAAAAAGCTCAATAGCTGCATTTGAAGGCGAAGTAGTTTATCTATACGGTAAAGAATCCTATAAAACACCACAGGAGTTTAGTGAGTTAGCAATTGAGTATTTCAAAGAAAACTGTTTTGTTGCTATTAACAATAAAACCATTAAGTTTATCAATCCGCAAATTCAATTAGGGCATGAAACAACACTTTTTGCCGAATTACAACATATACCTAAAAACATTAACTCCATACACGTAAAAAACACCTTGTTTAAAGATATGCCCAATAACTTATGTGAGCTGATTCTTATCTTAAAGGGCTTACCTCAAAAGCAGTATATATTAAACAACAAAAGTAGGCACGAGGTAAACCTAAAATTGGAGAAGAATAAATGGTCAATAGAGGAGCGTTCAAATGCCAACGTTACATCCAATAAATTCATTTTAATTGGGAGTATCATCTCATTTATTTTTGTAACAATAGTATTTACACAGCGAAAAAGCATCAGCTAGCATAGCTATTTTTTCTAGAAATTCACTTATCAAATCGGCTGAACTCCTTGTCAAAAGGACGGTTCTCTCGAGGACGCAATCATTCCATCAGTAGAGACGCAATGATTGTGTATTAAGCCAAGTCATATCTAAAATAGTAGCATCAAAAAGGGGTCGAAAAATATTTTTCGACCCCTTTTTTAATAAAAACTTGGAGAATAATCCCAACCCTAAAAATTCGGAATGACTCATGTTTAGTTAATGGAAGTCAGTCTTCCCACTCAACGAATTATTGACTTTTGTTAAAAAGGTCAATAACACCATCAAAACAACTACTCATATTCTGGATTAGCTGTACGGACGAAACAGAATTCAATTATATTGCGTGCCTAAAGAATTATCTAATTGGATACACCAAAAAGGTATGACAAACAAACTAAAGCTCATAATTTACGAAGAACAGACCTTCAAAGTTGGCAAATACGTATTCATTGACAGTACCGCAGAAAATCATAATGCCGTTGTATTTGAAGACAATTGCGAAACTGGTTATTTCTATGCAGTAGACAGAAATAATGACTTGAAGGTATTAGACGGACTTCATATCTACAACGTCGCAAATGTGACTGACAAACATAAACCGTCTACTTTGAAAATTCTTTGGACTGAAGACGAATCGAAAGCTTTTCTTTCAATAAATAATTACTATCACGCTATGTTTGATTTTAGGAATAAAGCTGGGTATTGTAGAAATGGATTCCCTGAAGCTAATAACTCGTGGACAAAAATAAAAGAGCGTACACTAACTGACAGATTAATAGACAACTTGTCAAAAGCCCAATAACTATCTAGCATTGAAAAAATTGTAAGTCTACAACTCAGTTGGATGCGTGGCAACCTTGATACTATAGGTTCTACAATAAATATTCTTAGGCTTTACATTATTGGCAAGACAAGGTTTTTATTCCTCCACTAGTGCTTGCTAGGAAGCCAGCACTTACCAAATCTAAGGATTCTAATCCTACGCAGAGATAAATTTTATTTTACATAAGGAGAACCTATGATGAATGTAAGTACAATTGTGAGGTTTTGGAAAGATTTTCTCTGGATAGAATCCAGAGAAAAAATGAGTAGTGGCTAGGAAGCCAGCACCAGCGTGGGACACTAAGCATTTTGATTCATTGATTTTTATGATTCGAGACCACAAAAATACAATTTATCAAATGCTTAGTTTATTCATCAACACTTTTCGAGAACTACCAAATGTTTAAAAGATGGTACTTGTATGAACTATACATCTGACTACAAGAGAGAGGATGGGGGAATGAACTACGGTGGGGTAACCTACCCCAAAAAAGAGTGCTAAAATCTAGTTCTTTGATACAAGTTGTTTGCATTGGTTATGAACGACTTGTATTTATATTATGCGCAACTTCAAAGTTAAAGTAGTATAAATTTGTAATGTAATATCTTATGAAATTGAATAAAATAGTAATTCCGTATAGTCAGATTATTAGAACGTCGATAATAATTTTGGTTACTTGTACAGTTAGTTTCTCGCAGAACTACAAGGAATATTATGCTCTACAAAATAAAGCTGAATTGGCAATAGTAGATAATGATTTTCACACAGCATTTGATTTTTATAGTAAAGCTTTTGCTCTGAATCCAAAACCGTTGGCAAAAGATATCTACAATTATGCAATGTGTAGTTTTCTATTAAAAAAGTACAAGAACACCTATAAATCTTTTAATGAGCTAATGGGTCTAGGACTATCAATAGAAGAAATCAAAAAAAATGAAGTATTAATAAAAGAAAAGGAAGTTATTAATCGAATTAGTAAGAATTACACATCATTCAAAGATAAATCGTTAAAAAATACCAATGTCTTTCTCAGAGATTCATTGAGAAAAATAGCTGATCAGGATCAATTATTTAGACGGATGAGTGGTAGTTACAAAGTATATGGCGATACTATCAGAAAAATTGATGAAGTGAATAATAAAAAATTACTTTCAATTATAGAGAAATATGGATACCCTAACGAATATTTAGTAGGTGTTTCTAGAAATCTTAATCCTTCTCAAAATTTTGATATTGTCATTTGGCATCAGACCCAAACAAATTTCATTCATGATTATACAAATATTTTAAAGGAAGCAGTAAAAAACGGACGGATAGATCCTCATAGAGCATCCGAACTTATTGAAAATCAACAAGGAGATGACAGATATTCATCACAAATATTATATAAAATTTCTTGTCCGAGTTGCTCAAAGGAAATCATTGATAAGATTAATAAAAAACTGTTTTACTATGATATAAAAGGTTCAATCAAAGCAAAAATAAATGACGAACGAGAGAAAATATTTTTAGAAAATATTGATGATTATGAAAAAAAAGTACTATTTGACTCAAAACCTAATCCTTTTAAGTTTTTTTATAAAGGAGGAATCCCAAATTTCAGTTTTGATAAAGAAGAAGATGTATTAATAACTATTAAAAAGATGAAATCTCTAAATGAATAATTAAGTAATTATTTTGACAACTAGTGCTGAGAAAACAGTAAATGACATCATTATTTGGCTCTTAAAATATCAGATACTATATTATCGTTTTGATGGATTCTCCCCCGCTAGTGCTGGCTTCCTAGCCAGCACTTACCAAATCTAAGGATTCTAATCCTACGCAGAGATAAATTTTATTTTACATAAGGAGAACCTATGATGAATGTAAGCACAATTGTGAGGTTTTGGAAAGATTTTCTCTGGATAGAATCCAGAGAAAAAATGGGTGCTGGCTTGGAAGCCAGCACCAGCGTGGGATAAAAAGCCTTTTCATTTTAACAACTCTGTAACAAATCAATAACACTTGAGTGACAGCAAGATGCAAGAAGAATATGGTAATTTTGTAAAGTGAACAGCATGAAAATTATCGTATTCAATAAACCTCTTTTATACTTCGATATTTTGTACAATCCGTTCTATTAAATCAAACAACAGATATGAAAAAAATCATTTATATGCTGATTTTACCACTGGTTGTGGTAAGTGGGCTGGTATTTGCCAATGCCAATCGTGAAGCTAAAGATGAAGCTGCTAGAAAGCCACTCTCAAAACCTCTCTCTATTGCAGAAAGGAAAGCTGCCTTAAAAAAATGGGAAGCAAGCCCCGATGGTATCATGTTCAAAAAATGGGAGGCGTCTCCCGCAGGAAAAAAAGTATATGCTGGCGAAGCTAAAATAAGGAAAAACATAAGTGCTTTTTCTGATATGGAAGCAGTTGTAACCTCTCTTTCTCTTCCGCCAGGCTCACGATTAGGTTTTGGAATAATGGTCAAAATTAATGGTGATGATTATATCCTTAGTTTTGGACTAGAAAAGTCTGACAATACTATTTTTAATTCTAACAATGAATTTGAGCAATTGCATAACCTGAAAGTGAACGACAAAATAACGATAAGAAGCCATAATGTATCGCATGCACCCAAGTATTCGTATCCAATAGTAGCAGGTGATTATGTAGAACAAAATCATAAAATAATCTATAAACGTGCTCTTCACCAAGGCGGTTGCTAGGGAGATAAATTAGCACCTGTATATTAAGTCAAAGAAATACCAAATGGGGTTTTGCTATGGTAAGGGCTTCACAAAATACCCACATTATACCAAAACCCCATTTGGCTTTAATCTCTCTTTCAAAAACACTTGCGCACTTTCCCTTTTTGTCTCTTTTCCCTATTTCAAACTTTCTCTCTTCTGCTTCGCATATTCTGATGGCGAAACCTGATAGGTTTGCTGAAACATTTTCCTGAAATACTTCATATCTTCAATACCAACCAACATTGCCACTTCGGTTACACGAAGGTTGCCATGATTTAGCAATTGAGCAGCCCTTTTGAGGCGAATGTCTCTTATAAATTCTACCAATGATTGCCCTGTAATGGACTTTATTTGACGGTAAATCGCCGACTGGCTCATTCCTATATCTCTCACAAGAGTTTGCACGGTAAACTCTTGATTAGTAAGGTTTGCCTCTACAATCGCCATTGCTTTTTCAAGCAAAGCTTTTGTTTCATCTGGAATATCTGGCAAACTCGGTTCTAGCAAAATCTGTTTCTGGTAATAGCTGCGTAATTGTGAGCGATTTTGAAGTATAGAAGCAATTTTGGCATTCAAAACCAAGGGATTAAATGGTTTCGCCATATATTCATCTGCACCCATTTCAAGTCCTTCCACTTCATGTGTTACTGCCGCTCTAGCCGTAAGCAAAAACACAGGAATATGGGAAGTTTTAGGATTTTGTTTGATTTTTTGACAAAGCTCCAACCCATCGCTATTCGGCATCATGATGTCGCTAATAATCAAATCGGGTTGCCATTCTAGGGCTTTATCCCAACCATCTAGTCCATCCACTGCAGTATCGACCTCATAATTTACCTCACAAATCTGTTTTAAATATGCCCTTAAATCATCTTGATCCTCTACAATTAAAATTTTGGCTGAGAATTTTTCCGTAACAACCATAGCTGGTATCTCCACCGTTTCTGATGATTCGGCCAGTTCTGAAGTATCTTCAAGTGTTTTTACCTTAGCACTTTCATGAAGATGATTTTTACCAAATGGAAGTTTTACCGTAAATATCGTTCCTTTCCCAACAGTACTTTCTACCTCTATACTGCCTTTGTGGGCTTCTACTAATTGTTTCACTAATGACAAACCGATACCTGTTCCTCTAATTTTGAGGGTTTCGGTATGGGAGGCTTGATAATAAGGGTCAAAGATTTTGTCTAACTCGTCGCCTGACATACCTATTCCAAAATCTTGAATAGAAATTTGGAGAAAGTTCTTACTTGGTCTGCCTGCTTCAAACACTGCCTCCTCGGAAGAACTACCGACAATTTCTGTTTTCAATGATATTTTACCTCCCGATGGCGTATATTTAAAAGCATTAGATAGCAAATTGGTCAAAATAATTTCCAATTTACTACTATCAAAAAACAGTTCTACGGTAGTTTGTGGCAAACTCATGGTATAATCTATTGCAGACTCTTGAGCTTTGAGTTTGAAAATCAAAAACACTTCTTCTATCATCGGAATGATATTTCCGAAGGTTGCTAGTATTTTCATATTGCCCGTTTCGGCTTTTCGAAAATCGAGCAATTGATTAACCAAGTCCAGTAATTTTCTGGTTTGTTGTAAAATCAGCATGATTTTGTCCTTCTTCTCATGTTCGGAAGAAGCCAGCTCTTCGATTGGCCCCAAAATTAAGGTTAGGGGCGTTCGCAGTTCATGCGAAACATTGGTAAAAAAACGAAGCTTGAGATCGGTCAAAGTCTTTTCTTGGTCAGCTTTGTACTTTTCCATCAAGACATCATTTTTCAATGCCTGCTTGGCTAGAGTAGCTTTTTGGTATTCTTTGAAAGCAAAAAATAGAACCAAAGCATATATCAAAAATGCCCACCAAGTTTTGTACCAAGGCGGTAGCACCCGAATTTTGATTTCGGCAGGTTTGGCCGACCACGCCCCTTCCCCATCACTTGCTTTGACCAAGAACGTATATTCACCAGAGTCTAAGTTTGAAAAGTTGGCAATGCGCTGATTATAATCTGTATAAATCCAATCGTCATTTGAACCAACCAGCTTGTAGGCGTACTGATTCTTTTTGGGATTTTTGTAATTTATTCCGACAAATTCAATCGAAAAGTAGTTTTCGTTAGGCTCAATAGTTAACTCCTCTGTTTCGTCTAAAGGTTTAGATAAAATCACTCTTCCATCGAAGGGTTCTCCAATGCGAACTTCTTTGTTATAAATTCTTAGTGTAGTCAGGTGTATTTCAGGCTTTTGATTGCTTGGCTGAATCTGTTCTGGTTTGAAATAGGTTACACCTTTGATTCCTCCAAAATAAAAGTAGCCTTCGTTATCTTGGCAGACTGCGCCAATTTTGAAAGAGTTACTTTGCAATCCATCGCCTACATCGTAATGAATTAAGCTTCTAGTTTGAGTATTGAGTCTTACCAGCCCATCACCTCCCAGCCAAAGAAAACCCTTTCGGTCAAAAATTAAAGACTCAATATTCGAATAGCCAATATTCCAACGTTCGACCTTACCTTCTGGAGATATTTTATTTAACCCCGCACCGATGGTACCAACCCATAAATTACCGCTGTTATCTTTTACCAAAGGCCAAGCATAATTGCCACTCAAACTATTGGGGTTATTTTTTTCATATTGATAATTTTTAATTACCCTTATACCTGTGGCTGACACTTGAAGTTTTAACACGCCTTTATCTCTCGAACTCACCCAAAGTTGATCGGTTGTTGGTTCATATAGCAGATAGGTACACTGTCTTGCTGGAAAATTATTAGTTTCTAGCGAATATTGCTGTAGTAATTTTCCCTCTTTATCAAACCTCAACAGTCCCTTTTCAAAGGTTGCCATCCAGATTGTACCAAATCTATCTTCTTGAATTTTTTCGATACTGGTGCCAAATAATGAAAGGTTTGGATTTACTTCGGTAATCGCTTTTCGGGTGTTTCCTTTGATTAAAAGAAGACCATTGTAGCGAGTACCAATCCATAGCGTACCATCTTGTTGTTGATAAAAAGCCGAAACATCTACGCCTGAACCATCACCATTGATAGGAATATGAGCAAAATTCTGAAATGAATGATTTTGAAGATGATATTTAGAAAACCCGTTTCTAGTACCAATCCACAAGTGCTGCTTGTCATTATCGGGCAAAAGACAATTGATGTAATTACTTGGTAAAGTTGTGGCAGAGCCAAACTGGCGTTGAATTACATAAAAAGGTTTTCTTTTGAGGTCAACCTTATTGAGTCCTCCCGAAGAAGCAGCCAACCATAAATTATGATATTTGTCTTCTAAGATCTGATGTACTCTTCCTGAATTGATACTGTATGAGTCGCCATCTGTAGGGAAAAACCGTTGCATAGAATTTCTCCATGTATTCAAATAACTAGGCTCAGTGCTTGCGGGAATATTTGACCAATAGTGTAAACCATGATTTGTTCCAATCCATAGATGATGGAAAGAATCAACATACACACTTCCTATTTCAGAAAAACCATTAATTAGGACAGAAGTCTTTACACGGTTGCGCTTGGATAATTTATCAACCAAAAACAACTCAAATTGAGTACCAATCCACAGATTGTCGAAAGCATCTACCCAAAGCGCTGAAATCTTATGATTGGTAAAAAAGGTCGGAATGGGCATTGATTGATTAGCTCCCAAATGCCATAAGCCATGTGTAATTGTACCAAACCAAATAGAGCCATCCTTTTCACGAACCATTGAAGATACGCCATACTGCGTAGTTCCATCTATAACGATTTGGCGAATGGAAACCAATAATTCATTTTTGAATTCTAGTACAAACAAGCCCATCGAACGTGTACCTACCCAAACTCTTCCATGTGAGTCACTTGAGATAGATAAAACATTGCTTACCCGAAGCTTTTCAAGCGCTTTTTCATCGACTCCGTTACCTACCCGTTCGGTAATATTGAGGAAGTTATCATGAAATTTATCAAAAAAACTCAAGCCCGCACTACCAGATGCCACCCAGAGACGTTTACTGGCATCGAGGTGCATGGCCACTACTCTATTGCTTGGCAAACCATTGTGAGGATTTACAGGAAGGTCGTAGTTTTTGAGTGTATAGCCATCGTATTTAGATACCCCATTGTTCGTACCAATCCAAATATAACCCGTACTGTCCGACACAATACAATTGGCATCACTATGTGGTAGTCCATCGTTAACGGTGATATGTTCGAAGCGATATTTATGGATATTTTCTTGCGCTATACCTGACAGCACCTTACCGAATAACAGTAGTGCTAATAACAATTTTATAATTTTCTTCATGGTTTAAAGCAATCATTAAGGTCTTATATTGGGCAAAAGCCATTGTTGGAGTTTCTTCTAACAGACTTGCGTTAGCAATAAATCAAAAACATTTCATCTCCAATACTTAGCTAGTTGTTTACACTCTATTCATTGAATAAAACTCCAACGACAGTGATAACTAAACTCTATGCTCCCACTTAGATATAAGTAAAATCAAGCATAATATTACTCCTTTGGAAGGATTCTACTGCAAAATAATCAAAAACCGACTCTATTCACCCTAAAGGCTTAAACTGCCCCTGTTTTTAAACGAATTTCACCCCACTTTAGACCATTTTTTCTCCCCATTTTTGCATTATTCAAATATATAATTGTAACAACAGAGAACCCTTGTCTGTTTAGCCAACCTATTTTATACCAAACCTTTTTCCGTTTTATCAAACCCTATAATTATGATCAAACTTTTACGAAAACCTCAATTCCTCAGGTTTCCTCCCTCCTCATTTTGGTTGATGGTGCTCTTGAGTGGTTGCCCTCTAAGCCATGCCATTCATGCCCAAAACACTACCGAAAATACACAAACCTCTAATCCTACTTTACGTACCATTTTGGTAACCGACGACAACGATGAAGTGCTGGCGAATGTCAGCATTAAAAACGTCAGAACAGGAATGTTTGCGACCACTTCCAGTAATGGTATTGCCACGATTGATGCGCAACTTGGCGACAAAATCGGCATTTACTGTGTGGGTACTTTTTTAAAGGAAATTTCGATAAAAGATATTTCTGAAAGAGTTGTTTTGAGTAGTCAAAACCCTGCCGTTTCTCGCATCAAACCTATTCGTGGACTTTTTAATCAGTCTTTACAAACAGAACTTACCGCTGGTTCGTCGCAGGCGATTTACAACAAAGATATTCAAAAAATGCCTGCTACGTCGATACTCAACACCTTGGTGGGTAGACTTGCTGGTACGAGTACGTTTCAGTTTTCAGGACAACCAGGAAGCGATGGTATTTCGTTTGGACTTCGTGGGCAGGGTCCGCTGGTCATCATCGATGGTATTCCTAGACAGCTTACCATTTTTGATTTGGAAGAAATCGAATCAATCACTGTACACAAAGATGCCTTATCAAATGCCATGCTTGGCGTCAGAGGCAATGGCGGTGCTTTGGTAATCAATACTCGTAAAGGCTCGTCTTCAAACGCAAAAATGTCGTTTACAGCCCAAACAGCGATTCAACAACCCTTGAAATTTCCGAAGGGATTGGACGCTTACAATTATGCCAAACTGTATAACGAAGCTCGTGTAAACGACGGACTTACACCTGTTTATACTGATGCAGCTTTGCAGGCTTATGCAACCAATTCGGATCCATATAATTACCCAAATGTTAATTGGCGTGATGCTACCCTAGAGCCATCGTCACGTATGGATCGCTATACTTTTAGTGCTACAGGAGGAAATAATTTTTCGAAATATTTCATTTCATTTGACCATATCAACCAAACGGGGCTTTTGAAAAAAAATACTACTACCCCGTACAATACCAACAACAATTTTAAATCATATACCATACGTTCGAATGTTGACTTACAGCTAAACTCCAAGCTTTCGGGCGGTATTTATCTCTTGGGACGTATTCTGAATGGTAATGATGCAGGTGCTGGGACAGGCAATATTTTGAACAGTATTCTCAACACGCCCAATAATGCTTACCCTGTTTATAACCCCAATGGTTCGTATGGTGGCAATCAGCAGTTTCAAAACAATATTTTGGCACAAACGATTGGGTCGGGTTATCAGCAAAACTTCAAAAGAGATATGTTGGCTGACTTTTACTTGAAAAGAACACTCGACGAAATCGCTTCTGGCATGTGGATAAAAGCCGTGGGCTCCTATTATGCTACACTTTCTGAAAACGTAGTTCGTAATAAAACCTTTGCTGTTTTTCAGAGAAATGTATCTGCTTCAGGACAAGAATCTTATCAACAGTTTGGGGTAAATGGTGACCAAAGCAACTATAACTACATGGATTATCAAGGCCGTTCTGACTATTTGGAATTGTCTTTGGGATATGACAAAAACAAAGGAGATCATGGCATAAATACCGTATTATTGGCTAATCGTCAAAACTCTGTTTCAGGCTCTGAATTACCCTATACGATTACAGGTTTGGCAGGTAGAATGGGCTATAATTACAAACAAAAGTATATCCTTGACCTTGCTTTTGGCTTGAATGGCTCAAACAGATATCCGACAGGAGGAACGACCAAATATGGATTTTTCCCAGCGGTAGGTTTGGCTTGGAACATTTCGAAAGAAGATTTCCTACAATCTCAAGCATGGATTTCTTATTTGAAATTATATGCAAGTTATGGCAAAAACGGTAACGACAACCCTGGTTATTTTAGCTATATCCAACGTTATTTTGATAATACTGGTGCTGTTTTCGGTACAGGTGCAGGTGGTAATACAGGGGTTACAGAAGAGCCTTTGGCGAATCCTAATATCACTTTCGAAAAATCTAACAAACTCAATATTGGACTTACAGGAGGCTTATTTGATAACTCATTAGGCTTTACGGTGGAGTACTACAATATGCAATATTATGATTTGTTGATTCAACGTGGTCGCAATTCTAGCATATTAGGAAATATTTATCCGACTGAAAATATTGGCAAGAATCAATATACAGGAATAGACCTACAGTTGAATTGGCAAAAAAGTACCTCGATAGGCGATTTTTATGCGACCGCAAATGCAGGCATTCAAAACTCGAAAGTGATTTATATCGATGAAGTGACTCAGCCATATTCTTGGTTGTATCGCACAGGAGAAAGAGTAGGACAGCTTTTTGGGTTCATTTCAGACGGCTTTTATCAAACTACTGCCGAGCTACAATCACGTGCTACAACTGTTGGTTATCAACCACAATTGGGTGACCTCAAATACAAAGATTTGAACAATGATGGCGTAATCAATCAGCTTGATGTAGCTCCAATCGGCCCGCAGAGCCCTTACATTACCTTCGGGTCAACGTTAGGGTATTCACGAAAAGGCTTTGACTTCTCTGTGTTGGTGCAGGGCGTGGCTAACCGAGTAATTGTAGCCAATGCCAATTCGATGCTGGCTTTCCAGAATGGTGGTTTCGGACAAGCATTTGAGCAACATCTTGACCGTTGGACGCCTACTAATCCAAACGCTTCGTACCCACGTGTATGGTTAGGAACTAATACAAACAACCAATTAATTTCTACTTTTTGGGCACGCTCAGGAGATTATGTCCGCTTGAAAAATATCGAATTGGGATATACGCTTCCTAGTAAGCTATGTAAAAATATCAAAGTTCAGGGAATTCGTGTTTTTGCAAATGCTACCAACCTTGTGACGTTTAATGCCGATAAATACCTCGATCCAGAAGGCTTTTCGAGCAACTATCCTATACAGCGAGTATTCAATTTTGGTGTTAATCTCAAATTGTAAAATTGGCTTTTATCAAGCATAAAATTTTCAGAAGAAATGATTTCTAAAAAATATATATCATCCTTTATTTTGGCTACAGCACTAACTTTTGCGGCTTGCGAAAGAGTAGAAACTGAGCCTCGTGATTGGATTCTTGACACATTGGTTTGGGACGATAAAGATAAAAATGCTACTGTAGCAGTCTTTTTCCTCAACAATATTTACAGTTATATCCCTGATGGTTTTAATAGAATCAATGGACTGGGTGGTGACTTTCTGGAAACAGGTACAGACGATGCCATTCCGTCTAGAACCAATCGTCAAGCAGAATATTATACCAATGGGTTAATTAGTACGGTGAACAACCCCGACCCTTATTGGGGTACTTCGTATGCGGGTATTCGTCGTGTCAATATCTTTTTGAGTAATATCGATAAAGTTCCAGCTGACCCCAACAGTATTACCATCTGGAAAGCCGAAGCTCGTTATATTCGTGCGCTATTGTATTTTGAACTAGTAAAACGCTACGGTGGTGTGCCATTGATTGGTGACCAAGTATTTACAATAAATGACGATTTGTCGATTCCTCGCAACACGTACGAAGAGTGTATCAACTATATCGTTTCAGAATGTGATGCCGTAAAGGGAATACTTACACCAGAACCTGTTTCGGATAGTAACTGGGGGAAAATTCCAAGAGGAGCTGCCATTGCACTCAAAGGTCGTGCTTTGTTGTATTCTGCAAGTCCGTTGTTTAATGGTGGTGGTATTAGTACCAATGCCAACCTGAAGGCCTTAATGGGCTATCCTACGTATGACGCTAACCGTTGGCAAAAAGCCTTGGACGCTGCCAACGAATTGATAGGCCTTAACTACTATGCTTTACAGACTTCTTTTTCAGGTGTTTTTACGACTAAAAAGAATACAGAAATCATTCTTGCCAAACAGTCAGGTAATAATTTTCTCATTGAAAACTACAATGCACCAATAGGCTTTGGTTCGCCAGCAGCAAGTTTGGGATTGACGAGTCCTTCGCAAAACTTAGTTGATGCTTTTCCTACGATTACTGGACTTGATATTACGGATACCCAATCAGGCTATGACCCACAAAATCCTTACGCCAACCGTGACCCTCGTTTGGCTTTGACGGTATTCTTTAATGGTCAAACTTGGTTACGTAGAGCCGTTGAAACTTTCGAAGGCGGTTTGGATAAGCCAGGAGGTATTGCCGTTCAAACACGTACAGGCTATTATCTGCGTAAGTTTATGGCAGATTTTTCTAACAATACTACCTATACAAACCAGAGCCATAACTTCCCATTATTCAGATACTCGGAAATACTGTTAAACGCAGCCGAAGCACTAAATGAGCTAGGAAGAACCACAGAAGCCGTCACAAGAATCATTGATATTCGTAAAAGGGCTGGTATTAGAGCAGGAACAGACAATCGCTACGGCATCAAAGCAGGTATTTCACAAACAGAAATGCGTACGCTTATCCAAAATGAAAGACGTATTGAGTTAGCCTTTGAAGAACATCGCTTTTGGGATATTCGTCGCTGGAAAATAGCAGAAACTGCCACAAGTGGTTCGCTCAAGGGGATGAAAATCGTGAAAAACACCAATGCGAGTTTGACTTTTACGCCATTTGTGGTGTCGACGATGAAGTTTTCGAACAAATTATACAGTATGCCTCTACCGTATGACGAAACCCTAAAAAACAATAAGCTTATTCAAAACGAAGGCTGGTAAGTATGAATGCTGAATGATGAGTTGTGAATGTAAATTTTTAATTATCAACCCTTTACAACTAAATCTTATTTTGCTTTAAGCCGAATGCCCATAGCTGATAGCTTAATAGTTAAATTTTATTTTGCACGATTACTTCATCGTTATGAAGAACAAATTCATGGCTTAAATCCCATCTGAAAATCCTCATGTTTTTATGAAAAAAATACTCTATATATGGATTTCTATTGTTACACTTTTTGCACAAAATGCCCTTGCTCAAGGTCAAGTGGTGTCGGGAGTAGTAACAGGAGGCAAAGAAGTACTGCCAGGCGTGGCTGTCTTCGAAAAAGGGCGAACTACCAATGGCACGCTTACAGATGCTAAAGGTTTTTTTAAAATTACTTTAAAAGGACAAAGCAATACACTCGTATTTCGTTCACTAGGTTTTAAACAACAAGAAGTTAATGTAGCTGGTCGCTCAATCGTCAATATCACCCTTGAAGACGAAGACAAATCACTCGATGAAGTTGTTGTAATCGGGTACGGACAGCAGAAAAAAATCACCTTGACAGGTTCTGTAAGTTCTGTATCAGGTCGTGAAATTCGTGAAAACCCTTCTGCTAGTTTGCAAAATGCTTTGGCAGGTAAACTCCCAGGTTTTTTCTCACAACAACCCTCTGGTCGTCCCGGTGCCGATGGTGCAAGCTTTTATATTCGTGGGGTAAGTTCTTATAATGGCAACAACCGCCCTTTGATTATTGTAGATGATGTGGAATACTCGTATGACCAATTTGCTCGTATCGACCCCAACGAAATCGAAAATCTCTCGATTTTGAAAGATGCCTCAACAACCGCTATTTATGGGGTTCGTGGTGCCAATGGTGTTATTGTAGTTTCGACAAGAAGAGGTAAAGAAGGACCTCCACAAATTTCGATGCGTGCCGAAATGGCGCTTTCACAGCCTACGATTATTCCTACATATCTGGATGCTTACGAAAGTGCAAAAATGTATAATCAAGCTCAAATTAATGACAATAGCGTAAACCCAAGTCCGTCGTTTAAACCACGCTGGAGTGACCAAGATTTGGAATTATTCAAAAATGGTAAAGACCCTTACGGTCACCCAAATGTCAATTGGAAGGATGTTTTGTTCAAACAATTTTCAAAACAATACCGTGGTAATTTGGATTTGTCGGGAGGTACACAAAAAGTAAAATACTTTGTTTCGGTAGGTTATTTATACCAAGATGGTATGCTCAAAGATTTTGGTCAAGACCAAGGGGTAAATAGTAATTATTTTCACCAACGTTACAACTATCGTTCAAACTTGGATATGTCGGTTACAAAATCACTTGATTTAAGATTGGATTTGTACGGAAACTTTGGGCAAGTAAATACCCCACAGGTAGGTAGCCCATTTGGCTACAACGACTTGTTTTATGATTATAGTAGTTTCTTAACTTTGGCGCCATTTGCTTATCCTGTGTATAACCCTGATGGTTCGTTGGGTTACAGTACTTGGATTAGAAACGAAAACCCAAGCTACAACGTCAACAACGTAGTGGGACGTTTGAAGTACTATGGCTATAACCAAACCAATGAAAGTAATATCAACTTCATTGGCTCGGCGAAGCAAAAATTAGATTTTCTAACCAAAGGCTTGTTTGTCCAAGGTCGTATTTCATTTACCAGTAACTATGGCTACGGACGCAGCATGACCCGTGACCAGTTTCCATCGTTTATCTATACTTCGGCTACCGATTCTTACGAAGCTCGTGACCCGAATGTGTATCGTGTGCGTCGTTTCTTCCTAGGATATGATGCCAAAAGTACTTCGAGGGTTTTGAACTTACAATTTATGGTAAACTACGACCGTACTTTCGATTCCAAACATCACGTATATGCCCTTGGACTATTCAATCGTAGCTCGACTGAGGCAGCCAACAGTAATGCGGTTTACAACTTTATTCCAAACAATTTCCAAGGGTATTCTGGTCGTGTGGGATATGATTACAAAAATCGTTATTTGGTACAATTCAATATGGCCTACAATGGCTCTGACCGTTTTGTAAAAGACAAAAGATTTGGGCTTTTACCAGCGGTTTCGGCAGGTTGGAATATTTCTGAAGAACCTTTCTACAAAAACTCTTTCCCAAAATTCATGGATTTGTTGAAAATCAGAGGTTCGTATGGTATTGTAGGTAACGACGCATTAGGAAATAGCTTCTCTTATTACTATCAACAAAATTATTCAAATGGTAACGGTGTAGTAGCACCAAACTTTGGCTATTCGAGTAACTCCTATAATGGTGTTGTAGAAGGCACGCTTGCCAACAACGAGGTAACTTGGGAAAAGGAGAAAAAACTAGATTTAGCGATCGAGTTTGGGTTGTTCAATAGCAATGTAACGGGTAGCTTCAACTATTTTGATAATAATCGATATGATATTTTGACCACTCGTGGTACAGTATCAGCCATTTTTGGTCAAGGTCTTCCTCCTGTAAACATGGGAAAAGTAAACAACCGAGGCTATGAAATCGAACTAGGCTATCAAAGTCCTACCAAAGGAGGCTTTTCATACTTTATCAAGGGAAATTATTCTTTAGCTAAAAACAAAATTGTCTTCCAAGACGAACCAAGTGCATTGTATCCATACCAAATGTACACAGGCAACAGCATTGGTCAAATGAGAGCATATACTTTTATCGGATACTATAAAAATGCCGATGATATCGCTAGCAGTCCTAAAACGGCTGTACCAGTACAACCAGGTGATTTGAAATATGCCGACTTGAATGGCGATGGCAAGATAGACGGCTTTGATATGTCGGTAACAGGAAATCCAAACACGCCAAATACCGTATATGGCATCAATTTGGGCGTCCGTTATAAAGCAATCAGTATCAGTGCCAACTTCCAAGGAGCTCGTAACTTCAGTGTTAGAGGTACGGCAGAGTCTATCCGTGCATTCTCCTCAAATCTTACCGAAGTGCATAAATACGCATGGACACCAGAGCTTGGAGACAACGCCAAATACCCACGTTTGACCTTGCTTGGCGGTATTAGTGACCCAACAGCTTATCCATCAACATTCTGGTTGATTCCAGGGGATTATTTACGATTGAGAAATGCGCAAATCAACTTCGATTTACCAAGTAGTTTGACCAAAGGATTGGGTATTCAGCAAGCAAGAATTTATGTTAATGGCTCTAACTTACTGACTTTCACAAGCCTTGACAAACTGTATCAGCTTGACCCAGAAATTTCATCGGGTACCGACCGTGTGAGTTATCCTCCACAAAGGTTAATCAACTTTGGTATCAGCGCAACTTTCTAAGGATTTCAACTCATTGATTCAATTTTATGAAAAAAATATTATTACTCGCCTGTGCTATAGGACTCACTTCCTGCTTCTCGTCGGATGATTTCCTTGACCCCAAAACTACAGCGCTAACAGAAGAAACTGTTTTTGCAGATAGTACCCGAAGTGTGGCGTTTTTGTACCGTATCTACAGCGATATAGGTTTTAGCTATACTAAAGGACGTTGGGATTCGCACGGTAATACCGAAGAAGCTACCGACGACGCTGAATACCGCTATTCGGGAACTGGACAAAAAGCCGTCGTACTTTACAGCGGAACGGTGAGCCCTACGAACTTTCCATTTTTTGAATTTTGGTCAACCCCCTACAACAATATTCGTAGGGTGAACTTATTACTCGAAAAACTACCCATTATTCCTGTATCGGCACCACTCAAAGCTCAAATGGCTGCCGAGGCACGATTTCTACGTGCTTGGTACTATCATTGGCTCCTGATTAGCTTTGGAGGTGTGCCAATCGTTGGGGATAAAGTATATGACATTACTGACTTTATCAATTTACCTCGAAATTCTTATGCCGACTGTGTCAATTATCTGGTAAAAGAACTCGACGAAGCAGCAGCAGTTTTACCAAAAGGCACTGATTATTCTGAGCAAAATTATGGTAAAGCCACTCGTGGTGCTTGCTTAGCACTCAAATCTCGTATTTTGTTGTATGCAGCTAGTCCATTGTTCAATGGTGGTGCCGAAACGCAAAATGCAGACCTTGCCAAAATCGTGAGCAATCCGACGTATGACGTAGCATATTGGCAAAAGGCTGCTGATGCAGCCATGGCAGTAATGAATTCGGGTGAATATTCTTTGTATAAAGACAATACAACTGCATCTGGTTATGGTTTTTATCAGGTGTTTTTGAATCGTGTAAACCCTGAGTTTATTATTTTCCAAAACCGTCCTGCCAACCGTGACATGGAAGGGTTTTATAATATGCCTACACGTGGCGGGGCATATAATGCAATGCCTACGCAAAACTTGGTAGATGCTTTTCCAATGAAAAACGGAAAAGCGATTTCGGATGCAACTTCAGGTTATGACTCTAATAACCCCTACAAAAACCGTGACCCACGTTTTGAATACTCGATTGTGTACAACGAATCGATGTATTATTTGGCAAGTGCTAATGCTCAAAGACAGGTTTTGACTTACGAAAATGCTCCTTCGGATGGCTTTACGCAGGCAGGACAAACTACAGGGTATTATAGCCGAAAAATGTGTGATGCCAATATTTCCGCCAATAGTAGTTTCAACTCCAACCGTGGGTGGTCGCTGATGCGCTACGCCGAGGTATTGCTAAATTATGCGGAGGCTATCAACGAAACTGGCAAAACAGATTTGGCTTATGCGCCTCTCATTGCACTTCGTGACCGTGCTGGTATAACCGCTGGTGATGACAAATTGTATGGCTTGAAAGCGAATATGACCAAAGAACAAATGCGTGAAATCATCCGCAACGAGCGCCGTGTCGAATTGGCATTTGAAGACCATCGCTGGAATGACATTCGTCGTTGGAAAATTGCGATGGATGTTTCAAACGGCTATAACAAGCGTATGAGAATTATCAAAAACGCTAACAATACTTACACATATCAAGTAACGGAGTCGATAAGAAGACACAACTTCAGACCCGAAATGTATTTATTACCAATCCCTGACTCGGAAGTACGCAAAGCACCAGCTATGCTCCAAAATCCGGGATGGTAAGAGAAGAAGTTTGAGTGTTGAGTTAGGAGTGCGGAGTTTTGAAAAAGAACTCCAAACTCCGCACTCCTAACTCAACACTCAAATAATTGACTGATTGGGACTGCACCTATTATAAGAGTCGTAAATTGATCTATCAGCTTACGACTCTTATTGCTTCTTGAACGTTTTAACCCCTTATTTTTCTTAAAATACGCCCTTCCTGTGCAAGCGATTCGAAGTAGTTTTACGACAGTTAAAAACTTTTTTACTCATTTTAATTCATTACTTTATTTATGAAAAACTTACGTCTAATTTTAATTTATACGCTGACCTTTTTGACGACTCAATCTTTTGCCCAATCTGCTCAAAACAAAAAGCTTTTTAAACAAGCTTTTGCAGAGGCAGCAGCTCAATATAAAGTTTTAGCCCAAAACATTCCAGCAGATAAATTTCCTAAAACCTATTTTCCCAAAACAGACAAATACGAATGGAGCGGCTCAGGCTGGTGGTGTAGTGGTTTTTATCCTGGCTCTTTGTTATATATTTACGAGCAAACCAAAGATCAAGCTACGCTAAATGAAGCAAACCGTATTTTGAAGGTATTAGAAAAAGAACAATTCAATACCTCTACGCACGATTTGGGTTTTATGATGTTTTGCAGTTTTGGCAATGCCAAAGATATTGCTCCAAAAGCAAATGATAAAGAGATTTTGATTCAAAGTGCTAAATCATTGGCTTCGAGATTCGACCCAAAAGTAAGCTGTATCAAGTCGTGGGATAGCAACAAAAACGAATACTTGGTAATCATCGACAACATGATGAACTTAGAGTTGCTTTTCTGGGCTACGAAAGCCACTGGCGACTCTAGCTATTATAAGATTGCGGTAACTCATGCCAATACAACCATGAAAAACCATTTTCGTCCAGACTACAGTTCTTACCATGTAATCAACTACAATGCGACGACTGGTGAGGTTCAGCAAAAAAGAACCGCGCAGGGCTTCGCAGACGAATCGGCTTGGGCACGTGGACAAGCATGGGGACTTTATGGCTATACGGTCATGTTTCGTGAAACCAAAAATCCTATTTACTTGAAACAGGCGCAGAATATTGCCAAATTTATCATGAGCAATCCAAATACGCCAGCCGATAAAATACCTTACTGGGATTACAATGCGCCCAATATTCCTAATGCTTTAAGAGACGCATCGGCGGCATCAGTGACTGCCTCCGCACTTTTGGAACTAGCAAAATACAGTACACCAAAGCTCAATAAGGCTTATTTCAAAGAAGCAGAAACGATTTTGGTAAATCTTTCAAAAGCGCCATACCATGCAGCACAAGGCAAAAATGGGGGCTTTATCATCGAACATTGCGTTGGACATATTCCGCAAAATACGGAAATCGATGTACCGTTGACCTATGCGGATTATTATTATTTAGAAGGAATGAAAAGATATTTGGCTTGGAAATAAACATTGAATCCTCGTGCTGGATTCCTATCCAGCACGGTTTTCTCTAAGGCTTCCTAGCCTAAAAACCCCTCACTATGAAAATACAAAACCTCATTTTAGCGACTTTGGTACTAACTAGTTGTACTGGAATAGCTCAAGAAAAGCCTAAAGATTCTTACCAATTGGTCTGGGCAGATGAATTTAATCAAGACGGCGCACCCAACCCCAACAATTGGAATTACGAAAAAGGCTTTGTCCGCAACGAAGAACTACAATGGTATCAACCCGATAACGCTCGTTGTGAAAATGGTTTATTAATCATTGAGGCTAAAAAGGTGAATCTTCCCAACCCCAATTATAAGGCTGGCAGTAAATCTTGGCGAGAAAACCGTCCCAATATCGAATATACCTCCTCGTGTTTAATCACCCAAGGAAAACAACAATGGCAATATGGTCGCTTTGAAATACGAGCTAAAATTGACATTCGCTCAGGTTTGTGGCCAGCTTGGTGGACTTTGGGCGTCCAAAAACCTTGGCCAGCCAATGGCGAAATCGATATTATGGAATTTTACCGAGGCAAAATACTGGCCAATATTGCCTGTTTAGGTACCAGTAACAAAACCGAATGGCATAGTAAAACCCAAAGCGTGGATAGTGCTTGGGCAAGCCAGTTTCATACTTGGCGCATGGATTGGGACGAAGAACATATAGCCCTATACGTCGATGACCAATTGATGATAAGCACACCCCTCTCCCAACTTGAAAATAAAGATGGAAGTGGATTTAACCCCTTCAAACAACCACACTACATGCTATTTGATTTGGCTATTGGCGGACAAAATGGTGGCGACCCAAGCAATACCACTTTCCCCAACCGCTTTGAAGTAGACTATGTAAGAGTATATCAAAAAAAGTAAAATCGCCTAACCTGCTTGGAGGCGCAGATCATCGCGCCTCTTAAGTTTTATCTTGATTCTGTAATCTAATAACTATAGGGTTTTCTATCAAAAAAATTCCTTTAGACAAATTATCATCTGAATTTTCTTGCTTATTACACTTTTCAGCATTCTCAATACCAATAGGATACACTACAATTTCTTCCTTGGTAATTTTTATTCTAAGAAAGTTTTTATAATCGGCACATCTCAAAGCACACGATGCTTCATCTACATGCATTCCCCAAATCAAGTTAGTTAATACAAGATATAATCCAAATACAGTTGCACATGTTAATCCTGTACAAACTGATGCAGATATCACTCTAATTACAGGTTCACAATATGAGCTATTGATACAGATATCACATAATCTAAAAAAAGCCCAAGATTTAGTAATAAAAACAAAACTCAATCCAATCAAAGCCCCACAATGACAGGCACCGTGCACAATACCCAATATTCTTGCATTAACGGAGCTTTTGGTACTTGTGTCTGTCATGAGATAAATACTCAGACCAAACGCTACCGCTAAAATAAAAATAACAGGATTTGAAAAAAACGCAAACCAATAGCTATGCTGCAAATCACCTTGTCTATCCAAATTAATTTCTCGAATCATTAACCAATTAAATAGAATAGAAACTAACGTGAATAAGGTAGATAACTCCCAATTAGAAATGGCAAAGCCCAACACTTTAAGCAATAATCTTTGAGAAGTTTTCTTGTCTGGAAATGTTTTCCTCAACAATATACCATCCGATTGTTGTAAAGGTTTTTCTTCGCCCTTGCTAGTTTCTGTATACTTAAATTCTTTTTGAATCTTTTCAGGTATATTATTGGTTAAGTGCAAATGAGCACCACCTCCTCCTGCCGTAAAATATTGTCGAGAACCATCTTTATTCTCATATCGTGCATAATGATGCCAGTCACCAGTAAGCACAAGAGGTAACTCAAAGCTTAATGAAGAGCTTTTCCCATCCTTTTCTCTCAGTATATATCTATTAACAAAAAATTCAAGGCGATCAAATGAGTCGTTATTGTATCTAACTTCATTATATACCCAAGATGGTTCGGCTGTTACCAAAATCACCTTATCTCCCTTTCTCATATACTTATTTGCTATTGAGTCAAAATAATCCAGCTGAGGCTTATCAATGTCTGAAGCCAGCTGAATATCAATCCCCCAAATCCAGCAATTATGAGGAAGTGGAATCGCAAAATAACTTCTTCTTTGAACAGTTTGCCAGATACCAATAGACCTTTGTTGACAAAATAGTTTCAAAAAATTGCTGAGTCCATCATACCAATCATGGTTCCCAGGAATGGCATAAAGATAAGGACGAGAGGCCGCATCTACTTTATCTGCTTCGTCCTTAGCAGCATTTTCAAAAGGCATTCGAAATCTGTTATCGTATTCTTCCCTTGTAGGATAGGGATATACTTGATCTCCTCCCAAAATGAGAATATGACCTCTTTTCGTCTCATACTGTTGTTGGCCTTGACTTGTACTAAGGATTAGATTTTGTTTTGCAACAGTACTTGCAACTGCGTAAGTTGAGTCATATCCCTCACCAGTATCACTAATGAAATCTACCCAAATTTCTTTTTCAAATCGTTTTGCGCAGTATTCTTCAATAGTCTTCCAGAAGTCCAAAGTTGAATCAAAAGAATCTCTGCTAGACCAGTTGCTATCTAGGGCTGCCATTATTTCACGTCTGTCAGCAAAGTTTCCGAAGATATTCGATACAACTAGTTTTACACCAGCTTTTAGTAGTAATAAAGGATTAAACCAACGCACCATTTTAGCTGGTTTAAAGTCATCAGAATTGGTTATTGGAGGCATTGTGGTATGCGTTTGAACAATAGTGAGCTTATGTATCCAAATATATTAAGATTACATGCTAGTTACTGAGAATAAGAAAATTTTCTATTATACGGTTAGTATGATTTTTGGGAAAACAGTAATGCTTTCCTTTCTAAACTTTTCATTGTATATTTTGGTCGATATTCATAAATCGATCCCCTTATGAAACTCATCAAACACATTACCTCCCTTCTAAAGAAAATACAAATTTCCCTCATCGAAAAGGGAGCCTATTTCCTTACTGAAGCTATTATCATTATTGTATCAATCACCATAAGTTTGTGGGTAAATAATTGGAGTGAGGATAATAAAAATGAGGAAATAGCACAAAATTTCCTCAAAAGTATTTCAAGAGACTTAACACATGATCTGCTAGAAATGAAGGAAGACTCTGTTTCTATTAGCCGACAGCTACAATGCGCGACCTTTATCAGGACACTAAACTACCATCCCGAAATTACCCAAGATAGTATAAGTTCTTTTCTTACATCAAATGCTACTCTTTTTTATACAACTACCCTAATTAGCCCCAACAATGGTAACTATGAAGCAGCCAAAAGTGCAGGATATTTTCGTCTTCTCAAAAACAAAGCTTTGTTAAACGACATTACCGATTTATATGAGGAACGTTTCACTTGGCTGACTCGTCTGGAGTCAGAATATTTAAACTACAAACGCAAAAACCTAGACGAATGGTCGCTTAGCCAACCGAATGTAGACTTATCAGAAAATAGGATTGACCATAAAATTTCTCCTATCAACCCAGCGATTTTAAAAATCCCCTATCTCCAAAAGTATAGTTTCTATGCTTCGAGAAGTCTATATGAGTTAAGAAATCAATATGGAGTTATTATTGAACATACAAAGAGGATATTGAAAGAGATTGAGGAGGAAAATAAATAAAATATTTGAACTATCATTGTTAGATAATACGAGTCTAGTCTTTAAGAAAGATATAACTATTCGGGAACCTTATTTTATTCTTGAATTTTATCACGACTAGAAATTGGAATTAATGTTGATTTAAAATAGTTTTGATTATATATATTATCCTAGAAGCTGTTTAAACTTTTCTTAATACATTTTTTATTGATTAATTCTTCGTCTTACTTTTTAACTAGGCATTCTCATCTTAAAGCAAAAAGTAACCGCAGCGGCGTTCGCATTGATAATCGGAGTGGCGTCCCACCTCACTTCACTCAAACAGTATAAATTCATTGATTACGCCAGCAATTTTACGAAAGTTTAAACAGCTTCCTCAATAGTTAGAATATCTACTATTACTAAACTCGCATAAAAAATATAAATATGAAACTGTTAGTTAGAAATTTTGGAGCAATAAAGGAGAGTGTTATTGATTTGTCAAAAAGGCATTACTTTTTTGTAGGATATAACAATACAGGTAAAACTTATTTAGCAAAGTTAATCTACGACATATTTAACGTTGAAACCCTCAGTGATTACACTGAATCATCAAGAGCTATTCGTTCAATAGAGAACAAATCTGGCTCTTTGCTTTTAACCGAAGAAACTATAAATACATTATTAAATAGTTTTGCGACTTATTTGAAAGAAGTGACAATTCCTAAATCACTTAAAATCGGAAACGATAGTAGCTTTATTTTAAAGGACTTAGAAATACAATTCCAATTTGATTTTCAAGAAGATGTAGAAAAGCCTCCATTACAATCAGGTGCTGCAATTGGTTTCAGTAATGATGAAGATACTTCAGCAAACAATAGGACAATTGATATATATACTTTAAAAAAGGCAGAAAATTCATTAGAGGTGAAAATTGAAAACTTTACGAGTGAACAGATATATGAAAAATTGCCCAAAGACTTTTTTGAAAACGTACCAAAGAAAAAATTTGAAGAGCAAATAAATTCTATACGCGACGATGTATCAAAAAGCTTTAATCAATCTTTGTTAAGCTTACTCTTACAAAATAGAGAAAAGCCTTTTTTCTTACCAGCAAACAGAATCTTTATTTTAGAAAATGCAGATGAATTAGTTGAGCAAGATAATGCTCGGAATGCCGAGTTAGCAAAGAGCCTTTTGGAGCTTTTACAAAGTAAGGATGTGGATAGAGAAAAGTTAGGAAACATTGTATCAAGAAAATCTGACAGTAATCATACTATTCAAATTAGCAACCTCATAAGTGAAATATCAAAGTTACGAAAAAATAAAAATGAAGATTTTATCCTGAATGGCACTGGTTTATATGATGACCTTATATACAAACTTAGTTCTATCATGGGTGGGCAAATCGTAATGGATAGACCAAGTACTTTATCAAATTGGGTTGAAAAGTTTAAGATTCTGAAAGATAATGTACAAAATGAAAAGCCTATAAATATGTACTTGGCTTCATCTTCGATTAATCAATTAGGTATTTTGTTTTTATATTTTAAATATTGGGCGAAAGCAGACCAGAACTTCTTAATGATAGATGAACCTGAGGAAAATCTACATCCAGAAAGTCAAATTAAGTTAATCAATTTGCTATTAGAGTTTGCAAGTTTGAATAATCGAATATTGATTACTACGCATAGCCCTTTATTAGCTGAAATGATCAATAATTATTTAGTCTTAGGACAACTTGACAATAAAGAGGAAGTGATTGAAAACTTTAATCTTATTAAAGTTGACATGAACCCTGATAATACAGGTATCTACTACTTTAATGGTGAAGTCGTTACAGAGCACAAAGTAGGAAATTATGGAACTATTTTTAGCTCGTTTAAGCAAGCACAAGATAAAATATATGCTTTAGGTGATGTACTAAATGAATTAATGTTCAAACAGCTATATAAATCAGAGAAAAATGTTTCCATTAAAGAATATTAGAGAGCATGTTACAAAACAACTAGAGACTGATATAAAGGTATTTTATAAGTTTATCGATAGTTCTGGGGTTATTAGAATTGAAGAGTCTGAGTCAAATACTAAAAGAACCAAACAAGATCAAGATCTAGTATTAGTCCGACTTAACAATATACCTCATAAAGAGGTATGGGTTTATGAGAACGAATTTTATCAAAATAAAAACACAAACTCAACACTTAATGAGCAAAAAGGAGCATTTTCAAGTGCTGGCAGCAAGGTAGAAAAAACAGTTTTATGGCATCATCAAAATAAATTGTATTTATTTCTTGTTGAAATGAAACGAACTATGACCTATGACAATTTTGTCAAAATTAAGGAGAAGATTGAAAATAGTTTATCAACTCTTTCAATTTTCATTGCGGCTCATGATACTCTTCCTTCTTTTTTAGCTTCAGAGATTGTTCCTGTTGCATTATTTTGTTTTAATGAAGAAAATTTTGATAATGGTTATTCAGATAGAAGCGAGCCAAGAAAATTACTCAAAACTAAATATGTAGAAGGTGATCAAACACAGTTTTTGATGAAGGTAGAACCTTTGACACTTAATAGACTAATGATTCCTGTTTTATTATTCGCAAATCCCAATACTCCAATTACCAATTCTTTTGAAATTGATTTCCAAAATATATTAGGTAGAGTAAACCAATTAATCTGAATGCTTACTCTTAATTGAACATACAAAATAGTTGGAGTTAGATAAGAAGTTTCCTAATTTTTTATTACGTCATAAAGTTCAATTTATGAAATGGAAATATGATTACAGATAATTACTTTTCATAAAATATCAGATTATACATAATGCACAAACTGGCATTAAATAGTCACTCTATAGCTTTTTACGTCAAAATCGATTCACGACAAACCAACACCATCCATCATGACAAATCGAGAAGCAATTATACAAAACTATATCGATGGCTATAATCAATTTGATATAGACCAAATGGTGAAAGATTTTGATATTAATGTTGTATTTGAAAACGTACAAAATGGTGAAACAAATCTAGTGCTAAATGGCTTAAGCGAATTTAGACAACAAGCTGAAACTGCAAAAGCCTATTTTTCTGAAAGAACTCAAACCATTACTGCTATTATCCACTTCGAACATACCACAGAGGTTGATATACAGTATGTAGCAACTCTTGGCATGGATTTTCCTAATGGATTACAAAAAAGACAAATACTACAATTATCAGGAAAATCCATATTTGAGTTTAAAGGAAATACTATTACTAAATTGACGGATATTAGTTGATAAATCCTAACAGCACTATTCGACGATAAACGTGCTTTTTATTCTTTATCCATGTACTAAATAACAAGTAGGCATCATCATTGATAAACAAATTCATCATAAGGTAATTTTATCGATAGTCAACAACTCACCACACTAAACTCGGTGTTTGTACCAATAAAAGTTCTTATATCACAATAATCTTGGTTATTGCATGAGAATCGTTCTATTTCGTTTCATAATTGTAGATATATTTTTCACAAAAACAACCTATTATGATGACTCTGTTAGCGATTTTCTTCCCATTTTTATCTTTCCTATTTAGAGGAAAAATATTAACGGCTATTATTTGTCTGATTTTGCAAGTAACGCTCATTGGCTGGATTCCTGCTGCTATCTGGGCCGTAATTTCACTACAAAATGCCCGTGCCGACAAGCGTACGGAACGATTAATTAAAGCAATGAAATCTAACTAATTTTGATAAGATTATAGAGCGTTCAAGTCTCCTTTCAAAGATTCTATTTTAATCCTTAAGGATACATATTACTAATATGCTAAATTGAAGATGTATAAAGTGTTGACTTTATAATAAGTGTATATCCATGAAATTATCGTTTATTTAATTCTAAGTAATAATGCAAAATAAGTAGGCAAAAGACTTCTATCATGAGTAACACTAACTTTTAGACTATAGCAAAGCAGGTACAATCAACTGCATCAATGATAAAACATAGATAAGCCTGTTTATTAGTTCTTTTCAGAAACCAATCTTTTCATCTGCTCAGTAAGAACGAAATACGTCAAGATAGTTGGCTTTTTGTCGTACCTACTATATGCTTTAACAAACAAAAACAGGATTGAGCTAGCTCAATCCTGTTTTTGTTTGTTTTTATCTTAGTATATATTATTAACTTCTACTAAGGTATATTTCTTTATTTACACGTTTTGAAGTTCTCCTTCCAGCTTAGATACCACACATGTTGCCACTGCGTTACCTGCAACCGAAGTTGCTGAACGTCCCATATCCAAGAATGGGTCTACTCCAAGAATTAGAGCAATACCTTCGGTAGGTAAATCAAACATGGCTAGCGTTCCTGCAATTACGACTAATGAGGCACGTGGTACACCTGCGATACCTTTTGAAGTAATCATCAACGTTAAGAGCATCGTAATTTGTTGTTCTAATGACAATGGCACGCCGTAAGCCTGTGCAATAAAGCCTGTAGCAAAGGTCATGTACATCATTGAACCATCAAGATTGAAGCTGTAGCCTAATGGTAATACAAACCCGATGATACGTTGCGAACATCCAAAACGTTCCAAGGCTGCAATAGTTTGTGGAAACGATGCTTCAGAACTGGCAGTACTAAATGACAAAAACAAAGCATCTTTGATTTCGGCCAATAATTTCCAATATGGAATCTTCATGACCAAACAAATAGCCCAAAGTACTACAAAAATGAAGAAAATTAACCCTCCAAAGAAACAAAGCAATAGGTAAGCATAGCTCACCAAAATTCCTAATCCCTTGCTAGCCACAACAGCAGTCATAGCACCCAATACCCCAAACGGAGCAAGCTCCATGACATAACTTACTACTTTGAAAACCGCCTCGGCTAATGAATCAATCGCTTTGATAATAATTTTTCCTTTATCGCCAATTGAACCAAGAGCAATACCAAAAAAGATGGAGAATACTACAATCTGAAGAATTTCATTTTCGGCAAGCGCTTTAAACAAACTATCAGGGAAGATATGTAAGATAAAGTCTTCCATCGACTTCATTTTGTTTCCTGTAATACCTGTATCTGTACCAGCATGTGGACGAGGCCATTGTTGTACTTCGCCAGGACGGGTTACGTTTACAACCACCATCCCAACAATCAACGATAAAATAGTAGCAAAGTAAAAATATAATAAGGTCTTGATTCCAATACGACCTACCACTTTGAAATCCCCTAATTTGGCAATCCCTACTACCAATGTACAAAATACCAACGGCCCAACAATCATTTTGATGAGCTTGAGGAATACCTTACTGAGGATTTGAAATTTTGATGAAATGGACGCAGCCGCCTCAGGACTCATACTTACATTAAGAAATTGTCCGATGGCTACACCAATCACAAAACCCAATAGAATTTTTGTCGTAATGTTTAATTTCATTTGATAAATGTTTAGTCTGTAATACGAAGTTTTCTTCCGATTCGTGGATTTTGAATTAACGAAATAAAGCAAAAAATCCACCCTTTGCAAATAGAGTGGATTCTGTTTTAGGATTTTATGTCTTTAGATTAAACTTTGAAGTAGCTTCGATAAATTGGCTTCCTGTACAAAAATTGAAGATATAAAACTGGATAAATCAAAAAGTCCAAAATTATATTTGGTGTTTTATATTTTATATCATCAATTATGTAGGTCTGACCATTTTCATTAACAATTCGATGTTTGTGCAGCCAAGTACTCAAAAAAAATGGCAGCTTACTTCCCTTATCTACAAAAAAGTATTCTCCGAGCGCTTTTTGATGCTCAATAATATCTGATTCCCAATTTTGTTTAAAAAAGATAAAATCTAACTCTATTCCAACTTTATCACCAGTCAAACATCCATCAAATTGTATTACTCGAAACGGAGGAAAAGGAGGAGCTAAAGCCTTGAAAAGCTTTTCATCAAAACCGTCCCACACTTCTTGGATACTTTTTTCAACTGAGGTCTTCAGAAAAATATTCATATAGTTTAAAAGCAAGCTTGTGTATTCTTTGCTTTTCCTTAATAACTATCTTTATACTTAAAAGTTTAAACAAAGGTTGGTCATCTTGTCGGCTTCCCATTTTTAGTACAGTTTAAAAATATACATAATCTGTCTACTTTGATTATGTTTTAGACCCTTCTTGGGCTGAGTGTAGCGTAGCGGAACGAAGCCCAAGAAGGGTGT
>NZ_JASHIC010000048.1 GCF_030056705.1 Flectobacillus longus
TAAGAATCTTGGCAATTTCGGTCGGACTAAATTTGCTCCTTTTCATAATACTTACCTAAAGTTAAAAAATATCACACTTTTTAAACTTTTAATCCGTACTATTTTTGGGGAAGCTTACAATCTTTCACTAAACATATTTTAGTGTTTCATTCCCTTGCTCGTCTTTTGGCAACAACTTGGAAGTTTGCTATGTGCCTCCTCATTTTTTTGTACTTCGTCGGCATCGTAACCTGTCTCTGTAATCACTTTTTTAAGGGCTTCAACATTGGTTTTCTTCGGGTTAAAAGTCACAGAAACGACTTTATCATCCAAATTAAGATTCACGTCTTTAACGCCCTTCGTAAATGCCAAACGTTTCTCGATGCGCTCTTTGCACATTTCACAAATAGCCGATGTTTTGATTTTTACTGTTGATGGATTATCTGCAAATGATAAAAATGTAGTGAGTATCAATACCCACATAATTGCTAGCTTTTTCATGTTGATGTTTATTAGAAGTTTAAAATAACAATTAAATTGGATGAGTTAAGAACAAGACGTCTATGCCACTATATTCTTAACTCATCGTTTTTGCTTACTTTACCTCAGCCAAATCCATACCACAAGATGGGCATTTTCCAGCTTGAGCATACGTTTTTTCTCCCTCACATTTCATTGGGCATTTATAAGCTTTTGTGCTATCGCTGTGTGCTTCTGCATGTTGAGTCGAATCTGCTGCTACAGCTTCTGTTTTTGTTTCTTCTTTCGCAGCTTCTTTTTGTCCACATGATGCCAATCCTGTTGCAAGCATCGCTAATACCAATAGTTTTTTCATGAGTTTGATTTTTAAATTGAGTTTATGAATAAATTTACTTTTATACTAAACTTTCGAAGGAATTTTCCAGCGCATTCCTACGTACACCATTCTACCTGTGATAGGTCCCCACACCATAGAAGCATCAAAATGTTGGCTAAATGGGTTACTAGCACTCATAATTGGATTATTTTGTCTAAATCCTGTCAGGTTTTCCCCTCCAACATATAGCTCCCAACGATAAAACCCTCTGGTAACTTGTGCATTAATATTAGAAAAAGCTGGAGCATATACAGGCTCTGAATCTATGGTTTGAACATGCTCATGGCTTGCATCAGGAATACGACGTTTGCCATTCCACTGCCATGTAAGGTCAAATTTCCATTTGTCAAACTTGGTAGCATAACCTACATTTACGAGAACTCTGTCTCGGTTGACAAACATTTTGGGTAACAAAGCCAATTCTCCTGAGCTTGTCACTATATCATTTTTTACATCAAATAAGCGGTAGGCCAATTTCACATCCATTCGTTTGATGGGAGAATAATTCAGCTCAGCCTGAAAACTGTTAGAATAGCTTTTGCCTCGCTGATTATAAAATTTGATATAATACGCCGATTCCATATCTACAGTCAATTGATTATTGAAATCGGTACGATAATAATCTAAGGTCAAATTGGCATTGCGAGTACCCACTTTAAAGTCATGACTTATACTTGCGCCATAATTCCATGATTCCTCAGGGCGAATTTGATCGAGTACCAATAATTGTCTTGAGTTAACTAACATCGCAAAGTTTTCGGCAATGGCATTGGGCATTCTCCAACCTTTACCTGCGCTTGCCCGCAAATGTGTATTACTCGACAGGTCATATTTTGCATGAATTCTTGGGGTAAAACGATTTCCATAAAGATTATGAAAATCCATACGTCCACCCAAGACCAAGGTGAATTTTTCAGGAATCACATAAGTATATTCACCAAACACCCCTGGCACTAGCTCATTGCGATGAAAAGCAGAATCTAAATAACTTTCACGATATGAATCCGCTATAAAACTTGCTCCTACTTTATAGGTATGATTGGTATTGTCGATGATATTTTGATAAATCAAATTACTATAAAAAGTCTTCTGCAAACCTGTATAACTACGAGATGTCAACCCAAAATACGCATTAGCATCATGCACAGAAGCATTCATTATAAAGCCCAAGCCTTTGTAAGGTTTTTCTGGAAAAAGCGCTGCAATCTTCGCAAATGCCTCTACCCTTTTGGTTCTATTGCCAAACTCGTAATAAGGCTTATTGATAAAATCAGCAGCGTTTTGCCCCCCTGTTCTATTTTCATACAAACCTTTTATGCCAAATTGTGCCATCATACGGTCAGACTGATATTTCCAACGATTGAGTGCAGTAGCCAAACCAAATAACGGCATATCTCTAAACGTATCGTTGTTTTGGTCAATCGAAATACTTTGTCCCGAACCATGCGTCAACAAACCTACCGACCACTTATCATTGAATTTGCGAGCAGTATTAATATTCAACTCCCCACGACCAAAAGAATTGATATAGGTATTCACATACAGTTTGTCTGAATCATCTGGTTTTTGGAGCTCTACATTCAATGCTCCAGTCATTGATTCATAGCCATTTACAACCGAACTTGCGCCTTTTGATACATCAATCGAAGAAATCCAAGTACCAGGAATATAGTTTAATCCAAAAGTAGTTGCCAACCCACGAACACTTGGTATATTCTCCACATTGGTTTGTACATAATTACCTGACAAACCCAACATCTGAATTTGTTTAGAACCCGTAATCGCATCAGCATAGCTTACAGATACAGAAGCATTTGTCTCAAAGCTTTCTGATAAATTACAACACGCAGCTTTTGCCAATGTTTTGGTATTAATAAACTCTGTTTGTATAGGATTTAGTCGGTCGATATTGGTAGGAGATGAAGTAACCGTTACTTCGTTAAGCTGACCAGCTACTTGCAAAAGTACTTTCACAAAACCAGTGGTGTGTACCATAAGCGTATCAGTTTTGTAGCCTACAAAACTTACGATAAGCTCATGATTTTCAGGCTTTTTCGAGATAGAAAAATTTCCCTCTGTATCGGTAAGTACACCACTTTTGGCATTGGCCCAGCGCACACTAGCACCAATAAGAGGCTCTAAAGAGTTATCACTTTTTTGCTCATAAACAGCGCCTTTTACTACTGTTTGAGCCATGATTGAATAAGAAGAAATAAAGAGCAGGATTACTCCAAGAATTATACTAGGAATCAACCCATTATAGGTAGTTTTCATAAAATCTTTCATTTTGAGGAAATATAAAAAGTGAAGCATTTTCAAAAAATGCACACCACTAACACACTAATGATATTATCAAAAGTGTAATCTCAAATGAGGAAAGATTGGATTTTAACAAGAATTTGGCGCCCCGAAGGTGGTGGCGCAGGGGAATGGTAATATAAAACAGAAGCTGTTTCGATAGGTAAAATCTCGTTGCGGAAAACCCACATCGGAGGCATTTGACTTTCCCAAATCAAAGAAACATGGTCAATCGAATCAGTATAGGTATTCTGATTTGATTCTGTTGTTACTTTAGCATGAAAAACCTTATCGTTACAGCATTTTGATTTTTTGTAAGAAGAGGATTTAGTTTGAAATTGCTTTTTTTCTTTAACAGAACAACAACCTCGAACTTTACTTAATGACCAAACTTTCTCTCCTTTGATTTTGCAATAATGCTCATTCATAGCAAAGCCAGCGCTCGAAAGAAGCACTTGCAAAGCCAAAAAAAGGCAAAATATGCGTGAGAGAAAAAGTTTCATAAATTACTTCAAATGGAACAGTGCATTAATAAAATTGATAAACACAACATGAAGACTATTGGCAATCCATTGAATTAACGAATCGGTCACCCTTTTGTCAGAATCATCCGAATCTTGATTCGAATTGTTAGAGTTATTATCTTTTTTGTCCTTGTCTTGATCCAACTTCAATTTTTCCAAACTTTGGCTAGAATCAGCTTTCATTTCTGATTGATGACGGCGATTCTCGAGAACCGTTGTTGGTTCAACCAAGCCAAAACTACTACTACTGACCCATACGCCTAATAGTAATGTTAAAAGCAAAATTTTATTTTGAGTAGATGTTTTCATAAAGAGAAGGTTATCAAGGTCAAAAGAGCATAACTTTAAATGACATTGCAATTTACAAAACTTCTCGATTCGAAAAAAAGTTTCAAACGTTAATATTTGTTAACCCTCTAAAATATAAAATGTTACCTAAAACAGCCTTGCTCCATTAGGAACACTTCGTTCTACAGTCGACAAAACAACCTCTCCGTCACTTTGTTCAAAACCAGTCACCAGCACCTCTGAAATAAAGTTAGCTATTTGTCGAGGAGGAAAATTCACCACACAAATCACCTGTCTGCCGATAAGCTCCTCTTTGGTGTAGAGCTTGGTAATTTGGGCAGAAGACTTTTTAATACCAAGTTCTTCGCCCAAATCCACTTTGAGTTGATAAGCAGGCTTTTTCGCTTTTGGAAAATCCTGCACTTCGATGATAGTCCCCACACGGAGGTCTACTTTTTCAAAATCCTGCCAAGTTATCATTAAATAAATTTCTTGATTCTTGTTAAAAAAAATGCGTAAACGGTCGATGATTGAGTAAACGGTTGACACCTTCCACCCGTTATATCTTACATTTGTTACATATTTCTATACCAAATATTTACAGAAGTAATTGACCCTTAGGTCATCATGAATATTCTACACTAATCACGAATAAACAAGTAATATCATGGGTTACAGATGTACACTTTTACCTTACCCCTTGCAAATTAATAGTTTAATCTTACACAAAAGTTCACTTAAATCTTAAATTAGAGAGAGGCAATTTCGATAGATTTTGCCTCTTTTTTTATTTATTTTTTCAAAATTTCTTTTAAGTCTTCATAAGGAATCTCCAGCTCCGTGACTCCAAAAGCGTAGGCTTTAATTTCATACACATTATACAAAAATTTGAGCCCTTTGGAAGTTAATGTAAAATTATCATTCAGAATAAACTTTGCATTTTCGAAAAAATACCCATGTAGGTCGTCTAATGGCTCATTGGGCTTGAGTTTTTCATTGATTCTAAACTGCTTCTCTGCTATTGCCAGCAATTTTTGGTCAAATCCTTTTTCAAACAAATCTTCTAGTTTTACTCTTTTCAAGGTTTCACGATTGTACACAAAGTAGTATTCCATACTGATAGGATGTGCACCGCCTTTAAACCAATTGGTATTGGCCTTGAGCATCAAATAGGTATCTGTCTGACGTTCGACTTTCAAACTTGCTTCCTCTATCCATGGCATCACAAAAAAGCCTCCAGGATTTTTCTCATTGGCATCTTCCGCATAATTCTTGCCTTCTTCAAGCGTTTGTGCGTATTCTTTGATGAAGGGTTCAGCTAGGTCGTCGACTTTCTTAGCAGGAACAACCGTGGAATCAGAACTATCCTGAAAAATAGCAATCAAATCTGTTTGAATTTGCTGGTCTAATGCTTCATTTTTAAAAAAAGGATACTCAAAACGTACCGTTGCACACAATGAATCTTCTTTTATACAGTTATCGCTTTTCTTTTCAAACTTTTTTAATTCATACGTTAAAGTATCGCTTGTTGCGGTTTCGAATGAATTGCCTGATTTTTTACAGCTTGCCAAGCCAACAACCAATATTGTAATCCCTAATAAGACTTTTTTCATGGGTATATTTTTTATTTTGATTCCTTTTTGATGGAAATATAAATGCCAGAAATAATGATACAGACAATGCCTAGAATAGTAATCGTATCGGGTAGTTTATCACCCAAAATTGTACCAAGAATCATCGCAAAGACTATACTGCTGTAACTTACTACTCCTACGATTCCAGCTTTTTCGGCTCCTAATGCTAGAGTATTGAAAATTTGCACGCCCATCGCTAAAAGTCCCATGAGCAATACCCAAAACCATTGCATGCCTTGTGGCATCACAAATTTTCCTATCATAAAATCCCAGCGATGATCGGTAATCCACTCGCCCAAAATCATGGATACAATGCTTGCCACAACACCTGTAAGCATAAATGACATTACCACAGAACGGGTATCGTAATAGCGTTTTAATTCACGGATTGACAAAAAAGATAGAGCCGTAAAAATAGCATAGTTTAATCCTGCCAAATGATGCTGTATTGGGATACGAACATCAGGCTTAAAAATCAATAGGATTCCAACAAAACCCATCCCAACAGCCGCCCATTGTTTTCGATTGAGGCGCTCATCTTTGGTTAAGAAATAGGAAAAAATAGCAAGAAATATGGGAAATGCTTGTCCATAGGTACTCGTTTGAGCCAAACCAATATGCGTAATGCAATAAAATAAGGTGTACAGAGAAATCGTCCCCATAATACCTCGTAAGGTCAGAAGACCAAACCGCCCTCCTACTTGCTGTAAAGGTCGCTTGACGATGGAGGAAATAATAAAAATTAATCCTACAATATTTCGGAAAAACACCAGTTCGACCGAAGGAAATACTTTGCCCAATACCTTTGCAATGGCGCTCATTATGGCAAAACATAAAGAGGACATTAGCATGTATTGAACACCTTTATTTTTCATAAAACTCTATGGGTAATCCATCAGGGTCGGCAAAAAAGAAAAACTCTTTGCCTGTTGTTTCGTCGATACGAACAGGCTCGCATTCGACCCCTTTTTGGGTAATTAATTGATGTACTAGTTTGACATCGTCGGTTTCAAAAGCAATATGACGCAAACCAACTGCTTCGGGGCGTGACGGACGTGCTGGAGGATTAGGAAAAGAGAACAGTTCTATTTGATATAGACCATTTACTTTCAAATCCAGTTTGTACGAATCTCTTTGTTCACGATAAACCTCTTGTAGAATCTCAAAACCCATGATTTCGGTATAAAACTTTTTCGAAACCTCGTAATTACTACAAATAATGGCGATATGATGAATATGATTGATAGGTAACATGATGGGGATAGTTTAGATAAAAGATAAATGATGTTTGTGCAATACATTAACGATATTGATTACAGAAAGGCATTTAAACATAATCGGATATTTCCTTCCTGATAAAGAATCAAACTTTGTATCTTGCGAGCAAAATCATTTTTTCCGTTAACAAACGTATTAAACTATCCATGAGTAAGCAAATAATTTTCACAGAAAAAGCGCCAGCGGCAATCGGTCCTTATTCACAAGCTGTTCTTTCAAACGGTACTTTATATGTATCTGGTCAAATCGCCTTGGCGTTGGTAGAAGCAGGTGCAAGCATCCAAGAAGAAACTAAACAAGTGATGGAAAACTTAAAAGCGATTCTTGAAGCAGCAAATATGACTTTCGAAAACGTGGTAAAGTGTTCGATTTTTGTAAAAGACATGAACAATTTTGCTTTGATAAACGAAGTGTATGGTAGCTATTTTACGGTTAACCCTCCCGCTCGCGAAACTGTTGAGGTAGCTCGTTTACCTAAAGACGTGAACGTTGAGATTTCTTGTATTGCAGTAGCCTAATTGGCATTCGGGTATCTGCTTTCGGCTTTAATGGTATTCTATTTTAAAATATGATATAGCTCAAAGCCCAGTCCATCCATATATAATAGTAGTAATCGAAGAATTGTGAAAACTGCTGATATTGGATGTTTCATTTCGGATAGGGGTGTCATTGTTTCTTTTGAGTAATAAGCACCCCTATCCGAAATCTCAAATCTCAAATCCGATATAGCCCTGCTCATGGATGGATTTTTCTTGATTCCTCTCTTTCTCTGCTATTTTTCCTTTTCCGTACAATATTCACATAAATCTCAATTATCTTTGCAGTCTGAATAAAACCAAGAGATAATGAGTCAAGAAGTTAGAGTTCGATTTGCTCCAAGTCCTACAGGACCTTTGCATATTGGTGGAGTAAGAACAGCACTGTATAATTATTTATTAGCTAAAAAATTAGGGGGCAAAATGTTGCTCCGTATTGAAGATACAGACCAAAACCGCTTTGTTCCTGGCGCTGAACAATACATCATTGAGTCGCTTCAATGGTTAGGAATCACTATTGACGAAGGCGTTGGTGTAGGCGGTCCACATGAGCCATATCGCCAATCTGAGCGTTCGGCTATTTATCAAGAACACGCCCAAATCTTATTAGATGCAGGCAAAGCTTACTATGCTTTTGATACGTCTGAAGAATTAGACGCGATGCGTGCTACTTTCGAAAGTCAAGGTTCGGCATTCCAATACAATGCTGTAACTCGTACTCGCTTAAAAAACTCGTTGACCTTATCGGAAGAAGAGGTTAAAGCAAAAATCGAAGCAGGCGAACCGTATGTAATTCGTTTGAAAGTACCAGCCAAAGAAGAAATCCGTTTCAAAGATTTAATCCGTGATTGGGTACATGTTCACTCTTCGACAATCGACGATAAAGTTTTGATGAAGTCTGACGGTTTACCAACTTATCACTTGGCAAACGTTGTTGATGACCATTTGATGAATATCACCCACGTAATTCGTGGAGAAGAATGGTTACCTTCGGCGCCATTGCACGTGATGTTGTATCGTGCATTTGGTTGGGAAAACACCATGCCTCAATTTGCTCACCTTCCATTATTGCTTAAACCAGAAGGCAATGGCAAATTATCAAAACGTGATGCAGAAATCGGAGGTTTCCCAGTATTCCCATTAGAATGGACTAACCCTGAAGGCGTAAAATCAATTGGTTTTAGAGAAGAAGGCTATTTGAAAGAAGCTTTAATCAACTTCTTGGCTTTCTTAGGCTGGAACCCAGGCACCGAACAAGAAATTTTCAGTTTGGAAGAATTGACACAGGCTTTCTCTTTGGAGCGTATCAATAAATCGGGTGCCAAATTTGACATTAATAAAGCCAAATGGTACAACGAACAGTATTTACGTCAACAAAGCGATGAGGCTTTGGCATCTCAATACTTGACAGACTTTGAAACTGACAAAGCGGTAAAAATCGTTCACTTATTCAAAGAACGTGTAACATTCCCTCAGCAAATTGTATCAGAAGCTAATGCGCTATTTGTAGCTCCAACAAGTTATGACCAAGCGGTTATTGCTTCAAAATGGAACGACGATGCTAAAAAAGCAATCACTGCTTTCAAAGAGGCATTGCCAGCTTTAGACAATTTTGTAGCCGACGAAATCAAACATACCTTATCAGCCGAATTAGAAAAACTAGGCATTAAAATGGGGAAAGTTATGCAGGCACTTCGTGTAGCTGTTACAGGTGCAGGTGCAGGTCCTGACTTGATGCTCTTGATGGAGATTATCGGCAAAGATGCCGTTATTCAACGCCTTGATACAGCATTGACTACCTTGTAGTTTGCTACTCAATAAAGCTTGTTTAACACGGTGTTTAGGATTTTTGATTTTGTAGGTAAGTAATAGTTTTTTTACCTTGAATCTTTACTGCTTTATCTCTCAAAGATAAATTAGTAAATAAATGATTAAGTGCTTAATTTAGACCTTTGAGAAGTATTTGAGTAATTATTTTCTCACCTCAAAATTTCTAAACTACGTTATGGCAAAGAAAAAAGACAACGCAAAAAATGAACTCCCGAAAGTTCATGACGAACTTGCTGGATTCGATATAACAATCAACTCTTTCGGAGAAATCAATCGAACTGTTGACATCAATAAAATCAATGAGTTTTTGAATAAACACATGGATGATAAAAAGTTGAGAGGTCGTGATGATTTAGAGAAATGAGAATCTGTTAACTAAATTATTTTCTGATGAAAATCGACAAAGAAGCTTTACAGAAGATTGCTCATTTGGCAAGACTCGAAATGCCCGCATCTACTGAAGATGAAATGATGGGTTCGCTCAACTCTGTGTTGACATGGATGGAAGAACTCAATGAGGTTGACACGGCAGACATAAAACCTTTAACGCACATGAGCCTTGAGGTAAATGCTTTGCGTGAGGATAAAGTTATACCAAACATCTCTCGTGAACAAGGTTTGAAAAACGCGCCAAAACAAGACGGTGAGTATTTTAGAGTTCCGAAAGTAATTGAGTGATTTAGCGAATGAGTGATTGTTTTTATCTACAAACAGTTGGTAAGAATACAATGCCTTTCGTCTAAAAATTACAATATCAAAAAAGCGGTCGAAAAATAATTTTCGACCGCTTTTTTGATATTGGAGAATAACCCTAATCCCAAAATTTTGATTGAATGAGATTATTACGCTACTTTTAGATGCAAAGCATTGCGTCTCTACTAGTGAAATATAAAATATAATCACCAATCACTCAATTAGAGAAAGGCTTATTTTACTGTTGCACCAACTTCGACTCTTAATGCTTCAGCAGCGCCTACCATGTTTTTCAAGGCTTTTTCGGTTTCTTCCCAATGACGAGTCTTCAGTCCACAATCAGGATTTACCCAAAGGTTTTCTAATGAAATATAGGTCAATGCTTTTTCCAAAAGGGTTGTAATTTCTTCCACCGTCGGTACTCTTGGGGAGTGAATATCATATACCCCTGGTCCAATTTCGTTTGGATATTTAAACTCAGCAAAAGCATCCAATAATTCCATTTGCGAACGAGAAGTTTCTATCGTAATTACATCAGCATCCAAATCAGCAATCGAATCAATAATATCATTAAATTCTGAATAGCAAGCATGTGTATGTATTTGCGTACGATTAGATACGCCTGAAGCACTCAAACGAAAGGCTTTAACAGCCCAATCCAAATAAATTGGTGCATTTTCTTTTCTTAAAGGTAAACCTTCACGTATGGCTGGTTCGTCAATCTGGATAATTTTTATGCCTGCTTTTTCTAAAGCAACAACTTCCTCACGGATAGCTAATGCCAACTGAAATGCTGTTAATCGTCTTGGTTGGTCGTCTCTCACAAATGACCACTGCAACATCGTTATAGGTCCTGTGAGCATTCCTTTCACAATTTTAGAAGTTTGTGATTGTGCATATTTCGTCCAGCGAACTGTCATATCTCCTTTGCGCTCAATATCTCCAAAAATAATGGGAGGTTTCACACAACGGCTGCCATAACTTTGTACCCAGCCATTTTGAGAAAATACATAACCAGACAATAGCTCACCAAAGTATTCAACCATATCATTACGCTCGAACTCGCCATGAACTAATACGTCTAAGCCTAATTCTTCTTGCCAGTGTATGGCCTTTTTGATTTCAGTTTCTACTTCTTGTGTATACACTTCATCAGAAATTAGACCTTTTTTATAATTAGCTCTCAACTGACGCACTTCTGTCGTTTGTGGGAAAGAACCAATCGTTGTTGTAGGCAATAATGGCAACTGTAATAATTCTTTTTGAATCGACTGGCGAAGTGCAAAGGGTACTTCACGCTCAAAATCGGCGTTTTTAATCCCCTGAATTTGAGACTTAACCGTTGCTCTGTGAATTAGTGTTGAAGATTTTCTACTTTCAATAGCCTGTTGATTTTCAGTCAAAATAGATGCTAAACTGCTAAACAATTGTGGTTTGGTCAGATCAGCTAAGGTACGCACCTCTTTCAATTTTTGTTTAGCAAAAGCCATCCAGTTTTTAATCGTCGGAGTTAATACACTTTCATCTTTTTCCAAATCCAAATCGTAAGGCGTATGCAATAATGAACACGATGGTGCAATCCAAACACGCTCTTCTCCAAGTTTTGAAAGGGCTTTTTCAATAAAACTTAAAGAGTTCGTAAAATCATTTTTCCAAATATTTCGACCATCTACTAAGCCCAACGAAAGTTTGGTTGTTCCATTAACAAAAGCCTCTTGATTGAGAATATCGCCTAATTGTGAAGGGCAACGAACTAAATCAATATGAATACAATCGACAGGGAGGCTCAAGATAGTAGATAGATTATCGCCAGAACATTCAAAATAAGTCGCCAAAACGATTTGAAGGGCAGGCAATGCTTTTCTAATTTGCTGATAAACTTCTTGGAAAACAGCTCTTTCTTTTGTCGACAAATCCATGACCAAATAAGGCTCATCAATTTGAATGGTATGTGCGCCACGACTTTCAAGTTCCTGTAATAACTCGATATAAACAGGCAACAAACGCTGAATCAAGTCAAGACGATTAAATCCTTTTTCCTTTTCTTTTCCTAAAAGTAGATATGAAACAGGGCCAATCAAGACAGGCTTAGTAGTAATATCCAAGCGTTTAGCCTCTTCAAACTCTTGAATGGGTTTATTTGAGAATCTATAAAACTGTTGATTTTTAGTAAATTCAGGGACGATATAGTGATAATTGGTATCAAACCATTTAGTCATCTCGCAGGCTACGACGTCAAAACCTTCTTTCTGATAACCGCGCGCCATAGCAAAATAAATATCTAATTCTTTGCTAGATTTTCCATCAACTAATGCCTGATAACGTTGTGGAATTACGCCTAGTGTCAATGACAAGTCCAGTACATGATCATACAACGAAAAATCGTTACTTGGAATAAGGTCAATGCCGTTTTCCTGCTGAACTTTCCAGTGTTCTAATCTCAACTGATAAGCTTGAGACTGTAATTCTTCTTTACTGATTTTGCCTGACCAGTATTGTTCGCAGGCTTTTTTGAGTTCTCTTTTGCTACCGATACGTGGATAGCCAAGGTTGTGAGTAAGCATGTTGGTTGAATGTTTAAAAATGAAATACTCAACCATTTAGGCACAACACACAAAACCTTCAACGAATGGAACAGATTTTTCAAAAGCTTTCAGGTATCAGCTTTTGGCTTTCTCAAAAGCAAACATCACAAAACACCACATTTTGATGTTTAACAAAAGCTGACCTGAATTTATATCAATAGAGCTTATTATTTTTATGAGTATGTTTAAAAATTTTATCTGGCATTTGTAGAAAAAACAAATTTTCATTTTGACACTCCTTACTTTTCTTGTCTTGACACAAGAAAAGTAACAAAAGAAAGTCAAGAAATCCTAAACTCGCCTGCGGCTCAAACAACAGGATTTCAGAAAAACAAATAGATACTTTTATTTTTCAATGACTTATAAAATTTAAACATAGTCTTAAAATCACTAATGTGCTCAATCACTCATTCGTAAATGAGTTTGAAAAACCAATGCGCGTCCAATACCCTATTCGTGAGAGTCTTGTCATTGAGAAAAGTAGCAAGTCTCCTGACTTATAACATCGTTGTACTCCTTCTCATTCCAGCTGGAACAATGGATATATTGTACACGACTTGCTCCAAAGAGCGGTTAAATACAGTAGCACGTCTGTTCGTGATTCACACACGATTCCTTTTTAAACCAAAGCATTGCTTTGATACTACATTTCCGATTGATGTGTAAAATGGATAGGACAAAGGTAGATTGCCATAAAGATATATTTTTACACTTTACTGATTTTTACTAAAAAATTAGATACTTAAATAAAAATATTCAATATATTTAGATATTTTATCCTTAAAAATAAAAAATATAGACTTATTTATCTTTTTACAGATTATACAAAAATGAAGCTTCATATAATACTTGAATGAGTTTTTGACCATAATCAAGACAAAAACCAATTATCCTCATGATTGTATCTGGAAAATCTTTTTAATTTTAACTATTCAAATAATTGGGATAGTTGATTTTTCTCCATCCTATAAAAGTTGACACGCAAAATGAAACATTGGTTGACAGGAATTTTATTGGTAGGTCTAGTAACAGGCTGTAAGAAAAAAGTAGAAACGATTTATCCTCAAATTCAGGCAATTTCTGAATCTGTTTATGCCTCAGGAATTGTAAAAAGTGTCAATCAATATCAGGTTTTTCCCAAAAATACTGGCGTTATTTCTTCTTTGAAAGTGAAAGAAGGGGATTATGTCGAAAAAGGTCAAATACTTTTTGAAATCGCCAACCCTAGTTCAAAACTCAATATCGAAAACGCAGAATTAAGTTTTGAAAATGCGTCAGTCAAATCTAATCAGGAACGTTTAAGAGATGCTGTTATCGCCAAAGATTTAGCTTATCAAAAACTTCGTTCAGACTCCTTGCTTTGGCGTCGACAAAATGCTCTTTGGCAACAACAAATCGGAACAAAAGTAGATCAAGAACAGCGTGAACTAGCCTATCATAACTCCCAAACAGCCTTCCAATCAGCCGAAATACGAGTGAGTGAATTGCGTCGTCAGATTAAATTTTCTGCTGAACAATCTGCCAAAAATGTCGCTTTGGCCAAGAGTATTGCATCTGACTTTGCCGTTCGAGCCGAGGTATCTGGACGTATTTATAGTTTTTCGAAAGAAATAGGTGAAATGGTTTCTATCCAAAACCCTGTGGCAATTATCGGCGACGCAAAAGCTTTTATACTTGAATTACAAATCGACGAAGATGATATTACTCGTGTCAAAATCGGGCAAAAAATATTGCTTACCTTAGATAGTTACAACAAGCAGGTATTTGAGGCAAAAGTTAATAGCATAGATCCTTTGATGAATGAAAAAACTAGGACTTTTACGGTAAAAGCTACCTTCATAGCACAGCCTCCTGTTCTGTATCCCAACCTCAATATCGAAGCTAATATCATTACTGCTGAAAGACCAAAGGTATTGACCATTCCAAGAAATTATTTGGTTGATGAACAGTTTGTGGTAGACAAAGATGGTCAAAAAAAAGCGGTAAAAGTTGGGCTAAAAGACTTCCAACGTGTCGAAATTTTATCAGGAATCACTGCCCAAGATGCTATCCAAAAACCTACACTATGAACTACCCACTGATTTGGAATATTGCTCAATCGCTATCTTTGGCTCGTTGGAAACAAACCTTGGTGGCGGCCGTTGGTGTGATGTTTAGTATTACCATGTTTATTGCGTTGTTGGGTTTTATGAATGGGCTCAACGACCTATTGGATAGCTTGGTATTGAATAGAACACCACATGTGCGACTTTTTAACGAAATAAAAGCTAATAAAAATCAGCCTATTTTGTTAGATAACCATTATAAGAAATATCACAATTTTATCAGGTCTATCAAGCCCAATGGTAAAAATGCCCAGATAGCCAATAGCGTCGCTATAATTAGTAAGTTAAAAACAGATACACGAGTATTGGGCATTTCACCCAAAATGATTGCACAAGTATTTTTCAATGTGGGCGAAACGGATGTAACAGGCGTAGTCAACGGCATAGATGTGGAAGCAGAAGCAAGACTTTTTGCTTTTGGAGATTATGTAACGTCGGGTTCATACATAGATTTGAAGAATATCCCCAATAGTATTATTTTGGGAAAAGGCTTGGCGGACAAAATGCTAGCCAATATTGGCGATGTGGTACAAGTAACCACCGCCAAAGGTGATAGATTTCCCTTGAAAGTTGTAGGATATTTCCAATCGGGACTGGGTGAGATAGACAAAGTTCAGAGTTATACTTCTTTAAAAACTGCTCAAAAGCTCATCGGACAAAGCAATGCTTATGTCACAGATATTCAAATCAAATTGCATGATTTGAATATGGCACCTTCGGTAAGCAAAGAATATGCACAAATTTTTGGCACAGATGCTGAGGATATTCAAACTGCTAATGCACAGTTTGAAACAGGTAGCAGTTTGCGTAGTTTGATTTCGTATGCAGTCGGCATTACATTACTCATAGTGGCTGGTTTCGGGATTTACAATATCTTGAATATGTTGATTTATGAAAAAATGGATACCATTGCTATTCTGAAAGCTACGGGTTTTGCAGGAAGCGATGTCAAAAAGATATTTATTACCATCGCTATTAGTATTGGTATATTGGGTGGTTGCACGGGATTGTTTTTCGGATTTCTATTGTCACTATTAATCGATAATGTACCCTTCAAAACGGCAGCTTTACCTACAATAAGTACCTATCCAGTGAATTATGACTTAAAATATTACTTGATAGGTATCACTTTTTCCTTGATTACAACGTATTTGGCAGGTTTGTTTCCAGCAAGAAAAGCTAGTAAAATTGACCCAGTAGATATTATTCGGGGTAAATAATTTTTGGACTGTTGGGTCTCAGCTATCGGCATTCAGCAAGAACCAAAATTTCCAACTATCCAATCCGAAATTTAAAATCACGAATCGAAATGTTGCTTGAAGCCAAACATATCAATAAAAGTTTTCACGACCCTGTGACGGTACCTATTTTGAAAGATGTAAGTATCGAAATACCTAAAGGTCAATTTACCTCTATTGTCGGAAAGTCAGGTTGTGGAAAATCGACCTTACTCTACATCCTTTCTACGATGGATACCGACTATGAAGGTGAATTATGGATTGATGGGGAAAAACTTACTGGTAAAACCGAAGCTGAATTGGCTCGTGTACGCAATGAAAAGATTGGATTTGTTTTTCAATTTCATTACCTCCTCAACGAGTTCAGCGTGCTCCAAAACGTCATGTTGCCAGGACTAAAACTAGGAAAGATTTCTCATCAAGAATTAGAACATCGAGCCATTGAGCATTTGCGAAAGCTGGGGATGGATAGTAAGGCACTAAAAAAAGCCAATCAACTGTCAGGTGGCGAAAAACAGCGTGTGGCGATTGCACGAGCACTTATCAATGACCCACTGATTATTATGGGTGACGAACCTACAGGAAATTTGGATAAGAAAAATACGGAGGTAGTTTTTGATATATTCCGTCAATTATCTGAAGAGTACAAACAGTCTTTGTTGATTGTGACGCATGACCCTAATTTTGCAGAAAGAACACAGCAAATCATTGAGATGGAGGACGGAAGAGTGATTTGATAATTTGGAGATTAGCGTATTTTCTAATCTCCAAATTATCGAAAAATCCTCAATTAGCATGGAATTTTATTCACACGCAATTGGTGGCGACCACCTTCAAATTCTGTATTCAAGAAAGTATCTACAATTGCAAAAGCTTCTTCTAAGCTCACAAATCTAGCAGGTACACAAACGATATTCGCATCGTTGTGCAAACGTACTAAATTGGCTACTTCTGTGTTCCAAGCCAAACCCGCACGGATTCCCTGATGCTTGTTGGCTGTAATAGCCACACCGTTGGCACTTCCGCACAACAAGATACCCAAATCAAACTCTTTTGTTTCAACTGCCGATGCTACTGGATGAGCAAAGTCAGGATAATCGCAAGATGCAGTGCTGTATGGACCAAAATCTTTTACATCGTAACCTTTTGATTGTAAATAATTTACAATTTCTGCTTTGTACTCAAAACCTGCGTGGTCACCTCCGATGGCAATTTTCTTTGACATTTTTGAAAAAAATTCAGTGAATGTGTAACAAAAAATATTTTTTTTACGTTAAGCTTTTTTGGTGCTTAGTGCAAAGGTACTGACCATTGTGCAAGAAACCATTATTTTGTAACGATAAAAACCGGAAAAAGCTATGACTGAAAGAGAAAGCGAAAAGTTGTTGAAAGAAGAAGACAAAATTAAAAGAGCTTTTGTTGACCACACTTGGGCAGAAATTCGTTCTGAAGAATCGTGGAGAGTATTCAAGATTATGTCAGAATTTGTAGAAGGTATCGACAAAATGGCAAAAATCGGCCCTTGTGTTTCGATTTTTGGTTCTGCTCGTACAAAACCCGACAACCCTTATTATATCATGGCTGAGGAAATTGCCGCTAAATTGGTTCGCCATGGATATGGTGTAATAACTGGCGGTGGACCTGGTATTATGGAAGCAGGTAACAAAGGTGCTAAACTACAAGGAGGAAAATCTGTTGGTTTGAATATCGAATTACCATTTGAACAACATCCTAATCCATATATTGACAATGACAAGAGTATCAATTTTGACTTTTTCTTTGTACGCAAAGTAATGTTTGTCAAATACTCACAGGGCTTTATTATTATGCCAGGAGGCTTTGGTACACTCGACGAAATGTTTGAGTCTTTGACTTTGATTCAAACACATAAGCTTGGTCGTTTCCCAGTCGTATTAGTGGGTAAAGAATATTGGGGTGGCTTGCTAGATTGGATTAAAACGACGATGGTAAATGCTGGTAACATCAATCCAGATGACTTGGATTTGATTTCATTAGTAGATAACCCAACCGACGCTGTTCGTGTAATTGATGATTTCTATTCGAAATATTTGTTGAAACCGAATTTTTAGTGTGTGGAGTGGCAAAGGCACAAAGTGGTTTATCTTTCACTTTGTGCCTCTGTGCCTTTGCTACTTTATACCTCAATTCACACTTTGTGCCTCTGTGCCTTTGCTACTTTGTGCCATTATCACTGTTCACTCATATACTAATTCACGTCACCTCTATAATACGCCAAGGCGTCTTTCATTTCTTTGGCACTGATGGCAATATCAAAACCGCATTTTCCGATACCTTCCAATAAAGAGAATCTTACTTCTTTTCCTTTATTTTTCTTGTCTTGCGCCGTAAGTGCGATTATTTCTTCTACATCCTCCGCTTGGATAGTTGCGATACCGTAAACAGAGAAAATAAATTCTTCTATTTCAGCTAATTCTTTTTGTGTAATCAATCCTTTTCTGAAACCTACAAACGCCTCACAAATCATTCCTGCGGCAATAGCTTCGCCGTGGAGTAAATGTAATTTTGGTTTACCCAAATAAAACGTCTCAATAGCGTGTCCAAGTGTATGCCCAAAATTAAGGATTTTACGTAAGCCTTTTTCTGTAGGGTCTTGAGCTACAACAGCTTTTTTGATTTCAACAGAGTGACTAATCAAATCAGCAAAATCTTGTGCTTCGAAGTCTTTACGTTTGATAATATCCCATTTGGCTTTGTCTGCAATCAAACAATGCTTCACGATTTCAGCAAAACCAGAACGCAATTCATTAAAAGGTAAGGTTTTAGTAAAAATTGGATCTATCAAAACGGTATTAGGAATACGAAATACGCCAATATGATTTTTGAATCCATGAAAATCGATACCCAACTTCCCTCCTACGCTAGCATCTACCTGAGCCAACAAGGTTGTCGGAATTTGGATAAAATCAATCCCTCTTTTGTAGGTCGATGCACAAAAACCACCCATATCACCAATCACGCCACCGCCAATATTCACAACTAAGCTGTGTCTATCCAATTCGGCATCAGTCATATCTTGCCAAATTTTTTCGCAAGTAGCTAAGGTTTTTTCTTGTTCCCCCGACTTGATTTGAGTGAGTGTATGCTTGGGTAAAAAAGGTTTTACGAGCGAATAGCAATGGCGTTTTGTATTTTCATCTACAATCACGTGTACCTTTGAGTACTTTGAATCAGATAAAAATTGAGGTAAACTTTCTGCGATAGGAGCAATTACAACTGACGACATTTTTGATTTTTGATTAACGTGAAATCGAATTTGAAACAATGAATAGTTGAAAGTGATATTTTTATCCTATCCTCAAATTCAGATATTTTCTTCATCAAAGTTACCCATTTTCCCCGAAAACCTCATCCTTATAAAACAAGTTTCACTTGAGACAAATAAGGTTGAATCGTATCATGCAAAGGCGAAAGCTCTGTAATCAAACAATCTATGTCGGCTGTGGGTGTTACTTTATAACGAAGCGCAGTGTTGAGTTTTTCCGAAATAGTGGGGATAATCATCTGTTTCGATGCTTTTATCATCGCTTTTTTTACCTGCACAATTTCATAATCCGAATCGGTGATACCATCTAGGTCCATGCCATTGATACCCAAAATACAAATATCCGCTTTGATTTCGCTGATTTTCTGAACCACCTCTGCCCCAATAGTTACTTTTGACGCATTGGAAAGCTGACCACCCAACAAAATCACATCGGCTTTAGGATGCTCGGCTAGTTCGAGGGCGATAAGTGGACTTATTGTAAAAAAAGTCACCTGTAATGATTCTGGTAAACGCTTGGCGATTTCACGCATGGTAGTGCCTCCGCTCGTCAAAATCACCATGCCATCTTTAAACAGCTTCAAGGTTTTCATGGCAATTATCTCTTTCTTCTCATACGCATAGGTATCTGCCTGAACAGCCGCCATCTGATACGATTTTGACAAAGCTCCTCCATGCACCTTCACAACACGTCCTTCTAAGGCTAACTCATTGAGATCACGCCGAATAGTATCCTCTGACACATCCAAAGCCATACTCAAATCTGAAGATAAGACTTTGTTGTGCAGGTTAATTTCCTTGATGATAAAGGCCTGTCTTTCTTTTTTTAACATACTATTGCGATTAGTAAGCAGTAACCTTGCAGGTTTTTGCCGTTTTATTTAAGTATTAATGATTAAGAATTAGGGAATTATACTTAGTTTTTGTAATATATTTATATAAATTTAAACAAATCTGAATAAAATCAATATTTTTGTCAATATTTCCTTGCTTAAAAATGCAGGTATTTGCCTGTTTTAATTGTATATTCATGAAAATTTTAGCATAAAAGCGCAAAAATCATTCATCCAATTTTAACCATGTATTGACTTATGAAAAAAACTTTACAGAAACCTTTTATGGTTTTGGTTGCACTGATGCTGATGTCCATTTCGGCTCTTGCTCAAACCTATACCATCAAAGGGAAAATCACTTCTCAATCGACAAATGAAGCACTTGCGGGTACTTCAGTAATTATCAAAGGTACAACTTTGGGTACAGTTGCCGACGCTAAAGGTGAATACACCTTACGTGCCAACCTCAAAGAAGGCAGCTATGAATTGATATTCCGTTCTATAGGATATAAAAATGCTACTAAAAATATCACATTAGGGAGTTCAAATACCCTTAACCTAGACCTTACCCTAAGCGATGACGATGCTTTTGCCTTGGATGAAGTAGTGTTTACGGGCTCAACCTTATCATCTAACAAACGTGAGCTGGGTAATACTATCAACTCCGTAAAAGCAGATGCACTCCAAAAGACAGGGACAACCAATTTGTTCTCGGCGTTGCAAGGAAAAATTCCGGGGGCGCAAATTACACAAAACTCTGGAGATCCTTCTGGAGGTATTAGTATTCGTTTGAGAGGTACTAAGTCTTTGAGAGGTAGCTCCGACCCACTTTATGTAATCGATGGAGTTGTTGTAAGTAACGCTTCGTCAAACGTATCTCAGATCGCTGTAGATGCTCAGGCTGGTGTTGCGAATCTTGGTACCAACCGCATGGCAGATATTAACCCTCAGGATATTGAAACTATCAACGTATTGAATGGTGCAGCGGCAGCAGCGGTGTACGGTTCACGTGCAAGCAACGGGGTGGTAATTATTACGACCAAACGAGGTAAGTCAGGAACACCAAAGGTTACGTTTTCGACTAGCATGAGTGTAAATCAATTGCGTAAAAAAGTATTTGTTAGTACTTATGGCAAACAGTTTGGTTTTGCGGGTTTGCGCTTACATACCATCGGAGGGGTCTCGGCAGCTCAAATTGCAGCTAACCCAGGCGTAACTACTACCAATATCTTGAGAGATGGAACAAGTACTCCTTTAGCAACAAATTTGGTAGATGTTACTCGTTATGACTATCAAGACCAAATTTTCAGAACTGGTGTTGGCACCGACAATTACCTATCTATTACGGGTGGTAATGAAAAAACACAATATTTGGCTTCGGTTTCGTACATGAAAAATCAAGGTATTATCAAAGGTGCTGATTTTCAACGCTACGGACTCAAAGTACGAGTTGACCAACACTTGAATAACTGGGCAAAAGTTTCGGCGGGTTTGAATTATATCAACACCTTCTCAAATGAAAAACCTAACGGAAACGTATTTTACAGCCCTATCAACTCCGTAAACATCACCAATAATATTTATGATATTACCAAACGTGATGCCGCAGGAAACCTTTTGGCTGTAGAACCTACTCGTGTAAACCCATTGTCTACCATTGAGGATATGGATTTTTCACAGGCTACCAACCGTACTATTGCGGACTTACAATTGAACTTGACGCCAGCCAAAGGGCTTACTATTGACTGGGTAATGGGTATTGACGCTTTTTCTCAATTAGGAAAAAATACAATTAAACCATATCCTTATGCTACTGAAGCAGGCTTGCCACTTGAGCGCTACCCAATGGGTTTTGCCGCTACAGCTAGTAGTAATACGTTTTTGTTCAATACTGATGTAAATATTGGTTATGACAAAAACCTTTCGGATGATGTAAAAATGACGTTGACGGCTGGTTTTAACCACCAATATACGCAAACAGATATAAGTACAACTACTGGTCAGAACTTGGCTCCATTTATCGAAACTGTTAGTGGAGCCGCTTCGACCACGGTGACTGCAACCTACGGACTCGACAGATATGCAGTAACTGGACAGTTTTTTCAAGCTACTTTTGGGTACAAAAATCGTGCGTTCTTGACAGGAGCCATCCGTCGTGATGGTTCGACCATTTTCTCACCAGACCAAACAAACCAATTATATCCAAAAATCAGTGGTTCTTATGTATTGGTTGAAGGAAAAGAAGGTTGGTTAAATGGTGCTAAATTACGTGCTTCATTTGGTGATGCGGGTGGTTTGACAGCTTTGGGTACTTATGACCGTTTTTGGCAATTTTCTCCTGCTGCTTATTTGGGCAAAAGCACCATTTTGCCAGGTCGTCAGTTAGCCAATCCATCGGTAAAACCTGAACGTATGCGTGAGTTGGAATTTGGGGGAGATTTTTCTTTAGTAAAAAACAAAGTATCCCTTGGTTTGACTTATTACTCACAAAATATTACCGACTTAGTAGTAAACCGTGTACTAGCCGCTTCGTCGGGTGGAACGAGTATTGTAAACAACGTAGGTGAAATGCAGAACAAAGGTTTTGAAGTTTCGTTGGGTGCCAACGTTATCAAAACAAAAGATTTCTCATGGGATGCCAACGTAGTATTTAGTAGCAACCGCAACAAAATCAACAAACTTCCTGGTGGCAACGTAGCTATTACCAACGCAGCAGGTGCTCCTATCTTCTTGATTGAAGGTCAACCAGCATCGGTATTCTATGGCAACCCTTACGCACGCAATGCCGACGGCTCGTTATTACTTACACCACAAGGTTTTCCACAACGTGAGCGTGGTACTCAAACAGGCATTTTGAGTTATACCCCACAAAGAGATGCCTCAGGACAACCAACGGGTGCATTTGTTACTTCAGTAATCGGTAATCCAAATCCAGACTGGACAGGCTCGTTTAGCTCTAATTTTCAGTATAAAAAATTATCCCTTCGTTTCTTATTAGATGCTATCCAAGGCGTACAAGTATTCAATGCTGACAAGCGTACTCGTAACAACGTAGGTATTGGCGACTTGGCCGAAGCCGAGCTACGTGGCACGGCTCCTCGTGGTACTGTTTTCGCTCTTGTACCAATTGAAGAATATCGTGTAGACAATGGCTCATTTGTCAAACTTCGTGAAGTATCATTAGGGTATTCTTTTGTGAAAGCCTTGGCTGGTAAGTACGACTTAAATGTGTCATTAGTAGGTCGTAACTTGGTTTCGTGGGATAACTACAACGGTTTTGACCCAGAAACAAACGCAGGTGGTAACAGTAGCTTATTGAGAGGTGTAGACTTTGGTAATATTCCAATTCCACGTACTTATCAGTTGACTATTTCTGCAAACTTCTAATGTTAGGACTTGCGGAATTCACTTTCAATTGTACAAAAGAAAATTTTAGTTAGAGCATTAACAACCTTTACAGGTATGAAAAAATATTTCAATAAAATATCAATTTTGGGTTTAGCCCTGACCTTAGGACTCGCTGGTTGTCAGAGTGAATATCTCAATCCAAGTTCAGCTAGTGAAACACAAGTAGTAAACGACCCAAATGGCTTGATTGCCTTGTGTAATGGCTTACAGTATCGTTTTACGGTGTCTCGCACCAGCCCTATTTACGCTTCGGTTACGGCAGCAGGTTTGACCACAAAATCGCTTACAGTACTCAATGCTGGTAATGCCGATGAAGATTTCTTACAAAAAGGCGGTGCCAATGTTACCGAAACCAATGGTGTTGTCAAAAACCTTTGGGAACAATCCAATCTGGTAAAAGCTAACGCTGATTTGATTTTGAACAATGTATCAAAAGTAAATGACCCTGCTTTGAAGGCCTATATCACGGCACACGCTTCGATTTTCAAGGCTATTTCTTTAGGTACATTGGCTCAATTCTTTGAAAAAGCACCAGTAAAAGTTTCTGAAAATGCAGCATTTAATACTCGTCAGGAGGTTTTACAAGAAGCTGTAACACTCTTAGAATCAGCAGCGAGTGCTGTGGCTACAACTACCGCTCCTACAACTTTCACTAACAGAATTGTTGGAGGAATCGACTATGTAAATACGGCTTATGCCTTGGCTTCAAGATATTATTTAATGTTGGGCAACAATGACAAAGCAATCGAACTTGCCAATAAAGTAGACCTTACCAAAAAGTCAGAATACAAGTTTGATGACCAAAGTCGTAACCCTATTTTCGAAACTGCTTTGAGTAATATCAACGTGTATCAGCCATTGGATTTGAATATGGGTTTGCCTGCAAGTTTGGCACCTAACACAGCCGACAAACGTATTGACTTTTACTTCAGTTCACGCACTCCAGTACAAGGAGTCTATCGTGGAAAAGGATTTTTTACAGCCAATACTGTCTCGATACCAGTGTATTTACCAGGTGAAATAAGCTTAATCAAAGCAGAAGCTTATGCTAGAAAAAATGACTTGACCAATGCTGTGGTTGAGTTAAACAAAGTATTGACCAAAACCACTGACGTTTGGGGACTTGGTGCTGGCTTAACGGCGTATTCGGGTGCCAATACACAAGATGCAGTTTTGACAGAAATTTATAGAAATCGTCGTATCGAATTATATATGTCTGGCTTGGATTTGGAAGATTCAAGAAGATTTGCTCGTCCAGGATTTGACAAAGGTACTAGTGCTGAGCGCTCTCGTAACTATTATCCATATCCAAATACCGAACGTTTGAATAACCCATCAACTCCTAGCAATCCAGACAATTAACCCATTTTACCTTTAATCAACATAACTAAATAACAAAACAGAAACGGGTAGGTATCTTCTTACCCTTTTCTCTGTTTTGAATGAAAAAGACCTGAGATATATCACATTGAATTACGAATGTTAAGTTTGAGTGAATATTGTAATTTTTATTTGTTTATAAACAAATCATTCTAAACGCTATCATTACCAACATTCGGTGTACTCAAACCTATGGATGTATTCATTTTTAAGTAAAAGAATTGTTAGTTTTATTTTAGTCTTATCACAAGCACTTAATCAACTGACTTTAAGCACTTTCAGATAGACAACATACAATTGAATAACATTTTACTTACCTCTATTTAACTGATTATACACCACCTTCGGTTTGTCTTTTCTATTCTTGTTTCATTTCTCTAATTAGTAGTTTCTAGTGACTTTCTCAGCGCACTAGAAAAGTACTGTCATTCCGTTTTTTCACATAAACCATACACAATGTCTTTTCAAATCAACAACAACCAATTTTATTTATGAAACAAATATTACTCAACAAACTCACATGGCTTCTCTTTTGCGTCGTAATAGGCACTTCGCAATTGAGTTATGGCCAAGACAGACAGGTAACAGGAAAAGTTACTAATGCCGAAGATAATGCTGGTTTGGCAGGTGTAAGCATTAGCATCAAAGGAACATCTAAGGGAGCAACTACAAGCGAAGACGGTACATTTAAGATTTCTGTGACGGACAATACCATTTTGGTTTTTAGTTTTTTAGGTTTCGAAAAACAGGAAATTAAGGTAGGAAAACAATCAAAAATTGATGTATCCTTAAAATCTATGACCTCTGCACTTGACGAGGTAGTTGTAACAGCGCTAGGAATTAAGCAAGAAAAAAGAGCTTTAGGGTACTCGGTACAAGATGTAAAAGGTGAGGAAATTTCGAACACTGGTCGCAGTAACTTCCTAATGGCGATGCAAGGTCGTGTGGCAGGTCTTACAATGACGCCAACGACTGGCCTACCAGGGGCATCGGCACAAGTACAACTTCGTGGTGCTACGTCTATTGGTGGTAGCAACTCCCCTTTGTACGTAATTGACGGTTTGCCTGTAAGTAACAATACTTTCTCGCAAGGTGGCTTGGTATCTGATGGACCAAACCGTGCCAATGACTACATGAACCGTATTGCAGATATTAACCCAAATGATATTGAGAGCATTACCGTTCTGAAAGGTCTTGAAGCCGCAGCACTTTATGGCTCTGAAGGTTCGTCGGGGGTAATTATGATTACTACTAAAAAAGGCTCAAAAGGAGCAACAAGAGTAAATTACAGCAACTCTTTTGACTTTTCGAATATATATCGTTTTGTCGAAACTCAGAAAGTATATGGTAGAGGTTCGTATGGTGTAATTGACCCAACAGCCACAGCCTATCGTGGACCAAAATACGCAGAAGGTACAAATACACAACTCTATGATAACGTAGGTAATTTCTTCCAAACAGGAACTACGCAACGTCATAACTTGAGTGTTGAAGGTGGACAAAAAATCACTTATCGTTTCTCTGCTGCCTACACTGACCAGTCAGGTGTTGTACCTACCACGGGTATGAAGCAGTTCCAAACCAAATTGACAGGTAGTGCCGAAATTGCTAAAGGTGTAACAGTAACAAACTCATTTGCCCTAACCAATTCGGATATTACCAAAGCCTACAGAGGTGCAAACGGTATGTATTTAAGTGCTTTAGGCTGGCCTGCCAACGACGATATGAGCAACTATCTCAACGTTGATGGTACAAGACGCCGTTTGGTTCCTGCCGACAACTCTGAATTAGATAACCCTTACTTTAGTTTATATAAAAACCAAAATAAGGAGAGAACCCTTCGCATGATTGAAAATATCTCTCTTTCGGCCGACATCAAGCCTTGGTTAAATGTAACTGGTCGCTTCGGTGTAGATACCTATACTACCTTCCTTAATTTATTGATTCATCCAGAATCGGGAAGTGGTTCGAGTGCAGTAGCTGCTGCCAATGGTATTGCAGCAAAAGGCTATATCGACAATGCGATTGATGTAGGTAGAATCTTTAACGGAAACTTTATTGCTACCGCTAAAAAGAAAATTGGTGACATTGACGGGTCTATTCTCGTGGGTACATCTTTCCAAGACGATAAATCTGAAGTAAATGCGTCGTATGGTGAAAAACTCTATTTGCCAGAATTTAACAGTATCAACAATACCGATGTAACAACACAAAGAGGAAAAGTAACGATTCAGCAGAAACGTTTACAAAGTGTTTTTGCTAGCTTAGATTTGAACTACAAAGACATTCTTTACTTAAAAGCAACTGGCAGAAATGACTGGTCATCAGCTTTGTATGGTGCTACCAGATATGACTATTTCTATCCTTCAGTAAGTGCTAGTTTTGTCTTTACAGAATTGCCTGCTTTCAAAGATTTAGGATTCCTTTCGTTTGGTAAACTTCGTGCGTCTTATGCCCAAACAGGTAAAGACCCAGCTACTCCATACAAAATCAAGTCGACGCTTACACCACAAACTACAACAGATGGTGGTTTTGCTTATGGTTTCTACGGCGGTAACCCTAACTTAAAACCAGAAAGAGGTGTTGGTATGGAAGTAGGTGCTGAATTACGTTTCTTCAAAGGTCGTCTGAATCTAGATGCAGCCTTCTATTCAAATGAACGTTCTGACCAAATCGTAACACAACGTTTGAGTTATGCCACAGGTTTTATCTTCGCTTTGTTGAATGGTGGTACATTCTCAAACAAGGGTGTTGAAGTACAACTATCAGGTTCTCCTGTAAAAACCTCTAACTTCTCTTGGGATGTCAATGTCAACTTCTCGAAGTTTACAACAGATGTAAAAAATCTTCCTGCCGACGTAGCCGAATATTACAATTCGGATACATGGTTGTACAACAATGCTCGTGCGAGTGCTTTTGTAGGAGATTTGTCGAAATACTTCCCTACAGTAGATAATCTAAGCTATTATCAGCAATGGGCTGGTTCGGCAACAGCAATTGGCGGATATAGCTATTTGCGTAATAAGAGAGGTGATATTTTGATTAACCCAGCTACAGGTTTACCTATCAAAAATACCAACTTCTTACCGATTGGTGACCGTAATCCAGACTTCTCAATTGGTTTAAGAAACTCATTTACTTATAAGTCTATCAACTTGTCATTCTTGTTGGATATTCGTAAAGGTGGAGATGTATTTAACGGTAATGCGATGTGGTTGTACGAGCGTGGTTTGAGTACCAAAACACTTGACCGCAACACGCCAATTATCTACAAAGGCGTATTAAGAGATGGTTACGAAAATACAGATAATCCAACGCCAAACACTGTTCAAATTACACCAAGCACTAGTACCAACCAAGCCTTCTACAGTTCATTGGCTGAATCAGATTTTGTTGAACACAGTATCAACTGGCTTCGTATGCGTGATGTAAGCTTGTCTTATTCACTTCCATCAAAAGTTTTGGCTAATGTGAAATGGGTTAAAAACGCCTCTATTTTCGTTCGTGGCACTGAATTATTCTTGATTACCAATTACACAGGTGCCGACCCAAGTGTAAACGGTACTACTGCCACTTCGTTGGGTGTTGGTGCTGCTGGTATCGACTTTGGTACAGTTTCTTTGCCTCGCACATTCAGTACTGGTATCAACGTAACGTTCTAATTGAAATCTGTTTTTATTTAAAATTCAGTTAAAACAAAAGAAAGACATGAAAAAAGTATCATCCTATATATTTCTTGCAGCTACAGCACTTATGATGAGTAGTTGCCAAGATTATCTCAATATCAACGAAGACCCAAGCAACCCACAAGTTGCAGAAGGTTATGCACTCCTCCCTCCTATTGTATCTCAAATGGTTCGTGGCGAACAATTTGATGGTCGTTATGCAGGTCAATACTCACAGGTTTGGGCTTCTTCAGCCGCAGCGAATACATGGGATTTACATAGCTACGCATCTGGTTCAGATGCTGGCGGTGAAAAATGGCGTTCTCATTACTGGTCTATTGGTCAAAATATTGATTTGATTGTTGCAGATGGTGTAGCCAAGCAAAAATGGGATTACGTTGGAGCCGCCAAAGCAATTCGTGCATGGTCGTGGCAAAGTACTACCGACTGGCATTGCGAAATGGTATTGAAACAAGCCTTTGAACCTAACCGTTATGTTTTCGATTATGATTCTCAGGATTTGATTTATGAAGAAGTTCGTCGCTTGAGTCAAGAAGCACTAGATAATCTCAATAAAACTGGCGATGGCGTAGGTTCATTAGTAAGAGGCGATAAAGTATATGGTGGTAATGTGGACAAATGGAAAAAGTTTGTATATGCTAACTTAGCTCGTAACGCCAACCACATCAGTAACAAAAGCTCATACAATCCAGATAAGGTTATCGAATATTGTGACAAAGCTATGTCGTCCAATGCCGACAACTTTATGGTGCCTCACCGTGGTTCGAGTACGGCTGATGCCAACTTCTTTGGACCACTTCGTGATAACATGCAATCGTACCGTCAAACAGACTTTAGTATCAGTTTATTGGATGGTCGTGTTTTCAATGGTGTGGTTGACCCACGCTTACCATTGATGTTTACCGCTTGTGTTGATGGAGTGTATAGAGGCGTAACGCCTGGTAGTGTTGACCCTAATGCTACGCCAGTCGACAACCCTAAGCGTGTTCCTATTCTTTGGGGAGTCGCTCCTTCGGCATTGGTAGGTAAATCACCAGTCGATGTAACCAAAGGAAAGTATATCTACAAAGACGATGCGGCTTTCCCTATCATTACTTATGCAGAAATTCAGTTTATCAAAGCTGAAGCAGCATTTAAGAAAGGTGACAAAACTACAGCTTTGGCTGCCTATAAAAATGCTATCTCGGCTCACATGGATTTTGTGGGTGTATCTGCAACAGATAAAGCTACTTTCTTAGCCAGTAAAGCCGTTAAACAAACAGGTGCGGATTTGACGCTTAGTGATATTATGTGCCAAAAATTCATCGCCTTATATGCGCACGGAAACGTAGAAACTTGGGTAGACTTGCGTAGATATAAATATGACGCTAATATATACACAGGATTTGCACTGCCTAGAACATTGGCTACCGACAACAACGGTAAGCCCGCTCAGCGAGTTCGTCCGCGTTACAACTCAGAATATGTATGGAACAGAGCGTCCTTGGACAAATTAGGTGGAAACAACCCTGATTATCACACGTATGAGCAGTGGTTTACCAAAACCGAATAAAAGAAAAGTTATGTGATATAGGCTGTAAATATTTTATTAATGAACAGCATTTTTGTCTTTACAAACGCCTTATAATTAAGGTGTTTGTAAAGACAAAACCCACTTACATTTCTGAATATTTTTTTAAAATAGAGAGTATTTGTCTCCTAAATTTTACAAAAATGACTTATAAAAGATTTTTATCTATCATAACCCTTACCGCTAGTGTCTTCGGACTAGCAGCCTGTGGTGAACAAGCCGATTCGTTTCAAAATATTCTTCCAGCAACAGGTAGTCACCTTAAATTTATTCATGCAGCACCTGATGTTGCGGGGGTAGATATTTATTTGAACGATAAAAAGTTTTCAGGGGTGAATACAACGCCTCCTGCGGCACCAAATTTGCTAACTTACGGTAACGCCTATCCTCTTACAGCAGAATATGCGACTTATCCAGCAGGTGCAACTAAAGTGGGAGTGGTTATTCCTTCTTTGAACAATGCAGTGGGACTTACAGCTAATGTAAACCTTGAAGATGGGAAGTATTATTCAGTGTTTGCGACAGGGGTTGCACCCAATTATTCGGCTGTTGCCTTAGAGGATAAATTCCCTGCTGCCAATGGTAAAAATATCTATGTGCGAGTGTTGAACTTAGTCTCCAACTCCACAACGATTGATTTTACAGTAAATGGTCAAACAATTGCGACGAATATTGCTTACAAAAATGCCGATAATACTTTTTACACAGTTCCTATCGATAACTTCTTATCTGGTACGATTACTGTACCATTTATTACAAAGGTTTCGGGAGGCGTAGCATTGGTAACTACAGCAACAGTCAATCAAACGTTGGTGGTTCCTGGCAAATGTTACACAGTATATGTAAGAGGAATGGTAACAACAGATGCAAAAAATCCGACCAAATATGCACCCACAGCTAGTGTATTGGTCAATAGATAAGAATGAGTGCTGAATTGTGAGTGACGAGTTTTGAGTATAAACTTTTGATTATAATCTTTTACCTCATCGAACTTGACTTTGAATGTAAAATATTGATAATTAAAAACTTATATTCACAACTCATAATTTAGCCTTGTTACTTAATAAATGGAGCGTGGAGGGTATTCGTCCTAAACGCTTTCTAAAAAACTTTTTAATTAAGACAGATGTGTACACTAGAAAGGGTGAGATGTATTTTCTCACCCTTTTTCATTTAGGTAAAATCATCAGAATATTACTGACACTACGCTCTCCAAAATGGTCAAATAGTTTATTGTCAGAAGGAAAATTTACAACTCCATTATCAGGCTTATCTTTGATATACATCGTTGTCGAGCCTCCCCCATCAAGATTTATAGCAGATTTACATCCAAGGCTTTTTGTTAAAAAAGTTAACTCTTGCAAACTCATTCCCTGCGCCTCGGCGTTGCGACCATCAACTGTTATCAATAAAACCTCCTTGGTCTTGGTAATACAAGCACAAGTACGAGGATGTCGATTATTGGCAAAAGCATTATTTTTCAAAGGTTCTTCTTTAGCATCAAATAACAATAAAGGTCCTGTTACCATGACATTTTCTTCAGCAAGTTTTTTCTCCCAAAATGGTAAGGTATCTCCTTTTACGATAGAAATCCTATTGTGATGAATTACAATCGCCGAACGACTATGGTCGGGCAACGCTTTACGAGAATTGTAGGTTGCAGTGTCCAACGTTTTTCCATCTATTTTGATTAGGTCAACAGCTCCACCTTTTTTAGTGTTAAAAAATCCCCCATTCACTGCTCCCAAGGCGTTGTTTGTAGCAGCTATCAAGCTTGTTTTGAGTAATTTTCTTGTTGTATCGGATTCTTTACAATGAATATCCGCAGAACCAAAAGCAAACTTTACGGATTTATTTCTAAGCTTTGTCCTTAAAATATGAATACTTTGATTGGATTGAAATAGTTCTTTTTGATTAAAATGATAATACTGCCAAACAAGACCATTTCCCAGATTTTCAGTTTTCCAAATCGTATTTTTTATGACGTCTGTATCCGTTTTTGATTGTGAATAACTCTCAAAAATTGAAATAAGGCAACAAGCTAATAGTAAAAGATATTTTTTCATATTATTGATAAAAGTTTAGTAAAAACAGAACAAAATACCCATAAATCAACAACCTTGTAGCCTTTACTGACTTGTTAACTGTCTAGTCCTGAAAAAAGTTGACAAGGATTAGATTATAAAATTTGATTAATATTAGCCTCGGAAGGACTTACTTTCGAGGTTTTTTTCTTCCATTTTATTAATGGTATTTCTTTTTGC
>NZ_JASHIC010000049.1 GCF_030056705.1 Flectobacillus longus
AGAAAAAAAGCTCTAAAGCCTTGTGTCAAGCGAGCACTTGTGCGAGAGTTGAAAGAACTCTATCCAAGAGGCATTAGCAAGGCATGCCGTATCTTCAAAACGAGCCGAAGCAGTTTAAGTTATCAATCCGTTAAGAACGATCAAGTGTTAATGGATAAATTATCACAATTGAGTAAGGATCATCCTCGTGAAGGCTTTTGGAAGTTTTATTATCGTATGCGCAATGCGGGTTATCATTTCAATCATAAGCGAGTGCATCGGGTGTATGTGCAGATGGGACTTTCTATTCGTAGAAAGGCTAAAAAACGCCTTGCAGCTAGGGTGAAAGAACCCTTAGAAGTTCCCCAGAGCTTTACTCAAACTTGGAGCATAGACTTCATGAGTGATGTATTAAGTAACGGGCGTTCCTTCCGAAGCTTTAATGTGATAGATGATTACAATCGAGAAATACTTTTCATAGTGACAGACTACTCGCTCAAGAGTAGTAGGGTGATTTATATTCTTCGCCATTTGGTGAACAAATATGGCAAGCCTACTAAGATTCGAATGGATAATGGACCAGAATTTGTAGCAAAGCTAGCGCAAGAATGGAGTCAGATGAATGACATCGTTTTCCTCTATATTCAACCAGGGAAACCAACGCAAAATGCCTACATTGAGCGATTCAATCAAACATACCGCCGACATGTATTAGATGCTTATGCTTTTGATTCTTTGGAGGAAGTTTGCCAAGAAACAGATCTATGGCTGAAGGATTATAATTTCGTTCGCTCGCATGTCTCTTTAGGTGGTATGAGCTCAGTAGATTATAGATTGAAAAAACAAAACACCCTTCTTGGGCTTCGTTCCGCTACGCTACTCTCAGCCCAAGAAGGGTTAAAAACATAATCAAAACAACAAGATTATGTATATTTTTAAACTGTACTAAAAATGGGAAGCCAACAACACATAGATTTTATATATTTTGTTTTAATTACCTGATGAATTAGGTGTCTTTCTTCTTTCGCATTTTTTGATTTTTAATTTATGCACAATATTTATACCAATTATTATTGTATTTATACTGTATACTCATGATCTCGAAAAGATTTTTATTTACTTCAAACAGGGATAAAAGAGTAATCTGTTTTTACCCTTTAGGTTAACTTGATTTAATGATTGATATCGTTTATTCCAAAAAAATTTATACTTATTTACGTAAATAAACATTTGTCCATTTACGTAAATAAGTATAAATTTACTACATCACAAAACTAATAAACATGATAATATCTGTAACAAGCTTGAAGGGTGGTGTAGGTAAGTCTACTATTTCTCAAAATTTGGCGGTATGCTTTGCTCATGGTGGATATAAGGTTTGCATTGCCGATGCTGATGCAAACCAGAGTGCTTTACGCTGGTCTAGTTTACGAGGTGAAGATTTGCCACTGATTCCAACTTTTGGGACACCTGAAAAAACATTGGCTGCTAACATCAAACAGTTAGCTAGAGATTATGAAATTGTAATCATCGACGGTACACCATCCTTAGATAAAATAACTAGTAAGATTATTCTTCTGGCAGATTTACTGTTGGTACCAATCTTACCTAGTGGTTTGGATATCTGGGCGACTGAACAATTCATGCAACGTTTTGAAGATGCAAAGATTGAAAAGGAGGAAGATATCCCTGCTCGCTTTATTCTCAATCGGTATAGACCTAATACCAATCTGAGTAAAGAGGTCAAAGAAATTCTTCAGGAAACTGGGATAGGTGTTGTAGACACAACTTTAAAAGATAGAACTGCTTATGCTGAGGCCGTAATTAAAGGTCTTGGAGTACTAGAATATAAAGATGAAAAAGCGAAACAGGAATTGATTTCACTTTACACAGAAGTATTGTCATTGTTACCAATTAAGTAAATAAGTATATACTTAAAAGTTCAAATACTTATTTACTTAATTGGTAACCTTTTTGATACACCAGCAAAATATTGGCATTGATAATCAGAGTTTTACAAAATAAAAAGTACTTAAATAAGTATTTACTTAAATAAAAAAGAATATGGCTAAAGATAATAAATCAAATATTGGACTAAGAAATGTTTCAAACCTACTGCCTAAAAAGGTGGAATTGAAAACTACAGAAATAGATGTAAAAACTACAGATAAAGTGGTGCAAAAAATACACAGTACTCAGGGGAAACAAACTCGGCTCAGTGTTGATGTACCAGAAGAACTCTATCAGCCAATTAAGATTAGACAACTGACAAAGGGATATAAAACAACTAGAGAATATATCCTTGATTTGATAAATAGAGATCTTGAAGAAGGAAATAAATAGAAATATATTATTGAATACCTATAGACATTAGAGCTATAGGTATTCTTTTAGATTCTAAGAGGCGTTTATCGTTCTTACTATACAAGTAATCATTTGATGCATAAATAACGCCTTAAAATCGAAATATGAAAACTAATTAATTAGTTCACGGCCCTATTTGCTTCAGTTTAGTTTGATTTTTGAAATTTTCCATTTTGACATTTTGATTCTTGGTCTATTTTTTTTGAAATTTTAACTTTAAAAAACAAATCATGATTTTATTTATTTTATCAATTAAATATTTGATTGATTTAGAGCCTTCCTATTGAATTGATTTACAGGATGTTGCAAAGAGAATAATGACAAATTGAAAGGCAAATAATGACAAATTGAAAGGCAAGGGTGTGGCAAATAATGACAAATTGAAAGGCAAATAATGACAAATTGAAAGGCAAGGGTGTGGCAAATAATGACAAATTGAAAGGCAAAATTTTACTTAAAATCGCAAGTTATCCACACAATTTGAGAGTTATCCACACTCTGGTGCGGTAAATAATGACAAAATGAAAGCCAAAATTTGAATTATTCTTAACATATATCAAGATAATTTTTAGAATAATGACAAATTGAAAGGTATAAATCTACAGGAATAACGAGAATAGTTAAAAAGAATAATGACAAGTGTATTATTATGTCATTATTCTTTTTAACTTTGTGTAAATGAGAGATTAAAAATTAATATTTTACAACTATTGCTTATGTCCACTGAACTATTTCAACTGAGAAAAAATAATTTTCAACCTAATAGCCTGACCTTATCGAGACAAGAATGGGGATTGAATGAAAGAAAAATCCTTTCGGTGGTTTTAAATCAATTAGATCACGTAGGTAAATATGAAGGTCAATCAACACATTCCTTCAAAATTCCCATAATTGATGTTGTCAAACATGTTCAGTACAAATACATCAAAGAGTGTTTAGAGAACCTTCAGCAGAAGAAAGTTCAGTATCATTCGGAGGTAAAAAACCAGTTGCTAAGTATCGTTTTGTTTCCAGACATAAGATATAATATCAATAACAATGGAATGCTCGAATTGCTTGTAACTCGCTCTTCATTAGATTTTTTACTAAACTTGGGGCAAGAATATACAAAATACAACATTGACATTTTTCTTCAGTTTCAAAGTGTGTACTCTCAAAGAATGTACGAAATTGTAATGATGGAGTTACGAAATAGTAATAGAAAAACGTTTGTTATTGAAGTAGCAGAATTACAAAAAATATTCAATACAAATTATGCTTATGCTGATTTTAAAAAGCGTGTGCTGGAAAAAGCAAGAGCCGATATTTATGAGAAGGCAGATATTGTAATAAATTACGAGCCGCATCAAAAAAAGGGTAAAAGTGTCATATCACTGGCGTTTGCAATAACTACGGTGCGAGATGTAAAATACAATTCAGTAGAAGAAGAACTTGACGGATTCAGAAGCGCTAATCCTAATATGGTTAGACTAATTGCTCAAGGTATTCTTGAAACAGAATACACATTTAACCAAGAGCAAATGAAAATGATTCTCTCAAATGAAGACCTACTAGAGAAATTTGCTGAAGTGAATTCAAAAATAGATAATGGAATAATTTTGATTAAGAGCTCTAAGACACAGTACATGGCCAAATCATTAGGATTTAATAAAACTTACAAATCGACAAATAAATAGTAAAAAAGAGGTAACAGTTTAACTTATTGTTACCTCTTTTTTTATTATCTGTAACAAAAAGGATAAATATTTGAAACTTCAAAAAACACAAATTGTTGAATTTGAGGCACTTAGTAATAATTGAATTGTGATATACAAATAATTTTATTCGTATATACACTAACGTTTTGAAATAAATAAATCCTGTTATACATTTGCACAAATTAATACAACAAAACCTCTTACATATTAAAACTCAAAACGGTCTTCAAATAAGTTTATTTTAATCACTAAATAAGTAAAATAGAATTTCATTCAATATGAAATGTACAAAAAAAGAGGTGTATATTTCCGACGTAGAAAAGGAAATACACAAATTTGAGCAGGAAGCTCCAAGCAAAAATAGTTCAAACACTTTTGTCCGAGTCAAAAAAGCATTACTTGACTATGATTTGAGACTGGATTCGATTAAGCTTGATTTAGAAATATCTCCTAAAGGGCTGAATAAGTTTGAACCTTTAAATGACTCTAATTTATATGTGAGTCTAAGGGAACAAGGAATTAAGATATCCAAATCTGATTTTCGAGAAATTCTAAAAAGTGATTTTGTCCCTAAAGTCAATCCCATAGATAACTACTTCAAACAACTAAAGAGTTATAAACCAGAAGAACCTGACTACATTGATAAATTAGCAAACTTTGTACAAGCGGAAAATCAAGGAGAATTCAACAAACAATTTAAAAAGCATTTAGTCAGAACTGTTAAATGTGCTTTAGACGATGACTACTTCAACAAACAAGCTTTCATTCTAGTACAAGCTGGACAAAATACAGGTAAAACTACTTTCTGTCGATTCTTAACTCCTCCTACATTAAAGGATTACTTTGCAGAAGATATTACCACAGATAAAGATGGACTCATCTTATTAGCTAAGAACTTTATTATCAACCTTGATGAATTAAGTACGTTACACAAAGCTGAGATAAATGCTTTAAAATCCTATTTCTCAAAGACTTCCATTAATGTTAGACTACCGTATGAGGCAAAAAATAGCAATATCGTTCGACGCTGCTCTTTCATAGGATCAACAAACTTGGGACAATTTCTATCTGATGAAACTGGTTCTGTGAGATGGTTATGCTTTCAAATAAATTCAATAAACTGGGAATATAAGTTAAGCATTAATATTGATGACGTTTGGAGACAGGCATTCTACTTGTATCAAAGCCAATTCCCTTGTGATCTAAGTCAAAAAGAAATACACGAAAACGAGATTCGGAATTCTCAATTTCAAATGCTATCAGTTGAGGATGAATTGATTCATAAATACTTAGATGCTCCAAACAGTACTAATGATCATCAAAAAGAGTTTCTACAAGCGTCTGAAATAACAACATATCTAAAAGTAAATTCAGGGATTTCTAAAATTAATCATGTCCAAATGGGAAAGGTTCTTTCAAAATACTACCAAAGAGACAAAAGAGTAAAAAATGGAATACAAGTATATGGCTATTGGGTAGTTAAAAGCTTAAACTTCTAGAAGTTAAGTTACCTACTTACCTATTTACAAGTAATATTCTCATAACCAGTAAATTAATATATTTAGGTAACTTCACAAGATAGCCATAATACGTTCTTACCTACCTACATATAAATCTCATAAAGGGCTGATCATTAGCAAGATAAAACACTTTAGGTAAGTAGGTAACTTAAAAACTACAACTTTTAAAACTATGACTTTTAGATATTCATTAGATAAAACAACTCCGACTAGGTTGTATAAGTGTCCAAGCTGCGGCAAACGAACTTTAAAAAGATATTGGGACAACGAGAATGGTAATTACATGCCAGATGATGTTGGTAGGTGCAACAGAGAAGTAAATTGTGCATATCATCTAACTCCGAAGGCTTTTTTAGAAAAAATTGGTAGCAATTATGCACCAATAGCGATCGGAAGACACTCAAAAGAGGTAATATTGCTACCAACGTATATACAAAAAAGTTACTTAGATAGAACAATGAATAGAGATGATCCCAATAATTTGATTAGGTATCTTAGGCGGCTCTTTAAAGAAGACTTAACTCAATACTTAGTAAACCGCTTCAAACTGGGTACCTCTACCTACTGGAAAGGTAGTACAATGTTCTGGCAGATTGATGAACGGATGAATATACACGCAGGAAAAATCATGCTTTATGATTCCGATACAGGGAGAAGGTGTAAGCATCCGTTCAATCATATTCAATGGGCTCACTCAGTAGCCAAGTGGAAAGATTTTAGACTCGATCAGTGCTTTTTTGGATTACATCAAATTAACACCCACGAAGCCAAAAGCATCTGTGTTGTTGAATCCGAAAAAACAGCAGTGCTTATGACAGCATTAATTCCAAACGTGATTTGGTTAGCGTCTGGGGGAATGAATTTGTCAATTGAAAACTTTAGACCTCTAAAGCAATTTAAGTTAATTCTTTTCCCTGATGTAGGAGTGGAAGATAGAAACGGTAAAACACCTTACCAAAAATGGCAAGATAAAGCCTCTCTTCTTGAATCCTTGGGATACACAGTTTCAGTATCAAGTGTCTTAGAAAATAAGGCAACGATTCAACAGAGGGAAAAGGGATATGATCTAGCCGATTATCTAATGAAAACAGATACTGAACTAGGCCTTGCGCTAAATGATAATGCCTATCCAGTGTCATGGGATTTTAATTCAAATACTTTTCCAACTCAACAATACGATAAACACTAATGTACAAATACCGAACCACCACACGAACAAAACTAGCACAAGAATACCAAGTATGTCTCAAGACATTTAACAAGATGTTGATGCGTATTCCTAACTCCCAGTTTCAACTTGATAAAACTAGAAGAGTGCTAACCCCTAAAGAGGTAGAAGCTATTATTAACCACTTAGGTCCTTTAAGTGATTAATTTGAAATAATCTCCTTTAAACTGATTAACCCATGTTAACATGAATTAACTGGAATTAACCCGAATTAATAGGGATTAACCTAGATTAACCTAAAAGTGTGTAACATGGGTTAATTAAGTTTGAGAGGTAAACACATAAACAGGAGGGTGGCCTCCAATAATTCACTACATGAATCACCTCAAAACAGGTAGAGCTCTACAACTGGAAGGACTAGAGTTCGCAACAAACAAAGTAACAATTGGATTTAAGTGCGACGCAGGTACAAAAATCCAACTCGCTCAAGAAGCTAATCTATACGGACTAACGCTAAGTGAATACGTTGATACGATTCTGGGTCAAAGACATCATCAAACAAAGCAACAGAAAACAGAAATGACCTATTCAAAAGAAGAACTAGAGGTACTGATTAAAAAGATTGCCTTCTATGAAAATGATAGAATGCAGCAAGCCTACGAAACTCATAAAGGAAACACACTAAACATTATGTGTATAGATAATACTGAAAGACAGTTTCAGGTTAACCACATAGAAGACATTTTTACCATCATCATGAACCTAGTAAAACTTTCATAAACCTATGTTTGAAGTAGCATCACAACCATTTGGAACGAGTACAAGAGAAGAACTTACGTTGTCAGGGAACAGTACATTCTTAGATTCAAGGAATAAATCCTCTAAATCATCATCAGGGGTATTGAGTGTAATACTAGTTTTTGGATTAATCATTGTCGGGTTAGCAGCTTTGTTCTGGGAAGAGTTGGAGGATAGATTTTAACGTAGGGCGGGCGTTAACACATTTAGGATTGGACTTCTGATAAATTCTAGCTAAAGTAAAGGATCTTGTATATACCACTAAAAGGTAGTGTCTCACCCAAAGCTTAGGAGATACTACCACTATTTTTGAACAGGGTTCAACTTTAGACTAAAAGTTAAACCCCATTAATTGTATATTATACACTTTTGAGATAGGATCTCTCCTTAAATTTGCCCTCCAACGCCCTTAAACTTCTCAATAAAGGCTGTAATCTTTTGGAAAATACGCTGTTTTTTGGTCAGGTATTGTGGATTTAAAGGACTCATTTTAGGTAAGAGAGCATTTAATTCTGTTCCGTTTTCTGAAGCATATTCTCGCTTTAATGAAGTTGTAATATACCGTTTTGCTTCCTCTACATTCAGATTCTCTTCTGAAATGAGTTCAGTAGCTTCTATTTTCTGTTTATCTTGTGCATACGAAAAGAAGGTATCGATGATACTAGCTTTGTCCTGAATGATATCGAGATCTGTCTCATTAATGAAGTCCACCAGCAAACTTTCTTTTGCTCGGTTACCGATACTAGCACGGATTACCCTGCGAATTTCTTCAACCAATGCGCCTTTATCTTTAGTTTTTGTATTATGCTCAAATATTAATTCGAGAATATAATCAAGATTAATTTCTTGTGATTTAAGTAGGTCTATTTCAAAGACGACATCGTCCCAATCTATTTTGGATTCTTCTGCTTCTTTTCCGCTTTTCTCTCTTCTTATCCAATCACGAATATCATTATAGGTGGAGCGATAATCTTGAATGGTACGCTCAGGCAATAATTTTATGTCATGCATCAAAGCGATACTCTCATCTGTTACAAAATAGGCTTCTTTAAACTTTTCTAAAGCTTCAGGATTATCTACATCTATCTCTTGTAAGGCTTTCAACTGTGTAAATTCATCATAGTTCTGTAAGATGTTTTCTACACGTAAGTATTCCCCAAAAAGTTTTGAGAACTCCTTTTTATCTTTCTCTGTAGCTATTTCATCAGGGTTAGGAAATCTCTCGTTTAATTCATTTACTAAATCCTTAAAGCCTCTTCTCGCATCTCCTGTTGTAGTGTCTGTAAAGCCTTCTAAGTACTCTTTATAGCTCTTTTCCAAAACTACATTTTTGGTGCTGTTATCACCAAAAAGTGTAATAGCATCAACCGTAGCTGTTTCTAAATCTCTGAAAGTAACAATGTTCCCAAAAGTTTTTGTGGCGTCATAAATACGATTGGTACGGGAAAAAGCTTGCATTAAGCCGTGATAACGCAGATTCTTATCGACAAATAGCGTATTCAGCGTAGGCGCATCAAACCCCGTAAGGAACATTCCAACCACAATAATCAAATCAATCTCTCTACTTTTTACTCGTTTGGCTAGGTCCCGATAATAATTCTGAAATTCTTTACTATCAACGCCATAGCTTGTTTTAAACATTTGATTATAGTCATTGATGGCTTTTGTCAAAAACTCTTTGGCACTACTATCCATTGCAGAAGGTTCAAATGTCTCATCCGCTATTTCACCAATGGCATTTTGCTCTTCATTGGCAGCAAAAGAGAAGATCGTTGCTATTTTCAAAGGTTTTACATTACCATGCTGCAAACGGTTTAATTCCTCATAATAACATTTAGCAGCATCTACACTACTCACCGCAAACATGGCATTAAAACCTTTGTTTGTTCCTTGGTTTCTATGAGTTTTTATCCTGAAATTCTGTAAAATATATTGTGATATTTCTTTGATACGAGCTGGATGAAGTAACGCAGTTCTGTTCTCGGCTGCACTCAACTTTTGTTCATCTTTTTCTGTTTCTAGGCTCTTAAACTGAGGACGAACATCGTTGTAATCAACTTTAAATTTCAATACTTTCTCATCTCTGATAGCATCTGTAATAACATAGGCATGTAACTCACGACCAAATACACTTGCGGTAGTTTCTGCACCCAGTGCATTTTCTGGAAATATTGGAGTTCCTGTGAAACCAAATTGATAGAATTTTTTGAACTTCTTGTTCAAGTTCTTTTGTGCTTCGCCAAATTGTGAACGGTGGGCTTCATCAAAAATGAATACTACTTGTTTCTGGTAAATATCTAAATCACTCTCATTTTTCATGAGGTTATTTAGCTTCTGAATAGTGGTAACGATGATTTTATTATCCTCTTTCTCAATATTTCGTTTTAAGCCTAACGTACTATCAGAACCGTTCACGCTATCTGGAGAGAATCTTTGGTATTCTTTCATCGTTTGAAAGTCCAAATCTTTACGGTCAACAACGAAGAATACTTTATCAATAAAGTCTAATTGTGTGGCTAATCGTGCCGCTTTAAAGCTTGTCAAGGTTTTACCAGATCCTGTTGTATGCCAGATATAACCACCACTTTCGGTCTTAGACCATTTTTTGGCTTGATACGAGCTAATGATTTTCCATAAGATGCGCTCTGTTGCTGCAATTTGATAGGGGCGCATGATAAGCAGCGTATCACTTGTATCAAAAACCGAATAGGTGAGCAGGACGTTTAAAAGCGTTTGTTTCTGAAAAAACGTTGCGGTGAAGTCTTTCAGGTCTTTTATCAATGTATTGTCTGCCTTTGCCCAATTCATGGTAAAGTCAAAACTGTTTTTATTGCGCTCGGTAGTATTGGCAAAATAGCGGCTATCAGTACCGTTTGAGATAACAAATAGCTTTAAGTACTTGAAGAGTGAGTTTTTACTATTAAAGCTCTCTTTAGTATAACGATGTACTTGATTGAAAGCTTCTCGTATAGCTACTCCACGCTTTTTGAGCTCTACCTGAACAAGAGGCAAACCATTGACCAATATGGTTACATCATATCGATTGGCGTGTGTACCTTTTTGTTCAAATTGAGATATTACTTGCACTTTGTTACGAGCAATATTCTTTTTATCTACTAAATAAATATTTTGGATATGACCATCGTCAAAAACAAAATCATAGATGTAGTTATCATGTATTTTCCTTGTTTTTTCGATTAGGTTATCACTTGGCTTGTCTAAATACTCCTCTACAAAACGTCTCCATTCACTATCCCAAAAACTCATGTTGTTGAGTGCCTGTAATTGTACTCTTACATTGGCAAACATGGCCTCCATCGTATTAAGGTCAGAGCGGTACTCGTAACCTTGATTTTGTAAATCTTGTATCAGTTCTCTCTCTAAAGCAGCTTCTGTTTGATAGGCTGTAGGCGCTTCGTTAAATTCTGTGTACTTGGTATATTGATCAAGTACTATAAAATTATTTGTTTCGGCGATGGTGTTGTACATAAGATAAGTGTTAATGATTCATGCGTAAGTATTAACCGTCAAAGAGAACTATTCTATTAGCCATTAACAATGATCTCTAAATGAATGCTCTTTATAATTTAATGGTTTAGATTTATATAACTTTTCATCAGCTACAATTTATTTCAGTTGGTTAGTGTCATTAACCAACTGAAATAAATTGTTAGGTGTCAATGTTATACCTAAATTAATCATTAATACCTGACAATTAAAAATTAAGTAGTATATCACGATAATACTCATACTGCTGTTTTCGTAAGGATATCTCCTTCGGCAATCCTTCACTGATTGAGTTAGTTAGCGTATCGAATTTGTCGAGAATGGAAACAATACGGGCTTGTTCATCTGGTGAAGGAACTGGTATTTTAATTTTCGCTAAATCATCAGCATTTACACGTCTTACTTTTGTACCTGTTATAAAAGACCTTTTTTGTTTTTGAAATTGTTCCGTTTGAAAAAAATACGCAACGTACTTGGGATTTAAACTGTGAGAATAAAAACACGCATCACTGCTTACTGCTATATCTTCATCTCCTAGCCACGCTACTGCTTTACACACATCTTCATCATTTTCACTTGTGGTAGCAATAATCAAATCGCCATACTTTGCCATACGAGCTTTTTTAGCAAATTCTTCAGATACAAATGTTTTTGTTTTATTCGTATATGTTCCGTAATACGTGTAAATTTGACCATAGTGAATACAACCAACTCCTGTTTCAGTAAAGTCTTTTTTCTGTAATCCACCACCTCGAATAAATTTACCAATACTTTCATTGCCCATGGGTAAATGTTGTACTTCTCCCTCTTCAAAGCTTAATAATTGCTCGCGATAATACTCATACTGCTTTTTACGAGCTGTAAGCTCTGCTGTAAGCTCTGCTGTAAGCTCGGAAAAAGTATCAAGAATACGAACAATTTCGGTTTGAATTTCAAGTGATTTTTTCGGATTTTCTGGATAAGGGATTGGGATAAGAAAATTTCCTGTGTCGGGAGTTGAAATCTGAGGCATTTGCATCCTACTACCTATATTCTGAAAATAAGATTCATTTATCTTCAGAAAGTAGTATACAAACTTGATATTTAGAAATTCATTTGTAGAATGATAAGACCACATTTCATTTTTATGTGAAAATGGTTTATCATAATATTCAAATTCTATAACTCCACGAGATTTTACTATAATCGAAGGTTCAGTATTAATATCTTTTTCAGGTATATCATCAAAATCAACAAATGCAACTGTTTTTCCACCAGCAAAAATCTTCAAAGGAGCATCACCTTTATCAAGCTCCTTCATTTGACCAGCTGTAATACTTGTTCCTTTTGTACGAATAAGAGATTTACTTATCGGCTTCCATTCCACCTCAACACCTTCTAATAATTTATCTAAATAGCTCATGCTTTTATTATCGTAATAATTAGTTGTTATAGGCTTTTATTTCATTTACCAACAAGTCTTGCAATTGGTCTTTGGGTAATAAAAGCTGATATTCTGCCACGCCAATAGGTTTATTGATGTCTTGGAGGGCAATTTCTACATCTACATGGTCTTTGTCGGCACAAAGAATAATTCCGATAGAATTATTTTCGGTTTCACCCTTCTCCAATTTATCAAGTAACGACAGGTATAAATTCATTTTGCCTACATATTCGGCTTTAAAACTGCCTATTTTTAATTCAACAGCCACTAAACTTCGTAAACCACGATGAAAAAAAAGCATATCCACAAAATACTCTTTGTTATTGTATTCTAAACGGTATTGGTTGCCAATAAACGTAAAGCCTTTGCCTAATTCCAAAACAAAGTTTTTGATTTTTTCTACCAATCGTTTTTCCAGATCCGTTTCTTTTACTTTTTCGGTAATGCCCAAAAAGCCAAGATTATAACGGTCTTTAAACACTTCATTGGCATAATCTGCATCAATGGCGGAAAGTGTTTCGTTAAAATTGTGTGATTTAATTTGTGTTTGATGATGGCTGAAACTATCCATTTTAATGGCATTGAGCAACCAATCTCTGCTCCAGCCTTTGGTTATAGCTTCGTTGGCATAAAAAAGTACAGCTTCGAGCGATTGAACCTTATTGATTAACAACAAATTATGTCCCCACGGCAAAACTGCGACAGCCTGTCGCAGTTTTAAGTCTGCTTGATAGTAACGCTCATAAAACCGTTTCATATCCCACAAATTGCGGGGCGATAAGCCCATATCGGGAAATTCTTTTTTGAGGTCAACCGAAAGTTGATTGACCACGGCACTACCGTATCCTTCGGCCAATTGTTTTTCAAAAATCAACTTACCAAGATTCCAATAAATAGATTGTGCGGCACTATTTAATTGTTTGGCTACAATTATTCTAGTTGTACGGATTTGCTCAACCGCTTGTTTCAAAATACTTTCGTATTCTTCTTTTTGTAGGCTTATTTCTTTGCTCATTGTCTAACCTTCAATTTCTTCTATGATGGCATCAATACTACTACGTAGGGTATTTATTTTCTCTACAGTGGTAGCAATCTCAGCATTTAGTTGTACAATATCTACCTTCTCACGGGTATCTCTAGCTTCGACGTAAGAACTTACCGAAAGGTTGTAATCGTTTGCTTCGATGATGGCGTTGTCGATAGATTTTGCTACATATTCAACATCTTCTTTGCTATCAAACATCTCCATAATCCTTTCAATATGTTCATCCATCAGCACATTGTTGTTAGTAGCTTTCTTGAAGAACTCTTCCCCACTTACATCAATAAACTGCGTTTTGGTATCAGGCTTATGTTTTGACAGAACCAAAATAGTAACAGCGATAGAAGTACCATAGAAAAGGTTGGGAGCTAAAGAGATAACCGTTTCCACAAAGTTGTTGTCAACCAAATACTTTCTAATCTTCTGTTCTGCACCACCACGGTAAAAGATACCAGGGAAACAAACCAATGCAGCTCTACCCTTACTAGAAAGATAGCTAAGGGCATGTAGCACAAAAGCAAAATCGGCTTTGGATTTAGGAGCAAGCACGCCAGCAGGTGCAAAACGGTCGTCATTAATCAAGGTAGGATCATCGGCACCAATCCACGGTATAGAGTAAGGCGGATTAGAAACAATAGCATCAAAAGGTTTATCATCGCCAAAGTGTGGATCTGTAAGCGTATTACCCAAAGCGATATTAAACTTGTCGTAATTGACATTGTGCAAAAACATATTCATACGAGCCAAATTATAGGTCGTATGGTTGATTTCTTGCCCAAAGAAACCTTCTTCAATAATATGGTTATCAAAATGTTTTTTGGCTTGCAACAACAAAGACCCCGAACCCGCCGCAGGGTCGTATATTTTATTGACGGTAGTCTGTTTGTGCATAGCCAACTGTGCAATTAGCTTAGATACACTTTGAGGCGTAAAAAACTCCCCTCCAGACTTACCTGCATTAGCAGCATAATTAGAAATCAGAAACTCATAGGCATCACCAAATAGGTCGATTTCACTATCTTCAAAGTTTCCAAAATTCAGTTCGGCAACACCCTTTATCACCGCAGCCAAACGGCTATTTTTGTGCTCAACAGTATTGCCAAGACGTGTACTAGTTGTATCAAAATCAGCAAATAATCCTTTGATATCCTCTTCAGAAGGATAACCATTCGCCGAGCTTTCGATAGCATCGAAAATAGCTTTTAGGTCAGTATTAAGGTTAGTATTAGTATTTGCCGTTCTAGCAATATTTACAAATAGTTGGCTAGGATAGATAAAATATCCCTTCGTTTTGATGGCATCATCTTTTATTTCAGGTGTAATAATATCATCTGAAAGCTCAGCATATTTAATACTATCATCACCACCTTCAATATAATTGGTAAAATTTTCACTAATAAATCTATAGAACAGCGTTCCTAGCACAAACTGTTTAAAATCCCACCCATCTACTGAGCCACGCACATCGTTGGCTATTTTCCATATTTTAGCTTGTAATTCTGCTCGTTGATTCGTACTTGTCATTTTTTCTGTTTGGTTTTACTGCTAATATATTGGTCATTTTTGTGAAAGTATGACGCATAAATATATTCTAAAAATAGCCGCAAAGATAGACTTAATAGAGCAACAATCTCGATTGCAAGATAAAAAGTAATGGAATTGCTGTCAATCGGAGCGAGGAGAGGAATTTAAAGTATACTGGTCAGTATTACATTTTAAGCATGGAATATTTGATAAAAACTTACACAACCATATTCAGTAGTCTGATTTTACAGAGGTATGTTTTCATTGTTTTCATTGTTTTCATTTTATATCAGGCTGTTTTCGTTTACATGTTTTCACGTAGAGAGGCATGAAAACATTTTTGTTTTCAATGTTTTCATTATCTAGTAAGATGTTTTCATATTGGAAGAGTGTGAAAACATCCTTGTTTTCAATGTTTTCACTATCTAGCACAATGTTTTCATATTAGAAGCTTACGAAAACATCCTTGTTTTCAGTGTTTTCACTATTCAGCTTGATGTTTTCGTATTGAGAGTGTGTGAAAATATTCTTGTTTTCAGTGTTTTCATTATCCAGCACGATGTTTTCATATTGGAGGTGTGTGAAAACATCCTTGTTTTCAATGTTTTCATTATTCAGCTTGATGTTTTCGTATTTAGAGTGTGTGAAAACATTATTGTTTTCAATGTTTTCAACTTGTCTACTTTGCTGACATGCATCACATTTGAGTATTTACTCATTTAAGTATATAAGTAAATACTCAAATAAACTCTTGATTTAAGAAAATAATATGATAAGGTCATGAGCCTATTAAACGATTTACGCTGTGACTAATTGAACTGGAGGGTAACGCTTTTGCTACTAACTTTAAATTGGAGAAAATACCATTTACTCAATAATATCATTAAAAATAAACTTTAATAAAAGGTACAAGTATAATTTATATTAATAATTGAAGTGACTTTACATTGTGATAGGTGGGTAGCTTGTACCAGAAATGGAGCTTATTGATACTTCAATTATCAACGTTGCAACCCGCCAAATAGCTGGTAACCTCGGGGCTACTATAGAAGACACGGCTTGGGTAATTACGTCATATGCAGTACAAATATTATTATTATTCCGCTGACAGGCTTTCTCTCTGATTTATTTGGTAGAAAAATTTACTTTACTGCCTCTGTAGCACTATTCACCCTATCCTCTCTCCTGTGTGGGATGTCTCACTCCATAGAGACTCTCGTGTTTTGGAGATTTATTCAGGGTATTGGTGGTGGAGCTCTCCTTGCTACCGCACAAACTATTCTGGTCGAAACGTTTCCGCCTGAGGAGTTGGACAGTGCAAATGGTATATTTGGAGCAGGAATAGTCATGGGACCAACGCTCGGTCCTGTAATTGGTGGATATTTAACCGATAACTACTCATGGTCATGGATATTTTACATAAATATTCCTATAGGAATAGTAGCCACACTACTGTCTTGGAAATTTATAAAAGGTAGTAGGAAAAAGCGCTCAGGAAAAATAGACTATCTTGGAATACTTTCAATGGCTCTTGGTATTGGATGTCTTCAAATAGTATTAGAAGAAGGACAACGGGAAGACTGGTTCCAAAATAAAGTAATTACGGGTCTATGCATCGTCTCAGTCGTGAGCCTAATAGTCTTTGTATTAAGGGTGATGAGAGTGGAACAACCCGTAGTTGATATACGTGTTTTGAGAAATCGAAATGTTGCTATAGGAGCTATTTTACGATTTGCATTCGGGCTTGCGATCTACGCCTCCGTTTTTCTCTACCCTGTTTTTGTTCAGGGATTCCTCGGTTGGAATGCTACCCGTACAGGTCTATTGATACTTCCGGGAGCACTGATAACAGGAATGTTGATGGGAGCAATGGGTGCCGCCCTTAATAAGGGAGTAAGCCCTAAATTACTCACTGTTATAGGCTTCAGCTTTGTGATCCTCTACGAGACCACAACCAAGATTCTCAATGACTTGCAAGCGAGCTAATTAGCTCGCTTTTTTGTTTTATATCAGATTTTCCGCAATCGTCTGAAATACCTCAAAAATCCCCTCTACTTGCAACCAAGGCACTTTTTTAATTTTACTAACAATTTTACTAACACTTTTATTTTTCGTGGCTTTGGAATGCTTTTTGGTTTGTATCAAACTTTTATAATTTCTTAATATATAATAGTTTTTACAAATGTCAAAAAATCTGCAACACCACCTAGAAATGTTAGTTACACCCCTATCAACATGATGTCCTTCTATTATTGGTTTCGTGAAGGTAAAACCAAAGACCTTGGTACTATCTATTGCGAAATTCGAGTTGATGGTGAAAAGTCCGTTCCAATTTCTACTAAAATAAAATTAAACCGCAAACAATGGAATCCCAAAGAACAGTGTTTTCAAGGCAAAGAGGCTGCAAAAAATCAAAAGCTCATGGACAACCATGAATTACGTTTTACACAAATCTTCAATCAAATCGGTTTTGAAAAGCCAAACGAACCAATCCGACCAGATGAAATCTTAGAAAGGCACAGAGTCTCCAACGGATTAGTACGAAAAGGGAAAAGAGTACCATCCTTCATCGATGTATTCAAAGAGTTTATTAAAGACCAGTATTTGTTGGTCAAAGCCGAAAAGCTCAAGAAACAATCTGTAGTAAGTCGAGAGTCAAAATTTGAGACTATACGAACCTATTTGGTACAAAAGCAACTGGAGCAAATAGATATTGATGAAATAGACCATGTTTTCATGGAGGATTTTAAATTCTACCTGAAAATTTCGAAGTATCAAGAAAGCACCATTGAAAAGTATTTATTCCTTATTAAAGGGATTCTAAAATACGCTGTATCTAAAGGATACACTCAAGACCGCAAAATAGAAAGCTATAAAGTGGAGAAAGCCAAAGAAAAGGATCCTGTATCACTCACACAGGAGGAGATGGACAAAATAGATGCTTTGGATTTGTCTGAAAAGCATCGAAAGACCTTTGATATTTACCGTTTTTGTGCCGAAACTTCATTGAGCTTTATAGATTACAATACGCTCACAGAAGATGATATCGTCATTGACTCGGATAAAACCGTCTGGATAAAGTTAGGAAGGGACAAAACGGATACGAGACAGAGAGTGCCGCTAAACGAAAAAGCCATGAGTATACTCAAACGTTACGGCTCTGATATTTACTCACTCCCGAAGCTGTCAAACACTAAGCTTAATAAATACATCAAGGAAATCGCCAAAAAAGCAAAGATAAATAAGTACCTAACCTTTCATACCTCACGAAAGAGTTTTGTTGACCACAGTATCAATGAGCTTGATATACCAGAAAGCACAATTCAGGCAATGGTGGTTTGGAAAGATAGCAGACAGCTTTCAAGATATGCCAGAGTGAAGGACTCGACTATTAAGAAGCAGTTTTTGAAGTAGTGTATGGTTAATGCCACTTGGAAAATATTCCGAGTGGCATTCGATAGTATCACGGTGATTTATTAATTGGTTATTTTTGTACTAAAAAAATGTTCTTTTATTTATCTTAGAATATTTCCTTGTCGTCGATGTCTATTTTTTTTCATGATTTACCTACTAATTGGAAGATGAAATTGAAAAAATGGCTTCAAACTTCAATAAAGACTATCGTCGAACCCCTGGGTAAATCCTATCATTAGGCATCGACGATAATTCCTATTGATTTTTTGTAAAAAAAGTGCTTAATTTGAGTATTAGCACTTTTTTAGAAACGGATTTTAATCGTACCATTGAGGAATTGAAACTTCACAAACTGCCTAGGCAAGCTTCTCGAAACTATAATTTTAATCGTACCATTGAGGAATTGAAACTTTTCAGCAAAAGCGGTAAACGCTGTGCCAGCCAAATTTTAATCGTACCATTGAGGAATTGAAACAGTGCATCCTGCATGATTTTATTTGCCTCGTCGCTTATTTTAATCGTACCATTGAGGAATTGAAACTTGTCACTATCATGTTTCCTGCGTGGCTGTGGACTAATTTTAATCGTACCATTGAGGAATTGAAACTATCCTGCCATTGTAGTGATGCTCTGAAATCAAAAAATTTTAATCGTACCATTGAGGAATTGAAACATCCAATCAATCAAGTAGGATTCCCTATCCTACTTGATTTTAATCGTACCATTGAGGAATTGAAACTGCGGGTAGGGCGCACGGGCATAGACTCTCGTTTGAGATTTTAATCGTACCATAGAGGAATTGAAACTACGGTCTTACAAATTTTGATTTTCTCAGGTGTTTATCTTAATCGTACCGTGGGGAATTGAAAAACTTGTAAATACGAGAAAGTACAATTCATACTATGATGAGTTGGAAAATTGCAGACGATTTTTAAGGGATGATATAGTGAAGGATTCTAATATTTAGAAGAAAATTTTGAAGTAAGTGTATCTTGTTTTAGAGTTGGTAATCTCAATCTTAGCTATCAGTCCAGATAGAGAACAGTTTTGATTATTTTGTTTGGAGTCATTCTTTTTAAAGAAATTGAAACAGACTACATTGAATCTATAACTATAAGAGAGATTATAAATCTTATAAAATTGAAGATTGAAAAAATGGAACCTCCTTTAAATCAATTTGATAGAGGTTTGTGATATTTTTGATAAAAATTCAAATTTTATGAAAACCAAATATGCCAATTTACACCTTAAAGATTAAGATAGGTTTGTTGCTTAAAAAATTCAGAATTAACTTTTGATATAAACTCAACTTTGTATCTATTCAGATAATTTTTTCAATACTTTATCTTCTATTGCATTTGCAAATCCTTACAAAAAATAAAATCAAGTGTTTTAGAAATCAAAAGCTAAATGGAAAAGGTTTTTCTAAAATGAAAATAAATAAACGACGTATCAGAACTATTGCTGAACACGTATTACATCAAAATTTATAAACAATGAAAGTATTTGCAGAATTTTTCATCGAAGATGGTAAGGAATATCGAAGAACGACACTCTTACAATTTGGAGAAAGTATTGATTTAATTGGCAGTGCTGTCCTTATGAATCCTGGCAGTGCAAAAGCTTTTGGTGATCCGGATGAGGCCTTTTTGTCGAGTTTTTTTAGTAAAACCCACAATTGTGAAATTGATTTAAGCAAATGGAAAGCATTTAGTTCAGACGCTACAATGGGGCGAGTTGAGAAAATATTCAATGGATGGTATATACAAAACAGTAGCCCAATTAAATTAAACGGTGTAATTCAGCTGTTTAACTGTTTTTATTATAAAGATCAAGAATATTCTAGAGCATTAAAGAATTTTGATTCTAATACAAACTATAGATTCAATGAGTATCAATACCTGAAAGATAAACCAGTATATTTGGGTTGGGGCGGTGCTGGTAAAAATGAGCTAAAACAGATTGCATTTGAGATTTTCTCAAAAATTGACAAGTCCATTAATCCGATATATGACTCAGATTTTAACAAGAATCGATTCTACCATCCCAGTTACATAAATAGAGCATACAAGCGCGAGAAGACACAAAATCTATTGATCGATTTTTTTCAGTTGCTTGTACCTTAAATCGACTGATGTAATTACAGTGTCTAAAACGTAAAGGCCAATGCAATTTCAAGTACTTACAATCGAGAATCTCGACATTTCTAATCGTTTTTCCAATTCGGTCTACTTCAAATTAAACTATCTTGACTTAGACATTAATATGAATTGGAATCCAAAAAGGTAAATGTTTATCAATTGTTTATTGCTGGATTAGTCAGAAAATGAAAATAAATGGGATTCTTAGTGAAGTATCATAGCATCTAGGTAGCTACGATTTTGATTGGTAAAGATTATTTTAGAGGTACTCAAGTGCCTCTTTTTTAGTTTAGAGAGAGTACGAGTAAGATTAACAAGAAGTTGACACGTTCCAGACCTCCATACAGTCAGCCAGAGTAACGTAGGCAAATCCCTTCGCTTTTTTGACAGCACATATTCTCTTCTGTGCATAATTTTTAGACCATCCCATTAGTTGAGCAATTACTGAAGAATTGACGATTGTAGAAGCACTCATATAATTTGTATGTTAAAGTTTGACAGTTCACAAAGTTATCATTTTTGAGTAAGGAGAAAAAGGATGAAAACAGGATAAATGAGGATATTTTGGGTTCGATGTTTTCATGCCTTGGATTTATGTTTTCATAAGGTGCTAATTTCATCATGAAAACAAAGATTTGGAGTATGAATGAAAACAAAGTAAATAGTTCTCGCACCGTTCAAGTTGGTTGCCGTGTGCGTCCAGAGGTATCCGAATGGCTTAAAACATCTGGCAACGTGAGTGATTTCGTCAATGAAATCTGTTGTAAGCTTCCCCAAAAATAGTACGGGTTAAAAGTTTAAAAAGTGTGATATTTTTTAACTTTAAGTAAGTATTATGAAAAGCAGCAAATTTAGTCCGACCGAAATTGCCAAGATTCTTAAGGAATTTGAATCTGGCAAGTCCTTAGATACCATTGTTCGGGAATATGGGGTCAGCAAGGTAACATTTTATAACTGGCGTCAGCGTTATGGCGGCATGGAAGCGAGCGAACTCAAGAAGGTCAAACAACTTGAAGAAGAGAACGCCAAACTCAAGCGCATGTATGCAGAACTAGCCTTAGAGTTGGATATGGCAAAATATGTCATAGAAAAAAAGCTCTAAAGCCTTGTGTCAAGCGAGCACTTGTGCGAGAGTTGAAAGAACTCTATCCAAGAGGCATTAGCAAGGCATGCCGTATC
>NZ_JASHIC010000050.1 GCF_030056705.1 Flectobacillus longus
ACACCCTTCTTGGGCTTCGTTCCGCTACGCTACACTCAGCCCAAGAAGGGTTAAAAACATAATCAAAGTAGACAGATTATGTATATTTTTAAACTGTACTAAAAATGGGAAGCCGACAGTTTATAAAAGGAATAACAGGAATAATAAATTCGAAAAACTTTACACGTTCATTTTTATCGACAAACATTTCATCTTTTATCGCATATACAAATTTTATGGGCCTTGTGATCGTCTCAGAATTGTTTATTAGAATATTGATTTCACGAAGCTTTGTAAAAATATCTGTACTTTCAAATCGGTCTAGATCCTCTATGATGAGGACATTAAAGTTCGTTCTTTCGAAGAAATAAAGAATCTCTTCAATATGTTGATTGAATACAGACTTATCTTCAACAGACTCCGCAAGCTCTAACTCTCCTTTAATGGTTAGTTTATTGATTTTTGAATTTTTGAGTAACCTGTATACACTTTTGACAAAAAAACTTAATCCTCCAAAAAATATGGTAATTGAGCCTAAACCAATCCAGTCTATAGCTCTATCAATATCCCATTTCTTGGGGTTCAAAGTATTGATATAATCAAATTGAAATAATATCAAGGTGCAAATACCCCAAAGAATAAGCCCAAGCGAAAAAACAACAAGTTTGGTGTTGGTTAGATTGGTTATTCTTTTGAAACGAGAATCGGGAATTCTATCAGCTTTAACATGATAAAACATTTGCTGAAGAATACTAACCTCTAGACGTCGCTCAAAGTCTGCATTTTCTTTTACCTCTTTATTATCTTTAAATGAGGCTAAGGATATATTCAGAAAATTAAATTGGGTTTTATACAAGTCTTGGAATGTCCTTAATATTGTACTTTTACCACTTCCATAACCTCCAGTAAGCGCAATATTATTAATATCAGGAGTCTCTATAGCTTGTTTTAGGCTATTGAGATAAGGTTTAACTCGCTCAAGTTCTTCATTTCCTCTTAATACTTTGGGTGCCAATGAGTGTAATGCACTTACAGGAGTTGGCGTGTTATTACTCCATTTCTTATCAAGAAAAACTACAAGCCGCTTAAGTGACTCTATTAATGATTGCTTTGAGATGCTGATATTAGGCATAGCAATATTGTGGTTGTAATGGTGATTATTTTCAATAACTAAAGTTTCGAGTTATAAATATTTTTAAGTTCTTCCACTGTTATCCACGGTCGCTTGCGGTGTAGCATACGATGGCAGTTAGAACATACTAGGGCTATGTCAGAAATTTTAGTTTCGGTTTCCTCCGTCAGTTGAGAAATAGGAAACAAATGATGAGCTTCTATAAACCCTTCTCCAAGTTCCCCATATTGCTTGCTAAATGAAAAGTTACAAACCTCACATGAGAGGTCTTTATCTTTTTGTAAACGATTTAGCTTTACTGTTTTGATTAATTCTGTATTCCTTTCTTTAGACTTATGTAGGCGATAAATTTCTTTACCTTCTGGAAATGATAACTCATCATCTTCCTCAAGAATTACACTTTCAATATTCTCTTTAGATTGAATGACTTGGCTTGGTAATGAAGTTGGCTCTGAAGTTTCTTGAGTATTAATGCCTTGAGCTGTTTTCATTTGGTTCCCTAAGATCCATAGAAAAGAATGGGCATCCAAAAGCGTACAATTTGAATCTTTTGTTTTTAAGTAAGATTGAACGTTTTTAATAATGCTTAGGAATGTGTTATAATTTTCCCATGAAATATTGTTACTCGTTTTAAAGTCTTTAATCCCAATTTCTTCAAATATCTCATCAAACTTTCTTTGTGAAATTGGCAAATACTTTTGAGAATCTTTAACAAAAAAGAGATATGCAATGAATTGGTAAGTTAGTTTCTGTTCAGCAAGCAATTGAAATGATAATGAGTCATCTACCTTATATTTATAAAAATCGAATAGTATTCTCTCTAGAGCCTTGTTATTACTACTCTTCGAGAAATTATCTTTTTCTCTCCAATATAAAAGATTGTTGTCTACATTTCTGTGGTTGTGAATGGCCTTAGTTTGAATAGCCGAAGAAACATTCTTCTTAATTTTCCCTGTACCAATATCCCCCTCCTTCCATAGTTTACTTCCTAGGTTTTTTATTGCCTCATGGTAAACTGAATATTTGTAGTTTTCTTGATTATCAATGAATTGTGAGCTTGAAAAGTGTGTAAAAGGTTGCTTGTCGGCATTTTGGATTAATGCAACAAAGCTGTCAAATAATTGCTCTAGGATTTCAATCGATATTGTCATAGTTGATAGGCCTTTGATGTTTTAACCCTAAGTAGAGAGTTCTAGCAGGTAAACGAATTGGAGGTTTAATAAAACAATAGGTTTAGGTGCAATTTTTTCACTAGTTCCTCAATCTTGTTGTCATAGATATGATTGCTAGCTATGACTGCAATGTTAAATCCCATTTTGAATTGTTTTGTTGTTTATAAATTATTGTTTGTATTCTAAATAGATTACCCCACCATACCATTGATGAAGGTCTCAACAAAGTCCATGATGCGTTTTAGGAGTCTTTCGCTTAACCTTTTACGTTGTAGCACTTCTGGTTTTTCACCTTCTAACAGGTCTAGTACTTCGTCACGGAGTGGTTCTCTTTCAGCAAAAAGAAAGTCTTCTATGAGTTTTTCAGTTTTGTTGGGTGATAGCTTCTCTTCTGTCACCATCTGGTTAAAGGCGTTTTTTTGCTCTTTGCTCCAATAACTCTCAAAGGCTTCTTGGATATCTTCTGAATCCTGAATGCTTGGTAAATTCTCTTTTATGAATTTTTCTATAAGTTCTCTTTTACTTCTTAGGGTTGTTTCTGTACCTAACAAGTTGAATATCTCTTGCTCGACGGCTGAACTGTCTTTGCCGTTTTTAGATTTCAACTTAATTAATAGCTGTACGATATACGCAACATTTATTTCGTCTCTGTGTATTAATTCTAGCTCAAAATCTACATCTTCAAGGATGGATACTTTCTCTTTTGCGTTATCATTTTTAACCTTATCATGCAAATCCAGATATTTACTTTTATAGTCCTCAAATAACTGCTCATTCATTTGGAGGTCGTCCCATTTGAAGTCAGAGAATGAAGCTAAGATATTTTTAATTCTCATTAGCTCCCTGAATGCTTTTACAAAAGCTAATTCATCGTCTTCGGTTGCTAAGTCATTTACACTTTCGACCGTCGGAGCTAATTTGGAGAGGTTCTCAAACGCCTCGTTGAACTTTGTAGTATAGTCCTCGTACGGTTGCATGATGATTACCTCAATGGCATCTTTATTACTAAATAGTGTAATGGCTTCGTCTGTACGGTTTTTGAGATTTCTGAATGCTACCACGTTCCCTTGAGACTTCAATTCTGTCAAAATACGGTTGGTGCGTGAATATGCCTGAATTAGTCCGTGGTACTTGAGGTTTTTGTCTACGTATAGGGTATTCAGTGAAGGACTATCAAAACCCGTAAGAAACATATTTACAACCAGCAGGATATCTATTTTCTTATCTTTAACTTTCTTAGAAATATCATTGTAATAGTTGTAAAAACTTTCACTGTCTTTGGTACTATAGTTAGTTCCAAAGAGTTTGTTATAATCTACCATAAATTCATCTAGCTTTTCTCTGCTGTGGAGTTGAGCACTATTAAGTTTGGTGTTGTCCGTATTCTCTTCTGAAAACTCGTCAGGTAACATGCCGTTGGCATCGGCATCATCTTCGTTTGCTGTATAGCTAAAGATGGTAGCGATGTTTAAGTTATGTTTCCCTTCTTCTTTTTTCTGCTTAAATAGCTCATAGTATCTAATGAGACTCTTGACGCTATCTACACAAAACATTCCTGTAAATTCTCGACTGTGGGTTTTGCGGTCATGGTGAGCAATGATATAATCGGCAATTTTGTTTAGTCGTCGTTCATCTTCCATGAGCTCTTGGGTGTCTATATCTTCTACTTCAATATCGACATTGCTTTCTCTACCTTCTTTGTGTTTGTAGCGCCCGACGTATTCTACCGAAAACTTCAATACGTTTTCGTCCTTGATGGCATCTGTGATTACATATTTATGTAGGCAATCTTCAAAAAGGTCTTTAGTTGTTCGTTTGCCGTGTTCGTTCTTAGTGGCGTTATCGGCAAAGATAGGTGTACCCGTAAAGCCAAACATTTGAATGTTGGTAAAATATGCCTTGATACGCTTGTGGATATCTCCAAACTGACTACGGTGGCATTCATCAAAAATGAATACGATACGCTTATCTTTCAAGTTTGTCATGGACTTTTCATGCTTAAGCTTGCTGATAGCAGTATTCAGTTTTTGAATGGTGGTAACAATAAGTTTAGATGACTTTAATTCGCCTTTCTTATTTTTATAGGTATCCGTAAATTGCTTTACAAGATTGCCCGTATTGTCGGTGCCGTCTATACTACCTTCCTGAAAGCTATTAAATTCTTTGATGGTTTGATAATCAAGGTCTTTTCGATCTACCACAAATACGACCTTGTGTACCTGAGGTAATTCCATAAGTATTTGACTTGCTTTGAAACTAGTCAAGGTTTTTCCTGAACCTGTGGTATGCCAAATATATCCATTTTTATGTGGACCATTTGGAGTACTATTTTTAACCCTTTCAATCAGTGCTTCAACGGCATAGTATTGGTATGGACGCAATACCATTGGGATTTTTTTAGTTTCGTTGAGGACGATGTATTTACATATCATTTTTGACAAATGACATGGCTCTAAAAACGAATCTGTAAATCCGTTGAGAATATTTGTCAGACGTTTATTTTGAAAGTCTGTCCAGTAAAATGTCTGCTTAAAGGATTGTCCTCGGTTGTTTGAGTAGTATTTGGTATTGACACCATTACTGATAACAAAGAGTTGGATATATTGAAAGAGTGCATTGCCTGCACCATACGAATGTCGTTGGTAACGATTGGTTTGATTAAAGGCTTCTTTGAGCTCTAAACCTCTACGTTTTAGTTCTATCTGAACCAAGGGCAAACCATTGATAAGTATCGTTACATCATAACGATTTTTGTATTTTCCTTCTTAGCTTACTTGGTTGGTTACTTGAAAGAGATTCTGACACCAGAAATCTGTTTTGATAAATTCAAAATAGACGTTATCACCATTGTCTCTTACAATGTGCTGGCGTTCACGTAGGGTTTTGGCTTTTTCGAATACATTTCCTTTATTAAGAATATTCAGTATACGGTCAAACTCTGTCTTTGAAAAGGTAGTATTGTTATGTTTTTCTAACTGAGATTTAAGATTGGCGATTAACTCGGTTTCGTTGCTAATAGGCACATATTGGTAGCCAACCTTTTGTAGTTTTTCAATTAGTTGTGTTTCAAGAACTGATTCGGGTTGCTTACTCATTAATGGGCGGTGTGTATAGGTTTTCAGATTTTTAAAGATACAAAATAATTCTTTTACTGATTCAGCCTAAAAAGAGAAAACCTCCCAAGGTTGCTTCTTCGTGAGGCATGGGAGGTTATTTTGTAATAGATAATCTTATTATTGTATCGAAAAAGTAATGTCCTCTGGAATCATTTCATCTACATTCAAAGTAGGTATGATGTAGCTTGAATAAATAGTTGTTTCTGTCTTATTGAATAGAATACCTCTTGTTGTTCCCGTTGTGATCATCGCTAGATGAGCAGTAAAGCTTCTTGGGATTGTCAGTATTTTTTCTTCTTTCTTTTGGAAAGTTTCCCAAGTAGTTCCTTCAATCTTGAAATGACAACTTACTACTATCTTTAAAAATACTTGTTGATTTTGAATAAACTCTACTCCTAAAAATACTCCAATAAGTTTATTAGAGGAATCTATTTTGAATTGTAGTTCTGTCTCTAACTCTGTAGATTCACTAGGAGAAAAGGCATGATCAAACGTAGCAAATTGCTCTGTTTTTATTCCTTGAATTTTAAATTTTAATGCAGGGTTTTCTTTTTCCATTAGTTAGCGATACAATAGGAGTCTTCAGAATATTTTTCTCTAAATACCATTATTCTCGATTCTACAGGCCCTTCAGATACATACTCAGAAGGTTCAGCATGTATTGTATCTGCACGTTTAATACTATATGTATTGCCTTCTGTCGTTTGCTTTTTTTCGTAGTAGCTTGCCAAAATCGGAATATCAAGAATTGATTGTAATTTGACTTGTGTTTCAATTGTTAGATTTTCTTTGCCACTAACAATCTTTGACACTTGTTGTGGACTGACTTCCATTGCCAAAGCCAAATCTTTTTGGCTCCAATTCATTTGCCTAAGTCTTTCTAATACTTTTAAGGCAACTCGTTGAGACTCTCTCAACATTTCTCGGTTTCTGATACGCTCCTTGTTTTTAGCAAGGGTAGTAGTTTTTTCATCTGAAACCAAGCTTAGAAATTTTTCTTTATTTGTCATATGGATTCACTAATAAGTTCATAGAATGAACTTTCGTCTATTACATCATTTTGATGTAAATACGATTTTGCAGTGTTGAGTTTTAGCAATTCGTTGGCTGTATCTGGGTGATCCTGCATTTTTGGGCTCATTTTAATAGCCCCACCCGTAATTACAAAGCATTCATCATCTATTTTGATAGCATATAAACGGAGTTGATTTCCTCTTATTTTACCCTTTTGGAGAGATAATATTTTAGCATATTCTGAATTTTGTAAGGGTTCAAAATACAAATTGAGTGAATCATTATTTTCCTCTAAATCCAGCAAAAGGTCTTGTATCTGTTCTGCATATTTTTGGATATCGTTTACAAAGGCACTAATATCTTGTACCTGATTATTTTCAGCATAATCATAGAGGTAGCTCACATCCGTCCACAAATCCATTAACCTGTCAAATTCATTATATTCTTCTGTGCTGTAAAAAAATGAATGTAACTTGCCTTCTACGATAGAAACTATTTTCATAAACTTACTTGTTGATACTCATCATAATTTTTGGGTTCCATTTGTTCAGATGAGTATTTACTACGCTTCTACTACTCATAATACACCAGATTTGAACTTCATCTCTTAATTAAAGTACTAATTTATATTAGATTATTTAAAATGTCAACCTACAAGTTGATAATATTTTTATTATTATAACTATTTAGCCTAAACTCCTAAATATTTGATTCTGAGCGAGGTGATTTCTATTTAGATTGTCGTAACACTGTCACGACAATTTAAATAGAAACTGTTAACCTTTATGATTAAATACCACTCACCATTTCTAATACCAAAACTTTACACAAACATCTTTTGTAGTAAGCCCTTTTTCCATTGCTCCATCTTAGCCAATTGGTTACTTACTTGTTCGATTTTTATATCAAGTATATCGAGAAAATTAGCGATTTTAGTTTGCTCGTTAAGTGAAGGTAGTTTGATATAACAATTGAAAAAGTCATCTAAACCAATATTAAGCAACCCGTGATTACGTGCTCCTTCTTGCGCAACAATTTCTAGTTCTTGGTTAAAAGTACCAGATTCAAAAAAGTGCTCCATATACTGAAGGTCGATTTCTTCAATAAACGAAAAACATATGTATAGTGTAGACACAACCCCAGAATCATATTTTTTCAATTGCTTTATCGCTCCCATGGGATATCCTTTAGAATAGCTTTTATTATAAGCAAATTCACCTTGATTCAACAAATAATAACCCGATAAGTCTTTTGCAGAGACAGATTTATTGAAAAAGTCAAGTTGGCTCACTAATCCATGTTGTGCTGAAATTGTCAACACATTTATATTTCCAATTTTATTTTTACGTGTTACTCTTCTTGCAATATCCCCCAACGTTTTCTCTTCCCACTCAGGGAACTCATTTCCATTTTCATCTTTAAACCTTAGCTCTTGCGAAAAGATTTTTTGCATCATGCCTTTTTTGTATTGTTCCAAAAGGCTTTTCTTTTTCTTTAAGGCTTGTATCTTTTCATCAACTGAACTTAGAAATTGAGCTATTTTTTGTTGTTCGGGAAAACCTGGTATATAAAATGGGAAATTTCCTAGCTGCTCTAAATTTAAATTTGGTTGTGCTCCTACAGAAATACTATCATTAATATATTTCTGCATGATTTCTGATTTCAGAACTTGAAATATAAAATTTAAGTGCTCTAAATTGATAAGACGAACAATTGCTAAGGCTTGATTAGTATTTGCAGGCAAAATATCTGCTGTTACAATATTAGCTTTACCGATTGTGGCACCAGCAATGGCAAATAATATATCACTTTCCTTCAATATTGAACGTTTAAGTTCTTTGAAGTGAACTTGTTCATTAATAAATAGGCATTTATGTTTATTAATACGATTTTCTTCAAAGCATTCTATTTTGATAAAGTTGATACCTTTTTCAGAAAAAGAAAAAGGTGTTGTCCCCTTTGTGATAAGTGAAGTATAGCTCTTGAGTAAGTCTTTTTCCCATTCCCCCTCAAACTCAGGAAAACGTAACTCTGGTGTATTTAATAATTTTTCCATAATTCTATTTATACCCTTATCCAATCTTTTTAGATAGCACTTAGTTAGTTAGTTAGTTAGTTGTGATTTGCGTTAAGAGATACTTGAACTTAAGCCCTTTCTCTGTCAATCTATAGCGTTGATTAGGGCTATTAGGGCGGCTCTTTATTACCTGAGCAATAAGACCCAGTTCAAGTAGTGGAGTTAAGTAACGATCTACATTGTAAGTTTGATTAGTTAGTTCTATCAAATTCATCATTTCTTTTCGTTTGAGCAAATCACCATCTTCTAATGCTAAAATAAGAGATAAAGACTTATCCTCTAGCTTTTTAGCTAAAGGAGCGAAGTCCTCAATATTCTTCTCTGAAATAGTATTATCTTTAAGTCTATCAAAGTAATGAGAAAGTAAAATATGTAAAGAGCTAGGTTTTTCTTTGATAGGCTGTTGTTTGAGTATGACGGTAAGCCCTCCAAAACTTATATCAAAAGAAGGAAGTGGTAAATTATTATTATTACATTCTTTTAAAATAGTAGATATTCCTGTTCCCCAAGCTTCGATGTAACCTGCTCTATACAGGGTTTGAGCAATGGTAGGATTTGGAGGAATAGAAGGGTGATTACCTAGAAATTGTTCCATAGTCCAATCTTTAGGTAATGAACCTTCATTAAAAATCTATATACTGTTTGGGTAAACTTTTATCAAAATTGGATTCGAACAAGCATAATCCTTGTGAGCAATAGCGTTAATTATTGCCTCTCTCAGAGCTCTCATTGGGTAGGGATATTTCTCTACTCGGCTGATTCCTTCGAAGCTAATGTTTGAATTAAGGTACTTGCTAATCAAGGTCTGGATTGTATCTTCAATTTGTACAAATAAGGATCCGCAAATTTCATCATGCGAAAGTATGTCGTTACCATTACTGAAAGAACCAATTCTGATAAAAGCACCTGTTATTATTTTTTCTGGGTTAGGATGAAATAGCAATATAGCTGCCCTCGTTAAAGATGAATCAGACACTAAATTTAGTTTTTCCAATAGGGTTGGATTATCTACACTTAAATCGTCAATGCTCAAGCGAGTGGTCTTACTAGCTTTTGTCCTAAATAAGTCAAAAGACTTCTCATCCAATTGATTTATTGCTGTAGATGGTATCTTCACTTTATCCCATACCTGCCCACTTCTTTCAAGCAGAAATTTACTTAAGGCTGTCCCCTTAAGCACTTGTTTGGTGCTACCACTTCGGTAATGAAAATCGCCTTTATAACTAATGCCATGTGAGTAAGCAGGAACACTTATTTCGAGATATTGTTTTTCGTTCTCGTACTTAATATCTATGTCAACTATGATTCCGAGTACATCTCTTATTTTATTAGGAAGGTCTACTAAAAGTTTTTCGGCATTTTCAACATGTTTTACGTTTCCCTTATCGTCTTTTCCGATTACAAGTACACCTCCTTTAGCGTTTGCATAGCCACAAAGCCAAGCGAGATATTCATCTTTCCATATTTCCTTCCATTCTATAGTTTGTGCTTCCATCTTTAAAAAGGAGTTTCAATTCCTAGTTCATTACAAAATCCTGCAATGGTAGTATCAATACTCGTCATGTCGCTATCAAGCTTTTTTAGTTCTTGAGCAATGGCATTGATGTCGATACTTTCTTCAGCCTCAAAGGTATCTACATAGCGAGGGATATTGAGGTTGTAATCATTGGTTACAATTTCTTCAAGGGTAGCTTTATGGCTATATTTCTCAATTTCGGTACGGCTATGATAGGTATCTATTATTTTTTGGATATGTTCCTCACGCAATATATTTTGCGTTTTTACCTTTTCGTATTCATTACTGGCGTCTATAAATAAAATATCGTCAGGGTTTTCACGGCATTTTTTAAATACTAAAATACACGTAGGAATACTGGTACCATAAAAGATGTTGGCAGGTAAACCAATCACTGCATCAAGATAATTATTTTTCTCAATCAGGTACTTTCTAATCTGGTGTTCAGCACCCCCTCTAAACAAAGCCCCATGAGGCAATACCAAAGCCATAGTACCATTGTCGGCCAATTGATACACCATGTGTTGTACAAAAGCGAAGTCGGCCTTGCTACTAGGTGCCAGCTTGCCGTATTGGCTAAAGCGTTCGTCGCTCATGTGCAAAGGGCTAGCACTCCACTGCGCAAAGAAAGGTGGGTTCGCTACGATAGCCTCAAAACGTAAATCGATATGCTGAGGGTTTTCGAGGGTGTCGTCCTGCTTTATATCAAACTTACGATAATGCACACCATGCAAAATCATGTTCATACGAGCCAAGTTATAAGTAGTACGGTTCATTTCTTGACCGTAGAAGTTATTAACGTCTTTTACCTCTCTGGCTACACGCAACAACAATGAACCCGACCCACAAGTAGGGTCATAAACACTGCGTAATTTTTCTTTGCCTGTAGTTACAATTTTGGCAAGGATTTTACTCACCTCTTGAGGTGTGTAAAACTCACCAGCTTTTTTGCCTGCACCACTGGCAAACTGTCCAATCAAATATTCGTAGGCATCGCCCAGTACATCGAGTTCAGTATCTTGGATTTTAAAGTCGATTTTGTCGAGATGGAAAAGTACTTTAGCAATAATCTCGTTGCGAGCTTCAGGCGTTTTTCCGAGTTTGGTACTGTTTAGGTCCATATCCTCGAAAAGGTTATCAAAATCCTCTTCGCTTTCGGTGCCCATAGTACTCAACTGGATATTCATAAGGATTTTTTGTAAATCCTCCAAAATGAAGTTTTCGGCAACAATCTCAGTATTTTCATCCTCTGAGGCATTACTATTACCTCTTTTTGCAATTTCAGTAAATAACTCTTCTGGTCGGAGGAAATACCCTAATTTCTCTAACGCCTCTTCTTGAACAGCCTCAAGGTATTCTTCTTTGTTGTCGAAGTCAGCACAAAGCTGTTTGAAAGTGATTTGGTCTTGTTGGAGAATATCGTTGGCAAAAATCTCCATTTTCTCACTTAGGTATTTGTAGAAAATAAAACCTAGGATGTAGTCTCTGAACTCATCAGCATTCATTTTCCCACGGAGGGTATTAGCGATATTCCAGAGTTGTTGTTCTAATACTTTTTTTTGGTCTTCACTCATAATTTGTACTCCTCAATTTAGATGGTATTAAGGTCAAAATTACGGGTAAATATTGGTATAGAGAGAGTGCTGTGTGAAATTTTGTTGAGATAGAATAAAGCTACAAACTTTCAAATTATGATGAAAGACACTAACCCTAGTAAAACAATCTTATTGGAAGACCTTATGTTCTAATTAAGATACTGCAATACAGCCATTTACCGAAAAATAAATAAATGAGTATTTAATCGAAGAAAGTTTGAGAATTGAAATGATTTAATACTACTTTTAAATCATATATTTTGCGTTTCCGTTGTATTCTATTGCTCTTATTATTTGTTGCTTCTTCAAAGAAAATCTATTCTTAGAGACACTATTATTTCATCAAAATTATATCGAAGATAACCTCAAAACTCAAGTTTTAATATGAAAAATTCTATTCAGCGTAATTACTTTCATAAGTGGATTTTCATAGTTTTTATATTACACTCCCCAATTATGAGTAAATCACAGATTGGAAACAACGTGATTCTACAGCAGTTTGAAATTAAATTCTCTGACAAAGAAGATCGAAATAATCTTGCAAGGCTAAGGGATTTTCTTGAAACTAAAGATACAGAATATTCTAAACTGAGATTAGATCTTGACCAAATTGAAAAGTACTATATGATACCTCTCTCAACCCTCTCAGATAGTGTCTTATACAAGCAGTATAAGAAAAAACTTGAGGAGTTTATCATTAGTAAGAATCATAAAGATCCATATTCCCAGTCCGAAGTAAATGATGAAATAGCTGAAATTTGTGAAGTAACATATGGAGTGTATATCGATAGTACAAGAACTCATCAAAAAAAATACTATGTCAAAAATTCCCTTCAAAATGTTCAAATTTGGCTAAAGAATATTACTCGAAAAGCGGAATTGACCTTAAGTCTTGAAAATATTGCTAAAGACAAATTTGAGGCAACAAAGGCTATCCAAAATATTTACTATGTAGAAAGAGGTAATCAAGATTATAAGAAAACGATATCTCTTTATTATGCTATCATCATTTTGGTACTCATTGTAATCTCATTTCTGTTTTTATATAAAAAATCGACAAAAGAAATATGAAATCATTTCTTGAATGGAAATGGGCTACAGTTTATAGCACTTTTTGCTATGATAATCTCAACAATCTTGTTTGGAATTCTGGGTATTCTAGAAGGTAGAGAGTTATCTGCCATATTGAGTGGTATTTCAGGGTTTATACTTGGGAAGGGCTTGAATATTGACTCCTCTAGAGCAGATGATGTTAACTCTTAGATAACATAAATTAAAATAGTCTGTCCTATAACAATTCATTGGAATCGTTTTGTAAAATGTAATTTTTAAAATAGGTAAATTTTATACTGGTACTTACCAAAGTATTTTGTTTACGAAGAAATCTCTCAATTCTATTTTACATATTTAATTCAAAAATTACTAAACAACACTCAAAAATGGCTACATTTAACGTTATTGGAACATCACTAATTAGTCCAGATGAACTCTTTGCAAAAAAGTTCAGTGGAGAATTATCATCTCTACGAAGTATAGAGAATTTGAATGATTCAGAAAGAAATATGGAGTTTATGGATGTCTCCATTGCGGTGAATACCTTAGAATCTCTACAACATGAGTTAAGATCAAATTTTCAGGAAATAGGCATAGGCAAACCACTTAGTATCGAAATTGCTACCGTATATACAGGTGAGTACAAAAAATTTTTAGGTGGGCGAAAAGACGCAGTTGTTGTTAGTGGAGTAAAAAACTCACAAACTTTTCAAGGAACTTCTAGAGCAGTTAATATAAAGTCTGAAAAGGTAAATGAAAATGATTACTTAGAGTTTTCCGCTTTCGAAGATGGGACAAAAACTGTTTTCTACTCTCCTGCCATGGATGCTGAGAGTACAGTTGTTTCGTTTGAACTAATGTTTGATAACTTTGATAATAGTTTATTTGAGACAATTTCTGGGTTACTTTCATCAGCTGCTGGCATACCCGTATTTCTTCCTGCCGCCCCTTACCTATTAGGAGGATCACAATTGGTCAATATAGGTTCTAAATTAGGAGATAGTTTGTTTTCTGGTCGTCCTCATTTATCAGGAACTATTCCAATAGAATTTGACTCGCCAATAATCCCACCAACAGAACCTAGAGAATTCATTATTTATAATGAAAAAGATAAAGATGAATTTGCAGAGCTTCAAGTAGCACTTTTCAAGAACCAAAGTCCACAATTAAGATTAATTAATAAAAATACCAACGAGGAGTATAAGGGAAGAGCTCCTTATATGATTGTAATTTTGAACGGAGCAGTGAGAAGAGATTTAGAAGCCTTTTCTCCAACAATTGCATCAGCTACACTTCTCAAGAAATTTTATGGTTCTTCTGGAAATACAGGAGATGCTACAAATACCTTGCTGGAAGCGATGCAGCTTTACAATGATTTTACCTATAAAATGAAAGCAGACAAGTTAAAAAAACAACTAGACCCTCTTAGCCCTGATTCAGAGGAGTATAAAAAGCTGAAAGTTTTATACAACGCTTACGCTGCTAACATACAGAGTGAAAACTTTAAGTTGCTTGCTATTACTTAAATAATATTGAGTTCAAATTTAACCTCTTTTAATTTTTAAACCATTTTAACTTATATAAAATGAAAACTCCCTTAATTCCGATTGATATCATTTCCATTTATAAAAATAGCTCAGGTTATTTGCAGCCATTACCAAGTAGAATGGCAAAATGTACTCCCGATACTTACTCTGCAATATTTAAAATTGCTTCAGATCTTTCTAAAAAAGGAGGTAAATTGATTTTATCAGATCTTTTCAGGAGTTATGATATGCAAGCACAATCGCACTACGATTATATTTCAGGAAAGAAAAAAGCATACAGTCCCGCTCCAGGAGGAAGCTTTCATGAGGCTGGTCGTGCTTTTGATTTGGATTTGAATGCTATTAAAATATCTTTAGCAGATTTTTGGAACATTGCAAAAAAGTACGGAGTATATCCTATCATAGATGAGCCAGATACATCAAAGTCAGAAGCATGGCATTTTGATTGTCGTGGAAGTCATCAAATTGTTTTCCAGTATTATGATGAAGGAAAAGGAACGAATTTTAAGCCATATAAAGCTGCAGCGGCAAGTGCTATTCTTTCGATTGGTGAGAAAGTTGATGCTTTTGGAGGAAATCAAATTCAAGCAAATATTCAATCTTGTATAATTAGACTTGGTAAAGAAATAGGTAATATCGATGGTCATATAGGCTACAGGACTCAAAATGCTTTAGAAGATTTAGGAGTATCTTTTGAAATAAATAATCTCGGTAAGATGCTGAATCAAGTAGAAAATTTGGTGCAACAAAAGTTCTCCTCTGAGTTTATAATGCCAAGTGTGTCTTGAATTTTACACATATTTGTAGATTATAAATTGAAAGATGGAAATGGTTGGGATTATAAAACATAGTTTCCATTCCTCATCGGAATATACAATTCATGATAGGTTACTGTTAAATAACTACTCTTGAAATATTTTGTTTTTTTCATTTTTAGAATTAACTATACTTCAAAACTATGGATGCAAAAGTAAAGCTTATTTCTTATGTAAAGATTCGACAATTAATAGGTTGGCTAGGAATTTTATTGCCAATAGCCATGCTTTTAGAAAGTACATTGTATTGTGAATCTTCAATCAGACAATCAATTAGTCACTATTATTATTCCAACTTAGGAGACGTTTTTGTTGGAGTTTTAACTGCTTTAGCCGTTTTTTTATATTCTTATAGAGGCTATGAAAAAGAAAAAGATAACCAGTTAACTAATCTTACTGCCTTAGGGGCATTAGGTGTAGCATATTTCCCTACGGACGGAGTTGAAAAGGGACAGTGGGGAGATTGTAGCGGAATAATACCTAAAATTGTATCACATTATATTCATTTGGCTTCTGCTTGCTTATTTTTTTTAACATTGGCAATCCTGTTACTGTATTTTTTTACTAGAACTAGTAAAGGAAAATTGATTTCTAAACAAAAGAAATTAAGAAACAAAATTTATACTATTTGTGGGATCACTATGTTAGTGTGTTTTGGATGGATTGTAATTGTTAGTTTCTGGGGAAATGAACATCTCTTTTGGCAAGAATTTATTGCTTTAATTGCTTTTGGATTTGCATGGTTGGTAAAAGGAGAGCTATTACTAAAAGATAAAATATAGCAATTGATCTTACCCAAATGCCCTTTTTGTACAAGTTAGTGTAACTAATAATATAAAATTGCTTGATGAATGCTAATTTTCAATTAATTACAAGCCTAAGTTGATAAATTAGATAATCAAGATTATTGAACCGATTTGAATGCCTTTATAGTTCATACATATTACAGCTGCAATTGCTCCCAAATTTAGATTGTATATCATTATCAAAAATGAACTTGGCCAATGTTAGCTCTAAAAGCAGTTACTTCTTCATAAGAAAGGCTAATTAGTTATTTAAAATGAAAAACAAATTAGCTTTATCAAACAAATACTAGTGAAGACCTAGATCTTCACTAGTATCTCTACACCGAATAGCCAATTCCATTAGAAATCAGCGTGAATACTTCTGATAAAACTAAGCGCCTCCTGAACCGTCGAAATATCCTTTTTATTGTAATAGTAGTGACGCTCAAAATCCTTTATTTTAGAATTAAAATTGTACATATCTAGATTGTTGATGTCTAAATATTTCAATAGCATAGTCTGTAATTTTTCAAAAGCGCTATTGACAGAAATAGAGAACGATTTTAAAACAGTAAATATCAGTTCACTGACCTCACCCCGAATGTTATTCGGATCTTCTTTGATTTTTCTAACAATTAAAATGATGAACTTTTCAAGTGTTAGAATCATTTCGTCATTGAAAGGCATTTTACTTATTGATGGAGCCCAATCATAATGGCTGATACTATCGTAATAGTGCTCCTCACAATATTGAAGAAGCTTTAGTAATCCATCAGATTGAGAATTTCTAATGAGCTGATTCATTGCTTTCTTTTGAACTTCATCATCATATTCAACTGTGGAGTACCTGATAACTAATGGATTAATCCTTTTTTGATAGTTTTTAATAGATGAAAGCTTCTCTATAACAAACCAATGGGCCTCGTTATTGCAATCAAAATTATTTATAATAAAGTCCATATCTCTGATATCTCCATTAAACTCAAGGAATAGCTCAACCATTCTCTTAAGCTCATAAGGAAATAAGGAATCCTCCCGAAGAAACCTTATGAAATGTCTCTTGGCGTCCCTTATTTTTAAGGCTTTACATATAGCAATATGCGAAAGTATTACTACTGAAGCAGTATTTTCATTTTGTAGGTTATCTAGTACCCTTTTTTTGATGAGCTCTTTATCTTGAACTAATGACAGAATCTTTTCCGAAATTGTGATAGTACCATGTTCAGATTTTATTTCAAAATCATCAACTCTGGACATATCCATAGATAATAAATTGAGTAATATATTATCAGCAAGTTCAATATCTATAAAAAGGAATATTTGGCTAAAATAATATTCCTCATATCGAAAATTAACACTCTCCTTTTTTCCTGAAAGGGCACTCATGAAATCTAAATATGGTAATCTATTTCGGCACCATGATGTAAGAAAATCTAAATGATTTGAAGAAAGGAGTTTAGGGTTATTTTGGAGTTTAGGAAGTAAAAACTCTATCACATACAGATTCCATAGATTTTCATCAGTAAAGTAATTACATAGGCCTTCTCTTTCAATTTCTGGATTATTTTCCAATACTTCAAAAATGAAATCATAAGGAAAATGATATTTATTTCCTACTTTTCCTCTGTGCAATTTAATTGCGTCTATAGTAACCGAATCAACACCTTCACAAATTTCACAGAGAACTTTGTTGAATTCATTCCTGTCAAGAACTAAGTCTAAATCGTTATACTCAGCTGTATAGTCTTCCCTTGGATAGGCTGGTCTATTTGCAAAATATACTTCTAATGCATTAGTAAACTCATTAATATTATGAGTAAAATATGACTGTTTTTCAGGAAAAGAAGATAATTCATGATAAAACTTAATAACATCATCATCATTGAAATAATTAGATTGGTATTTATTTATCCATTGGAGAATCATCGATTCATCAAGCCAGTAACTCATACGTTCTCTAATACTCCAATCAAAATTTCTTTTGTGCTTATTATCCCAGTAATACCAGAATGCCTCTGTTGTTGATTTGGTAGTTTCAAAAAATGGTTTATATTTTTCAAAAGTTGTCATCCCATAGAATCTGGAAGATATTTTTGACATTACATTGAGGATTTCAGGCAAACAAGAAGAATCTTCATTGTATGCCAATATCATCAAACTCACCAACGGATTAGCAAAATCATTCTCTAAATGATTGATACAGAAAATTTTATCATGACTATTACTTTCAATTTCTGGTATATTCAGAATTCTATTTAATATTTTTATGATGGAATTGAGGCTTTTTGAAGTAGCAATTCCATCATAAAAATTATCCATACATCTAGTCATTTGTATAGCTCCATTTTTTATTAATTTTTCATTACAAATAGGTATTTTATCTAGAAAAAAGTCTAGATACCTATCCACTTCTCACAAATTTGTAATAAGCTTAAATACGATACTTAAAATATTTTGCTTTGAGAACGAAGGTTTGAACTCAAATAGCCAGCTTATTAAATCAATAGAATTTAAATTAAGTGTTGAAATACATCTGAGAGCCTCTTCATGAATATCATCATCAAAGTCATCCGAGCTAAGAGTATACTTAAGTGTTTCTAAAATGTCCATTTTAAGCTTAAATGGATCTTGAGGATCAGCGTATCTCAAGAAATAAATTAAATCACGAGTAAGCTTCAAATCTTGAGAATTGATATTACTTAGGATATATTTTATTACATCTGGATTTTCTTTAATACCAGCAAAGAGAATTAATTCTGAAAAGTTGAATGTTTGATAATATCGATTGTTATCCTTCATAATTGTCTTAAAAACACTCAGACGGATGTCTAAATCAATCTTATCATATTCAAACCTTACCAATAAAGAAGGCTCAGATTCTAAAATAAAGTGTAGCAGGTTACTAAATAGTGGGAACGACTCATCAATTATATTAAAAATTGATGCAATAGTATTTGTCCATTTGGGTTTTATCTTTTCAAATTCAGGAGCGTATGTAATACATTTTTTGATTTCCTCGAACGCTAGTGTTGATAGATATTTAGCACAATAATTTTCTTGAAATAAATTATGAATAAAGTCGATATCTTTATCCTCTTTTCTTATTATCGGGTACTTTAGTACTTGATTAAAATCAGAGTCATTATCAAATAACAGCTTTAATTCGTTTCTATTTAAGACATTTAGATTCATCATTAGCATAGTGAGCGAAAGCTTTCCTAGCAATAAATCCTGATTTTCCTCAAGAGTATCCTGTCGGCTTCCCATTTTTAGTACAGTTTAAAAATATACATAATCTGTCTACTTTGATTATGTTTTTAACCCTTCTTGGGCTTCGTTCCGCTACGCTACACTCAGCCCAAGAAGGGTGTTCTGTTTTTTCATTCTATAATCTACTGGGCTCATACCACCTAAAGAGACATGCGGGCGAACGAAATTATAGTCCCTCAGCCATAGATCTGTTTCTTGGCGTAC
>NZ_JASHIC010000051.1 GCF_030056705.1 Flectobacillus longus
CAATAACTTGTAATTTAAAAGCCATACTGTAATCTCGTTGACTACGCTTCTGTTTCGCTTTTGAACTTGTTTCCATTTAATAAGTCGGTTGGATGACAACCTATTTCAGGACTAGACAATTGATAAAATAAAAGCCCACCGTAATGGTGGGCTTTTTTTTATCACTTAGAAAGAATTATAATTCAAGTTTGTATGCGAGTTGCTTTAAATTAATCTCAGCTAACTTTGCTGAATAACTCAAATTATTCAAACGATAACCTGAGTTTTCAAAACTTTGCTGCGCCAATTTCACATCCACAATGGTAGCTTGACCTAGCTTAAATTGATTCATAACCACCTTAAGTAGGTTACTAGCTAGCTCATAGTTTTGCTTTTCGGTTTCTAACAACTTCAAGGCATTTGTGTACGACTGCCAAGCTTTTGTTGCATTTGCCTGATAATTTTGAATAAGCGTTTCCTTTTGAATCTTAGCTGTTTGGGTATTAATTCCAGCAATTTGTAACTGTCTTGAATTGACTGAACCTGTATATATTGGCACTGTCAAGTTTAAGCCAAGTGATGGACCATACGTTTGGTTCAATAAAGTCAAACCTGCTGCACTTTGGCTTCGGATATAACTTACGCCTGCATTAAGATTTAACGTTGGAGACATACGAGCTTTAGCCTCTTTTTCCAAAAATTGATTAATAGTAATCTGCTGATCGGCAGCCATAATGTCAGGATGCGAATTGATACTTGTTTTCAGCGCCTCCCAATCTAATTTGGTATCTATCAAAATGGTATCCTGAATCGCAATACTAGATTCTGTTTGCTGAGTCATCGCACGAAGCAAGTCTGTTTTTGCTTGCTCAATTACCAATTTTTGAGACTGAATAGACTGTAGTTGTGAGTTGACATCCAATTTAGCCTGAATCAAATCAGCATCGTTTGACATTCCTACAAAGCGTCTTGATTCAATAATCGACAAACGTTGCTTTGAAACTTCAAGGGATTTTTCGAGTGTTGTCGAAAAATTTTGTTGCTGAACTACCGCATAATATTTCAACATTACATCTGCCAAAATACCCTGAACAACACTATTCAACTGTGTTTGACTCAGTTTTTGTAGTTCATCCAAACGTTTTCTGGTAGTCATAATTCTGTTACCATTGTAGAGCACCATCGTACCTGTAATATTGACGTTGGTATTGTTTGCACCTACATTGCTTCGATTTGTTGAATTACCATTACTCAGCTCCTGATTCAAGGTAGTAATTTGTTGGGTATTGGTAGCACTACCGTTTACAGTTGGTAAAGCCCCCGCTACACCCCTATTATTGTTAATGCTTGCGACATTGAGCACATTTTTTGCGATTTGTATGTCCAAGCTATTCTTAAGCGCCGTATTTACCGCATCAGACAAAGTCACGCGGTCTTGTGCCATAAGCCAAGAGGGCAAACACGTAGCCAAGAGTATATAAGAAAGTCTTTTTTTCATTGCTATTTACATTTTCACTTGCCTGAAAATTAATTTTTCGCAGCTTATTTGAGCTAATTACGCTTGAAACTCTGCCTCCTCTTCTGACTCTGGCTGGTGGTCTTTTTTCCCAGAAATAAAAGTATAAACTGCTGGAATAACCAAGAGTGTCAAAATTAAAGAGAACAAAATACCTCCCACTACTACAATACCCAAAGGAATACGACTGGTAGCCGCAGCACCCAAGGACATAGCGATTGGCAAGGCACCCAACGAGGTTGCCAAACTAGTCATCAAGATAGGGCGTAAACGTTGTGCTGAAGCCTCTACTACAGCTTCGAAGATAGGCAAACCTTCTGCACGTTTGTGATTGGCAAATTCTACAATCAAGATACCGTTTTTGGTTACCAAACCAATCAACATAATCATTCCGATTTGTGAGAAAATATTTAAGGTTTGGTTAAAAAACCACAAACTCAATAACGCTCCTGCCAATGCCAAAGGTACTGTCAACATGATAGTCAGTGGGTCTTTGAAACTTTCAAACTGAGCCGCTAATAGCAAATAAATCAAAACCAAGGCTAATCCAAAAGCGAAACTAGTATTTGATGAACTTTCGGCATAGTCACGTGATGGTCCATTCAAAGCTGTTTGGAAAGTATTATCCAAAGTTTTACCTGCAATTTTCTGCATGGCTTTTACCCCATCTCCAATCGTTTTACCTTCTGCCAGAGACGCAGAAATAATCGCAGATTTCAGACGGTTGAAGTGATAGATAGTAGAAGGGTTACTACTTTCTTCTAATTTCACAACAGCACTCAGAGGAATCCTTTCTGCTCTTGAGTTAGTCACATATACATTGGTAATATCCAAAGGTTGCTTACGATCTGTTCTTTCTACCTGACCAATTACTTGATACTGACGACCATTCATGGTAAAATAAGCCAAACGACGACCTGAGAAAGCACCTTGAACAGCACTTACTACATCTTGTGTCGACAAGCCCAAATCCTTGATTTTGATACGGTCGAATGTCATCAAGAGTTCAGGTTTGTTAAACTTTAAGTTTACGTCAACATTCTGGAAGGTTTTTTCATTACGAGCTTCTTCCAAGAACTTTGGCAATACCGTTTTGATTTTGGTCAAGTCAACGTTTTGAATAACAAACTGTACAGGTAATGAGCTTCTCGAACCAGAACCTACTGAAATAGTTTGTTCTTGTACGGCAAAAATACGTGCATTGTTAAACTGCGAAAGTTTCTCATTGAGGTCTTTAGCAATTTTTTGCTGACTACGTTTACGTTCGGTTGGCGCTACTAAGCCCACACGAGCAATTGACGAGTTTGTACCGCCACTACCCCCAAAACCTGGCACAGCATTAAACACAAAGTCCATTTCTGGAACAGAGTCATTCAAATAAGTGGTGAGCTCTTCTGCTACATTTTTGGTAAAATCAAAACTTGAACCTTCTGGCGCTGTAATCGTAAAACGAACCGAGCTTTTATCTTCCATTGGGGCAATTTCTGATTGAATATCTTTTCCTACAAACCAGATAATACCAGCACAAACGACTACAATAACCCATGCCATCCAACGGATATTCATGAAACCATTGAGCATTCTTTTGTAGCCATTTTCCATGCCTACAAAGAAAGGTTCTGTTTTGAGATAGAACCAGCCATAAGAATGTTTCTTACGACTCATTACCACATTGAGCACTGGAGTAATAGTCAGTGAGACAAAGGCTGAAATCAGTACAGCTCCTGCTACCACGATACCAAACTCACGGAATAAACTTCCCACAAAACCTTGCAAGAAAATTACTGGCAAGAATACAACCGCCAAGGTCAAGGAAGTAGAAATTACAGCAAAGAAAATTTCCTTACTACCTTCCAAAGCCGCCTTGCGAATTGGCATACCTTCCTCTAATTTTCGGAAAATATTTTCTGTTACTACAATACCATCATCCACTACGAGACCTGTTGCCAAAACGATACCTAATAGAGTCAATACATTGATTGAGAATCCTGCCCAGTACATCACAAAGAAGGTAGCAATCAATGAAATAGGAATATCGACCAATGGACGAATCGCAATAAGCCAGTCGCGGAAAAACAAGAAGATTACGATGATTACCAAACCTAATGAGATAATCAAGGTTTCCTCTACCTCTTTCAATGAATTACGAACGTTTTTGGTATTATCAATCAAAAGCTTGAATTCGATATCCGATTTATTCTCCTTTTTAATTTCTTCCAAACGCTTATAAAACTCATCGGCAATATCGATATAGTTAGCTCCAGGCTGTGGCACGAGTGCCATACCTACTGCACTTACCCCATTGTATTTCCAAGAAGTTTCTAAACTTTCAGGACCTAATTCGATTTCGGCAATGTCGCCCAAACGCACAATACCATCAGCATCTTGACGAATAATCAAATCACGGAACTGCTGCTCTGTAGTCAAGCGACCCATCGCACGTATAGTCATTTCCGTATTTGCTCCGTAAATTTTTCCCGCAGGAATTTCTACGTTTTCACGAGAAAGCGAATTTTGTAAATCTGTAAAAGAAATATTGTGAGAATTCATCAAGTCGGGTTTCAACCACAAACGCATGGCATAGCGCTTCTGCCCCAAGATGTTGATACCACTTACGTCATTAATCGTTTGAAAACGCTGCTGTAAGACGTTTTCAGCATAATCACTCAACTCCAAAAGACTTTTTGACTTACTTTGAATCGCTAACAGCAAAATAAAGTCGGAGTTGGCATCAGCTTTAGATACCACTGGAGGCGCATCAATATCCTGTGGTAAGTTACGAGACGCTTGAGCAGCCTTGTCACGTACATCACTGGCAGCAGCCTCTAAGTCAGAGCCAAGGTTGAACTCAACCGTAATAGTACTTCTACCCAAAGTACTTGACGAAGTAATAGAACGAATCCCAGGAATACCGTTGATTTCTTTTTCGAGAGGTTCGGTGATTTGGTTTTCAACAATATCAGGGTTAGCACCTGTATAGGAAGTAGAGACCGTAACAATCGGAGGGTCAATCGCAGGATAATCCCTTACCGACAAAAATGAAAACCCAACTGCACCAAAAAGTACAATTAAGATATTCATCACGGTAGCGAATATGGGTCTCTTTAGTGATAATTCAGAAATATTCATAAAATTAATCTAATGCTTTAGTAAACAAATGACGCTGTTGATTGAATGGATAAACGGGTTTTCTGGTTTATAAATAAGAAAACTATTTATCCGAACGCTCTACCTTTCTCACTTTTACGTCTTTTCCGTCACGAGCAAACAATACACCACCAACTACTACAGTATCGCCAATATTGACACCACTTTTAATTTCTACGAACTCTTCTGTACGTACACCAGTAGTCACGTTGGTAAACACAGCTTTGCCATTTTTCACCAAAACCAATTTTTTGTTTTTATCGTCAGGGATAACAGCATTTGTCGGAATCATAATACTATTCTTATCGACTGCACTGTTAATATATACTTTGGCAAATGTACCAGGATTAGCATTACATTTCTGAAGAATTGCACGCACTTGAATATTACGAGTTGTCAAGTTAATTTGTGGTTCTATTGCAATGACATTGGCTTTGCAACGAGTTTTACCACCTGCATCAATTTCTACATCTACGATAGTACCTTTTTTGACAACGGATGAATACTCTTCAGGAAGGGTAAAATCTACCTTCAAAACTGAGGTCTGTTGAATAGTCGCAATAATAGTCGTTGGGGTAATATATGCCCCATTACTAACTTTTCTTAAGCCAACGATTCCTGCAAAAGGAGCTTTCAATACCGTTTTCTCCAAAAGAGCCTGCGTATATACCATATCGGCTTTCAAAGAATTTACGGTATTCAAGGCTGCATCATAGTCAGCTTGGTTGATACCATTTACAGACAATAATTTCGACAAACGTTGTTCTGTTTTCTCTGCCAATTCTAACTGAACCTTCTGTTTTAGCAATTGCGCTTGCAAATCGCCATCATACATTTTGGCAATCACCGTACCTTTGGCAACGGTAGTACCTTCAGGCACATTCAAGAAAGTCAATCGTCCACTGATTTCTGGATGTAGTTCTACGTACTCATTTGCTACAACCGAGCCATTTGCCTCAATTACATTGGAAACGGATTCGGGGTAGGCCACTACGACATCTACGATTACAGGCTTATCTTCTTTTTTGCCTGATTCCTCTTTTTTCTTGCTATGACAACCAGCCATCAGTAAGCATAAAGCTACCGCAACCGTCGGTGTTAGTGGAGAGAAATGTGTCTTCATATTTGTTTGAAACTATTGATTTGTTCTTTTAATTTGAGGGTCTATTATATAAGTTTTGAATGATGAATGATGAGTTATGAATTTAAAATAGTAAATAATAAACTCAATCCACGCCATACAAGCCTTGTGAAGTTCAACTTTTACATCTTCATCTTATTTGCACTAATTATTTTGTCAATTTTAAAACTCAAAACTCCACACTCAAAACTCTGCACTTATTGATTAATCTGTCCAACTTACTAAATTTCAGGAAACTTGCTGACCTCTTTTATACGAAATTGAGTTTTATTTCGCCCAACGCCGTATAATATCCGACATGATTTTTTGGAATATGCCCAGATGATGTTAATCTCATTTTTGCCAGAGTTGAGCTTTCACATAGCCTTTCATCCATTCTTGCGAATGTTTTAGTACAAGTTTGTTTCGAGATAACAATTTAGGATAGTCCGCTAATTGAGAGTTGGTCACGCCACTAACATATCGAAAGAAGGTGTACATGACCTTAGTAAGGAAGGTAAAATAATAATGATTTGTTTGAAAAAAATCTACTAATAACCAATGTCCAGAAGGTTTTAGAATAGAGACCAAAGGTTGGATGATGTGCAATTCAAGCTCTGGTTCGGGAAACAAATCTAGTAAAAAAGGGGTAAAAATCAGGTCAAATTGTCCCAAATCAAGCAATTTCTCTTCTCCCCCACAAACCCAAACGACAGGATAATCCTTAGGCACTTGATTCTGACTTAATGACAACATTTGTGCCGATTTTTCGAGATACACGATTTCCGAAGGTTGACAAATACGTATCAATTCTGGTAATATCCAGCCTGTTCCTCCTCCTATCAGTAAGATTCGTTGGTTTTGGGGTAATAGCGGCAACAATTGAACTTGCGCCACTCGAAGTCTATTGCCGAAAACGAGCTTAACTATTTTGTCATAATAGGGAGCTATAAAATCAAAATTTTTGTTTTCCATCCGAAGTGTCAATTATGTTAGAATAGGCATTAATTTAGTGATAAAATCTTCCGAAAAGGAAAAACAGTACATCGAAATATGACAAAGGTATATATAAAAAATATGGTATGCGACCGTTGCAAATACGTAGTTCGACAAGTGTTCGAACAAGCCAACGTATTCCCACAAACGGTAGAATTAGGACTAGTAGAAACCCAAAACGATTTAAACACCCAAGAACAACAGATAATTTTCAGTAAGCTCGAAGCATTTGGATTTGAAATATTAGCCAATAAACAAGAACAGACTATAAGTCAAATTAAAGCATATATTACTGAATATCTTCAAAGTGAAGAACCGATAGATACCACCTTAAAATTCTCAGTATTATTAGCAGACAAAATCGGGAAAGACTACAAAATGCTAAGTCAGTTATTTTCAGAGTCTGAGCATCAGACCATTGAGCAATATCTGATAGAGCAAAAAATCCAAAAAGCCAGCGAACTTCTATCCTACAACCAACTCAACATCAGCGAAATAGCCAACCAATTAGGCTACAGCAGTGTTCAGCATCTATCGAATCAGTTTAAGAAAGTGAAGGGTGTGACTCCTAGTGAGTTCAGAAAACTCTTGAAATAGTCATAAAAACTCCAATGAAATCTGACTAATTCTTAAAAGATGACATTTAAAATTATTAAAATATTTTCCTCTGATACCCTTTCTTTGATTTGAGTTTGATAAGCTTTTAAAATTTCATATATTAACTGTATATAGACTAGTATACCAAAAATTATAATCCTCTAAAATCTTAAATACAGATTCAAAAAAGCCGTTTAGCTCATGAAAAAAACTCAGTACTTTATTTTCGTCAATTTACTATTTTGCTATGTTTCAGTAGCCTTCTGGTGTTGCAAAGAGCCCCCTAAATCAGACAGTGTCAAATTTTTCAGCAAATCTGCTCAAATAAAGATGAACATACCTAAAACCTGGGTATTTCAATCAAATGCTGTATCTACTGATACTAGTACCAAATGGCATGAACAATACAAACGAACCGACCATTCTGGATTTATAGATATTGAAATAAAATCAAATCAAACCTATTCAACCCTTTCGAGTGAAGAAATATTAAAAGGGATCATCCAATCGATGAAAACAGAAGCCGATTTGTACAAAGACCTTGCTATTTTGAATGAAGGCAACAAGTCAGGAAGAAGCATTGTTATTTGTAGGTATATCTGGGGTAAAAAAGACGAGTTAACCTATGCTCTAATTGCGGTATCAAAAGGAAAAAAGGAAACAAAAACTATCAAAGTAGAGACATGGGATCAGTCAAACGACAATCAGCAAAGGTTCATTCTTACTAGAATAAGAAATAGCCTAAAAATGTAAGATGGGAAAGATTTTACTCTCCAATAGTGCAGGACTCCTTCCTATCCTGCACTCATTTTTTCTAAGGATTCTATCCAACATTTAGATTTTTTGTTAAGCCCATGAGTCATCCCGAATTTAGTGATTGAGCACATGAGTGATTATTTTTAATCTACATTTCACTAGTAGAGACGCAAAGCATTGGGTCTTTACTAGTGAAAAACAATCACTCAACCAACGTTCACTAAAATTCGGAATGAATCATATTTGAGATAACCTAACAAGCACACTCAACTTTTGCACCAGTTGTACTGCCCTTTACTCCCTCGGTAGCGTAGCCGTCAAATTTCCACCATTCAATACCTCCTATTAATTCTTTAACCTTAAACCCAAGTTTTGCCATATTCAGAGCACCTTTTGTTGAGGCGTTACATCCAATCCCATCACAGTAGGTAACATAAACAAACGACCTGTCTAAATGCTTGGTTGTTTCTTCATTCATTTCACGATGAGGAATATTTATGGCAGTTGGAATATGTTCTGCCTCAAATGCAAATGTTTTTCTGGCATCAATAGCAATAATTTTTTCGCCGTTGTTCAAGGCTTCGAACAGGTCTGAGGGATCCATTTCAAATGCCAATTTGTTTTCGTAGTGTTTAATTTGTAAATCCATTTTAACAAAATTTAATTGATTGATGGCACAAATTTATCTACCTAAAAACTCTCATAAAAACGAAAAAAATTCAGTATAATCATTCATTTTTTTCATACAAATCCACCAATTATATTTCGTTTCTTTGCAATTATTTACTTGACAAAAAATGGAGATAAGACATCTAAAACTCATCAAAGCAATTGTAGAAGAAGGAAGCATTACTAAAGCCATTGATAAACTACATTTGACACAATCTGCTCTGAGTCATCAATTGAAAGAAGCAGAATACCAGCTCGGAACCCCCATATTTTTGCGTCAGAATAAAAAGCTAATCCTAACCAAAGCTGGGGAAAAGATATATGAAACTGCTACAGAGGTTTTGGCAAAGCTGTCGAGTACTGAACAAGAAATCAAACAGATGATTTTTGGAGAAATAGGTACTATCAGAATCAGCACTGAATGTTATTCTAGTTATCATTGGTTGCCCTCTGTGATGAAACAATTTCATCTACTTTATCCCAACGTCGACTTACAAATTATCATGGAGGCGACACATTACCCTTTACAAAAATTACAAGAAAACATCATCGATATTGCCATAACAAGCGACCCAATAAAAGACCATCACATCAAATATCTGGAGCTTTTTCAAGATGAAATGCTAATGGTAGTTTCAGCTAATCACCCTTGGACCAACAAGAAATATGTAGTAGCAGAAGATTTTGTTGACCAGCATTTATTGATTCATTCTTTGCCCCTAGAGACCGTTACGATTCATCAATTCCTTCTGGCGCCCGCAAAAATTTCTCCCAAAAAAATTACGCCTTTACCACTCACTGAGGCCTCAATCGAGATGGTAAAAGCTGACATGGGAATCATGGCGATGGCCAAATGGGCTGTTCAGCCTTATTTAAAAGATGATACCCTCAAAACCATTAAGATTGGAAAGGTTGGCTTAAAAAGAAAACATTTCATTGCGATTTTGAACAATAAACAGTACCCAAGCTATTTCAATCACTTTATTGAGTTTTTACAAACAGAAATCAACCAACAATGGAATATTTAATTCGTGCTTGTAACAACAAGGATTTAGCTCGACTAGTTGAGCTGTGTTCAAACCATGCGGCATTTGAGCAGGCTGAATATGACCCGACAGATAAAGAGGTTTTATTAGAAAAAGCCTTGTTCACAGATAATCCAAAATTATTTTGCTTTGTGGTCGAAAGTAACAAACAATTGCAAGGATATTTTTCGTACACATTTGACTATTCTACTTGGGATGCACATACCTTTCTCTACTTGGACTGCCTATATTTAGAGCCAGCCTTTAGGGGCAAAAAAATAGGAGAAGTTATTTTTGAAAAACTAAAAGAAATAGCCTCCATAAATGGTTGTGAAAGCATCCAATGGCAAACACCTACTTTCAATAAAAGGGCGATTCAATTTTATAATCGAATGGGCGGAAAAAGTAAAGATAAAGTGCGATTTTTCTTTGATGTCAATCAAGTGGTATAGATTTTCTCCTACGCTAGTGCTGGATTCCTATCCAGCACTCATTTTTTCTAAGGATTTCATCCTAAATAAGAATCGAGGCATCTTACGACCAAATAAAACGAAGAATTTGATATTAAATACTCGAAAATATCAAAGTAACCTTTATATTTCGACAAAAGGAAAAACTCAAAATGAGCATCAATCAATCGGGTAAAATGACAGATAAATTTGAGATGTAAGTTTACTGCTCCTAGTATGTCCGAAAACTTAAAACAAAATATAACCTTTAACAATTTAACTTAAAAATTTATGGGAGCTTGGGGATTCAAGTACTATGAAGATGATGACGCTTATGATTTTATGGACGAAATCGAAGAATCAAAAAGTCCAAAAGAATTGATTGAGGATGCCTTAGACACAGCCATAGAATCTGACTTTATTGACTCAACAGAAGGAAATGCGGTTATTGTATCTGCAACTTATATTGACCGTCAGACAAAAGGCACAAAGTTCTCTGAAAGCGATACAGGCGAAATACTCGATGTTGACACTTTTCCTGAAAGAAATCCAAATATAGATTTGTCTGACCTAAAAGAAAATGCAGTACTTGCGCTAAAGAAATTATTGGGAGAGGATTCTGAGCTTAACGAGCTTTGGCTAGAAAATGAAGAAGATTACCCTTCTTGGAGACAAGGGATTGAGAAGCTGATTGAGCGATTAACTTAATTTTTACAGAGCTAGTGCTGGATTCCTATCCAGCACTTATTTTTTCTATTGAACGTAGCATTGAACAGTTTGCAATCATCACATAAACCCTTGAGTATGTGTTCCCCTTTGCTATTACCAGATAGTAGTGTCTGAAGGATTATAAAACCATCTATTTCGGATGTTGGATTTTGGAAGTATAACCAAATTTTCGAAAAATATTCTATAAAAAATTACACCTTTTTTAACTTAAAAGAATAAAGTAACGACAAGTTTACATAGAAAAGATTAGTACCCGTCCGAGATACCACCTCTGTATTGCCTGAAGTTGTTAATTCATTCTGCGGCATCACATAGCCTGGCGTAACAACCAAAAATATATTGTTATAAACCCAAACCATTGGTACACTAAACTCATAACTTAAGAGATTAAATACCTGAGTCGTTTGAGTTGTCGATTGATTAGAAACTGGAATTCCCAAAAACTTATTATTTTTGAAATAGGTGTTCGTAAAACTTTGCGTGCCAGCGTTGGCTACAGCCGTTGGTGTAATTACAAATACACTTTGTCCTGTCTTCATCACAAAAGGATGTTCGAGTCCTACACTAGCAAAAAAATCTGTTTTATCAGAAAAGGCGGCAATACTTGTAAGGTTTACATTGGCTACTTTATTGAGATGCGAAAGGTTTAGCCCAGCCTGTCCTTGTAGCGCCGATTGTACCAAAGTTTTATTCTGATAAAAGAATTTATCGCCATAAATACTGCCCGCAATGCCTTGTTTTTTACCAAACTTATAACCTACTTCAGTTACGGTCGCCGCATATTCAAGCGGCTGTGTAGTATTGGTAGTAAAAACGGTTGAACCTGTAAAATATAAACCAACACTATCAAATTGTACCAATACTGTTGGCATCACTGCACTACTCTTAAGCTGGTCGGTACGACCATAATAATGCAATTTGGGAACATACGATACGCCACCAATAATGGTAGCAACTGTTTTTTTAGGGTTTTCTGCTTCTGATTGTGCTTGAATAATAAAACTAAAACCAGAAAGTATGAAAAGAGTAATAAGGATTATAATACGTTTCATGGCGTGATAGATTTAAGATGGGTTTGGCTCAGCATTTGTATAAAATGCCACTCCCTAAATCGAAAGTGGCATTTGGACTATGGTATATTAATTCTTTGTAGTACTAGCACCCGAAGTTGTTGTAGCCGAAGTACTCGACTTAACATTGGCATCAGCTTTGGTTTTAGAAGCTGCTTTTGCTTCAGAACTGGCTTTGCTTTTAAAATTATTAGCTGATTCAGTTGTTTTCGTTTTTACTGCATTAAGTGTACTAGCCCCTTTTTCTTTTACTTCCACAACAGTTTCTTTGAAAAGTGGCGTTGCATTTTCATTGGCGTTAGCTTTTGCTGTTTCGCTAGCGTTAACGCTTGCTTGAGAGTTTACATTCCCATTACCATTGCTTGTACTTAAACCGTTTGCCTTGTTTGCGTTGATAGAGGTCTCAACTGAAACGTTGGCATCTAAATCAACACTTGTGTTATTTTTGGCATCAGATGCCGCATTTGCACTTTTATTGGTGGCTGCTTTTACACTAGAAGCAGTTGAGGAAGCGGCCTCCTTTGTTGCATTTACAGAAGCTGATACTACATTTTTAGTTGCGTTTACAGCGTTGCCTGTCGTTTTTACAACGGCTTGCGTCGTAGCTTGTACTGCTGACGAAGCATTGGCACTGGCTTTGGCAGCTGACGAAGCACTCGCTGCCGCATTACTAGATGCTTTAAGGGCATTGCTTGCAGCATTGGTACTAGCTACAGCACTGCCTGTAGCTTTTATAGCACTGCTTGCAGTTGCTCCGATTTGAGCTGAAGCAACTTCTACACTAAAGGTGGCTACTAAAGCAGCCATTAATTTCATTGCTTGCGTCTTCATAATGTTTTTGAGTTTTAAAGTTTAACAAAAGTTGAGCTGGCTGTAAGGATTGTCCAGCGTAAGGATGTGTTCGTTGAATGTTCAATTGGAACTTCAGAAGCAATAACGACGAAAAATGTCTTTTGGATTTATACAAAATTTTCAAAAAAGGAGCGTTTTTTCTAAATATAGTTTATTTTTAAATTTATATTAAAACATAACTAACTGTAAAATAGATAGTTAATTCTAATTCCAATTAAATTTCATATAAAAAATTTTAATAACGATTTAAGTCGAGACGCATATTTTTAAGTTAATTTTAAGCCCATTTTTAAGCAAAAAAACAACAGCTCAGACTTAAAATGTCAAATTAACTACTACTTTAGTGCCTGAGATTACTTACAAAATGTTCATTTATCGGTGGTTACTCAAGACAAAATAAAGGCACAAGCGGACAATGTATTTTTATTATCATATCTTTGAAAAAATACATTATGCAACTATAATACTGAGAGTTTATAATCAACCTTTATCACTCCATATCCTTAAAATTATGAATCAAATTAAAAATCTTGACCAACTAAGACTCAAAGACCCAACAGTTTTTACGGATTCGATAGGACATCATATCATTGGTCTCTCAAAACTGAAAACTGGCAATAACAATATGGGTTATGTTTTTACTGAGGACTTTGAGAATTTTAAAGATATCAATCTGCAATTAATTACTGCGGAGGAAAATTGTAGTATTTGGTCGGGGTGTATTTTTAAGGAGAAAGCTACATACTATGTTTTTTATACGATTCGATCATCAGAAAATGGGTATTGGGCCAATCAAACGATAAAATATTTAGAAACAAATGATTTTAAAACTGTCGATTTTAAAGCCCTTAATTTAACCCCAGAATTAGCGGATAATAATAGCAACATTTTTCAGTACTTACCACAAGATGATAGCTATACGCCTCATAGTTGGCGAGATCCTTTTGTATTTAAGCACGAAGATAAATTCTATATGCTAGTAGCAGCCAAATTAAATAAGAAGCATTTTAATGCTACAATAGCCCTTTTGGTATCTGATGATTTAGATAATTGGACTCTCCTAAACCCATCTATTGTTCCAAATCATGATACTTATGAGGAATTGGAATTACCCTCAATTGTGTTAAATGACTCAAATGAGGTTTTATTAATGGTTTGCTGTTGGGAACGGAATGATTACATTGATGCCCATATTAATGGTTACTCGCCTCTAAAGAATAATACTGACAAAATAATTAGGAGAAAAGGGATTCTTATGACATTTAAAGCTCCTAGTATTGAAAAAGCTCTTCAAGGACAGTTTACATTTGATAGACAAATCCCAACTCCATCAAATTTCTACGCAGGACGCTTTACTTTAAATCAAAATGCAATAATCGGACATGATATAAACAATTTATCTATTATTTTGATGCCTTATAATAAAGGCTAGAGTAACTTTTTCGTTATAAAAGCCGACTTTAGTTAAGTAATTTCATAGGATACATACCGTAGAAGACACTATTCGTAAATAGTATATTCGTTATTTGAAGGCACTACAGTACCTTAGTTATATTGGACTATTAAATTCTTTCGATATGGATTCACTGATAGTAGCATCAGCATCGTTTGATGATGAAATATCTAATTAGCTAAAAGGAAACATGAATAATCAGGATACAAAACGTCTTACTCGTCTTATAGCAATTTTAACTCAGTTGCAAACCAAACGAATCATTACTTCAGTATATCTTTCAGAAAAATTTAACGTAAGCATCAGAACTATTTATAGGGATATTAAAACTTTAGAACAAGCAGGAGTTCCCATTTTGACGGTAGATGGTAAAGGATACTCATTAGTTGAAGGTTATAAAATTCCACCTATCATGTTTACCGAAAGTGAAGCCAATGCCTTGATTACGGCCGAAAAACTAGTTCTTAGTAATAGAGATACCTCATTTACAAATGAATATATTGAGGCAGTCAGCAAGGTTAAGGCTGTTTTAAAATATTCGGTCAAAGAAAAAGTTGAATTATTGTCAAAAAGAATTGCAATTAGCCCTCAGTTTTCGAAACAAAACACCAGCGATTCAATAGCGTTAATTCAACATGCTTTAACTAGCTTTAAAGTTTTGAATATCGTATATCATTCTGAACATAAAGATGAAAAAACTGAAAGAGCCATTGAACCCTTTGCTTTTTATTACAGCTTAAAGGAAAGTTGGGTACTTATTGCTTTCTGTAGATTGAGAAATGATTACAGAATGTTTCGCTTAGATAGAATTGTAAATATCTATCAAACAGCATTAGATTTCGAACCTCACAAAATGACTCTTCAAGAATATTTAGCTGAAAAAGAAAAACATTTTAAGACCCCTGACATACCCTTGTCATAACACCAAAATACTTTTGCGACTTAACATAAACTATTCAAAAATGAATTTATCGTCAATTCGCATCATTACTGCCAACATCGAAAATCTAGTAAAGTTTTATGAAGAAGTTACTGGCGTATCAGTAAAACAACACACTCCAGACTTTGCCGAAATCAATACTCCAACAGCAACATTAGCCATCGGAAGCACTCGAACCCTTCAATTGTTTGGAGGAAATAATGTAGCACAACCTGCACAAAATCGAAGCCTGATTATTGAGTTCAAAGTAGAAGATGTAGATAAAGACAACGAAAGGTTAGCGAGCTATCTGCAAGAAAATATAGTTCAAAAACCAACTATTATGCCTTGGGGCAACAAATCTCTATTATTTAGGGATCCAGATGGGAATCTTGTAAATTTATTTACGCCTGCAACAACAGAAGCGATGGCAAGATTTGATAGTCATAATAGGAAATAACCCAAACGAGGTTGAAACATGAGTCATTCCTAATTGAGCGATTTAGTGATTGAGCGCATGAGTGATTATTTTTAATCTACATTTTACCAGTAGAGACGCAATGCTTTGCGTCAAAAGAGGTGTCATATTGAAATATTGTATCAAAATAGGCGGTCGAAATTAGTTTTTCAACCGCCTATTTAGAAGAAAATACAATCGTTCACCTTGTGAATCCCAATTCATATAGTGTGCAATCGTTAGTGAATAAATACTTTAAAATATTGATTCCTCCCGATACTATGACGCTTAGGAAATTACCATCGTTTAATTACGGGTTAAAAGGTTTAGATTCATTAAAAAAAAGAATATTCATCAAAAATACTCGCTAAAAAGAACGACAAACCCGAAAAATCAAGAGGTTTTTATATCATAATGCTGTGTTTAGTAGGGTGAACACACGAAACCTTACGTACAAGACTCATACTAAAAGGGCAAAATCTATTTTATATTATTAACGACAACGAAATTCCATTTGGAAGTATTAAGGTAAAAAAATTGACGCTATAGAAATAAGTCACTCATTAACAACACATTACGACAGAACATTCTATAAAGAAAAATAGCATAATTCGTATAACGTTACCGCAAACTAATATATAGACAGAAGCACTCTTTTTACCGCTCCTATTACTTTAATTGTAGAACCTATTTTGATATATTTGAAAGAAAGCATAAAAGCATAAATTGAACAATAATTTTCTTTCATTCTACTAAAACCTCTAGCCATGCTTATTTTCAAAAAAATGAAAACAATTCTACTAGCAACTACCATTCTCACTGCGAATTTCTGTTTTGGACAAACTTCAAAAGCTAAAGTTGATTCTACGAGATTTAATAAATTAGTTCTTGAAAATACTAGCTCTTTTCAATTTGATGGGAAAAAGCCTATCGGAAAAGGTTGGGAAGTATTGGAGAAACAATTTTCAGACAACCAATTTGTTGCTTGGGGAGAATACCACAATTCCACACAACTTTCGCAATTATCGAGCTATGCACTTGAAGCAGCTTCAAAATATGGGTTCAAAAATTGGTGTGTCGAAACAAGCCCGTTTGTAGCAAATGAATTGATGCAAATTTCAAGAGCAAAAAATCCAGTTGATAGTATAATTGAGTTGTCAAAAGGAAAAGGGAAATATGGTACCTTTCCCTTCTTTCGAACTAAAGAAGATGCAGAGATGCTAATTGCTGCCCATCAATACAACTATCACATTTGGGGTATCGATCAAGAATATCAAATGGCGTTTACTTATGGCATAAATAAGGCTTTTCACGCACAATCTCCCAAATTTAAGGTAAAATATCAGGCCGTATATGACAGCTTGATAGCTAAATGGTGGATGCCCAAAGTTAAATTACTTGATAGCTTAAAAAAGGGGATTTCCCAACCAGAATTAAAGGCTGCCTTAGAGGATATCAAAATATCTAGAACAATCTATTATGAAGATGATAACTTCATGAGGGCAACCCTGATGAAAAAGAACTTTTACCAATATTATGACCATACAAAGTCTAAAAACGAAAAAGTATTTTTTAAAATTGGAGCAAATCATTTAGCAAAAGGACTGAACCTCTCGACTCATCTATATGACATCGGTAATTCTGTGTACGAACTTTCACAACGTAATCAAACAGGTTTTGCCAATGTATTTTTCCTAAACCGATATTATCTTACTGAAAAAGGAGAACTCATAGATGATTTAACAGACCCAGACGGAGAGTATCCAAAAGAGTTTTTGAAATTATACAACAAAGAACTTTGGATAGTTGTGGATTTAAGACCATTAAGAATCAGATATAAGTACGACAAAACCCTGAGTGAAGCAACTTATCAGATTATGGACAAGTATGATTTTATAGTAGTGACACCAGAAGTGATGAAATAAAAGGAGTGGCTAATTTTCATGTGGTGTCTAGTCCTGAAATAGGTTGTCATCCAACCGACTTATTAAATGGAAACAAGTTCAAAAGCGAAACAGAAGCGTAGTCAACGAGATTACAGTATGGCTTTTAAATTACAAGTTATTGC
>NZ_JASHIC010000052.1 GCF_030056705.1 Flectobacillus longus
TATTATATCTTTGCTGAGTACGTAGTACATAAAAAGGTTGCTTTGGTATGGTTCGCAAAACAAATATCAACAACCTTTTTTATTTTTAAGCAATTCTACCAAAAGTCAAGATGACTTCAATTAGTATATACCTCATTCAAACAAGTTTTAGCAATTATGAAAAATCAAAAAATCAGTTTTCCTCTGTTACTTATTGCCATTATTATTGGCACTGGTCTTTACAAAGATTTCAATTTTGCCACTTTAACATTTAAAAGACCTTATCTTGATATAGTTTATGGGGTATCTTTAATATTCGCACTGTATATGATATTTAAAGGTAAAAAAGAGAATGAGTAGATTCCAGAGTATGTCATTATATTGCAACTCATTTTAAACCGACATTTATGAAAAACTTATACCTTAAAATCTACCAAGTCCAATCATTTGCCTGTAATCGTTGATATCTTTTTCGTCTACAAAACGAAATCTTTCAAACCCTTTTCTAATATTCCTCCTCCATTATTAAAACCTGCGTAGCCTATTACTCAGGAAAATACTCATTTTCCAAAACTCAAATTGAAACACTATGCTTGAAGAAAATTGTAGAAACTGTAAAGAAGTCATCACAGGAAACTTCTGCCCTAACTGTGGTCAAAGAAGATACAAAAGAATAAATCGAGCCTATGTCGTAGAAGAAGTTCAAGACATTTTTGTCGATGTCAACAAAGGCTTTTTCTATTCTGTATTTAAAACCCTTCGTAATCCCGGCAAAACCGCTAGAGAGTATATGGATGGTAACCGAGTTGACCACTATAAACCGATTGCTCTCACTTTTGTGCTGGCAGGTATTTCAATATTTGTATCAACTAGTGTTTTGAAGTTTGATGAAATTATGAAAAACTTTTCAGAACAACAGCACATTAACTCAAAGCTCATGTCGGATATCTTTACGATAATTTCGAGCTATTATGCCATACTCATGGTTTTGTTATTACCAGTTTTTGCCTTTATTACCAGAATCCCGTTTAAAAAAGAAGGCCACAATTATTATGAACATATTGTCATGAACTCTTATGTGGTGTCTTATTACACACTCATTAGTATAATAGTCATGTATCCGATAATCTTCATTTTTAAGCAAAATCCTGAAAAAATGATGCTTATTTCACAAAGTTCATTTTTGATTCTTCCGTTTATTTTAGTGTGGTTTTTTAAAGGTTTCTACGATCATATCCCTCTAAAAAAGATAATTATTAAGATTCTAGGAGTAGTATCGCTCACCCTACTAGCCTATATACTGGCTATTATTGCTTCCACTGTCGTATTTATACTTTATGGTATGTTTGTGGATAAAGGAGTGTTGGAATACGCCAAGCCAAAATAATAATTAGTACTGAATGATGAATTGTGAACGTAAACTTTTAATTATCAACACTTTTAAAATCATGAATACATTTTTGCCTAATACCTAAAACTGTTCTAAGAAATAGAAAAACACAAAACCTGATTCAACAAACTTGAATCAGGTTTTTGTTAAAAATTAACCGACGCACCACCATCTACGGGTAATACAACTCCTGTGATATATCGTGCCGCTTCTGATGATAAGAACACTGCTGCATGCCCTATGTCGGCTGGTGTACCATAACTTGGCATGGCAATGCGGTTGGTAATTTTTTCTTTTCTTGCTAAATCAGCATTAATGGCATTCAAAAACATGGGGGATTCTATCCAACCTGGAGCTATGGTATTCACTCGAATCATATCTTTGGAATACTCCGTTACCAGATTTTGCATCAAGCCCGTTAGTGCTGCCTTTGAAGTTCCATAAGCAGATACACGGTCTATACCGAATATTCCTGCCATTGAGCCAATAAATAAGATAACCCCACTTTTGCGTTGCGCCATGTATTTGGCACATTCTCTGGTTAGGGAAAAAACTGACAACAAATTAGTCTGAATAATACTTTCAAATTCTTCATCGGTTGTTTCGTTCGAAAACTTTTTCAAGTGTATTCCTGCATTATTGACCAATATATCTATTGCTCCAAATTGTGTTTCTAGGTCTTGAATAAAAGCAGGGATTTCCTTTTTATGGGTTACATCAAATACACGATAGCGTGCATTTTCTCCTAATTTCTTGAAAGCGTCTTGCAAAACTTCCTCTCTTCGTCCTGTAATAATTACTTCTGCCCCAGCTTCAATTAAGGCTTTACTGATTCCTAAACCAATACCTGTACCTCCGCCTGTCACTAAGGCTTTTTTACCTTTTAACGAAAAAATATTCATGTTTAAAAAATCAGTTCTAAAATATCATCTACAAAGTTAAAACCCCAACCTGCCCTTTCGTGCGGATAAGCAAATCCATCTTTTACCAACATTGGATTGTCTATCAATGGATCAATCCAATCGAAGGACTCCACACCTACTCCATTTGGAATAGAGCAAACCAATGGCACATCATAGTCTTTGTAATAATGTGGCAAAACAGGAATATGGTGACTATTAGCCAATAAAGCAGACTCTCGCCAAGCCTCTACCCCACCTATTCTGAGAATATCTGGTTGCCAAATATCTAAGGCACTTCGTTTCAACAATTCCACCAATGGTAAGGTATCATATTCGCGTTCGCCCATCGCTAAAGATATACCAGCTTGTTGTTTGAGCGCTTTATATCCTTCAAAGTCCTGATGGTGAAGCGGTTCTTCAAACCAAAAGATATTCAAATCTTGCGCAGCCTTTGCCAATTGTAAGGCAGAGGGCAACTTCATCCCCTGATTGGCATCCATCATGATATTCACCTGATTACCAACGGCTTCACGAACAATCCTCAAACGCTCCAAATCTGTACGCCAGTTGGGATTTCCCACTTTGATTTTTACTGCCTGAAAACCACGAGACACATAATCTGTTACTTCTGCTACTAGCTCGTCAATCGTATAAGAAATCCAACCTCCGCTTCCATAGATAGCACATTTATCACGATAGGTTCCCAAAAGTTTGCCTACAGGCTGATGCAAACATTTTCCCCAAGCATCCCACATAGCGATATTGACAGCAGCCTGCACCCAGCGATTGATACCTTGATTTCCAAAATATTCGTTGGCTTCTTCTAATTTTTGGTAAACTTTTCCCGTTTCATACGCTGCATAGCCTTTTACTAGTGGCAATAAATCTCTAAAAGCCCCTTGAATGGCATAAGGAGAATACTGAAATGAGAGCAAATAAGACTCCCCAACCACACCATTTTCGAGCTGTAAACGCAATACCAAAAACGAAATCTCATGAAGCGTATGTGTCGCATCAGCAATTGGCTTTTTCAGTGGCGCAACAGCTTTGTATAATTTAAAATCTCTAATATTAACAGAAGAACTCATGGTTTTAACTTTTATGTTTTTACAAAAGTAAAAATCGCAACTTGACATTTTGCCACCATTTTTGGTTATTCTATCGCCAATTATTTACCAATAATGTATTTTTGAAAAAGTATCATTTAAAAGAAAAAACATGGCTCAAAAAGTATTCATCCATCTTGAATCCAATCGGGGTTATAGTCGTGATTTGTTGCGTGGCATTTATGACTACAACAATCAGATAAGCCATTGGGATATTATTTTTGAACCGGCCTATTTTCTAAAAAATAATAGAACAAACAACAGAATCAATCTAATTCAGTCAGTAAAACCTGATGCTTGTATTTTAGAAAATAGTGAAGATATTGCTCAAATGGCACAATTAGGCATCCCCATGATTCAGGTTACCTCTGTCAATCATGTTGAAGGGATTCCTTATGTAAAAGGGAATTATTTGTCGGATGCTAAGTTGGCAATTCAATATTTTATCCGAAAAGGATTTAGAAGTTTGGCTTTTTTAGGAATAGAGAACCTGGAATGGTCATTACAAAGAATGTCTTTTTTTCAGGAAATGGCTATTTCTTCCAATATCCAGTTTAGTTCGTTCTTACTCAAAGGCAATGAGGAAGATGTACTTTCTTACAATTTTGAAAATTTAGTTACATGGATAAAATCTCTCCCAAAACCTACAGGTGTTTTATGTTGCAATGATGATTTTGGACAAATACTTATCAATGCTTGTTCAATGGCGCAAGTAAAAGTACCGCATGAAATAGCAGTTTTGGGCATAGACAACGATGAATTAATTTGTAATATTACCTATCCAAACCTTTCGAGTATTGCTCGTAATCATCAAAGTACCGCCTTCAACATTTGCTCTACACTTAGCGATATGTTGCAGGGAAAAGTACCAAATCAACAAATTATTTTGACCGAAGCCTTAGAAGTAATCGAACGAACCTCTACAGATACCATGGCTATTACTGACAAGGAAGTAAACAAATCAATACAATTTATTTCTGCTAATATTCACAAAAACCTTGAAGTACAAGACATTGTACAGGCAAGCAATAGCTCTTTGAAAGTATTAAATCAGAAATTTCAAAAAGCGATTGGGCATTCTATTTTCCAAGAAATACAAGTACGAAAACTCTCCCGATTCAAACAATTACTCTCCACAAATCGAAGCATAAAAGAAATTGCCTTTGAACTGGGTTTCAACGACCATAGTCATATAAGTAGGTGGTTTTCTAAACTGGAGGGAATCACTCCAATTGAATGGCGAAAGAAAATGGGGGGATAAAAACTTGACATGATTTTTTTTCGTTAACTTTATAAAACATCATATCAATAAGTGCTTTATATGCTTTTAATAGCTGGCACTTTTACATTTTTCTATGCTAATAAATAATGAAAACAAAAATGTCTGCGGCATCCCTCAACAATCATCTCGATGAAGCATATTCGTTGAGTGAAAAATATATTACAAGTTTTATTCCGAATCAAAAGGTTATTGCTGGTTCGGATGAACATCTCGATTTAATAAATAGAACTAAAACCAATTTGGACAAATTAGTAAAAGCGCTAGCCATAATTAACGACGAAATAGAAGAGAACTTTCCAAATTCTTTGAAAGAGATTGAAAGTCTTAAAAAGTCATTACAAGCGCTATATATGTCTTTAAACAGCTTTCTGAAAAAGTTTAAAACGCTAAAATTTGCTCAAGAGTCATTTGCAAAAAGTATTGAAAATTTAGAAACAGAACAGCAGCAAATTTTGGAATATATCGAAGATATTCAAAACTTTATTCAAGCAGACAATGACCTAATTCCTGAGGATTTTATATAATTCTACATCAAAAAATGAAATTTCTAGCTACATCGGAATTTATCAATTGCATACAGCACCTAATCAAAAAATATCCCACAATTCAAACGGATATATGTAAAGAGCTGAGTAACCTTAGTTTCGAAGAGATTTTTGCAAAAAAGTATGTATTAAAGGATTCTGGTAATTACAAAATTCTAAAAGTTCGAATCAGTAATACTCAGCAAAATAAAGGTAAAAGTGCTGGTTTTAGACTTATCTTATTCTTGAATAAATCTAATGAAGAGGTTTGTTTTCTGTACATTTTTTCTAAAATCGGTTCAGAAGGACAAGACAACATCTCTCCTCAAGAAATCAAGATATTTATGAATATTTTAAAAAATGAGCGTGATAATGATACCTTACAAGAACTCAATCAAAGCACTTTATCTTTGATTTAATACTATTTGTGTTCACAGAATCATATTATCAATTCCTATTTTTCCCTTGACTTCATCATTTTCCCTCAAAAATCAAGTATCTTCGGGCTTGATTAAGCATCCTTTTTGTATTTAGCCCTCTTCATCGACTATGTGGATAGAAAAAGACCAAAAATTACAACGTACCTTTCAGTTTAAGGATTTTTCCGAAGCTTTTGGCTTTATGACTCGTGTGGCACTTTTGGCCGAACAGCATAATCATCATCCTTGGTGGTCAAATGTTTGGAATACGGTCACCATTGAGCTTACCACTCACGATGCTGGCAACACGGTCACCGAAAAAGACCATGCCTTGGCTAAGGCAATAGATGCACTTTTATAAAGATTATTATTGGATTTTGAACTAATGAGTAAATTGTATTTAGTGCCAACCCCCATTGGCAATCTTGATGATATTACCCTTCGAGCAGTTAAAATACTACAACAAGTAGATGGTATTTTGGCAGAGGATACTCGTAATTCTGGCATGTTGTTAAAGCATTTGGGCATTTCTAAGCCACTTTTTGCACACCATGCCCACAACGAGCATCACAGTACTGCGGGTATTATCAAAATGTTGAAAGAAGGGAAAAACCTTGCCCTTGTGTCTGACGCTGGTACGCCTGCCATTTCAGACCCTGGCTTTTTATTGGTTCGTGAATGCTTGAAGCAGGGTTTGGAAATTGAATGTCTCCCAGGAGCAACTGCTTTTGTTCCTGCACTCGTAAATTCAGGACTTCCATCTGATCGCTTTACATTCGAAGGATTTTTACCTCATAAAAAAGGGCGCCAAACTCGTTTGCAAAACCTTCAAAACGAGGAGCGTACGATGATTTTTTACGAGTCTCCACATCGTTTAATTAAAACACTTGAACAGTTAGGTGAATATTTGGGTGCCGACCGACAAGCCTGTGTATCAAGAGAATTGACCAAAATGTTTGAAGAAAACATTAGAGGTACTTTGGCTGAAGTATTGAAACATTATCAAGAAAATCCAAATACTATTAAGGGTGAAATTGTTTTGGTCATTGCTGGAAAAGAATAATTTTTCAGTAATTACCTGCTAATTGATTTCGATTTTTCGGTAAATATTGATAATTTACGAAAACTATTGCCAAAACTAATGATAGTCTATCCCTTTTGTGTTATATCTAAACTAAATTGTATTATCTAGTTTTAGTACAACTCACACGGATGCTTGTATCGCCACCGTAAAACCTCAACTACATGAAAAACCTCAACATTCTATCTAAAATTATTTTGCTATTTTGTTTTCTGAGTAGTTGTATCCAATTGGTCAATGCTCAAAAACTTTCAGAAAGTGCCAAAGTAAGTGTCATTACAGTCGACCCTGGAAAAGAGTTGAATGATGTTTTTGGACACTCTCTTTTGTGGATTTATGACCCAGCTAATGGCGTTGATCGTGCCTATAACTGGGGCGTATACGATTTTAGCACTCCCAATTTTTACTGGAGATTTATCCAAGGGACTTTACCCTATAAAATGGAGTATCGCCCTATTGGTGATTATATTGCCTATTATCAATATATGAAGCGTGGTATGAATGAGCAAGTTCTTGATATGGCTTTGGCTCAAAAGCAACGTATACTGGATGAACTAGACAAAACCTATAATGATCCTGCTAAACGTACCTATCAATACAAATTTTTTACTGACAACTGTGCCACACGTGTTCGTGAGGCAATTGTAGTGGCTTGTACGGATAGCGTCCACTTTGCTAATTTGCAGACCATGAGTGATACCACTTTCAGACAGTGGATGAACAAATCACTTTATACAGGAGATATGCGTTGGCCAGCAGTAGCCATGAATATAGCACTCGGTTCTGAAGCAGATGAAAGAACGACTCAATTTGAAGCCAACTATATTCCTGCCAACTTACACAGAAGTTTGGGAGCAGCCAAAAGAATGACTCACGGAGTGCTTCGCTATTTAGTTGATACAGAAGCTCCTTTATATGCTTTAGCGAAAGAGGAAGTAAAACCAATGCCTTTCTTCTTACAACCAGCTTTCTTTTTCTTAATGGTATTATTGTTTACTTGTTGGAAAACTTATGACCATTGGAAAAGACGACAAAAAGGTTATAATTTAGATAAAATACTATTCAGTATCGCTGGTTTTATTGGTTGGATTTTAGTATTTTTATGGTTCGGGACTAATCATGGAGTAACAGAGAACAACAAAAATATTTTATGGGCATTGCCTTTTCATTTGCCTCTAATTTTTAGATTAAGAGAAAAAAATGGTGAGTCTTGGTATGTGTATTATTTTGTAGTAACGGGTGTAGCGTCAGCACTAGCTTTAGTATTCGTAGCTCCTTACATGATTGAATTGGTACTTATTGTGCTTACACTTTTAGTAAGATCTATGTATCATGTAGGCTTTGAACGTGAACACCGCTTGACAATGAACAAATTTCGTAAGGTTATCAAAGGTCGTAAGATGCAGGTAATCAATTACGACAATGAAGAATAATTCAGTCTAGGTCAAGGACACATTTCCCAAAAACTATTAAAGTTTTGAGGGATTAAGGACAAAATCCTTAATCCCTTTTTTTTTATTTAGTGAATTGTGAGTTAAATTTTTCATTTAGCTAGATTTAAGTGCTAGGCTATAGGCTGTAAGCCGTAGGCATTAGGCAAAAAGTCTTTATAATTTAATAAAAATCTCTTTGTTTTCTTTAGCTTTCAGCTATGGGCATTCGGTAAATACATATCTATCGTTACTAAAAACAATTTAACAATCTTTGCCTTGTTCCTGCTGCCTTTTGCCTAAGCACATAACTTAAATCTTGTTCTGCACGATTACTTAATTGTATTTTCGAGATACACTTTTACCATAACTCTCTGATTATAAGCGCATATCTAATAACTGATATACAACTAACCAATAACTTCTTTTCCCAACTATGAAAAAAATCCTCCTACTACTATTATGTGGGCTTGCTAATTGGGCTGTCGCTCAACAAAAATTTTATCAACTTGGCGATTTCAAACTGGAAAATGGACAAGTCATCAAAGATTGTAAAATCGGTTATCGCACTTTTGGAAAACTTAATGCAAGCAAATCCAACGCCGTATTGGTCCCTACTTGGTTTACAGGTAATAGTCAGCAAAAATCCTTTGTCGCCGATCCTAAAAGTTTTGTAGATAGTACCAAATATTTTGTCATCATTGTAGATGCCCTTGGCAACGGTGTATCGTCTTCACCTTCTAATAGCGCTTCGCAAAAAAATCAACTTTTCCCGACTTTCAATATTCGAGATATGGTTACGGCAAGTTATAAATTGAGTAGTGAGCATCTCAAACTATCTCATCTATACGCAGTAACTGGTATCTCTATGGGTGGTATGCAAACCTTTCAATGGATGCTCAGTTATCCTGAGTACATGGACAAGATTGTTCCTATTATTGGTTCACCACAACAAAGTAGCTATGATAAACTTTTCTGGAATCTTCAATTAAATCTGATTGAAAGAGGAAATTATAGTCCTGAAGCTATGGCTTCGGTAAATGCCCTGCATCAAATGCACCTCTGGACACCTTCCTATAGAGCGCAAAATACGCCAACAACTACTTATCCAGAATTGATTGGTAAACTAGAAAAAGAAGCTCAAACCCTCAATGCTTATGACTGGGCAGCACAATTACGCGCCATGCTCCAGCAAGATATTTATCAAGGCAAAACACCTCAAGAAATAGCCCCTTTGGTAAAAGCAAAAGTCATGATATTGGTGGCTCCAGAAGACCAAATGGTCAACCCATTAGCTGCTATCCAACTTTCAAAAATACTCAAATGCCCGTTAGTTTTGTTGGAAGGAAATTGTGGACACATGTCAACCTCTTGTCAGTCGGAGCAAATGATTGCTCATATAAAAGGCTTTCTAGATAAATAATCAATCTATTTACCTCATAGCCCCACAACATTTTATAGAAGGAATAGCTTAAATTCAGGAATGAAAAAGCTATTCCTTTTTTTGTACACAAAGCTTTTAATCTAACTATAAATAGTTCTTTTATCTCTTTTAAATTTAAGAAAAATAACAAAACAATATCCCAATTTCCAACATGAATCTGAATATTAAAGCCCACAAAAACCAAACCTACGACGCTATTGTCATTGGCTCAGGTATCAGTGGCGGCTGGGCAGCAAAAGAACTTTGTGAGGCTGGTCTCAAAACACTTGTCCTAGAGCGTGGTCGAGAGGTCAAGCATATCGAAGATTACCCAACTGCCATGTACAATCCTTGGGATATGCCTCATCATGGTAGAATTCCGTTGGCGGAACAAGAAAAAGATCCTATTGTCAAACGCTGCTATGCCTATGATGAAGCTACATCACACTTTTTTGTCAAAGACCACGAACATCCGTATGTTCAAGAAAAACCCTTTGATTGGATTCGTGGCTATCAAGTTGGCGGAAAGTCTCTGATTTGGGCTCGACAAACGCAACGTTGGAGTGATTTTGAGTTTGAGGGACCTGCCCGTGACGGTTTTGCGGTAGATTGGCCTATCCGTCACAAAGATTTAGCCCCGTGGTATAGCAAGGTTGAAAAATTTGTAGGAATCAGTGGTAATAAAGACGGTATCGATAGCCTTCCCGATGGAGAGTTTTTACCCCCTTGGGAGCTTAATTGTCTTGAAAAACATATTCAACAAAGAGTAAAACAAAGCTACAGTGACCGTCAGGTAATCATTGGGCGATGTGCTCACTTGACACAACCTAAAGAAATTCACTTGAAACAAGGTAGAGGTCAGTGTCAAGCTCGACACTTGTGTTATAGAGGTTGTCCGTATGGTGGGTATTTTAGCAGTAATTCCTCCACCCTACCTTGGGCAGCCAAAACTGGCAATCTCACCTTACGACCTCACTCTGTTGTTCATTCAATTATTTATGATGAGAAAAGACAAAAAGCGTCAGGCGTGCGAGTCATAGATACTCAAACCAAGGAAATGACGGAGTTTTATGCTAAAATAATCTTTGTCAATGCTGCTTGTTTAAATACTAACCTGATTCTATTAAATTCAACCTCGAATCGCTTCCCAAATGGCTTAGGCAACGATAGCGGTTTGCTTGGAAAATATGTAGCCTTCCATAACTATCGTGGTGCTGGTGGTGGCACGTATGAAGGTTTCGAAAAAGAATATTATCTAGGTCGACGCCCGACTACAGCCTTTATGCCTTCTTTCAGAAACTTGCGCAAACAAGAAACGGATTTTCTCCGTGGCTATATGGTTGCTTTTTCGGCTTATCGCACTGGTTGGAATCGAGAGATTCATTCTGATGCATTTGGGTCAGATTTTAAAAGAGAATCAACTGAAGTCGGTCCATGGGGTGTATTTATCATGATGCAAGGCGAAACTGTCCCGCAAGAACAAAATCATGTGCGTCTTTCAAACGAACTCAAAGATGCTTGGGGAATTCCACAATTAGTAACATCGATAGATTACCACGAGCCTAACGATACCAAAATGGTTCAAGATTTTCACCAACAAGCCAGTGAAATATTGGAAAAATCAGGCATTAAAGATATTTTCATGTACGATACCAAACAATCTCCTGGGCTGGACATTCATGAAATGGGTGGCGTACGTATGGGAAAAGATGCCAAAACATCAATGCTCAATGCTCATAATCAGCTACATCATTGCAAAAATATTTTTGTAACAGATGGAGCAGCGATGACTTCGGTTGGTAGTCAAAACCCTTCGTTGACCTTTATGGCACTCACCGCAAGAGCTGTGAATTTTGCAGTGAATGAATTAAAAAAGAAAAATTTGTAAAACCCTTTTATAAAACATCCCAAAAAAACTAATGGTGTATTTGAAAATTTTATTTAGCTCTCATTAAGAAAAACAAAATTTCCTTTCGCCACTCCTTACTTTTCTTGTCTTGACACAAGAAAAGTAACCGCAGCGGCGGCCGCAAAAGAAAGTCAAGAAATCCTAATCGGAGTGGCGACCCACCTCGCCTACGGCTCAAACATCAGGATTTCATTTGAAAAACACAAACTCTTTCATTTTTAATAATTTAGGAATTATAAACATACTCTAAGATAAAACCTCCAAAAACATGTTAGATTTAGGAATTGTAAGTGCCATTTTAGCAGATAATACCTTCGAGCAGGCCATAGACTTTGTGGCTGCCAACGGCTTTAAATGTATCGAAATTATGTGTTGGCCAGCAGGAAACGCCGATGCTCGTCGTTATGCTGGAGTTACACACATCGACGTAGAGTCTTTGACTCCTGAGAAAATTGCATATATCAAAGAATACGTAGCCTCTAAAGGAATCTATATTTCGGGCTTAGGGTATTATCCCAACCCACTAGATGCCAACGAAACGCAAGCGAAGTTTTTTCAAGATCATATCAAGAAAATCATCTTGGCAGCAGCACAATTGGGAGTTCCTGTAGTGAATACTTTCATTGGAAGAGATATTTCAAAAAGTGTTGCTTACAACCTTGACAAATACAAAGAAGTATGGCCAGAAATTGTCAAACTAGCAGAAGACAATGGAGTAAAAATTGGGATTGAAAACTGCCCAATGTTTTTTACGGACGACGAATGGCCAGGTGGAAAGAATCTTGCAACAACTCCTGCCATTTGGGATAAAATGTTTAACATTATTCCTTCGGCAACACTAGGGTTAAACTATGACCCTTCGCACTTGTTATGGCAACAAATGGACTATTGTCGCCCAATCTATGATTATACTGAGCGCTTACATCATATTCACTTGAAAGACGCCAAAGTATATAAAGAAAAACTGGACAGAGTTGGAATCATGGCAAATCCGTTGGAATACCATTCTCCAAAACTCCCAGGTCTTGGAGATATTAACTGGGGAAAATTCATTTCGGCACTCAACGATGTTAGATACCGTGGACCAATTGTCATTGAGGTAGAAGATAAAGCTTACGAAGGCTCAAGTGCTGATATTGAAAAAGCTATTTTGACAGCAAGAAACTATTTAAAACAGTTTTTGCCATATTAAAAGAAGGCGCTCGAAAGTCGCTTTCTCCCAATTAAAAATCCCCACAGGACAAATAAATTTTGTTCTGTGGGGATTTTTAATTGGTATAATGAATAAGTGATAAAATAATCACTCCATGACAAATCACTAACTCAATAAATATTAGTTGGCTGGAATCATTTTCACTGTTGCGTCAGTAGAAGGAATACCCAATTGAGGAATTGATGCAGTACCTGTAAAGTCGAAATTAGCGTCTTCCAAACGAGTCACCGTAATAGTACCAAAGTTAATTCCTGCGAAGTTGATTCCTGAAATTTCAATTTGAGTTTCGTTGTTCACAAACTTCCAAGTACCACTTGTCGAGGTATTTCCGTTGTTATCTACGCCACGAATTGTTCCGTTTGAAAGGAATTCTAAACGCACTTTTGATAAATCATATCCATTGCTGGCCAAATCTCTTTTGTACACCACTACCAAGCCTCCTGTTGAAGAAACTTCGGAAACCATCCATACTTTGGCAGTCAATTTTTCAGTATTAGTTTTTGTAGAAACGTTATTCTTTTTACAACTAGATGAGACAACTAATAACAATCCTACAAGGACAAGGGCTAAATGCTTCATAAAAAATTTATTTGATTTGATATTTTCTTGTAAACGGCAATTGGGGACTTTTAGTACAAATATAAGTAAATTAAGAGAACTTCCACTGACAGATTATCCGCAAGTTACCTAAAAAAGCAATTTTAACAATTTGATAAACAACTTAATACCGTTCAACTGTCCTTTTGCTAACTTCTCCAATTTTTTATTCTATAATAGGACTTTGTTATGATATTATCCATTTCAATGGTATCACCACAACTGAGTAAGGTTGGCATTTTTGCTGACCGTTCTCATACCTCCAATCTCAAAATAGATACAACTTTGCCTTAGAAGATTCGCTTACTATTAATCAAAAACATCTCAGATCTTCATAAAACTGAATTCTATTCAGACTTAACATTCGCATCATTGTACCCAAAAACCATTTTAAACCATGAGTAGCAAAAAACATATTACCGAGTTGCACACAGAAATTAATGAGTGGAAAAGCAAAGTAAATTTTGTAAAAGATGAGTTAAAAACATTTCAAGACCAACTTGCTTCTGTTTCAGCACAAAATACCGCTCAGGAAATCAAAATGAAAGTAGGCCACTTTGAAAGTATTTTTATCAGACAAGACGAAGTAAACGATGAGTTATCGCATGAGTTACAAATTACTGATAACGAGTTGGGAGAAAAAGTAAAAGGTAATCCCGCTGGCGATCGAGTACTGTTTGATGATTTGGTAGAACTTAGAGATAAAATACAAGTATTTGAAAAAATCTGGTCCGAAAACAAAACCGATTTCAGAAGATTTTTGTCGGAGAGTTTGTAACGAGTACAAAAAGAAAGTCACTCCTAATTTAGGAGTGACTTTGCTGTATAAACCTCTTTAAACTTCTCAATCAAAAAGTCTTTTGCCGTGACCTAGTCTTTACGCTTTTTGAGATATATCTCATATTGCTCTGGGGTCAAAACAGCTTTAAAATCATTATCTTTATCTGCCTTCATTTTCTGCATCTTTTCACGAAGCTTGATGCGTACTTCATCTGAAGGAGGAGTTGTTCCGTTGTTTGTAGCCTTTTTTATCGCCTCATACATGTCCAAACGCTGGAAAGCATATTTGATATTGATATCTTCGACTTTCATTTGTTGATCCTCATTCAGACTTAATTTTTTAGTCATCCAACGAGTTTCTTCCTCTGCAATTTTTTCTGGATCTGGAGTATTATCTCTTTTACGTTCTTCGCCTTGACCAGCCTGCGGAATACCGCTACCGAATCGACGACCTCCATAGCCACCGCCGTATCCACCACCATAACCGCCGCCGTATTGGGCGTCAGCTTCCTTTGTTGAGCATATCAACAAGCCCGCTCCCATCAAGAGCGCAGCAAGTATTTTTTTTGTAACGGACATTGTTTTGTTCTTGTGATTATTGCAATAGAATCAGTAGCAAAAATATGTATATACAGTGAACTTTCATATAGTATGCGACAAAATCGCATAAAAAAAAGACTAAAAGCCTCTTTTTGCAGTTTCTTCTTTTGTTTTGCTCCTTTAAAACAAAAAAGCCATCTGTTTACACAGATGGCTTCCAAATTATCTATGAAGTCATCTTGACTTTTTAATTTTCTTAATTGCCATGATAATGAATGCTATAAAGTTAAACCCCATCCAACTTGAAATCGTTGTGTCGAAGCGATTTAACAAAGATCTATAACTAT
>NZ_JASHIC010000053.1 GCF_030056705.1 Flectobacillus longus
TTATTATCTAAACCATTAATCTCATCTTTGTCCATAACACCATCGCCATCACAGTCGCCTGTACTTGTGGCTACTAACGTCACTTGACTCAAATTCAAACTACAAGCACTCGTCGGATTGGTGTTATCTCCTGTCGTTGATGCGTCTCCATCTGCTCCCGTTGCTTCTGCATAGTTCGTTACGCCGTCGCCATCACAGTCTGCATTGCGCCAAGCTGTTGTCGTATTCGCTAACACTTGACTCGAACTCCATACACATGGATTCGTTGGTTGTGGATCCGTGTTGTCTGGATCCCCATCGCCATCTTGATCACCTGCTAATGGTACACTAATCGTTACTGTAGCACTTGCACATACTTGTGGTGTCACCAATGTATTACATACTTGGTAAACAACTGTTACACTACTTCCCGGCTCACTCGCTGTTGGGGTATAGCTCATCACGCCTGTACTGGCATTGAAACTTACCGTTCCGCCTGCTGTTCCGCCTGTCTTAGTGATGCTCGTATTAGCGCCTGCTAAGAAATCATCATTACTCAATACATTCACTGTACTCGTAACGCCAAAGTTAGCAGTCAAGACATCGTTGGCAGCAGTAGCTGTTTGTGGGTTTGGATCGGTTCCGTTTGGATTACCATCCTTATCACAGTCTAGGGCTTTCCAACCTGCACTTGTATTCGCAAACACTTGGTCTACTTTGTTGTAACTACAACTATCATTTGGATTCGTATTGTCAGAAGTAGTTAATGGATTATCATCGATACCATTGATCTCA
>NZ_JASHIC010000054.1 GCF_030056705.1 Flectobacillus longus
ATCGCCATCACAGTCTGCATTGCGCCAAGCTGTTGTCGTATTCGCTAACACTTGACTCGAACTCCATACACATGGATTCGTTGGTTGTGGATCTGTGTTGTCTGGATCCCCATCGCCATCTTGATCACCTGCTAATGGTACACTAATCGTTACTGTAGCACTTGCACAGACATTTGGCGTTGTCGCTGTATTACATACTTGGTAAATAACAGTTACACTATTGCCCGGCTCACTCGCTGTTGGGGTGTAGCTCATCACGCCTGTACTGGCATTGAAACTTACCGTTCCGCCTGCTGTTCCGCCTGTCTTAGTGATGCTCGTATTAACGCCTGCTAAGAAATCATCATTACTCAATACATTTACGGTACTTGTAACGCCAAAGTTAGCAGTCAAGACATCGTTGGCAGCAGTAGCTGTTTGTGGGTTTGGATCGGTTCCGTTTGGATTACCATCCTTATCACAGTCTAAGGCTTTCCAACCTGCACTTGTATTCGCAAACACTTGGTCTACTTTGTTATAGCTACAACCATCATTTGGATTCGTATTGTCAGAAGTAGTTAATGGATTATCATCGATACCATTGATCTCATCTTTGTTCGTTACGCCATCACCATCACAGTCACCCGTACTTGTTGCTACTAAAGTCACTTGACCTAAGTTTAAGCTACACGCACTAAGTGGGTCGGTATTATCAGCAGTTGTTGCTGGATTACCATCTGCTCCTGTTGCTTCTGCATAGTTCGTTACGCCATCGCCATCACAGTCTGCATTGCGCCAAGCTGTTGTCGTATTCGCTAACACTTGACTCGAACTCCATACACATGGATTCGTTGGTTGTGGATCTGTGTTGTCTGGATCCCCATCGCCATCACTATCACACGGAACTATTGAAACTGTAATGAGTGCAGTTGGACTGTAACAAAGCGTTGTCGCATTATAGAATGAAGCATAATACTGCCCAGCTCCTATAGAAGTTGGATCTGCTATTTTATTCATAGCAGTAGCCACTGAACTAGAGTGCCAAGTCACATTCAACCCAACAGGCAAATTGGTTGTAGTCAAATTTGTTAAATCTGCTGTCGGTGAAGGGCAAACATTCGCTAAAGTAGTAACACCAAACGATGGAGTCGTTGATATTGCAGGGCTAATCAAATCCTCGCTAACTAAGTTTGAGATACACGTAGCTTGTGTAACAGTAATATCTGTGTACGAACCTGCAACTAAACCATTTATTTTATAGGAAGTTGAAGATGTTGATACTATCGTGATAGGTGTTTGAGCCACACCATTTTTCATATAGTTTAATGTATATGATAATCCCTGTGATAATCCTGTTACAATCAATCCTCCATCATTACCAGGTGAACAAGTGACAGGATTTAAACCTATTACGTCAATAGTTGCTCCTCCTGGGTTAGAAATTTGAGTATTTAAACTATTGGAAGTACATCCACCTTGCGTAACATTTATTCCACGATATAAACCAGCTCCTAAACCAGCCATTGTGTAGGAACTACCAGTTGCCGTAAAAGTTATAGGACTTTGAGCTATACCATCTTTAGTATAACGTAAAGTATAAGAAAGTCCCGTTGTTAACCCTGTAAGTGTAATAGCCCCATTAGATGCTCCACAAGATGCAACTTGTGTTACTAATCCTAATGATAATTGCGCTGCACCAGGGTCAGCAAGAACTTGACTTAGTGCATTTGATGTACACCCGCCTTGAGTTGCTGTAATATTAGTATAACTACCAGCACCCAATCCTGAAAGTGTGTAGGATGATGAACTAGCTACCACCGTTGAAGATGTTTGCCATATCCCATTTTTCTTATATCTGATTACATAAGTATTACCTACAGCTAATCCAGATAAAGTAATTGATCCATCTGATGCTCCACAAGCACTTGGTTGGATAGGAGTACCTAAACTCAATACAACCGCCCCCGGATCAGCCAAGGTAGTGTTAACACTATTAGACACGCATCCCGAATTGGTTACACGAATGTTAGTATAATCTCCTCTAATAAGACCTGATAAGGTATATGAAACTCCAGTAGAAGTAAAAGTAAATGGTGTCTGTGGGATTCCATCTTTCATATAGTTAAGTGTATATGAAGTAGAAGGAGCCAATCCTGTCAGCGTGAATGACCCATCATTGGCTGAACATGCCGTTGGATTTGTTTTAGCTGATAACGAGATTGTTGCAGTAGTTGGATCTGACAATACTTTAATTAAGGCATTTGATGTACAGCCTGTACTTTCTACTGTAATACCTGTATGGTTTCCTGCTGTTAAGTTACCAATAGTATAATTGCTACCCGATGCTGTAAATACGACTGGCGTTAAACTGCTACCATTGAGTAGGTAATTTAAGGTATATTGTGTTCCTGAAGTCAGACCACTAATCTGAATAAAGCCATCATTAAGTCCACAAGCACTTGGGTTTTGACTAGTTCCCAAACTGATTATTGCTGTCAGAGGATCTGAAAGTGCCACCGAAACACCTGCTAGTAATCCTGTTGAACAAGTCGTAGAAACATTACTAATGTTAAAGTTTGTATAAGTACCTGCACTAATATTAGATAAAGTTATACAACCTGAGGCGTCAGCAATTAAAGACACAGGGCTCTGAGAAACACTATTTTTTGAAAATGCTACACTGTAAGAGATACCTGCAGTAAGACCACATATTTTAATAGAGCCATTTGAACCCAAACAGGTACTAGGATCTACTTTTGTGAAATTACTAGACGTCAACGCTGGCATTGTATTAACTATTACTGTTACATTGCTCGCTGGACTTTTACAAGTACCACTCACACAAGCACCATAATACGTCGTCGTTGTCGTTGGGCTAACTGTTGAGCTAGCTAATGCGGTTCCTGTCAAGCCTGAATCGGTGTACCATGATAAAGTACCAGTAGCACAAGTCCCACTTAGTACACTACTTGAACCTGAACAAATCGCACTTGGACTAGCTGATGCACTTGTTGGTGCCAATGGCGTCGCTGTTACTGTTACTGTAACACTGCTCGCTGGACTTTTACAAGTACCACTCACACAAGCACCATAATACGTCGTCGTTGTCGTTGGGCTAACTGTTGAGCTAGCTAATGCGGTTCCTGTCAAGCCTGAATCGGTGTACCATGATAAAGTACCAGTAGCACAAGTCCCACTTAGTACACTACTTGAACCTGAACAAATCG
>NZ_JASHIC010000055.1 GCF_030056705.1 Flectobacillus longus
ATAAAGTACCAGTAGCACAAGTCCCACTTAGTACACTACTTGAACCTGAACAAATCGCACTTGGACTGGCTGATGCACTTGTTGGTGCCAATGGCGTCGCTGTTACTGTTACTGTAACACTACTCGCTGGACTTTTACAAGTACCACTCACACAAGCACCATAATACGTCGTCGTTATCGTTGGGCTAACTGTTGAGCTAGCTAATGCGGTTCCTGTCAAGCCTGAATCGGTGTACCATGTTAAAACCCCACTGCTACAAGCAGCTGATAGCGTTGAACTACCTCCTATACAAATATTAGAAACACTCGCTACTGCCCCTGTGGGACTTGATAACACAGGACAACCTATTGATACCATCACTAAAGCTGTATCGCAGACACTTGTCTGATTTTTAGCACATAAGGTATAAATAAAAGAATCTGTTCCCACATAACCAGAAGTAGGTGTATAAGTAATACTTCCATCAGCATTCACACTTGTTGATCCATGCGCAGGATTAGTACTTACCGTTGGTAACCCTACATTTGTCAACGCAGCAGCAGCGCCACTGTTGATGTCATTTGCTAATACAGGAATACTCACTGCCGTATTTAGAAGCGTAGTTGCCACATCATACTTAGCCTCTACACATTCATTAATAACAATATTTAGAGATGCTGTTGGACTATAACAGTCACCTGCTGCATCATAAAAAGCCGCATAATAAGTGCCTGCCGTGCCAATGGCAGTTGGGTTCGCTACTTTGTTGGCGGTGGTGGCTGGTGTGCCACTGTGCCATGTAAGCGTAGTACCAACGGGGGTATTTGTTGCCGAAACTGCCGTGTTTAAATTAACCGTAGTGCTGGGGCACGTATTGGTCAATACCACTGGCGTACAGGGCAAAATCTCTACCAATACCTCGGTGGCGGCATCTCCGCCACCACTGTAACAATTATTGGTGGCATCAAAAAATGCCGCATAATAAGTGCCAGACATTTCGACCACCGTTGGGTCGGCTATTTTATTGAGCGTAGTGGCTGGTAAGGAAGTATGCCACGTAAGCACCGTATTGGCAGGTAAATTGCTGACCGAAACTGCCGTATTGAGATTGACTGACGTAGCAGGGCAAACATTGTTGAGGCACAATGCGGCTGTAACCGTTACGTTTAAGGTACCACTCGAATAGCAATTATTGGTGGCATCAAAAAACGCCGCATAGTAAGTGCCAGGCGTAAGTGCCGATATACTACTGAGTTTGTTGACTGTGGTGGCAGGTGTGCCACTGTGCCACGTAAGGGTGGTATTGGCGGGCTGATTACCGGCTGTTAGTCCCGAAAGGTCAGCTGTACCAGTACTGCAGCCTGCCGATAGCCTGACTTGGGCATGGCTTACCATGCTCATAGCCAACACCAACCACAAGCCCAACAGCCAAACCAGCGTGCCTTTTTGTTTTATATATTCGTATATGACATTCATTCTTTATACTATTTTTTAAATGATGTAATTGCTTGACCCATTTTTATAAAAATGAACTACCATTTAGTTTTTAATCAACGATGGTGCTGCACTGCCCGCATTACAAGTCGCCGTCGCCGTTACGACGATGGTATGCTTTGATACCACACAATTAGTACCCGTAGCATCGCATACTTTGATACAGTATTGGTAAGTACCCGCTGCAAGACCTACTGTATTGATGCTGTGAGCACCCGTAGCGGCCACCAAACCAGTGATTCTGCCAGATGGCAAAGCTAACGTTGGTGAAGTAGGGGCCGTACAAAGAGCATCGGCAGTGCCATCTGAATAAGTATAAGGGCTTGTGCCACCCGAAACACCCGTTGGCGGATTACCCGTTACACTTGTGCCAGTAGTACCCGTAATAACCGCAGGCGTACCCACTGTAACTGGTGTACTACAAGCTGTAACCGTAGCCGTAACAGCCGTAGTAGCCGAACCCGAAGTACCCGAATAACAATTATTAGTAGCATCAAAAAACGCTGCGTAGTATGTACCTGCAGCTACCGAAGTACCTGTAATTTTATTTGCCGTAGTAGCTGGTGTACCTGTGTGCCAAGTAAGGGTAGTGCTTGCTGGTAAGTTGGTAGCCGTAATACTTGTTAAATCTACTGTGGTAGCTGGGCATACATTGGCTTTTGTTGTAGCAGTAAGCGTTGGTACCGTGGTACCTGCGTTGCAGGTTGATAACGATACAACAGCAGAGGAACCAAACGAAACATTCCACATGTTACCATTGCTATTAGGGTTTACTAAATATTGAAAAGCTATTGGCAGTTCTGTTTCTGTAGCAGTAAACGTATAAGTAAATGTTCTCCATGCGTTTGAACTCCCTCCTGTAAATGGATACGTGCCTAATGTGGTATTTGTAGTAGAGTTTGACAAACGAAGAGTCCCATCATAATTGTCATTAATTACACCGCCTGCGGCTGCACTCGTGCGAAGTTCAGCTGCATAAAAAGTAAAATTATAAGAGTTGCCAATAGTCAACCCAGTTATGGTAGTACCCGAATTTTCGGTACTCGAACCACTTATCCAAACGGTGTGACCATTTGGTGGCACAACAACAGTCCCAGACCATGGATAACCAATAAGTCCTGCCCAGCCGGTTGTACTTGAAACATCAGTAGATCCTGCAAAACTTGTCCATCCTGTAGGGACTTTAACAGTTCCTGTTGTAACTGTATTTGTTGCAGGTACTGTTTGTGCCTGCACCTCTTGTATCATAGCGGTACATATTACTAGTACTGATAGCATAAATTTTGCTATATTTTTTATGTTATTTTTCATTCTGTTTAATTTTTAATATTTAAATTTTAATTATTCTTTATTTAACATCTGTCTTAGTAGTAAGTCGTCTTAGTAGTAAGTAGTGTTTTGTGGTTAGCCATCTTTAGCATAATAAGTATCTGGGGCAACATTGCTAAAATCGAATGTTTTTTTCGTGGTATTGGCTGCAACTGTACCATCTGTAGTTGTTATTACATCCTTCATAGGATTATCATTGCCATCTACTATTGTTAACTCAATAAACCAAGGTGTAGCAGCATGAAAGGTTATTTTTGGGTTAAGGACTTTGCTTGCCGTATACTGGTTTTTAGCTATTAATGCTGCTGGTATTTTTTCTTGCGAAGGAGCTCGGGTTTGTGCCTGTGCAGGCTGTAGCCCAGCTACTAAAAAGAATAACATACCTATTACCAAACTTAGATACATGCTGGTAGATGTTTGTTTTTTTGAGAAATTGTCCATTTTTTAATTAATTATTGTTCAATTTTTTCGTAAGCTTTTTATTTAGTAGTAGTGTACCTGCCGAGGCAACAGAACAATTGGTAAAGGCTGTAATAATAGCAACACAGTCATTACAAGCACCTGCTAGTAGCACAGAGGATTGTGTTATAATCTTATTCGTTAAAAACAAATCAATTACCAGAAGTATCGCTCTTATTTTCATATTTGATTATACACGAAAGACTCTTTCTTGATAATCATCTCAAATGATTCCTAGGTTATCATATATTGAAAAACTCACAAGTCTAAACCTAAAAGCAAGAATTAAAAATGGTTCTTTTAGCTTGAGTAGTAAGAAATCTTTTGATTCAGCCTACGATAGCATATTTAAGTAAGTGGACACAAACAATACTAACAATAAGCCGTAAGGAAAATGCTCATACTACTAAAAAGTGCTATAAGTTTTTTGATCTACAACCTAAAATAATAGAAGCTTTTTCTAATATTTTAGGTTATGAAATTGGAATATCACAAGTCCAAATGATAGAATAAGCAAAATCTAAATCAGCAATTTTATTTAAATTTGATTTCTGCTTCTCATTTTATGCACTTAAAATCTAGCATACTTAAAAATGTAAGCTAAAAGGTAAAAGCAATCTCATATAGCCACAGGTAAATACTATGACTAAATCATAGTAAAGACTACTCAGATAAGTATTTTCAAAGAAAATACCATGGGAGTCAATATTGGAGTAAATCTAAATTAGAAACTAATAAATATTGACTTAGGAAATGTTATATTTAATTCATTTCAAGACTTTAGTATTAGGAGAAAAGGAATTATGCCTATAAAGCGACTTATAGGAAGTTGTTTATAAAGGAAGCTGAAAAGTTCCATTCATAGCAGATTCATTTTTTAACTACTTAGATTCGATTTAACTACTTTACTGGGCTGTTACTCCATGAAGAGTACTTTAATTCTGATTGACAGAAGCTAAATAAACTGTATAATATTATTCACCATAATCATAGTATTTCTATAACAATAAGATATTATTTCTTAATTATTACAAGTAAAACAACAACTATATTAATTTTATCAAATTTCAATCCAACATATTTCATCGAGCTAGTGAAAACATTACCAAATACAACAAATGGTGACGAAAAACATATTTTTTTTAAACCCATTAAAAAATTAATATTTCGAAGTCATCTTGACTTTTTAATTTTCTTAATTGCCATGATAATGAATGCTATAAAGTTAAACCCCATCCAACTTGAAATCGTTGTGTCGAAGCGATTTAACAAAGATCTATAACTAT
>NZ_JASHIC010000056.1 GCF_030056705.1 Flectobacillus longus
CTGTAGCAGAAGTAGGAGGCAAAATCGTACTTGGCACACTAGGAAGAATCGCCAAACACCCACTCATAAAAAATGCAGTTGGAAAAATTTTAAGTAAATTTACTACTGGGACGGGGGATTTAGTTAGAGGACTTACCAAAAAAGACTTTATTAGTACTGTTGCCGATTTTGCAAATAGTGAAAACGCACAAATTGCAGATCAAGCTTGGGACTTGTGGAAATATGAAAAGTGGGGACAACTAGAAAATTTATTTAAAAAATATAATATTAATGGTGGATGGCCTCCAGCTAATGGAGGATATAATATTGTTGATGATATACCCTTAACAAAAGGAATGAAATTTGATAGATATCAGGAGTGGTTTAAATTAGGTGATAATGGTAAGCCTATTCTAGGGGGAAGTTTTACATCACCAATTAATGGTTCTCCATATAATTATGCCCAAAGAGCTTTGAGAGTTTCAGAAAACCAAAATTCTTTATATTATGAGATTGAAATTTTGAAAGATTTGCCTATTAAAGGGCAAAGTGCAGATGTTATTCCTTGGTTTGGGCAGGTTGGCAAAGGAAAACAAATGATGTTTAAATTTCAACCTAAGGGAAGTAGTTATACAAATTTTCAAAATTTAATAGATGAAGGATATATAAAAATTACAATTAAATCTTCACCTAATGGACAATACATTAATTGGGTCGGAGAAGTCTTTAAAAAATAATTTCTATGAAGAAAATTGATATAAACAACCCAATTATTTTAAAAAATAAAATCGAATTGCCTACAAATATTTTTGAAGGCAGTACTATTTATGAATATGGAGTGGAAGTTAAATTCAAATGTCCTATTTGTCAAACAAATAATAATGTGATAATTGATGATAATACTGGTAATCTACTTGAAGATTTATATATACGAAAGAAACTAATTACAAAAAAAGAAATTTTAAAGAATAATATTGCAAAGGAAAGCCCTCGTATATATAGACACTTGGGGGAATTAATGATTTTTCAAAATTTAAGTGCCTTATATCTTTTTTCTAAATGTAACAACTGTGATGCAAAATTTATGACATCATTTAGTTTTGGAGAGTCTCAACCAAGTAGGAATGTTTGCTATATATCAGGAGTATGGTTAATAGATGAAATTAATACGGTATAAAATAGGGCGTGTAAATTAAACGGTAATGTTACAGAAGTGTTGGTACCCTTAACTCTTAGCGAGTTAAGCATATTTTTTTATATTATATGTGATTTCTGAGATATTGTTACGTATCAACAAGACTAATTAAAGCTCTTAAATCGCAAAAAATGGTATTAACTACGACCTCGTGTTACAAATGTGTTGGTGGCACTATTTCCTGTGCTTGCTGTGAAGGAAATTTGATAAAATACGGTCGAGATATACGTGGAAAACAGCGTTATTTTTGTAAAAAGTGTATCAAAACTACCGTGGTGTTTTATACCTATCAAGCTTATCATATAGGCACAAACCCTAACATTATAGCACTAACCAAAGAAGGTGTCGGAATACTATCAATGGCAAGACTTTTGTCTATTTCAGCCACCACCATACTCAAACGAATAAAAAATATTGCTTCTACTCTTTTTCCTCCTACTCTATCAGACAATCAAGAATACGAAGTAGACGAACTAAAAACCTATTATCTCCAAAAATCTAACCCCATTTGGATAGCCTATGCTTTAGAAAGAGAAAGTAGACGAGTGGTTTCCTTCGCAGTTGGCAGTCGCAGTAATGCCATGCTAAATCAGGTACTGCAGCCACTGGTTGAAGCTTATCCTCGAAAGATTTATACTGATAAGTTGAAAAGTTATAAATATCTCATTGATAACAAGATACATAGTATTCAAAATAGGAGCACTAATCATATTGAACGCATGAATCTTACCCTACGGACACATCTCAAGCGTTTAAATCGACGTACTCTTTCCTTCAGTAAATGCGTCATAATGTTAGAATCTATTATACGAATATATTTCTGGAGTAAATATGTATTTGGAGCTAACAAACTTAGCCGTAGCGTAAGTATCACCTTATTTAGTCAACAGAAATGAAACACCTATCCAAAATCCTATTCTTGTGTTGGGTACTATTGATAAGTAGTCTAAAAACCATTGCTCAAAACTATCCTGTACAATGTACCCCCATTGTTACGCCTCCCTATAGTTTGTCTTGGACAGACTATGCCACAAGCACCGAGAAATTTAAGGTGTATTTGTTGCTCAAAGACCTTGAGAAACCCTCAGTAGAAGTAACGGTTCGTATTCGGCTCAAGGGCTTAGGCGTGGTACTCGAAAACATTCCTGATTTTATCAGCACAAAGCCCATTGTGTTACAGCCAGGGATACCCCAAATTCTTTCAGGAGCGCAACTCTCTGATAACTTCAGTGCCGACAATCTAGTGGCTCAGGGCATCTCCATTGAGGATCTCTATCAAGGCACAAATCTGCCTGCGGGTTTTTATCAGTGGGAAGTAACAGCCTATTTACCTGACCAACGACAGGTATCCAATACTGGAGTAACCCTAATGACAGTATTTAGGGCACAACCTCCTACCATTACCTATCCTGCCAACAATGCGATACTACCTAATACAGGTTTTCAGAGTATCAATTTTACGTGGGTGTCCAACAGCTATTATTCTGTAAACACGGCACAAGGTACTTTATACCGATTACGACTATACGAAATCCCAGAAGAGGACGAAGACACCGACCCCAATGTGGTGGTCAACGCTGGCATCCTACCTGTGTTTATGACGGAGGTATTGGCTACCAACTACCTTTATAGTAGTAGCGACCCTGTACTTACGCCAGGCAAGCGCTATGCCCTGCAAGTACAGGCAATGGATGTCAATGGCTATGACCAGTTCGAAAACAATGGTTTTAGCCAAGTCGTAGCCTTTACTTATGGCACTCAGGGGCAGTTGGCCACTCAGCGATGTCTGCGTCCTCAACAGGTATCTCTAGAGCCTGTTGGCGATGTAGGCGTTGTAGTATCATGGACTAACCCCAACACCGAAGTATTAGACTATACCCTGAGCTATCGCAAAACAACCGATGACCAGTGGATAGAAAAACAAACCTCCGAGTCGAGTTACACCCTCTTGCAATTGCCAGCCTCATCGTATGAGTTTAAGGTATTAGCACGCTGTAGTTATGTAAATAAAAGTAGCTACAGTGAACCACAAGGCTATATCATAGCCCCTGAGCCTATCGACAGCACGATACAAATAAGCCCTCCTAGTAATAACATTGACGACGATACTGACTATACCAGCGAAACCTATACTGTTAGCGATAGTAACCCAAGCCAGCAGTATCCACCAGCAGTATATCAGGCCGAAACACCATCTAAGAATGAGAGTTCAATTCTTGACACAGGCATTAGTATTGAGATAGATTGGTCTGTCTTACCAGATAGTATAAAAGCAAGTAAAATACCTATTCATGGCTTAAGCTTGTCTCCTAATCAAAAAAGTGATAGCCTTGATGTAAAGCAATTAAAGAATATATTAAAATCTCAAAAGATAGACTGTGCCAGTTATCTAGCAGGATACACCTGCGGACAACACGACGCCCCTTCAGTTCCTTCAGGCGATATTATCCAAGTAAAAACTGGAGACGAAATAGCGATAAATTCCATCGCCTTTGAGGTAGTAGACCTAGATGGCTCAGGTAATGGCAAAGGTATTGTGAAAGTACCTATGTTTAATGGGGACGCCTAGTCAATGCTAAACTTGGCGTTGAATTTAAGAACATCAAAGTAGCCAAAGGCGGCTGTGTCGTAGCAGGACAGGCAGAACTATCTCATATTGACGTAGCCTTACTCAGCGAAGAACAACGTAAAAAGTTAGCAGAAATCTATGCTGCTTACAATACTGTACTCAATATAGCAGATGCACTTGCACCCGAAATTGCTGGCGTAATCAATAGCCTAAACGATCGCTTGTCTGCTATCAAAGCAAAAAAGGAAGCAACAAAGAAATTACTATCTGAGAGTGATTTGAGTAAGCTTCCTTTAATACTTGATAATTGTAGAGATATTTCCTCTCAAAGTCAAGTAGTACAAGATAGCCTTGAAAAAGCAATATGTGATATAAAATCAGGCAAACTCAAAGCCCAGCTAAGCAAATTGGAGGAAGCACGCGATGCCAACATCGCCTTCATGAACGAACTTGGCCCAGCCTTGGCAAACTGTCAAAACATTCAGTTCGAACCTTGGAAAAGTAAACCTTGCAGTGGGCCATGTAATTTTGAATGGGAGCAAACCTTTAGCTTTGATTCTACCCAGTGTAAAAAAGGTTTACGCAAAGCCCTTAATGTCAAGTGTACCAACTATTATGAAACACCTATAACGGTACAGTCGGTACGACGTACAGGATCTCCTTCATGGTTTGCCTATTGCAATCAAGTAGGCTTTAAAGAAAGTCTTTCAACCTTTGCTAGAGATTACTGTGAAGCATCTGTAATAACAAACAAGAAATTTGCCAAAACAAAAACAGGCATCGGTAGTGTAAACACCTCTGGCGATTGGGAGCCATGTCTCGACGAAGTCCAACTAAGTGCCTCCGAACTATCGAGTGTAAAGGAAGAAGCCATAGCAGAAGCATTGGAGGTAGCCGCCATCCAATGGGCACGCTACACAGCAGGAGAGTATTTTTCTCCTCAAGTAAGTGATATTGCCATCAGCTTTGTTCCCTTTGTGAATGTAGCCAACGACCTGCGCCAACTTCCCTTTGGTTATTACTATTCAGCAACAGGCATTAGTGATTTAAAGAAAGCAGGGCATTGGACAGGCGTTATAGGTGGACTAGTACTGGATATACTCGAAACCCGAGGCGCACTTAAGTATATCGAGGCAAATCCATCAATCTTGTCCAAAGGTTTTGAGACCTTTAAACGCTATTTCACCGGAATGCAGTCGGTAGGTAAAGCTTTTATCCGTCCAGGTTTACGGATAAACAAGCAAAGCAGAGCCTATGCGATGATAATTCCCTTTCCAACAGTCAACCTAAGCGATAATTTCAAATCAGCACTTGATGAAATCAACAAATTACTTTATGAAGGCAAACTTGATGGAAACCTAGTGAGATTAACAGGAGGCGTTGATAGTCAAGGTAATCTATTGGGCGAAATCGAGATTTCCAATCAAAAAGTAACCGTACTTCTCAGCGAAGATGAAGCCAAATTGATTAAATTTGCTCAAGAGGGGGCGCAAGGGGTAGGCGCAATTGTACCAAACAGCTTAGTTTCAAAGCTTACTCAGCAAGGAGCAGACAATTTAAAAGCATGGACTAGTAGCAAGGGATTAAATTATAAATCACTCAGAGGAGAAAACCTATCAGGAATTGCTGCTGAGTCAAAGATATTTGAGGATTTAGAAAGTGCTATTGGTAACAAAAATGTACTCGAAACCTTAGAGGATACGCAAGGAAGATTGTCAGTTGTGCTTGAACGACCAGGTCAAACAAACCAAGTCGTAAGCATACATCCTACAAGTACAGGTGAATTGAGAATGACAACTTTTGAACCAGCCTATAATCCAAATTTAAACACGAATATTTCTGTTCCTATTAGTAAAAATAGATTAGTCCCTGATTATAATGGAACTCAATATATGCATCCTGATAATGTGAAATATATTGCAAATAATCAAGGGAATGGTATTTTAATAGAAATGCAAGGAACTAGAGGGAAAGATTTTTCTGAAGCATTTAAAAAGCTAGGAATTAAAGCAAGTGATGCTGGTGATTATACTTGGCATCACCTAGATGACTTTCAAATTATCAATGGTAAACCATATTGTACAATGCAGTTAGTATTGAGTGAAGGGCATGGAGGGGCAGGAATCAAAGGAATGGCTCATTCTGGTTCTGTTGCTCAATGGAAAGCTTATTTTGGTATAACTACTTATCCATAAAAAATGAAAAAATTAACTTTGTATCCAAGAATGGGAGATTCAAATGTGAGACATATTGAATCTATTATTAACATTTCATTATCTGAAGATTTTAAAGATTTTTTAAAAGCAAACGCAGGGTTAAGCCACTATGAGCGGTATTTCTTTGATAAAGATAAAACTCAATGGGAGGTACAAAAATATCTTTCTTATCCTGAATTATTCAAAATTGAAGAGGAACTTTTCATAGACTACCATCGCAAATTAGTCCCCTTTGCGTATGACCCAGGCGGATGGCATTTTTGCCTGAGCTTTGATAAGGATACCTACGGAAAAATAATTATTAACCGTTGGACAGACCATTTACCAGAAGAACAATTTTTAGTTATTGCTGATACTTTTGAAGAATTTATAAATGGCTTAAAAACGGAAGAGGAAGCCTTTTCCTAGATATGAAATCTAAAAATACAAAACCCTTGGCTGTAAAAGTCAAGGGTTTTGTATGTATTGCCTGCTTTTGGTTATCTGTATTAGAAGAGCACCGCAAGTAACCTATTGAGAGACTTCGAGTTTGTCCGATAGCCTCAAAAAGAACTTACCAAGTGGTGGAACTTTACCACAATTATCCTCTAACGCTACCGTAGAAGAGCTAAAAACAGCCTTCAATACCTCAAAGATAGACTGTGCCAGTTATCTGGCAGGCTACACCTGCGGACAACACGACGCCCCTTCAGTTCCTTCAGGCGATATTATCCAAGTAAAAACTGGAGACGAAATAGCGATAAATTCCATCGCCTTTGAGGTAGTAGACCTCGATGGCTCAGGTAATGGCAAAGGTATTGTGAAAGTACCAATGTTCAACAACGCTAAACTTGGCGTTGAATTTAAGAACATCAAAGTAGCCAAAGGCGGCTGTGTCGTAGCAGGGCAGGCAGAACTATCTCATATCGATGTAGCCTTACTCAGCGAAGAACAGCGCAAAAAGTTGGCAGAAATCTATGCTGCCTACAACCTAGCCCTTACCGTGGCAGACTCGCTAGCCCCAGAGATATCTGAGACGATAAACAACATTGGAGAGTTTATTCAAAAGCTCAA
>NZ_JASHIC010000057.1 GCF_030056705.1 Flectobacillus longus
TCTGATTGGTTGACATTGGATTGTGATAAGGATGGTAATCCAAATGGAACCGATCCAAACCCACAAACAGCTACTGCTGCCAACGATGTCTTGACTGCTAACTTTGGCGTTACAAGTACAGTGAATGTATTGAGTAATGATGATTTCTTAGCAGGCGCTAATACGAGCATCACTAAGACAGGCGGAACAGCAGGCGGAACGGTAAGTTTTAATGCCAGTACAGGCGTGATGAGCTACACCCCAACAGCGAGTGAGCCGGGAAATAGTGTAACTGTTATTTACCAAGTATGTAATACATTGGTGACTCCACAAGTGTGTGCTAGCGCGACAGTGACCATTACAGTACCACCTGTTCCACGTTTAAGTATAGCCAAGGCTGCGCCATTAGGCTCTGTCAATGCCTTTGACAACTTTACTTACACAATTACCGTAAGTAATATGGGTACTGCTTCTACAACTGGCACGATTACTGTTAAAGATACTTTACAAAGTGGCCTAAGCTTTGTATCATCAAGTACGGCAACAGGTTGGAGTTGCAGTTCGTCAGGCCAAGTAGTAACATGTGTACGAACTAGTAATATCCCATCAGGTACTAATAGTAGCTTTAGCATAACTGTAACAGCCTTGAATAATGGTGTTTACCAAAACAAAGCTGGAGTTTACGGTGGTGGCGATCCAGTTGCTACAAATGGGACTACTGCTGCCCAATCAAACAATACTAGTGTTTCGGTTGGACAATCAGTAGTGAAGCTAACAGCCAAAGTATTCTTACGAGGCGCTTATGATACGAGTGTAGGTTTGATGCTAGATGGCTTACGATCTCAAGGGTTGATTCCATTGGTACAGCCTTATGGCAAAGGTTCTTATACTGATATACCTCATATCGGTACAGATGAAGCCACTACAACATCTGTGCTAGCCGTAACAGGTAACAATGCAATTGTAGATTGGGTATCAGTAGAATTACGCGATAAAAATAACCCAAGCACGATCTTATACAGTCGTTCTGGTTTATTACAACGAGATGGCGATATCGTAGATGTCGATGGTTTAAGTTGTTTGAGTTTTGTAGGAGCTATTCCAGAAAGCTACTTTGTAAGTGTACGTCATCGTAACCACTTGGGAGCAATGACATCCAATACAATAAGCTTAACGTCGAGTTGTTCAGCATTGGTAGACTTCACAAGTCCAAGTTTGAATGTGTATAAAAAGGCATTTACTGACCCAGAATACACCGCTTATCCAACTATTGATTTAGGTAGTGTGCGAGCCCTATGGGGAGGCAACGCTAGCCCAGATAGGTTTGTGATTTACCAAGGTCCAAACAACGACCGTACGTTTATCGGCAGTGTGGTATTAACAGATGCTGGTAATACCGAAGGCTTGAATAACTACATGGTAACAGGTTACTTACGACCAGACATTAACCTAGATGGTTTAGTAATCTTCCAAGGGCCAAATAACGATGTAAACTTGTTGTTTAATGAGATATTCACCCATCCAGAAAACGTGGAGAAATTGAATAACTTCATTATCTACCAACAATTACCATAGAACTAAGTAGCCGAGGGGCTGCTTCATAGCAGTCCCTCTTCCAAAACCATAGCAATATGAGACATATCCTATCATCGATTCTCTTAGGAGTATCATTACTCGTAAGTGGTCATGTAGTTGGCCAAATCAAATATCAACTCAAATTAGACGATAATCTGAAGACCTACCATGTGTATGTCTTATCAGAAAAGAGTTATCCTTCTCCCAACAATTTGATTAGCACAGCTCAGATAACTTTTAAGGTAAAATCTGGGAGTGATTTTAAATTAAACAATCTTCGTTCGTCCTCAGACTCAGATATCTGGGACTTGAATGGAGTATTGAAGTCGCCTAGTTTAGCCCCTACTTATACATATTATTCAGTAGGTTTACAAACGATGGGGACGAGTCATTATGCCTTGCAAGAAGGAGAATTAGTAGAATTATTTTCGTTTGAAAATACAGGGACAGAGAACCCTCAAATCCAATTGATAAGCGAAAGTGATGTGATGGTACAAAATCAAAAGACGACAAAAATCAATATTGGCAATCAGATTAATTTATTAGGAGTAAGCTCAGGTTTACAAAATGCCTATAGTGGTAATACTGGCGAATCTGGCGTATCGGTATTATCCTTACAATCCATTTATCCCAATCCAGCTATCGATAAGTTAAAGGTTCAATGGGACAATCGTTTGGCCGAAGAACCTAGTGAATTAAAACTTCAGCTAATCGATGCTACTACTGGAATAACGGTTCAAGAAGAAATTTTAGACCCTAGTTACGGCAAACACGAAGCGGGAGTAGATTTGCTGAAAGTGAAGCTAGGAGGCTATTTGATAAAATTGCAAAGCAAGAACTTTAGTTCTAAAGCAGTGCATGTAGTGGTAACGAAGTAGAACAGAAAAACCAACGAATAATATGAGAAAAATACTACTAAGCTTTAGTTTTTTACTAGGGCTAGTTCTCAGCAACGGTAGCGCACATGGTCAAGGAAGTACCCCCCACTTTAGCTACAAAATAGAGTTGCGCTCCGATGGGTATTACTATGCAACCATGAAGTCCGATGTGGCTTATAGTGCAAGTAGTAACCAAACGACTATATCAACGATTCAGTACACATTAGTAGCTCCCATCGGGACATTTGCTCCTATTAGTGCAACAAGTAACACGATGACGAATTTGGTAGGCGGCGTGGAAGATTTACTTCCCTCTACCAACACAGGGAATTACATTTGGTCTACCCAGCGCACAGCTTTAAATGCTAACGAGTATGGTTATTTTGCTTTAACCGGAAGTCCAATTCTTAACAACATTGTAGCAGGCGTCGAAATTCCATTGTTTCGTTTTCGTACCCAAGCTTGTCTAGGAAGTATTCGCATGTATCGTAACGTAGCAGATGGTACAGGTGTTGCAGATACCCCAAAGTTGAACTCAGCCAACTCGATATATTTGAGTGGCGTAAGTGGAGCTTTGTCGGATAGTTACAAAGATAACTATGGTACAGCGACAATATGTCCAACCCCCCCATTACCAGATTTAACGACTAGCATTAGTGGTCCAAGTACAGGATCACCAAACACCGCTTATACCTATACCGTAACTATCAACAACGTAGGTTCAGGTGCTAGCACAGGAAGTGTTAGTGAAAGCTTTAGCATTCCAACAGGCTTAACCTTCAATAGTGGAGGTGGCAGCGGTTGGATTTGTGCTCCATCAGGCCCTGTAGCAGGCCCTACTACCATCGTTTGTACCAATAGTGCACCCAACATTCCAGCAAGTGGTAGTGTTAACTTCCCTTTGAATGTAACTCCAACAACTACAGGTGGTATAAGTGTTAGTGGTATTGTATCGGGTGGTGGCGAAACCAATACGAGCAACAACAATGCTACGAGCAATACCACAACGGTGGGCTGTGGCATTAGTGCAGGCGTTTTAAGTAAGCTTTAATCCCAACTCAAGCAAGAAAGATATGATGACTTATATAATCCAAGAAAAAGTTCTAGGTTTTTTTCAACGGTATGGAAAAAACTTAGGGGTAGCCGTCCTTATGCTTATGTTATGGGAAAGTTCTTATGGACAGGCTTGTAACTACAAATCCGGAACGGTAACCATGAGTTTAAGTGGTCAAACAACAGGCTCCAATGTGAGTTCACAGCTTGTATTGACCAATTCCTCAGGAATCATCCAATATGTATCTCCTGTAAATGTAATGAGTATTGCCAATGTGACAGCCAATATCTACCAAGCAGTAGCTGTAACGTATACCAATAGCGTTTCACCCAACTTAACCGTTGGCGGCGACATCAACAGCGTAAGTTCATGTAGTAAAACCGTGGCAGTTCCCATCTCGATATGTGATTGTAATAATGCCACAGGAGTCTTTACTGTAGGTCAGACAGGCAAAACGAATTTACCCGGTCAAACCAACGTGTATGTATTGACCGATGGCAAAGGCCGAATCTTGTCTATCTCTAACACTCCGAGCTTTAGTGACAATGGTAATGGAGTCTACAATGTGTATGGTGTAAGCTATACTGGCACAGTATCAGGATTGACTGTAGGCGGAACCATCAATGGTGTAAGTGGAAGTTGTGTAGACATCACCAATGCAGTAGGTTATGTAGTCTGTGTACCAGAATTAGCCATTGTAAAGTCAGGACCAAGTGTAGCAGAAAAGGGCATGAATTATAACTATACCTTAACTGTAAGCAATAGTGGTACAACCAGTACATTCGGTACAACTGTAGTGAGTGACACCTTGGCTACAGGTTTGAGTTTTGTGTCAGGTTCAGGCTCAGGTTGGAGTTGTAGTAGCAGTACGCTAGCAGGCGGAAGAGTATTAGTAAGTTGTACTACCACAACAGGTATTGCCGCAGGTGGAAGTAGCTCTTTAAATATGACTGTAGTGAGTTCGGTAACAGGTACAGTAGTCAACAAAGCTTGGGTAAGTGGTGGTGGAGACATTGTAGCCAAACGTCCATCTAACCCAGTAACTACCGTGATTAATGAACCAGCTAAGCCAAACTTGGTGATAGCTAAAGCAGGCCCATCGTCGGTAACAGTAGGTAGTAATTTTGATTATACATTAACAGTAAGTAATAATGGTACTGCCGGAACTAGTGGATTGATTACCGTAACAGATAATCTACCAACAGGCATAGCCTTTGTGGGCTCAAGTAGTACAGGTAGTGTGTGGAGTTGTAGTGCAAGTGGTCAATTGGTAACTTGTACGAGTAGTGCCTCTATTATCGTAAATGCTAACTCAAATATCATTTTGACGGTACAGGCTGTAAGTTCTGCCAACTCACCAGCCCTCAACACGGCTTATGTGAGTGGTGGTGGAGACCCAAGTACCAGTCCAAAACCATCGAATCCAGTAACTACGACAATCAACCCAACACCCAAACCTAGTATTTCGATTGTGAAAGCTGGACCAGTAACGGCAACCGTTGGAGCTAATTTCAACTATACCTTAACGGTCAATAACACAGGTAATGCAGCTACAATTGGAACCATTACCGTGACAGATAACTTGGCTACAAACTTACAATATGTAGGTTTTAGTGGAACAGGTTGGAGTTGTAGCGCTGCAGGTCAAAGCGTAACTTGTATGACTAGTAATGTTGTAGCTGTAAATGGAAGTAATACGTTGACATTGACAGTTAAGGCATTAGATGCTGCCAGTGGTTCATCTGTAGTAAACACTGCCACAGTCATAGGTGGTGGCGACCCAAGTACAAATCCAAAGCCATCGAATCCAGTAACAACCGACATTACCCCAGCGCCTAAGCCAAACTTGTTGATTAGCAAGTCAGGTCCAGCAACTGGTATTGTCAATACTAACTATGACTATACTTTGTTAGTAAATAACTCAGGAACAGCATCTACAGCAGGTGTGATTACTATAACAGACAATTTACCAACAGGCTTACAATTTGTAAGTGGTGGTGGCAATGGCTGGAGTTGTAGTGCAACAGGACAATTGGTCACTTGTACCAACAGTGGAGTGATAGCTGTAAGTGGAAGTAGCTCGATGACATTGACAGTAAAACCAACTCAAGCAGGGACTTACACCAACGTAGGTAGTGTAGTAGGTGGTGGCGACACAAGTACCGAAACATCTAACAGCGTAGTGACGGTGATATCGAACCCTCCAACACCAAACTTGGTAGTAGTAAAATCAGGGCCATCCACAGCTACTGTAGGTACTAACTTCAACTATACCTTGACTGTAAACAACACTGGTTTAGCCGCAAGTACAGGTACTATTACAGTAACCGATAATTTACCAAGCGAATTGAGTTATGTGAGTTTCAGTGCATCAGGTTGGACCTGTATTGCAACAGGTCAAGCTGTAACTTGTACAACAACTACTTCAATAGTGGCTAATGGTAGTAGCACTATCGTATTGACAGTGAATCCAACGACGGC
>NZ_JASHIC010000058.1 GCF_030056705.1 Flectobacillus longus
TAAAACGCAAAAAGCCACTCTTTTGGAGTGGCTTATCTACTTTGTAATATTTTGGAGCTTTTTTACTTTCCCGCATTTGATTGCAGTATCATCAACGGTACTGGGCTTAACTGCTCTGTTCGAGATGGGAAGAGGTGAACACCAGTCCTATCGGCTCCATAAAACCTGCGAAACTCTCGTCTCTATGTCTTATAGTCCGTTTGACGTATATCGTGAAAGATGTTGAACAAGTAAGAATTAATCGCTTAGTACAGAGATATCATAAGCTGTTGGGTAATTAGTATTGCTCGACTCTGGTATCTCTACCTATACATCTGCAACCTATCAACGTTGTCATCTACAACGGCCCTTATTTGGAATACTCATCTTCAGGTCAGTTTCGCACTTAGATGCTTTCAGCGCTTATCTGATCCCGACGTAGCTACTCAGCTATGCCCTTGGCAGGACAACTGATACACCAGAGGTCAGTCCAACTCGGTCCTCTCGTACTAAAGTCAGAACCTGTCAATATTCCTACGCCCACAACAGATAGGGACCGAACTGTCTCACGACGTTCTGAACCCAGCTCGCGTGCCACTTTAATCGGCGAACAGCCGAACCCTTGGGACCTTCTCCAGCCCCAGGATGTGACGAGCCGACATCGAGGTGCCAAACCTCCCCGTCGATGTGAGCTCTTGGGGGAGATCAGCCTGTTATCCCCAGAGTACCTTTTATCCTTTGAGCGATGGCTATTCCATACTATACCACCGGATCACTATATCCTACTTTCGTACCTGATCGACTTGTTTGTCTCACAGTCAAGCACCCTTTTGCTATTGCACTCTACGCACGGTTACCAAGCGTGCTGAGGGTACCTTTGAAAGCCTCCGTTATCCTTTTGGAGGCGACCACCCCAGTCAAACTACCCACCAAGCAATGTCCCTATTTAGGTTAGAATTCCAGTACAAGAAGGGTGGTATTTCAACGTTGGCTCCATCATGCCTAGCGACACCATTTCACAGCCTCCCACCTATCCTACACATCCAGTACCAGAACTCAATGCTAAGCTATAGTAAAGGTTCATGGGGTCTTTCCGTCCCGTTGCGGGTAAACGGCATCTTCACCGTTACTACAATTTCACCGAGCTCACGGCTGAGACAGTGTCCAGATCGTTACACCATTCGTGCAGGTCGGAACTTACCCGACAAGGAATTTCGCTACCTTAGGACCGTTATAGTTACGGCCGCCGTTTACTGGGGCTTCGATTCAATGCTTCTCTTGCGATGACATCCCCTCTTAACCTTCCAGCACCGGGCAGGTGTCAGGCCTTATACGTCAACTTTCGTTTTTGCAAAGCCATGTGTTTTTGTTAAACAGTCGCCTGGACCAATTCTCTGCGGCCTCTCATCGCTGAGTAGGCTCCCTTTATCCCGAAGTTACAGGGTTAATTTGCCGAGTTCCTTAGCCGTGATTCACTCGAGCGCCTTAGAATATTCTTCCCAGTCACCTGTGTCGGTTTACGGTACGGGTTACTATTAAGTATAGATTCACAACTTTTCTTGGAAGTCTCTTCGCTGACTCGCATCTGCCTTGCGGCTTCCACTCAGAGGCACTATTCCGTCAGTACCTGCCAACCACGAGTCT
>NZ_JASHIC010000059.1 GCF_030056705.1 Flectobacillus longus
AGTCTCCGTCATCGTGTTTCCCTAATAGTAAGTTCAGGAATATTAACCTGATGTGCATTAGATTGTCGCTCTCGCTAGACCCTTAGCCCCCGACTAACCCTCAGTTGATTAGCATAGCTGAGGAATCCTTGACTTTTCGGCGTGGGGGTTTCTCGCCCCCATTATCGTTACTTATCCCTACATTTGCTTTTCTGATCACTCCAGCAAACCTTGTCGATTCACCTTCATCGCTATCAGAATGCTCCCCTACCAGTATGTATCTCTACATAATCCAAAGCTTCGGTACTATACTTGATGCCCGTTTATTATCGATGCCCGCCTCGCTCGACCAGTGAGCTGTTACGCACTCTTTAAATGAATAGCTGCTTCCAAGCTAACATCCTGGCTGTCTCTGCAATCAGACCTCCTTTGTTCAACTTAGTATAGATTTTGGGACCTTAACTGTTGGTCTGGGTTCTTTCCCTCTCGGACCGTGACCTTAGCACCCCGGCCCTCACTGCCGTGTATATTTCATGCCATTCAGAGTTCATCAGGATTTGGTAGGATTTGACTCCCCCTAGTCCTATTGGTAGCTTTACCTGCATGAAACTCAACCACGACGCTGTTCCTAAAAACATTTCGGGGAGTACGAGCTATTTCCCAGTTTGATTAGCCTTTCACCCCTACCCACAGCTCATCGAAATACTTTTCAACGTAAACTCGTTCGGTCCTCCAGTGTGTGTTACCACACCTTCAACCTGGCCATGGGTAGATCACAAGGTTTCGCGTCTACTCCCCCTGACTAAACGCCCTTTTCAGACTCGCTTTCGCTCCGACTCCAGATCTGCAATCCTTAATCTTGCCAGGAAGAGTAACTCGTAGGGTCATTATGCAAAAGGCACGCCGTCACAGCATCGCGCTGCTCCGACCGCTTGTAAGTGTATGGTTTCAGGGTCTTTTCACCCCCCTATTCGGGGTACTTTTCACCTTTCCTTCACAGTACTCGTTCACTATCGGTCTCTTGTTAGTATTTAGCCTTACCGGATGGTGCCGGCTGATTCAAAGGGGATTTCTCCAGTCCCCCCCTACTCAGGATACGTCTACGTCCAGATTATGTACTCTTACAGGGCTATCACCTTCTACGGCTGAGCTTCCCAACTCATTCAAATTAAAATCCTTTCTAAAAAAACGTCCTACAACCCCGTCATTGCCGTAACAACAACGGTTTGGGCTAATCCGCGTTCGCTCGCCACTACTTACGGAATCACTTTTGTTTTCTCTTCCTCCGGGTACTTAGATGTTTCAGTTCTCCGGGTTTGCTCCACATTGTGGTAATGGTTCTTCAAACCATTGGGTTGCCCCATTCGGAAATCTACGGATTAATTCTTTTGTGCAAATCCCCGTAGCTTATCGCAGCTTAACACGTCCTTCATCGCCTTCAAGAGCCTAGGCATCCCCCATACACCCTTAATTCACTTATGCTCTGTCGCTAAATTTCTTTAACTCTTACTCGTTTCTCTATCTTTCACAATATGTCAAGGAACTTTATACTTACATTCAATTAACTTTAACATTAACCAAACTTCAGCAGTGCGCAAATACTCGTTCGTAATTGCATCTTTTACTATT
>NZ_JASHIC010000061.1 GCF_030056705.1 Flectobacillus longus
ATTATATCTTTGCTGAGTACGTAGTACATAAAAAGGTTGCTTTGGTATGGTTCGCAAAACAAATATCAACAACCTTTTTTATTTTTAAGCAATTCTACCAAAAGTCAAGATGACTTCATCTGACATAAGAGAAGTTTGTATAGATGCCTAGTTTGAGACTTAGTCTTGGACTAGCTTTTGCTTCAGTTTACAAGCTTAAGCAATAACATCAATATCCAATTCGTAACTCAAAGACAATCATGCAAAAACCCATTTATTCTTGCATTTGGTACAATCACCAAGCCACAGAGGCTGCTGATTTTTATACCAAACTATTTCCGAATTCGCATGTTCTTCAACAGAACCACATGGTAAGCTCCTTTGAGCTAATGGGTACTAAATTCATGGGATTAAATGGAGGACCACGATATAAGCCAACTCCAGCTGTGTCGTACTATGTGTATTGTGGCAGTGAACAGGAAATAGCGCGGTTGTATTCGGCACTTTTGGAGGGAGGAAACGCTGTGATGCCATTGGGGGAATATGATTGGAGTAAGAAATACGCATGGCTCTGCGACAAGTTTGGCGTATATTGGCAATTGGATATTCAAGCAATAGATGCTACACAAAAAATCGTCCCTACACTCCTTTTTGCCAATGATAAATTTCCACGCATCAAAGAAGCGATCAATCAGTACGTTCAGATTTTTGACAATTCTACTGTAAAAATTGAATCGCCTTATCCAGCCCACTTTAACTTTCCAGACGACAGACTTCTTTTTTGTCAGTACCAATTAGGAAGTATTCTATTCAATGCCATCAGTAGTCATAACGCACACGACTTTGATTTTTCTCCAGGCAATTCCTTTGTCATAGAATGTGATACACAAGAAGAGATAGATTATTACTGGGAAAACTTAGGTAAAAATGGAAGATATGACCAATGTGGGTGGCTCGCAGACCAATATGGTGTTTCTTGGCAAGTTGTCCCAACTATTTTACCAAAGCTTATGAGTGACCCCGCAAAAAGCAAAAATGTGATTCAAGCTTTTATGAAAATGCAAAAATTCGATATTCAAACGTTACTCGATGCTTAACTTTAAGCTAGAAAAGCCTCTGCTGACCAGTCAAAATACATTTCAACCACTCATCTCAATTTGTTGGGGTGTTCTCTACACATTTCAATATATTGTAGTTAAAAGTATTTCTAAGAAGGTATGTGATTTATTTTTTACATACTTTTTCATAAAATCTTGCGTTTTAACCAACAATAATTTATCAATCGCAAATACTACAATAAGTCCGTCAAATGTTTATTTTTGTAGTTCTTATCAAGTCCATTCTGATATTTTTTTGAATACAAGGCTTGATTCTGCTCCATCATTCTAGCCTGCAAGAGCAGTATAGCATTTGGAATAAACTTTTGCAAAATTGCAGTAAACATTAAATCAAACCATGAATCTAAAACACATAGTACTTTGTTCGGGCGTAGCACTTACGTCATTTGCCACTCATGCTCAAGTAAAAAAGTCTGCTACACCAGCATCAAAAGCAGCCACTAAACCTGCTGTTGCAAAGGTAGCTTCTACAGATACCAAAGAAGTAAAGTTGACCAGCTTGGCTGACTCAGCAAGTTATAGTTTAGGCGTTTTAGTTGCACAAAACTTCAAAATGCAAAATATTCCTATCAATTCAGAATTGATGGCAAAGGCTTTTGGCGAAGTAATGAAAGGCTCTAGTACTTTGGTTTCGGATATGCAAGCAAACCAAATCCTTCAAAAATTTATGATGGAGGCACAAGCAGCTCAGTACAAGCCAATCAAAGAAGCAGGCGAAAAGTTTTTGGCTGAGAACAAAAAGAAAGAAGGCGTTGTTACTTTACCAAGCGGATTGCAATACCAAATCTTGAAAGCAGGCGATGGTCCAAAACCAACGGCTAACGATAAAGTAAAAACACATTATCATGGTACTTTATTAGATGGAACTGTATTTGACAGCTCTGTTCAACGTAACGAACCTATCACTTTCCCAGTAACTGGTGTAATTCAAGGATGGATTGAAGCGTTACAATTAATGCCAGTGGGCTCTAAATGGAAATTGTTTATTCCTCAAGAATTGGCTTATGGTTCACGTGGTAGTGGTCCTGTAATCAAACCATATTCAGCTTTAGTATTTGAAGTTGAATTACTAAGCATCGAAAAATAATAAAGCGAATCAAGGATTGAGTGGTTGGTCTTTTTTACTAGTCACTCAATTACCTTCGCATCGAATCCCTATGAAGAAATATCTCATTGCACTTGTTCCTGTTACGCTATTGGCAGTTATGGGACTTCGCTCGACCTCACATAGTGCCGAGAAAAACCTTACTGTGGCTTACAAATTTAGTGAAGACGACCTCAAACCCACCGAAACACAGAAAAAAGTAGAAGAATTAGTGACACAAATCCTGACGAATTATCATTACAGAAGGGTTCCTCTCAATGATTCTTTATCTTCAAAAATCCTCGATAACTATATCAAGGAGCTTGATGGTAATAAAATGAATTTCACGAAACAGGATATTCAAGATTTCGAACAATTTCGTTATTCACTGGATGACCAATTGCAAAAAGGTGATTTGACAGCTGCATATCAAATCTATAATATTTATCGTAAAAGAGCGAAAGAACGTTTTACGTTTGTAAATCAACTTTTGACCAAATCGATGAATTTTAACATAGATGAGGTTTATACGCCTGATAGAGAAAAAGCTGAATGGGCTTCGAACAAACAAGAGCTTGATGAGATTTGGAGAAAGGCAATTAAAAGTACTTTGCTAGACTGGAAAATCAGTGGAAAAGCTGACTCTTCTGCTATCAAAGATTTGAAAGAGCGTTACTCTCGTAGTGAGAAATATTTCGATAAAACAAAAAGCGAAGATGTATTCCAACAATACATGAACTCTTTTACCGAAAGTATAGACCCGCATACCAACTACATGATTCCGAAAGCTGCTGCACAGTTCAACCAAGAAATGGCTCAGTCGTTTGAAGGTATTGGAGCAACGCTTCGTTTGGATGGCGATTATGTAACCATCATCGAGCTTATCACGGGTGGCCCTGCGTACAGAAGCAAAGCCCTAAAACCAAAAGATAGAATCGTAGCAGTAGCACAAGGTGAAAACGGTGCTTTTACAGATATTGTTGGTTGGATGACCGACGATGCTGTCAAATTGATTAAAGGACCTAAGAGTACTACTGTACGCTTAAAAATTCTTTCAGGCGATGCGGCAGTTGGTTCAGTACCTAAAGAAGTGCGTTTGGTTCGTGAAAAAATCAAATTAGAAGACGGTAGTGCCAAAAAAGATATTCTAGAATTTACCAATAATGGTCGTTCGTACAAACTAGGTTTGATTACCTTGCCTGTGTTCTACCGTGATTTTGAAGGGGTAAGAAAAGGTGAAGGAGACTTCAAAAGCACAAGTGCAGATGTTAAGAAGTTCTTGACTGAATTAAAAGCAGAAAAAGTTGACGGTGTAATCCTTGACCTTCGTAATAATGGCGGTGGTTCTTTGGTAGAAGCCGTTAGTTTGACAGGCTTGTTTATTCCTCAAGGGCCTGTTGTACAACGCAAACATGCTGATGGTGAAATTTCGGCTGAATACGACCGTGATGCTTCTGTAACTTATGATGGTCCATTAGGTGTTTTAGTAAACCGCTTTAGTGCTTCGGCTTCAGAAATCTTTGCTGGAGCGATCCAAGATTATAAGCGTGGTATCGTTGTGGGTGAGCAAACTTATGGAAAAGGAACTGTTCAAACTTTAGTAGATTTAGGTCGTTTCTTAAAAGGTGAGCCAGACAACGTAGGTCAGTTGAAAATCACGATGGAGAAATTCTACCGTATCACAGGTAGTAGTACACAACACAAAGGTGTAACGCCGGATATTCAATTACCTTCAGGCTTCTCAGCAGAAGAATACGGCGAAAGCTCACAACCTAGCGCATTGCCTTGGGATATGATTGCTACAACCAAATACACTCCGTCTTCAGATGTAAATGAACAAATTGTTGCGTCCTTAAACAAAAAATACCAAGAGCACTTGAAATCAGAAACAGATTTGAAAAAATTAGTCGCTGATTTTGATTACTGGAAAAAAGCGAAAGAACGCAAAACAATCTCTTTGAAAGAAGACAAACGTCGCAAAGAAATTGAAGAGCAGAAAAAACGCAATAGCCAAGACCTTGCTGAAGAGTTAGCCGATGTAGAAAAACCAGAAGCTAAAACGGAAGTAAAAACTGACTCTGTAAGTATTGCACAAGCAAAACAAAAAGCAGCTAAAGAAAGACGTGAAAAAGACGCTTATTTGAAGGAAACAGAAAGATTATTAACAGATTATATCTTCCTTGCTCCTTCTAATGGTATCAAAATCACTCAGAATAAAAAATAAGAATGCTGTCTAGTCCTGAAAAAAGTTGACAAGGATTAGATTATAAAATTTGATTAATATTAGCCTCGGAAGGACTTACTTTCGAGGTTTTTTTCTTCCATTTTATTAATGGTATTTCTTTTTG
>NZ_JASHIC010000062.1 GCF_030056705.1 Flectobacillus longus
AAGCCATACTGTAATCTCGTTGACTACGCTTCTGTTTCGCTTTTGAACTTGTTTCCATTTAATAAGTCGGTTGGATGACAACCTATTTCAGGACTAGACAACTAAAACAAATAAGCCTTAGTACAACTCATACTAAGGCTTATTTGTTAATAAGTAACAAGACATTATCAGTTAACTGTATATCGATTATTTGAAGGTATTCACAATCAGAAGGATACTAATATTAGTAATTTAATCTTTCCTGTTACTAAAAAGAATGTTTTGATTAGAGTATTTCGGCTTCTCTTTTCTTATTGACACTTGCCGAAACCCAAATACTGATTTCATATAAACCAAATAATGGAGTTGCTACCAACAACTGAGAAATAACATCTGGCGATGGTGTAATAATGGCTGCAACAATCAAAATCACAATCAAGGCATGACGGCGGTACTCTCTCATAAATGTTGGAGTCAAAATACCCACACGCGAAAGCACATAAGCAATCATTGGGAGTTGGAACGTAAGACCACAAGCCAATGTCATCATCGACAGCAAAGAAATATAGTCGTTGATGTCAAACTGGTTTTGAATACTTTCATCAAGCTTGAAGTTTGCCAAGAAGTTAATAGCCATTGGCGAAACAACAAAGTAGCCAAAACTCACACCCATGAAAAACAAAAGCGATACCCAAAATACCGCACCACGAGCGGCAGACTTTTCAGTATCTTTCAAGCCTGGACGAATAAACTTCCATATTTCCCAGAAGAAATAAGGAAATGCAAACATCAAACCTACGATAATCGACTGGGTAAGCGCCATCATAAATTGCCCTGATACCTCACGGCTCTGCAAAATAAAGCTAGCTTGCTTAAAACAAAGCCCTTCCATACCTGTAGCATCGGCTACTTTACACAACATTCGGTTAGTCCAGAAATCTGATTTGGCAGGACCCATAATGATTCCTCCAAAAACTTCTTCTCTATAAATCCATGCAACAATCGTAAATATCAAAATAGACGCAATCGAGCGTAATAAATGCCAGCGAAGTTCTTCTAAGTGCTCAATGAAGGTCATTTCCTTTCCTTCAATACCTTCTTCTAGTTCTTCGTCAAATTCTTGGTCTAGTGCCATTAGTCAGTTTAAAAATTAAAATGAGATGTTGTATCGAGCAAATACCTGAAAGTCTTTTACTTACAGGAAAACAAACAAGATGGAGTCAAAAATTGAGTAAAGTATTTTTTATACAAAACTAAATCTTGAAAGCTCCTTCCTTGATAACTTCGTTTTTGACAACGAAATTTATCAAGTGCATATTCGCAAAGTTACACGAAAAAAGCAAAAAACCCTGACAACCTTTGTAGGTGTCAGGGTTTTTTCATATCGACAAAATCAGAGAATTATTTGTAAAGTGGGAAGTTCTCAACCCATTTGTTTACTTCTGATTTTACTGAAGCAATGTAAGTTTCATTGTCATGGTTCATCAATACGCTATCGATAAGGTCAACAATGTGCAACATTTCAGCTTCTTTCATGCCTCTTGTTGTCATGGCAGCAGTACCTACACGCATACCCGATGTTACAAATGGAGATTTGTCATCGAATGGCACCATATTTTTGTTGATAGTAATATCAGCTTTTACCAAAGTATTTTCAGCCAATTTACCAGTCAATCCTTTTGGACGAAGGTCAATCAACATCAAGTGGTTGTCTGTACCACCCGAAATGATTTTGTAACCTTTGTCTAAGAATGCCTGAGCCATTACTTTAGCATTTTTCTGAACTTGTTCAGCATATACTTGGAAGTCATCTGACAAAGCCTCGCCAAAAGCAACAGCTTTAGCAGCGATTACGTGCTCTAAAGGACCACCTTGAGTTCCTGGGAATACAGCGCCGTCTAAACAAGCAGACATTGTTTTCAAATCACCTTTCAATGTTTTGAAACCGAATGGGTTTTCAAAATCCTGACCCATCATAATCAAACCACCACGAGGACCACGCAACGTTTTGTGTGTTGTTGTAGAAACGATATGGCAATGTTGCATTGGGTTATTCAACAAACCTTTTGCAATCAAAGCAGAAGGGTGAGAAATATCTGCCAACAACAAAGCACCTACTTGGTCAGCGATGTTACGCAAACGAGCATAATCCCAGTCACGAGAATACGCAGATGCACCACAGATAATCAATCTTGGACGCTCTTTCAAGGCTGTAGCTTCTACTTTGTCCCAGTCGATCAAACCTGTTTCTTCTTCTACACCATAAAAGAATGGTTGGAAGTATTTACCTGAAAAGTTTACTGGAGAACCATGAGAAAGGTGACCTCCGTGTGCAAGGTTGAAACCTAGGATTTTGTCGCCAGGGTTCAAGAAAGACAAAAATACTGCTGCATTAGCCTGTGCACCAGAGTGAGGTTGCACGTTAGCCCAAGTAGCACCAAAAAGAGCTTTGGCACGTTCGATAGCGATATTTTCGATTTGGTCAACTACTTCGCAACCACCATAGTAACGTTTGCCTGGAAGACCTTCTGCATATTTGTTGGTAAGCACAGAGCCTTGTGCTTCCATTACTTGCTTAGATGTGAAGTTTTCAGAAGCAATCAATTCGATACCAAATTCTTGGCGGTGTGCTTCTTGGTTAATCAAGTTAAAAATTTCAGTATCTCTTTCGAGCGTGAAAGTTGCTGTTGCCATTTCGCAAATTGTGATTGAATAATTGTGAGGTTGGTTTTGTATTAACAAATCATTAAATAATGATAAAAACCAAGCGTTTCTTGTATTAACACAGTAAAAATACTCTTAAAAAATGGATTGTGAAAACATTTTTTTACGCTTATCAGGCAATTTTTCAATTAGCCTTAGTCTCGCAACCCTTTATTTTTCAGGTTATTAGTAGAAAGTTTTAATTTCTAGAAAAAGTAAAAAGATTAAGTACTGGCAAAGAAGAGTTTAAGTGTTTTTACTAGACTAACAAATTTAGTGATTCGTGATGAACTGTATTAAAAATCAAACTTTCAGGCAAATATTATTTTGTGAGCGCAATTTTATTTGCCTGAAAATCATTCTGAAACACAGTATTGTTTTTGACGATAGCGAAAGCTTGTC
>NZ_JASHIC010000063.1 GCF_030056705.1 Flectobacillus longus
AGCTAGCTCAGTTTTGGCGAATCTAAACGCCTGTCGCTTCGGCGATCCGATCTATATTCCATCGATGCATGTAGCTATGACATATTTCCCAAGCTTCCTTAGCTGATTCTACAGGCAATAAGGTTAATAAATAGAGTGGTGACTGATAGTTTTTGGTATCTCTTACTATTACTAAAGATAAGTTAATGTCTTCAAAACTAGGGTGTTGTACTTGAGCCCAAGCAATAGAAATACTCTTGAGAATCTTTCTCTGAGAATCGAGTACATTTTTTTTACTTCTGGCTTTAAAAGAGCGCGCTAGAAGATGGGTTTGCTTTTTACCTTTAGTTGAGTGGATAAGTATTCTTCCATCGAACTAGGAAATCTTGTTCGAAGTTCGTAAACCGCAGCGGCGGCCGCCACTCGATGGTCCACTCATTAGCATAACCACGGTCAAGCACATGTAGGATGCCTTTTCCTACTTGTTTTTGTAGTTTTTCTAGCATCCGAAAAATAATGTTTCGACCATATTCCTTGTATTTACCTCTGGTAGTCCACCAACTCATTTGACACACACTTACAGATTCACCCAAAGCTGAGAGCAACGTACTTGTCCAATGATAACCAGGAACACAAATACATTTACTAGGGGGAGAATAGTAGCCTTTTTTAATCCTTGTTAGTCGTTTTGCTTTTGAGCTTTCTACACTACAAAGTCCCTCCAAAACCAAGATTCAGCCTTTTCTAGCCGACTATCATCCCAAAGCATTAGCGGGCGTTTCCCTTGTTTTACTAATGATTCAAGCCTTTTTCGAGTTTGATTAAAGAGAAAATTGTCAATAATGGCAGATGTCCACTTTTGGGAGCGTAACAGATTACTGATGCGCTTTGTCCCAGCGGGAGCATGTGCAAAACCACAAACATATCCTCCTAACTCGCTAAGCAATAAGCCCATAGAGTTGTGTCGATGCAATAAAATGGCAACTATTAAATCGTAAAAAGTGCGAACTAAACGCTTATCCAGAACAGAATCTAAGGATAATTGAACGTCTGAAAGATAAAGATCAAGTTTATGAAGAAGTAAATGAGAGAGTCTTGACTTACTAGATTTTATGTCATTATTTTGTAGAAATGCTTTATGCATAGAAACCTCCTGTTTGTTTGTGTTTGTCGTGATTCACAAAATAAACAAGGAGGTTTCTTTTTTTAAAGTTCTCCCGAAAAATTCGGTTCATGGTAAAATTCCTGATGGCGAGCCTCTATATGCAAAGCGTTAGGTCTCTACTGGTAATATGCTGTAAAATTTTCATAATCAAACAGACTACAAGTGTACTGCTTAACTGATAATGAAAACATTGAATTAGCATCAAAATAGCTAATTAAGATCTAAAAGTAGTTTTCGTTTGGGGGTAAATTCTATAATATGTGAACGTTCGTTAGATAATAAGTCTGAATTGTATAGTCAGATAAATGAAAAACATTCTGAGTTTATAATAATAATTATGTGAAATTTAGAAGTGAGCTTTTAGTAATTCATTTGTCCAACCATATCTCTTCAATATTGTACCCTTCTAATACACGTTTTAAGGAGTTTTGCAATTGAATATCAAATTTTAGAACCTAAACTCTTTAGATATTACTGGTATCTATAAAGAGTTACCTTTTCTTAAAGGTAGATTTAATACCATAGCAAAAAATCAATTATTTAAGTGAACTAATTAACAATAGAGCTAGACGGAGTTTGCCTGGATGAGATATTTTCAGACTCAAAATGAAGAATAATTTAAAATTTTATATAAAATCTAAGCTGTTGCATTGTTATTAGTAATCAAGATAGGAATAATAAAAAGAACCCTACATCACTATGTAATGTAGGGTATTTTAAAAGTGTTGAACTATTTGTTAGGCGCTCAAATACTCTTCATCTAAGCCTGAAACAAAGTTATGTTTTTTTATGGTATTATTAAAATTTTTTGAAGTTTAATATAAAGAAATTTATAGTTAATATTATGAACATGCGATTTAATGTAATGAAATTGCAAATAGATATCTTCAAAAACACTTTCGTCTTGATGTAAATACTAAAGTCTTACTCATAATTAATAGTAAGAATCAGTAATAATAATGTCTAAAATATATAAATATTTCAAATGTTGAGATAGATTTCCTGATTTTAGAGATTGAAAAAGACCACTAAGTATTTATAGATTTTTCTTATTAAATACTACTTTGCTTCAGGGACGAACGACAAAGCAGGATCATCATTAAACCTTTTACGTTGGGTTTCACCACGAACAATCAAAGAAAACTTTGTATCACCGACAGATTATAAGTATCCATTCTTAGCTGAATAAGGATATAGGTAAATATTTTAATTAAAATCCTCATTTTTTCATTAAGGTGAGGATTTTTTAATTTGTATTATTGTCAGTTCTTTTTGCACCTAAAGAAGTTCTATTTGGGTTAAATCATTTGAGTGTTTAATACTAGGTAAAAAACTTTCAATAGTATAAATCTACAAATCAACGACTTATAAAAAACTTTTAAAAATAGTGTCAAAAAGATTTGGAAGGTTGGGAATAAAGTGGGAATTTTGCACTCCCAAACGACGAGAAAGGAGTTGTGGCGAAGAAAAGAAGTTGAGAGTTGCGAAAATAAATTTCAAAAAATATTTTCAAAAACATTTGGAAGTTAAGAATAAAGCTACTAATTTTGCACTCCCAAACAACGGGAAGCGGTTAAAT
>NZ_JASHIC010000064.1 GCF_030056705.1 Flectobacillus longus
TGTCTAGTCCTGAAATAGGTTGTCATCCAACCGACTTATTAAATGGAAACAAGTTCAAAAGCGAAACAGAAGCGTAGTCAACGAGATTACAGTATGGCTTTTAAATTACAAGTTATTGCAGAAGTAGAAAAAGGCGAGTTGAGTTATAAACAAGCTCAGCGGAAATATGGTATTCAAGGTAGAAGCACCGTTTTGGTTTGGTTGCGAAAGCATAGTATCTTAGATTGGTCAGCCCATAAATGGAAACACCCCTCAACGATGTCTATTGAAAAAACGCCCGAACAAAAGATAAAAGAGCTTGAAGTTTTACTAGCTAAAGAGAAGGAAAAAGTTCATGTTTTAAATGTAGCTATTGATATAGCAGATGAATTATTTAAGACAGAAATCAGAAAAAAGTATTTACCCAAACAATCAAAAAAGCCAAAGCACCCTTAATAGGAATTAAAGGGGTAAGTGAATTGTTTGGGTTTAGCAGACAGTCGTATTACAAAGCTAAAAGTAGTAGATTAAAACGCAATACAGAGTTGATACAAGTGCGAGATATGGTAATGCGAATAAGGTGTTCGATGCCTAGAATAGGCACTCGTAAACTTTATTTTTTATTAAAAGAAGACTTTAAAGCGTTAAATATCAGTATGGGGAGAGATGTATTATTTAAGCTATTGAAGGCTGAACATCTGCTTATTAAGCCTAAAAGGAGTTATGTAAAAACAACAGATTCAACGCATTGGATGAAAAAATACCCTAATATTGCGAAGAATCTCACAGTTACCGCACCAGAACAGCTATGGGTAAGTGACATTACCTATATCAAAACAGACACTGGACATCAGTATTTGAGTTTGATTACAGATGCTTATTCGAAAAAGATTATGGGTTATCAACTCTTGGATAATCTAACAAGCCAAGGACCTTTAAATGCTCTAGAATCTGCATTGAAAAACAGAAAATATAATCATCAATTGATGCACCATTCTGATAGAGGGTTGCAATATTGTTCGGCTGATTATATCAAAAAATTACATGAAAATAAAGTGCAAATTAGTATGACAGAAAATGGAGACCCATATGAAAATGCAATAGCCGAAAGAGTAAATGGTATCTTAAAATATGAGTTTTTAATAATAGATGGATTCAAAAATCATCAAGAAGCATTCAACGTCATAAAAGAATCTATTGAAATTTATAATGATATAAGACCCCATATGAGCTGTCAAATGCTAACACCTAATAAAGCTCATAGGCAAAAAGAAATACCATTAATAAAATGGAAGAAAAAAACCTCGAAAGTAAGTCCTTCCGAGGCTAATATTAATCAAATTTTATAATCTAATCCTTGTCAACTTTTTTCAGGACTAGACA
>NZ_JASHIC010000065.1 GCF_030056705.1 Flectobacillus longus
GTGATGAACTGTATTAAAAATCAAACTTTCAGGCAAATATTATTTTGTGAGCGCAATTTTATTTGCCTGAAAATCATTCTGAAACACAGTATTGTTTTTGACGATAGCGAAAGCTTGTCTAATGAGTTTGTGTGCAACTGCCATTTTAGCGGCTTTCTTGGATTTACCTTTAGCCAGTAATCTTGAGTAAAGTTCCTTACAATCTACGTTAAACCTAGCTGCTGATTGAGCAGCACAAAAGAGGATAGACCTGAGTTGTTTACAAGCTGTATTGACCAATCTACCTCTGCTTTTTAGGGAAGTTCCAGATTGTTTAGTAGTCGGTACAAGTCCTAGAAATGCAGCAAGCGCTTTGGCAGAGTGAAAGTTTTTGAGCCCATTGGTTTGGATGATAATTCCTGTTGCAGCCTTTTCACCAATGCCTTTGATCTGCATGAGTTTCTCTTTGAGTTGTTTAAACTCATCATCATTCAAATCAAAGAGTTGCTCTTGAAACTCTTCGATTTGTTGCTCGTAGACTTTATTGAGAACACCTAAGCTATCCACGACTTTTTTAGCAGCTCTTGGGTCGAATGACAGCGCATGAATCTTATTGCTAAGTGCCTGTTTTTGAGTTATTAAGTCATTGTAATACTTATAAGTTTGCTTTTTTTGATGAAGTGTTTCATCGATCAAAATGGTAGGCTCAGGTTGCATTTTTGAACCATAAAGTGCCAGTACTTTAGCATCCAGCGAGTCTGTTTTTGCCTTGTTTTTCAACGATGCTGCAAAGCCTTTACTTTGAGAAGGAGTAATAATACTGAAAGTTCTTTCTCGCAAAGACAAGCTATAGGCTAGACGATGGGAGTAGGTACCAGTGTATTCAAAGATGGCATGAATATCGTCTGGCATGGTGCTTATCCACTCGTCAATGGATTTGAGTTCGTTTTCAACTTTGCTACAAACCCAATCCTTTTCAACTTGATAAGCAATGTGAATAAAGTCACTACTAACGTCGATTCCAAGATAAGTACTCATAGATAAAAAGGGAAAAGTAAAACTTTTAAATGCCTATAAACAACATTGTGAGACGGGCTAAAACCCAATGAACTGTCCGTTATGAGCATTTGTCATGAAGGAGTAACCAAACATCACTTCAGTATCTATCTACCATTGAGTGATCGGTTTAACTCCCTCATTACCAAATATTATTTTGTAAGCGTAAATCTACAA
>NZ_JASHIC010000066.1 GCF_030056705.1 Flectobacillus longus
TGACGTGAGTTCGTCGCTGTTTCACAAGTCGTAGTGTTATCCTTACAACCTACATAATAAGTAGTCGTTGCTGTGATACTTGGTGCGTAGCTTGTGCCTGTTGTCAACACACTTGTTGAGCTTTGACTTGCATACCATTGTACCGTTTGTCCTGATGAACATACTGCACTTAAGTTTACTACACCACTACCACATACTGCTCCACCTTGTACACTTGATGAACTTGGTGCTGGTAGGTTTGGATTTACTGTACCTACTACACTTTGACGGGTTCCTGCGGTTGTCTCACAAGTTGTTGTATTGTCTTTACAACCTACATAATAGGTTGTCGTTGATGTCAAACTTGGAGCATAACTTGTACCTGTTGTCAACACACTTGTTGAACTCTGACTTGCATACCATTGCACCGTTTGTCCTGTTGTACAAGTTGCTGTCAAGGTAACCACACCAGCTTCACATCTTGAGGCGCCTACTACATTACTTGAACTTGGTGCACTTGGAATTGGGTTAACTGTTCCGATTATTCCTTGACGTGTTCCTGTTGCTGTTTCACAATTCGTTGTGTTATCTCTACATGCTACATAGTAGGTTGTCGTTGCAGTGATACTTGGTGCATAGCTTGTACCTGTTGTCAATGCAGTTGTTGATGTTTGACTTGCATACCATTGTACTGTTTGACCTGTAGAGCATGTTGCTGTCAAATTCACTACACCACTACCACATACTGCACCATTCGTTACATTACTTGAACTTGGTGCACTTGGGATTGGGTTTACTGTCCCTACTACTGCTTGACGTGAGTTCGTTGCCGTCTCACAAGTCGTAGTATTATCTTTACAACCTACATAATAAGTCGTCGTCGCTGCTATACTTGGTACATAACTTGTACCTGTTGTCAACACTGTTGTCGAACTCTGGCTTGCATACCATTGTACTGTTTGTCCTGTCGAACATGTGGCACTTAAGTTTACTACGCCGCTTCCACATACTGCGCCACCTGATACATTACCTGCACTTGGTGAACTTGGGATTGGATTAACCGTACCTATTACTGCTTGACGTGAGTTCATCGCTGTTTCACAAGTCGTAGTGTTATCCTTACAACCTACATAATAAGTAGTCGTTGCTGTGATACTTGGTGCATAACTTGTGCCTGTTGTCAATACACTTGTTGATGTTTGACTTGCATACCATTGCACCGTTTGTCC
>NZ_JASHIC010000067.1 GCF_030056705.1 Flectobacillus longus
TAAACTTTATCACGGTTTATTATTTATTGTTCTGAAAGTAACTCTAAGATTATGTAATCCAACAGCAATATCCATGATTCGATCTAGGATTTGACTGGTTCTTAGGCGTATTTTCTCCTTGACGACTCTTAATCTTTTTACCCCTGCAAAAGCATGCTCTACTCTGACTCTTACTTGGGCAATTGCTTTGTTAATTTGCTTCTGAAGGGTGGTTAATGGGTGGTGTTTTGAGCTTTTATATGGTATAATAACATTTTCATTCTCTTTATCAACTCCTAAAAATCCTAAGTCAGCTATTATCGTTACAGAGGAAGGTTTAAGACATATTTCATCCCATAAGGTTTTATCATGCAGACTTCCTTCGTAGGTTTCTCCAAGATAATGGATATAAGTCTTGGAATCTGAAAATACTAAGTTTTTTACAGTATGTGTCTTCTTTTTTCCACTATAAAACTCTTTTTGAAGTTCATAGTCTGTACTTCTACTAACCTGTCTTTCAGTGACATCACATAAAATATAATCTAAGTTTTCATTAATAGTGAAACTACCCTGACGCTGAGCTAGAAAGTTTAAACGATCTAAGGTTTCATGTAAAACCACCAAGAGATACTTGATCCATTCACTTACTTTTGACTGGCATATCCCAGAATACGCTGCCATAAAAGATTGACTAGGGTTTTGCTTTAAGTATTGCAAAATGAACTTTAGTTTGGCTTCATTCCCATAAAGGCTACTTAACTTAGATTCTTTAACTTGTCTGTACTTGCGTAAAGTCCCTTTGAGGGTATAGTTGCTAACTCGCTCCTCCATAAGAGGACAAAAAACTGAATATAAATGTGTGTATTCTCTATGATTAAGTGTAGTTAATGTGTTAATTTTGTTCATGGCTCGTCTTTTTTAGTTTGTTTGGTTTTGCAACTACAAATCTAAAAAATTCAAGCCTTTTTTTATGATACTTCTGAAACCGTGATAATGTCTA
>NZ_JASHIC010000068.1 GCF_030056705.1 Flectobacillus longus
TGTCGGCTTCCCATTTTTAGTACAGTTTAAAAATATACATAATCTGTCTACTTTGATTATGTTTTAGACCCTTCTTGGGCTGAGTGTAGCGTAGCGGAACGAAGCCCAAGAAGGGTGTTCTGTTTTTTCATTCTATAATCTACTGGGCTCATTCCACCTAGAGAGACATGCGGGCGAACGAAATTATAATCCCTCATCCATAGATCTGTTTCTTGGCGAACTTCCTCCAAAGAATCAAAAGCATAAGCATCTAATACATGTCTGCGGTAAGTTTGATTGAATCGCTCAATGTAGGCATTTTGCGTTGGTTTCCCTGGTTGAATATAGTGAAAAACGATGTCATTCATCTGACTCCATTCTTGCGCTAGCTTTGCTACAAATTCTGGTCCATTATCCATTCGAATCTTAGTGGGCTTACCATATTTGTTCACCAAATGGCGAAGAATATAAATTACCCTACTACTCTTGAGCGAGTAGTCTGTCTCTATGAAAAGTACTTCTCGATTGTAATCATCTATCACGTTAAAGCTTCGGAATGAACGCCCATTGCTCAAAACATCACTCATGAAGTCTATGCTCCAAGTTTGAGTAAAGCTTTGGGGAACTTCTAAGGGCTCTTTTACTCTAGCCACAAGACGTTTTTTAGCCTTTCTACGAATAGAAAGACCCATATGAACATACACCCGATGCACTCGCTTATGATTGAAGATATGACCCGCATTGCGCATACGGTGGTAAAACTTCCAAAAGCCTTCACGAGGATGATCCTTACTCAATTGTGATAATTCATCCATTAACACTTGATCGTTCTTAACGGATTGATACCTTAAACTGCTTCGGCTCGTTTTGAAGATACGGCATGCCTTGCTAATGCCTCTTGGATAGAGTTCTTTCAACTCTCGCACAAGTGCTCGCTTGACACAAGGCTTTAGAGCTTTTTTTCT
>NZ_JASHIC010000069.1 GCF_030056705.1 Flectobacillus longus
AAGAATCTTTGCAATTTCGGTCGGACTAAATTTGCTGCTTTTCATAATACTTACCTAAAGTTAAAAAATATCACACTTTTTAAACTTTTAATCCGTACTATTTTTGGGGAAGCTTACAACAGTTTGACAACGGAACAATGGGACTAATGAACATTAACTTTTGGACAAAAGCGGAAATTAAATATTTACAGAACGACCTTTTGCCGAAAGACATTTTATACGCAGACAATGAATCGGAACAATAGCGTGATAGAAAGAAAAACGCCCTGTAACAGCACCTACAAGAAATTGGCGGTTCAGTGGCTAAATGAAGTTTTGTGCTTCGTATCAAGTTCAGTGCTGGCAGACAGTTTTGTGCTTCGAAATCGCCAACTTCTTATAGCTACTAACCGTCAGGCTGTGAAAAAGCTAACTCTCCCAAATCTTTGAGATATGCTAAAAAAATGGTATTTTCAGGTCTAATAAATCTTCTTCACCAGATGCCCATAGCTCCTAAAAAAGACCGTTTTCAATTTCATTTTTCTTCTCTCGAAGATGCTATTGCTTGCGATAATCCCGTGCGGTTTCTAGATGCTTTTGTTGATAAACTCCTAATGGAGAAACTACAATTCTCTCCACAAACTATTAAAACAGAAGGCAGACCAGCTTTTGAGCATCAGATATTCTTGAAACTTTACTTGTAAGGCTATCTCAATGGTATCAGAAGTAGTCTAAAACTTGAACGTGAATTATCCGTAATATAGAGAAGTCATCTTGACTTTTTAATTTTCTTAATTGCCATGATAATGAATGCTATAAAGTTAAACCCCATCCAACTTGAAATCGTTGTGTCGAAGCGATTTAACAAAGATCTATAACTATCT
>NZ_JASHIC010000070.1 GCF_030056705.1 Flectobacillus longus
GCTATGGGTCTGAGAACCATGTATGACTATTATCGACCAGAAGGAATCGGACGAGATGCCTTTATTAGCATCGGACTCTACTATGGCTTTAGAGTAAAAGCCTATAGAAACCTCTGTAGGACTACTTTTTCAAGTCCTTACAGTCGTTATAAAAACCTTTTGGTTGATAAAGTCCTCACCAACATTAACCAACTCTGGACGAGTGACATTACCTATTTTAAAGTAAATGATCGGTTTTACTACATCGTTTTTGTGTTAGATGTTTACTCTCGTTTTATCGTTGGATATTCTCTTGCGGATAATATGAGAGCAGAAAACAATATCATTGCTTTGAAAATGGCATTGAAAACTCGTAAACAGAAGAAGTTTAAACATCAACTTATTCATCATTCAGATAGAGGAAGTCAATACATTAGCCAAGCTTATGTCAGCCTTTTGAACGAAGCTGAAATTAGTATTAGTATGTGCAATGTCTATGAGAATGCACATATCGAGCGAGTGAATGGAACTATTAAAAATCAATATCTAATCTATAGAAATATTACAAATTTTGACGAATTAGATAATGAGCTTAAAAAAGCAATTCACACTTACAACCATCAAAGACCACACGCAGCCCTGAAAGGACTAACACCTTTTGCGTTTGAACAGTACATCAAAGAACTAAACAATGAAAAAAAACCTAATTTATCGATTTGGACATGCGATTATTCAAAAAATACAAATCCAAATCAAGCTATTTTACAATTTTGATTACTTTAACTTGTTTAAAACTCAGGGCAACCTATTTTAGGAAAGGACA
>NZ_JASHIC010000071.1 GCF_030056705.1 Flectobacillus longus
TATTGGCGATAATTTGTTTTTGATGACATAATTGATGTAAGTTTTCCGAATCGAATCGCAACGGCGAACCGTCCTCCGTCTGCATTCATAAATAACCCATCCACTGAAATAGTAGCATCCTCTAACATGGTAGTAAGTTCTTCAAATGTCTGCTCTATGTTGAATAAATCATTGTGATTACCTGAAACTGGTGTTGACATGGCCAATACAAGTCCCTGTTTATCAGTTAAGTAAAGAGCGTTAGTGGTTTTACGTTTTTTTCGTCCTTGATAAGCAACTTCTTCGCCACCACGAATACATGACGAATGACTTCCATCTAAATTTACCATTGAAAGGTCGAAAGAAGACTTGTATTTTGTCAAAAGTTCTATCCAACACTTTTTCCAAATACCTTCCTTACACCAACGACGATAATGCCCAAAAACAGTCTTATAGTGAAGAACATGATTACTGAATAAACTCTCGACTGGTAATAAATGCCATTGGATACCCGTCTTCAGCTTATAAAGAATACAATTAATGATTTCACAAGTCGGTGCTTGGGGCTTAAAACCTCGTTTTCTTACAGGTAAATGACAAATTATTTCTGATTCTATTATATCTTTGCTGAGTACGTAGTACATAAAAAGGTTGCTTTGGTATGGTTCGCAAAACAAATATCAACAACCTTTTTTATTTTTAAGCAATTCTACCAAAAGTCAAGATGACTTC
>NZ_JASHIC010000072.1 GCF_030056705.1 Flectobacillus longus
TGATATTTGTTTTGCGAACCATACCAAAGCAACCTTTTTATGTACTACGTACTCAGCAAAGATATAATAGAATCAGAAATAATTTGCCATTTACCTCTAAGAAAACGAGGTTTTAAGCCCCAAGTACCGACTTGTGAAATAATTAACTGTATTCTCTACAAGCTCAAAACGGGTATTCAATGGCATCTATTACCTGTCGAGAGTTTATTCAGTACTCATGTCCTCCATTATAAAACTGTTTTTGGTCATTATCGTCGATGGTGCAAAGAGGGAGTTTGGCAAAAATGCTGGATAGAACTATTGAAAAAATACAAGTCTTCATTTGACCTTTCAGTGGTAAATATGGATGGAAGTCATACCTCATCTATTCGTGGTGGTGAAGAAGTTGCCTATCAAGGCAGAAAGAAGCGAAAGACAACCAATGCTCTTTATTTGACTGATAAACAAGGACTTGTGTTAGCTATGACAACGCCTGTTTCTGGTAATCATAATGATTTATTTAATATTGAGAACACTTTTGAAGAACTCACTACGATATTAGAAGATGCTACTATTTCAGTGGATGGGTTATTTATGAATGCAGACGGAGGACGGTTCGCCGTTGCGATTCGATTCGGAAAACTTACATCAATTATGTCATCAAAAACAAATTATCGCCAATA
>NZ_JASHIC010000073.1 GCF_030056705.1 Flectobacillus longus
TCAGTACTATTTGGATTACCATCTTTATCACAATCCAATGTCAACCAATCAGAGTTTACATTGCCAATTACTTGGTCGGCTTTGTTATAACTACATGGATCGTTGGGATTTGTGTTGTCGGATAGCGTCAATGGATTATCATCTAAACCATTAATCTCATCTTTGTCCATAACACCATCGCCATCACAGTCGCCTGTACTTGTGGCTACTAACGTCACTTGACTCAAGTTCAAACTACAAGCACTCGTCGGATTTGTGTTATCTCCTGTCGTTGATGCGTCTCCATCTGCTCCCGTTGCTTCTGCATAGTTCGTTACGCCGTCGCCATCACAGTCTGCATTGCGCCATGTCAATAAGGTACTGGCTAATACTTGATTAGGTCCCCATACACAAGCATCATTCTTTGATGGGTCTGTGTTATCTGGGTCTCCATCTCCATCTGCATCGCCAGCCAATGGTACAGTAATCGTCACTGTCGCACTAGCACATACTTGTGGAGTCACCAATGTATTACATACCTGATAAATCACTGTTACACTATTGCCCGGCTCACTCGAAGCTGGGGTGTAGCTCATTATTCCAGTTGTTGGTGCAAATGTTACTACTCCACTCGCATCCCCTCCTGTTCTAGTTATCACTGTGCTTA
>NZ_JASHIC010000074.1 GCF_030056705.1 Flectobacillus longus
GGGTGAATCTCCCTAATTTGGAGCATCAAGCCCACATAAAAACTTTCTTTTACCTTCCATTCTTCTATTCTACGGAGCATTCGATAATGTGCTTGTTTGGAAATACCACAGAGCGCATATAAGTGCTTCATTTGGTAAGAATGTTGGGTAATATTTTGGCGAAAGTACTCTAAAGTGTCGGTTTGAAACTTTTTTTTAGGTCGATGTCGAGTTCCTTTGAGGCAATTTCAATGAGCTTAGACTGATAGTCAATTTCCATTTGTTTTTGCCCAAGGATACGCTCAAGTTCAGCTACTTTTTTGAGTAGCTCCAGGGTTTTAGCCGCTTCGGAATCTTGTTGTACAATCATCTTAGTTCCTTTTTTGTAGTGAGGAGAATACTGGTAAATCCAGCGATAAACACTTGTGCTACTTACATCCCACAATTTACAAAATTCGATAATACTAATCCTTTTGTTGAGAATGTCTTCGACTTTTTCTCGTTTGAATGACTCACTGAAAATACGACTTTGACGAATCTCGTATTTTGTACTTTTCCCAGTTTTAGATTTTGAAGTTGCCATTATTTGTTGCTTTTTGAGGGCAACCTATTTTAGGCAAGGACAA
>NZ_JASHIC010000075.1 GCF_030056705.1 Flectobacillus longus
CAATGGTATTCAAGTCAAAGTTCAACAAGTGTATTGACAACAGGCACAAGCTACAGTCCAAGTTTGACAGCAACGACAACCTATTATGTAGGCTGTAAAGACAATACAACAACTTGTGAAACGACAGGAGGAACCCGTCAAAGTGTAATAGGAACAGTAAATCCAAACCTACCAGCACCAAGCTCATCAAGTGTACAAGGTGGAGCAGTATGTGGCAGTGGAGTAGTAAACTTAAGTGCAGTATGTTCATCAGGACAAACGGTACAATGGTATGCAAGTCAAACATCAACAAGTGTGTTGACAACAGGCACAAGCTACGCACCAAGTATCACAGCAACGACTACTTATTATGTAGGTTGTAAGGATAACACTACGACTTGTGAAACAGCGACGAACTCACGTCAAGCAGTAATAGGAACAGTAAACCCAATACCACCAGCACCAAGTCCGAGTAATGTCACAAACAACTCAAGATGTGGTAGTGGCGTATTGACCTTAGGAGCTACTTGTGGAGCAGGAGAAACGGTACAATGGTATGCAAGTCAAAGCTCGACAAGTGTATTGTCGACAGGTACAAGTTA
>NZ_JASHIC010000076.1 GCF_030056705.1 Flectobacillus longus
AACAACTCAAGATGTGGTAGTGGCGTATTGACCTTAGGAGCTACTTGTGGAGCAGGAGAAACGGTACAATGGTATGCAAGTCAAAGCTCGACAAGTGTATTGTCGACAGGTACAAGTTATGCACCAAGTATAGCAGCAACGACAACTTATTATGTAGGTTGTAAAGATAATACTACGACTTGCGAGACAGCAACGAACTCACGTCAAGCAGTAGTAGGAACGGTTAATCCAATACCAAGTGCCCCAAGTTCAGGAAATGTAACGAATGGCGCAGTCTGTGGCAGTGGCGTAGTAAACTTAAGTGCAACTTGTACATCAGGACAAACAGTACAATGGTATGCAAGTCAAACATCAACAACTGCATTGACAACAGGTACAAGCTATGCACCAAGCATCACAGCAACGACAACCTATTATGTAGCATGTAGAGATAACACTACAAATTGTGAAACAGCAACAGGAACCCGTCAAGCAGTGATAGGAACGGTTAACCCAATTCCAAGTGCACCAAATGCTAATAATGTAGTAGGAGCCTCAAGATGTGA